>JABSQN010000003.1:133512-133940 GCA_013215825.1 Piscirickettsiaceae bacterium | reverse complement strand
TTATTCGGACAAACGTATAACATTGGCAAGGAATCTGATCGGACAGGATGTCGTTTAGAAGGCCAATCAATTGAAAATACACCAGCAACAATGATTTCCGAAGGCATGGCTTATGGCAGTGTTGAAATCACCACAGCAGGTTTACCTATCATCTTATTAAAAGATGCCCCGACCATAGGTGGTTATCCTAAAATTGGCACTGTGTTGTCATTAGACCTCGCCAAACTGGCTCAACGTCAGCCGGGGTGTGAAGTGAGTTTCGAGTTAATAGATATTGAAACAGCACAGCAATTACGCCGAGAGTTTAATCAGTTTTTTGAGTGAGGAGTAATGAAAGGTTTAACCAAGTTGATTTTTTAACTTGACCAGTTTCCGCATATGCATAAATTGCACACTGGCGGTTAACCACGTGGCAATGGCGATAGAAA
>JABSQN010000003.1:0-133412 GCA_013215825.1 Piscirickettsiaceae bacterium | reverse complement strand
TTACCGATCATCTTATTAAAAGATGCACCCACTATTGGTGGTTACCCTAAAATTGGCACTGTATTTTCATTAGATTTAGCCAATCTGGCTCAACGTCAGTCGGGGTGTGAAGTGAGCTTTGAGTTAATAGATATTGAAACAGCGCAGCAATTACGCCGAGAGTTTAATCAGTTTTTTGAGTGAGGAGTAATGCAAGGTTTAACCAAGTTTATTTTTTAACTTGACCAGTTTCCGCATATGCATAAATTGCACACTGGCGGTTAACCACGTGGCAATGGCGATTGAAACCCACACGCCATAAATTCCGGTTCCAATAAGACTTAAAGAGATAGGAAATCAAGGGGTCAGCTAACTTGATAAAAAAGGCCTTCAATATTTCTATTGAAGGCCTTTCCTTTCCTTTCCTTTCCTTTTCAAGTTCAAGTTCAAGTTCAAGTAAACAAACTTAGCAGCTAAAAACCACCATCAATATCGGTAACTGCAACCAGCTTGTGATTTACAAACTCTTTCAAGCCTAAATCAATCAATTCACGGCCATAACCTGAGTTACGTACACCACCGAAAGGTAGGTCGGCTTTCACTGCAGTTGGATGATTAACATAGACCATGCCTGTAGATATTTGTTTAGCTACTTCTTCAGCATGATCTTCATCTTTACCAAACACTGAGCCACCGAGTCCAAATGGTGAGTCGTTGGCGATACGCACGGCATCGGCTTCATCTTTTGCTCTGAATATCATTGACACAGGACCAAAGAATTCCCAGTAGTAAGCAGGGTTTTCTGGTGTGATGTCGGTCAAAATAGTCGGTTGCACAAATGCGCCTTTTGTTGGCACGTTTGGGCCTACTTCAGTTGCCGTTGCACCGAATTCAACCGCTTTCTTGATGTTGTCTTTCACTTCATCAGCAGCGCCTTGTGACGATAATGGTGCCAGTGTGGTTGCTGGATTCATCGGGTCACCTGTACGCAACGCTGCTACGCCGTTGGCATAACGTTCCATAAACTCATCATAAACACTGTCGACGATGATCATCCGTTTGGAAGACACACATACTTGTCCGGCATTCCAATGACGTCCGAACACGGCCCATTTAACGGTTTTTTCTAGCTCAGCATCAGCCAATACGACAAAGGCATCGGCACCACCGAGTTCTAATGTTGATTTTTTCATCGCCTTGCCTGCTTGTGATGCGACTACTTGGCCTGCGCCTTCTGAACCGGTTAATGCCACACCACGTACGCGTGAATCAGCAATAATGGTGTTGACTTGATTACGTGTGGCATACAGGTTGCGAAATGCACCTTTAGGCAAGCCAGCATCAATCATTAGTTGTTGGAAGGTGGCAGCACATTGTGGCACATTGGATGCGTGTTTTAATAACAGCGTATTACCGGCTGAAAGCTGTGGTGCAAGGATGCGAGCGATTTGGTAATAAGGGAAGTTCCACGGTTCAATCGCGAGTAATACACCCAATGGTTCATGAATGATCTGGGCTCTTTTCACTGCGGGATCAGCTGATTCAAGTATTTGTGGTTTGAGCAGTTTAGCTGCGTTGTTAACGTAATATTCTAAAATTTGTGCTGATAACTCGACTTCTGCCTCAGCTTCGGTCAAGAGTTTACCCATTTCGAGGGTTAATAATTCTGCATGCTTGCGTTTGTTTTTACGCAGCAAGTCAGCTGCTTTTTGTAAAATAGTCGCTTTGTCTTCGGCACTGGTATCTCGCCATTGTAGAAAGGCATCATGTGCCTCGGTGATAGCGTGATCTACTTCTGCATCAGTGGCATCAGGAAAGGTTTGTATTAGTTCTCCGGTATACGGATTTTGTGTTGCATAGGCCATTAGGGTGTCTCCAGTGTGGGTAATGTTTTAATGTGGTCGCTGTGCTCAGGTTGTGTTTATTGACCTGTGCGAGAACCAGCTTAAAACTAGGCAGAGGAGATAGTAGCAATATAAAAAAGATTGTAATTGCCTGAAAATCTTTATTTTTCTGATGGTTAGGATTTTCAGACAAGTTGAGGTTAAAAAAATAAGCCGTGTGAGAGCTTATTTTTGATAGGTACTATGGTTTAGAAGTCGGTTTAACTGAGAGAATAGGAAGGCTTGTTATGCGCCTTCCATATCAGTATCCAAACGTTGGTAAGCCCCTTTTAGAAATTAGCAGAAATTAGGGTCAGGTCTTTGATTTATGATCCACGCCCTGTTAAGCTTGTGTAGGATCCATAACAGGTAGAGCAAAGATGACAAGACCCCTTCGGCTTGAGTTTGCAGGCGCGTTATACCACATCACATCACGGGGTGATCGTCAGGAAGCGATCTATGAAACAGATGCCGATAGAGAAAACTATTTACGTGTTTTGTCCGAAGTCTGTGAGCATTACAACTGGGTATGCCATGCCTATTGTTTGATGGATAACCATTATCATCTATTAATTGAAACACCCGAAGCCAACCTTGCCAAAGGCATGCGCCAGCTCAATGGCAAATATACCCAGACATTTAACCGAGCACATAGGCGTGTAGGACACGTTTTTCAGGGGAGATACAAATCAATCTTAGTCGATAAAGACAGCTACTTGCTGGAACTAGCCAGATATATCGTGTTGAATCCTGTACGGGCAGGCATGGTTCGTTCTGCGACAGAATGGCCATGGAGCAGTTATCGGGCAACGGTGGGTCAACACGTCAAACCGATTTGGTTAAATACAGATTGGTTGTTAGCCGGATTTGGTCAACGAAAGAGTAACGCTATCGAAGCCTATAAACAGTTCATCAGTGAAGGTACAGGCCAGTCATCGCCGTGGCAACAGTTGAAAAACCAGATGTTTTTGGGAGATGACAATTTTATCAAATCAATGCAAGAGCTGATAGACGGTAACAAGGATCTAAGCGAGATCTCTTCTTCACAACGCAGGGCCTTACCGAAGGAAATAGCCTATTATCAAGAAAATCATAAAACCCGAAATGAAGCGATTACATCAGCGTATGCGAGTGGTGGTTATAGTTTGAAAGAACTGGGTGATTATTTTGAGTTACACTATTCGACAGTCAGTGGGATCATTAAAAATCATAAATCAAAGACCTGACCCTGTATATGTGACCCTGTATATGTTGTCGTGGTCAACACCAAAAACCGGTGTTCGTGCCTATCTCGCAGTGCAAGAGGGTTTTCAAACCACGCAATACTTCAATTCTAGATCAGTCAACGTGCGGGAGAAGGTTGGAACATTAATCCAAAATGGTGATGAATTATTATGTGAACCTGTAAAACCAAGTGATATCGGCAAAACAATGCCAGCCTGGTTTAAGCCGGATTACAAAAAATCTTTAATATTAAGATTATTGCCCAGTTATCAGTTTGATAAATTTAGTGAACAACAACAGCAAACCTTATTCGGACAAACGTATAAAATTGGCAAGGAATCTGATCGGACAGGGTGTCGTTTAGAAGGTCAATCAATCGAAAATACACCCGCAACAATGATTTCCGAGGGCATTGCTTATGGCAGTGTTGAAATCACCACCGCCGGTTTACCGATCATCTTATTAAAAGATGCACCCACTATTGGTGGTTACCCTAAAATTGGCACTGTATTTTCATTAGATTTGGCCAATCTGGCTCAACGTCAGTCGGGGTGTGAAGTGAGCTTTGAGTTAATAGATATTGAAACAGCGCAGCAATTACGCCGAGAGTTTAATCAGTTTTTTGAGTGAGGAGTAATGCAAGGTTTAACCAAGTTTATTTTTTAACTTGACCAGTTTCCGCATATGCATAAATTGCACACTGGCGGTTAACCACGTGGCAATGGCGATAGAAACCCACACGCCATAAATTCCGGTTCCAATAAGACTTAAAGCGATAAAGATAAATGTGATCGGTAACAATAAGGTTCGTACGATATTGAAGTACATCGGGATCATGGGTTGTTTGACCCCTTGCAACACAGCACTGGCAACAAAGCTGAGCACATAGGCGGGTAAGATGATGGCTTCCACACGTAAATAACTGACTCCAATTTCTATAACAGCTTTATTTTCAGCAAACAATGAGATAAGTGGGTAAGCAAAGGTAAAGATCAATATGCCGCCTATCACCATCATGGACGTGCCAATTTTGATTGAATCAATTGCTGCTTGTTCCATACGATGAAATTGATTGGCCCCAAAGTTAACACTCACTAAGGACAGTACTGCTATATTCAAACCGATGGTGGGCAGTAATACCAGCTGCTCTATACGTAGTGCAATGCCCAGACCGGCAACCGCATTTTCGCCAAATCGAGCCACTGCTGAGGTAATGATCAGTGAGCCTAAGGCGATCAAAAACATATTACCGCTGGCAGGAAGCGATTGTTTGAGTAAGGCTTGGTAATGTATCCAGTTGGGAATTAAGTTGTGTAAGGCAAGGCTATTGCCGAGCTTACTTTGCCGAATTTTGATTGTTAAATAGACGGCGCTGCCAAGTTGCGTTACTGCGGATGCTGCTGCCAAACCATATACGCCCCAGCCAAGGCCAAACATAAATAAAGGATCAAGTATGATGTTGGCTAAAAACGCCACGATTAAACTATTTCTAAGACTGGTAGTGTCGCCCAAAGAATTTAATATGCCATTGGCGGCCATGCCATGAGAGAGCAAACCTAGGCTTGGCAAAATTATATAGAGATATTTCATTGCCTCGTCGGTATAAGCACCTTCAGCTTTCATCAATGAAAATATGTTTGGTGCTGCGATTAATACTAGAAGACCTATGATTAAAGACATAACCCAAGCAAAAGAGAGTGCATGGCCGGCGATTTTTTCGGCTTCTTTTTGATTGCCTGCCCCTCGAGCATGGCCAACTAAGGCGTTAGTGCCTTGCCCAACACCAATAGAGATTGCTAGACCCATAAAATATATCGGTGCTGCCAGTGAAATTCCTGCAAGCGCTGTTGAAGACAGCATGCCTGCATAGAAGTTATCGACAATGTAATACATCGTGTTGAAAAACATGCCAACACTAGCGGGTACGGCAATCCTTTTTATTAATTGCTTGATAGGGTCTTTGATAAGATCCAAGTTTATTCCTATGATTTAGGGCTGATACAAGTTGGAATTTGTTTGGAGAGCGTAACGTAATATTTGGGAACAGTGTAAAAGCTCTTTGTATCATCTGCAACACTCCTTTTACTTGCGTAAATTTTAGCGTGTTGCATCGCCCGATTGAATCCGCAGTACGTGAGCGACGAATTTAATTCTTCGCTCTCTTTTGTGCTATTGCTCATAATTTAATACCTCCGTCACCTTTTCCCAACAAGCGATTGCATTCTTCATTGGGCTATATCACGCCAGTGAAGAAAACAGAAGGAAATAAAGGGGGCAGCCAGCTTGATTATTAAATGATGGGCTTGATGATATAGTTAGCTTCTAAATCTCAACTTCGATGCAAGGATGTAACGAAATGGCCCGATTACCTAGGATAGTTGTTCCCAACCAGCCTCTTCATATTATGCATCGAGGCAATAATCGTCAGGATGTATTTGAGACTGATGAAGATATGATGCGAATAAAAGAAGATCTCGCGATATCGTTATCAAAATCAGCTTGTCAGTTGCATGCTTATGTCATCATGCATTGTGGCTCGATCATCAACAAAGTTTTCTAATCGGAAAATAAAGTGCCAACAGCCAAAAAAACAGAACGTGACTTTCAGGGTGGAACGGCTGTAACCTATCGAAAAATCAAGCTGGCTGAGTACTTGATTTCAAGGCCTCTAAATTCTACTGAAGTTCTTGAACGCTAGGTCTATATTGTCTACAATAATGTAGTTTTTATTTATCAGGTCACGAACATGAACGACACTAAATCGCTACCCACTTTGCCAGATCGTCTTTCGGGTAACCCCCGTAGCCCACATCATGTGGCAGAAATTTTCGATCACGACATTGGTATTCGGCTGAACGGCAAAGAGCGTTTCGATGTCGAGGAATATTGCATCAGTGAAGGTTGGGTGAAAATAGCTTCTACTAAGGCGTTGGACCGTCGGGGGCAACCACTTCTGATGACGCTAAAAGGAACAGTTGAAGCCTTTTATAGTTAAGTTATTTTCTATGCCACATAACAGCCTGTAGTGTGGAAGGGGCAGAGTATTAATTAGCGCGATGATTAAGAGGTAAGAGGCTGTTACCGACCCAAAGCAGTCAGTCGATAGAATTGTTCTGATGGTACGACCTCATAAAACACGCGGTTATATGTCTAAGGAGCGGTGAATATCCGCTATTATTCAGCACTCTCTCGCAACCGTGGAGATTATTGATGCTATGAAAAGAGCAATAGGTTGGAAAATAACGTATTCTATACGTTCAAATTCTAGGATTATGTAAAGGAGAATTCGAGTGGCCAAGCCCAATTACACTTTCGAAAAGCGCCAGAAAGAAATAGCTAAAAAGAAAAAGAAGGAAGAGAAGCGCTTGAAAAAATCAGGGGCGGACGATAGTCAGCAGCAAGACGAACAACCTATATCAGGAAACGAAATAGGCAACACATAGCAAAATAATCGAAATTATCGAATATTAAATATACAAAGGAAGACAGAACATGAGTAAAGGTACAGTTAAATGGTTCAATGCCGATAAAGGTTTCGGTTTTATTTCACCTGAAGATGGTAGTAAAGATCTATTTGTTCATCATTCAGAAATTCAAGCGAATGGTGGATACGCAACATTGAATGATGGCCAGTCCGTTGAATTTGAAGTTGGCGAAGGTCAAAAAGGCCCTTGTGCAAATAAAGTTGTTCCTATTTAGGCTTCAACATATAACAAGTCATGCCAGCAGGACGCCAGCGAAGCTGGCGCCTCTGCTTGTGGCGTTAAACGAATGACCGATTTTGGCACGGTGCAGACGTAATAAGAAAAATTTGGTTAGAATGTGACTTAAGTGACTGTTGACGAGCCAAAGCAGTCATCATTATAGAAGTCTTAATCAATCCAAGGAATATTTATCTATGTCATTTGGCTTTTTAGGCTTGTGTGATGTTCTGCTGAAAACCATTGAAGAACAAGGTTATACAACGCCATCACCGATACAGAGTGAAGCTATTCCGGTCGTGCTTAGTCAGCGTGATGTTATGGCGGTGGCACAGACGGGCACGGGTAAAACGGCTGCTTTTATATTACCAATGGTGCAGCTATTATCTGCTGGGTCTAGTCCGCAGAATAAAACTGTGCGTGCCTTAGTCATTACGCCGACCCGTGAGCTCGCCGCTCAGCTTGAACAGAGTGTTCAAAACTACAGCCGCGATATGAATATTCGCTCTACGGCCGTGTTTGGTGGGGTGAGGATTGAACCACAAATATCCCAGTTGCAAGGTGGTTTGGATGTGCTTGTGGCTACGCCCGGTCGCTTGATTGATCTTTATAATCAACAGGCCATTAACTTTGATCAGCTTGAGATATTGGTGTTGGATGAAGCTGATCGCATGTTGGATTTAGGCTTTATCGATGATATTCGCCACATTCAAACACTGCTACCTACTCAACGCCAAACCTTGATGTTTTCAGCGACGTTTTCTAAAGCGATCAAGTCCCTTGCCCAAGGCATGTTAAATAATCCACTGTTGATTGAAGTGACTGCCGCCAACAGCATTGTTGATAGTATTAAGCAGAAAATACATCCTGTAGATAAAGAGCGTAAAAGTGAGCTGTTGATTCACCTGATTAACAAGAAAAAATGGCAGCAAGTTTTGGTGTTTACTCGTACCAAGAAAGGTGCGGATAGTTTGGTGTTGCAGCTGGAAAATACGGGGATTAGTGCCGCATCTATCCATGCCAACAGAACCCAGCATGCACGGACACTGGCCTTAGAGGGATTTAGAAACGGCAAAGTTAAGGTATTGGTCGCCACTGATATTGCTTCTCGGGGCATTGATGTAAACCAACTGTCTTGTGTGGTTAACTTTGATATGCCCTATATAGCAGAAGATTATGTCCATCGAATTGGTCGAACGGGTCGTGCTGGCAGCTCTGGTTTAGCCGTTTCATTATTCAGTGAGGACGAAGCTAAGCAATTACAGTCAATTGAACGTGTTATTGGCCGTAAGTTTGAGCTAGATATTATCCCAGGCTTTGCCCCTAGTAAGAAGGCAGCAGCAAGCCCATTCGATGATGAGGAATATGGTAATTTTGAGGCCGATCCTCGGCCCGGTCGTCGAGGCCAATCTAAGCGTCGCGGAAGCCGTCGTAGTCATTAATTATAGCCGTGACCATCCAATATGCACTTTGAATAATAACAGTTATATAATCGAAACTATCATCATTTTGAGTTACTATCACCTCCCTGCAAATCCATTGCCAAAGGCAAAACTGTGACTCCATTGGGCCTACCTGTTGAAGATATCTTAGACACGCTTAAGCAGCAATTATTTGAGCGGCATGAGGTCGTATTGGAAGCACCTCCGGGTGCAGGTAAAACCACCTTAGTCCCGATCGCCTTGATGAATGAACCTTGGCTAAATAACAAAAAAATTCTAATGTTAGAGCCTCGTAGAATCGCCACAAGATCTTCTGCATATCGTATGGCCAGCCTGTTGAATGAAAGCCCCGGGCAAACGATTGGTTATCGTATGCGCTTAGATACTAACGTCAGCAAGCAGACCAAGGTGGAAGTGATCACTGAGGGTATTCTTACCCGAATGTTACAAAATGACCCGTCATTAGATGAGGTGGGTTTGGTGATATTTGACGAATTTCACGAACGCAGTTTAGATTCTGATCTGGCGCTCAGTTTGTGCCTTAAAGGTCGTGATTTATTTAGAGATGATGATAACCCGTTAAAAATACTGGTCATGTCAGCCACCCTTGATAGCGATGCTACATCAGAATTACTTGGTGGTGCGCCCGTAGTTAAAAGTGAAGGCAGAGCGTATCCTGTCGATATTATTTATGGTCGGGCCAGACAGCCAAAAGAACGAATAACGGATCGCATGGTGGCTACAATTAAACAGGCGATTGATGAAAACCCTAATAGTAGCGTGCTGGCATTTTTACCCGGACAGGGAGAAATTCGACGGGTTGCAGGCGAGCTTTCAGACTGGATTTTTGATAGAAAGTTACGCGGTATTCACCTACGTCCACTTTATGGCAATCTATCAATTGACGAGCAACAGCAGGCAATCGCACCATTAACAGGCCAACAATCAAACGATCAGAAAATCGTATTGGCCACTAATATTGCCGAAACCAGCCTCACGATTGATGGCGTTGATGTTGTGGTCGACTGTGGTCTAGTGAGGGAAGCCAAGTTTAACCCATCGATTGGCATGAAGGGTTTGTATACTGTCAAAATTTCGAAAGCATCCAGTGTACAAAGAGCGGGGCGAGCAGGGCGGCTAAGGCCCGGAAAATGTTACCGGCTTTGGTCGGCCGATCAACAGCGTCAACTCGCAGCACACAGCACCGCCGAAATTATAAATGCCGACCTAGCCCCAATGGCGCTGCAATTATTACAATGGGGCGTAGACGATCCCTCTGAATTAAGCTGGATCGATCCTCCGCCAAAAGGGTTATGGCAACAGGCCATGGATTTACTTAAATCACTCGGTGCGATTGAACGTGAAGCCCATGGCTGGCTTCTGACCGAACATGGCAAGGCAATGACCTCTCTACCGATACACCCACGGCTTGCACACCTATTACTGTGTGGTGCTACAGTCGGTTTTATTAAACCTGCGGCCTTACTCGCCAGCCTATTATCTGACCGTGACCCTTTTAGTCATGACAATGCAGATATTGGCCACCGCCTTGATATTTTGAACGGCAAGTCACACTGTCCGCCAAAGCATAAGGGCTGGTTACAACGGACTCAGCAGCTAGCACAACAATTCGAACAACAGCTATCTAAGGTAAAGCAGCCCAGTAAATTATCGTTCTTGATAACGTCTGAGCAATTGCCCGGATATCTACTCGCCTGTGCTTATCCAGATCGAATCTCGCGTCGTCGACATTCAGGTGGTTATCAACTTGCTAATGGTCGTAGCGCCAAACTGATAGGGCATCAACACCTTTCTAGTAATGCATGGCTCGTGGTCGCCGAAGTTTCAAGCCAGCAGGGTGGCAAAGGGGATGTTATTCACTCAGCGGTGAAACTGGATGAAGGCCTATTTGATTCAGCCCTTAACGACTCGATTCAGCTAGAAACCATTGCCGAGTGGGATAAACAAACCAATCGGTTTATTGCCGAAGAAAGGCAAAAAATAGGCATCCTCATTCTCCAACGCACTCGCTTAAACACCGTACCCGCACAAGCCAAAAGCGCGGCATTGATTGAGCATATCCGCAAACAAGGGCTCAACCTTCTCCCTTGGACTGCAGAGCTTGAGCAATGGTGTGCCAGAGTATCACTCGTGCGCTCTATTGAAGGTAATAACTGGCCAGATGTGAGCCATGAGGCATTGCTTACCACGCTTGAGGATTGGTTAGCACCTTATCTGAGCACTGTAAATTTATTAAATGATTTCAAGAAAATTAAGTTAACTGAGATCCTGCATGCACTATTGCCTTGGGACAAACAACAGACACTCAACAAACTGGCCCCCACGCATTTAAAGGTGCCATCCGGTTCTAACATCCGCATCGATTACACCGAGTCTCCACCAGTACTAGCTGTGAAATTACAAGAAATGTTTGGTTGCGAGCAAACCCCGGCTGTTGTCACAGGCAAAGTACCACTGTTGATTCATCTCCTGTCACCCGCAGGCAAACCGCTGCAAATCACACAAGACCTCGCCGGCTTCTGGCGCTCCTCATATCACGAGGTT
The DNA here is from genome assembly GCA_013215825.1 of Piscirickettsiaceae bacterium. Classification (GTDB taxonomy): domain Bacteria; phylum Pseudomonadota; class Gammaproteobacteria; order Nitrosococcales; family Methylophagaceae. The sequence continues at coordinate 122,618 of JABSQN010000003.1, read as the reverse complement.
AAAAAAGAAATGAAAGGGCGCTATCCCAAGCATCCCTGGCCAGATAATCCACTGGTTGAAATTGCGACATGGAAGACTAAAAAGCGTATTTGATTGGGTGTGAGTTTGAAATAAAGGGTCAGTGACAACCATGAACTCGCCATTGTCAGTGAGATTTTAGGTGTTGTAGATTGGACGTAAAAAAGAGGGGGTGTCTAATACTCAGGTTCTCGTCCAAGATTCTTTGTATACTTCACTATGTGTGACGCTATTTTAAAAATGTCCGCGTCCTAAATCTTATGAGAAATTTCCCTATGTTAAACCCCGAAAAAGAAAGCCTTCCCCACGCGTTGATCGTCGCCGTGCAATTGGACACTGTCAGCGATGTCGAGTTTGAGTCATCGTTGGCCGAGTTATCAGACTTGGCAAAAACCTTAGGTCTAGAAGTTGTCGGACAGATTACTCAAAAGCGTTCGTCTTTTGACTCTACGGCGTATATGGGCACCGGTAAACGAGATGAAATACGACAATTTATCGATGCTCACAGTTCGGGGTCTGAAATAGTGTCGGACGTTAACCCCGAAACTACGAGTGAGGGAATTGAGTTTATTCTGGTTGATCATGAAATCTCGCCATCCCAAGCGCTTAACTTAGAAAATGAAGTCGGTTGCGAAGTCATGGATCGTACCGTCGTTATCCTTGAGATTTTTCATCGCAATGCCAGCTCACACGCAGCGCGAGTGCAGGTTGAAATTGCGCGATTAACCTATATGGCACCGCGTTTGCGAGAGGCTGCCAAGCGAGCCGGACCTGCAGGAAAACAGCGTAGTGGTACCGGTGGACGAGGCACAGGACAGTCTCGCGCCCAAATGGACAGCCGCAAGGTTCGCGATCGTATTGCTGAGTTACAAAAAGAAATTGATGCAATGGAAGCGGGGCGTGAGATCCAACGAGCGCTACGTCAGAGACAAGCGGGGCTAACACAAGTGGCACTCGTCGGTTATACCAACGCGGGCAAGTCCACCTTGATGCGAGCCCTTACGGGTAAAGAAGTGTTAGTTGCTAATAAATTATTTGCCACCTTAGATACCAAGGTACGCAGCCTCTATCCAGAAAGTGTGCCTAAAATTTTGATGAGTGACACGGTTGGTTTTATCAAAAACTTGCCGCATGGCTTAGTTGCCTCGTTCAAATCAACGTTGGACGAAGCGCTTAGCGCCTCACTATTACTGCACGTGATTGATGCGGGTGATGCTGGTTTTGAGATGCAGCTTGAAGTGACTGATAAAGTATTGGCTGAGATTGGTGCTGATGATGTGCCGAAGATTCGAGTGTTCAATAAAATTGACTACCTGGAAGGCGAAGACGCTCAAGCAGAACGTGCCGCAGAGCTGAAAGAAAAATATCCGGGTTGTATTGTACTTAGCGCACGCAATAAGGACGATATAACACAGTTGCATCAGGCGATTGTGCATTTTTTCCAACAGCAGCTGGTTGAAGCCGAGATTTTTTTACCTTGGTCGGCGCAGGGCTTGCGCGGCGAGATCTTTGCCTCCTGCGAAGTGCTTGAAGAGCGCGCCGATGCTGCAGGTGCATTTTTTCGCTTTCGCAGTTCACCTGATGTGGTCGCTAGGCTGCGTGAACTCACTGACAATGCGAGCTGAGGTCGGGAACCTAAAATTAAAGTAATTATTGGCGTTTATAATGACCGATTGAATCCACAGCACATAGCTGACGTATAGAATTCTTATGTCTTAGCTAGATTTTTAACAGTAGGACACTTTTAGCTACATATGTTTTTACTGTGTATATAAGAATATGATTGATAAAGCGTTATTTGATTGACTGCATGGGTTCATAGTTTGACTCAAAATAAAATAATAATTTAATTAGATCAATTACTTGTAGATCCAGTCAATAATTTATATTTACTACGGTTTAGTGTCATTTAGTTGTATTTAGTAATGCTGTGTACATATATTGACACACTGGGTATGATTGATATCTAAATGAAATAAACTTTTTTTTATGAGAAAGTTCTATTCAATTTAGTATTCACAGTCTTAAACCAAAGTGGCCTAATGACAGTATTATCTGAATTACCAACAGATTTACCCATTCCAAAAGACGATGGTTTTTGTAATCACCTTGTAGGGATGACCTTGCCTGATATATCGTTATTATCTACTCAGAATGAAGAAATTAATGTTTCAACTCTCACGGGTCTGACAGTTATTTATATTTATCCTATGACTGGACGACCTGGCATTACATTACCTAATGGTTGGGATCAAATACCTGGAGCAAGAGGTTGCACACCTCAAGCTTGTTCTTTTAGAGATCATAGTAATGAATTAAAGAAGCTGAACTCTACGGTATATGGTTTAAGTACACAGAGTGCAGAGTATCAAAGTGAAGTCGCACAGCGATTACATCTACCATTTTCCCTTTTGAGTGATGAAAAATTAAAATTCACAAAGGCTTTGTCATTACCAACAATGAATGTTGATGGCTCAACACTCATTAAAAGGCTCACCTTGATCTGCGAAGATAGGGTAATAAAACATGTGTTTTATCCTGTATTTCCACCGGATAAAAATGTTGAACAGGTCATTGCATGGCTTCAAAAATATTAGTTTTATGACATTTTTAGAGATACAAATTTACTATAAACTGAAATTAGGGGCTTTAAATGAAATGTGCTTTCTGCAATACAAAGCTTAAGACTGGAAAATCAGTATGCCCGTCATGTGGTGCTTATCTTCTAGGTGCAGGTAAGGCTGCTTACGTGTTACTTGGCTTTGCTATTACTACATTTATATTGGCTTCGGTTGGCGTGGCAGAAGGTTGGAACTATTGGTGGGCATGGGGACTTGCCTCTGTAGTTCTGTTTACGATGGGGTTGGGAAATAAAGAGTGGTATAAGCCCGAATAACTTTGTAGCTGATATTAATGTAATTTAAGACCTCCAAATTCTGAATGACCGAGTATGGTACACAGCTGACGTATATAATTTTCATGTCATAGCTAGGTTTTAAACAGCAGGACATTTTTAGCTACATATGTTTTTCCTTCGGATATAATCTTATGATTTATAGAGTGTTATTCACCTGGCTACATGGGTTCGCAGCATGACCGAAAATAATATTATTGTTTAATCAAATCAATTGCTTGCGACTCCAGTCATTATTGTATATTTACTACAGTTTAGGGGCCGTTAGTCTTGTTTAGTAAAATTGTAAACATAATCGGATACAGTGCTTTACGAACTTTTGGCATCTAATTTAGAATGCGAGTAGAATCATACCTAGTGTTCAGATATCTCTGACTCTGTAGTGCCAGATTTGAAGACTTCAACTGGTTCCTAATAATTCATACATGAATATTGGGAAACCCTTTTTATAGTTGGAGTTTCATCATGGCTAAATCACGAACATCTCTCATTAAACCACGTACTATCGCTTTTAATCATCAGGGTGGCTGCTGTTTTTATTGCGATCAGCCAATGTGGCAAAGCAAATTTTTAAATTATTCTAAAAAATATAATCTTACATCTAAACAAGCTAAAAAAATGCAAGCTACAGGTGAGCACCTAATACCCCATCAAGATGGTGGAAGTTCAAAACAATCTAATATTGTTGCTGCCTGTAAGTTTTGTAATCAACAAAGGCATAAACGCAATGTTGCTCTAAGTCCAAAACTATTTAAGGCCTTTATTAACCGACGTATGAAGCAGGGTCGATGGCATAATTTTAGGGCGGTTACTATCCATTAGCTGAGTAGTACATATTTGTCCATAATGATAAGCTTCACTTCATAACCAGTTTTATTGCGCCACCTGTTAGGCTATGAAACAAACAAAAAATCTCAGATCAAACTGAAATTCTGCAAGACAAAGCTTAAGACTGGAAAATTAGTATGCCCGTCATGTGGTGTTTATCTTCTAGGTGCAGGTAAGGCGGCTTACATACTACTTGGCTTTGCTATTGCTACATTTATATTGGCTTCGGTTGGAGTAGCCGTAGGTTGGAACTATTGGTGGGCATGGGGACTTGCCTCTGTAGTTCTGTTTACGACATACTTGGGCGAGTTGGCATATTAAAAATGGGACACCAATTCACATACTTTAGGAGTTAGGTGGTTGGTCTGATATTAGGATGGTACAGCGTTACGCTCATCTATCATCAAAGCACTTAACACCGTATGCGGATAGTTTGTGTAAGTTGAAAGAAATACCTACTACATTTTCAACTACACCAAACGTTGGATACAAAAAAGCAGCTAACCACTAAGTGATTAACTGCTTGATGTATATACCAGGTATATGGTGCGCCCGACACGATTCGAACGTGTGACCGCCTGGTTCGTAGCCAGGTACTCTATCCAGCTGAGCTACGGGCGCTTAATTTATCAATTATACAGGAATAAATTACTTTCTGCATTAAATTGTTTGATGGCGGAGAGCGAGGGATTCGAACCCTCGATAGGGGTAAGCCTATACGCCCTTAGCAGGGGCGCGCCTTCAGCCACTCGGCCAGCTCTCCGTTTCAAGCCGACCATTATATCAGCTATAGTTTATTTGGCTAGTAAAAGTTTAACTTTATGCTTGGTTAGTATTATTTTTTTCTGCTTGGATACGATCGTATATTTCTTCACGGTGAACAGATACTTCTTTTGGAGCATCAATACCGATTCTTACTTGGTTGCCTTTTACACCAAGTATATTAATGACAACGTCATCACCAATAATAAGGGCTTCTCCAATACGGCGAGTAAGTATTAACATGGTCTTCTCCTTAGTTTTAATTTTGTTGATTACAGCAGAATAGTACTTCTAGTCCTATATGGTGTAATCCTATACCTTTTTCTTCAACAGGTGTTGATGTTTTTAATTAAGTCCATCTACACTTTTTATCCCCTACCCCCCTCGAAAGAGGGGGGTAGGGAGGTGGATTATAATTGTTTTTTAATACAATATCAATATTGCCATTAAAGTAGGTGACGGTAATTATTTTACTTCAGAAAGTTCAAATGCTTTATGTAAAGAACGGACACCAAGTTCTAGGTATTTCTCATCAACAACCACTGAAATTTTAATCTCGGAGGTTGATATCATTGATATATTGATGGATTCGTCTGCGAGTGTTTTAAACATAGTACTTGCGATACCAGCATGCGATCGCATACCAACACCGACAATTGAAATTTTAGCTATTTTCTCATCACCAGTCACTTCTCTAGCTTCTAATTCTTTTGCTATTTTTTGTAATATTTTTAATGAATCTTGGTAATCATTACGATGAACAGTAAAGGTGAAGTCTGTTGTGCCATCATGACCTGTATTTTGGATGATCATATCCACTTCAATATTTTGTTTGGCAATGGGGCCTAGAATTTTTGATGCGATACCTGGATGATCCGGTACACCAAGAATTGTCAGTTTGGCTTCGTCTCTATTAAATGCGATGCCGGAGATAAGTGCTTGTTCCATTTTTGTTTCCTCAGCCGTGATCAATGTGCCACCCCCTTCTTTGAAGGAAGAAAGCACACGTAACGGGACATTATATTTGCTGGCAAATTCTACAGCGCGAATTTGTAGTACTTTTGCGCCTAAACTTGCCATTTCTAACATTTCTTCGAATGTGATTTTATCTAAACGTCGGGCATCTTCAACCACTCTAGGATCGGTGGTATAAACACCGTCAACATCCGTGTATATCTGACATTCATCCGCTTTTAAAGCCGCAGCGATCGCCACAGCGGTGGTATCAGAGCCGCCACGCCCCAGCGTGGTAATATTGCCATGCTCATCACAACCTTGAAAACCAGCAACAACAACGATGTGACCTTTCTTTAGACCTGCGCGTATTTTATTGTCATCAATTTCCATGATGCGTGCTTTGTTATGGGTGTTATCTGTCAGGATCTTAACTTGGCTACCAGTATAAGAAGTAGCGTGAATACCATGTTGCTCTAATGCCATACAAAGTAGGGCAATAGTAACTTGTTCGCCGGTAGAAAGAAGTACGTCGAGTTCGCGTCCACGTGGTTGGTCATTGAGCTCATTTGCTAATGCCAATAGACGATTGGTTTCACCACTCATTGCGGAAAGAACAACGACTAGGCTATCACCTTGTTGTTGATGTTTAATGAGTTTTTTGGCAACTTCTTGAATACGTTCAACGGTGCCGACGGATGTTCCGCCATATTTTTGTACAATTAAGGCCATTTATTTAGTTTTCCAATTTAGACTGGATCCAGTCATTGACTGAATCTAATGCTGAATTAAGATTTTCAGGTTGTGTGCCGCCGCCTTGAGCCATATCGGGACGACCACCGCCTTTACCACCGACGAGTGCGGCAATATGTGACACTAAGTCACCGGCACGAATTTTATTTGTGACATCTTTGGTAACACCCGCAATAAGGGTGATTTTATCGCCTTCAATTGACGATAGAATAATAGCGGCAGTGCCTAGTTTATTTTTAAGTTGATCAACGGTATCACGTAGGCTTTTAGTATCGGCACCTTCAAGTTGTGCAGCAATGACTTTAATGCCGGCAATATCTTGAGCAGAATTTGCAAGATCACTACCTACGCTACTGGCCAATTTACTTTTAAGAGCTTCTAGCTCTTTTTCAAGTTGGCGAGTGCGTTGTGCTAGTTGGCTTACTTTCTCTTGTACATTATCGGGTGTTGCTTTGATTAATGTGGATATTTCTTCTAAGCGAGACTGATTTTTATCAATATATTTAAGTGCATTTTCACCGGTTACCGCTTCAATACGGCGAACACCAGAGGCGATACCGGCTTCTGATGTTATTTTTATCAGGCCAATATCACCGGTGCGATTAGCATGTGTGCCGCCACAAAGTTCAGTTGAAAAATCACCCATGCTGAGTACGCGAACATCTTCTTCGTATTTTTCACCAAATAAGGCCATTGCTCCAGAGGCTTTGGCATCATCTAGGTTCATGATATTGGTTTCAATAGCGTGATTAAGTCGAATTTGTTGGTTAACTAAATGCTCAATATCATGCAGTTGTTGAGCTGAGACCGGCTCAAAATGGGAAAAATCAAAACGTAAACGCTGGGCATTAACCAGTGACCCTTTTTGAGCAACATGATCGCCAAGTACGTGTTGCAAGGCTGCGTGAAGTAAATGCGTTGCTGAATGATTAAGCGCTGTTGCGGTGCGGCATTGTTCATCAACATGAGCGATAACGAGATCGCCGACTTTAAATTCACCACTTTGGCTAAGACCGATATGAATAAAGGCTTTACCTTGCTTGCGAGTATCTGTCACATCAAAGTTAGCCGTGTCAGTTGATATTTGGCCTAAGTCACCGGCTTGTCCACCAGATTCAGCATAAAAAGGACTGTTATCTAAGACGATAATGCCTTGTTGACCTTGGTGTAATTGCTCAACATGTTCGCCATCGATTAGGATGCTGGTGATGGTTGCTTGGTTTTTTGTCTTATCATAACCGCAAAATTCCGTTTCACCTTTAATGTTGATTTGGTCGGATAAACCGCCGGCAAATTGGCTGGCACTACGAGCACGAGTACGTTGGGCTTCCATTGCTCGTTCAAAACCAGCAACATCAATCGTTAAACTGCGTTCACGGGCAATATCAGCAGTTAAATCAATGGGAAATCCATAGGTATCATAGAGTAAGAAAACTGTTTCGCCAGGGATTTCTTTATCTGACATTTGGTCAATGGCATGTTCAAGAATTTTCAGACCATTGTCTAAGGTATCTGCAAAGCGCGCTTCTTCTTGTTTTAGTGCGCGTTCAATTAGGGCGTGTGCTTTAACAATCTCTGGAAAAGCCTCGCCCATTTCTGCGACTAAAGGTGCCACTAATTTATAGAAGAAATCATCTTCTTTAAGGCCTAATTTATGACCATGACGAATTGCGCGACGGATAATGCGACGTAAGACATAACCACGACCTTCATTTGAAGGTTGTACGCCATCGGTAATCATAAAAGCACATGAGCGAATATGGTCGGCGATCACGCGTAGTGAGGTATGAGAGGAATCTTTAGTACCTGATAAGGCTTGGATCGCTTTAATTAAGTTTTGAAAAATATCGATGTCATAATTATTATGCACACCTTGTAAAATAGCGGCGAGGCGTTCTAAGCCCATACCCGTATCCACCGAAGGTTTTGGCAAAGGTGTCATCGTGCCATCGGCGGCGCGGTCATATTGCATAAAGACCAAGTTCCAGATTTCGATATAACGATCGCCATCTTCTTCTGGTGTGCCGGGAGGCCCACCGGCAATGTCTTCGCCGTGGTCATAGAATATTTCACTACACGGACCACATGGACCTGTATCGCCCATTGACCAGAAGTTGTCTTTAGCGCCAATACGAGATAGGCGAGCAGGATCAATCCCGATTTCTTTTAGCCAAATATCAGCGGCTTCATCATCTTCATCAAACACGGTGATCCAGAGTTTTTCGGCAGGTAGGGAGAGTGTTTCGGTTAAAAACTCCCAAGCATATTGAATGGCTTCACGTTTGAAATAATCACCAAAGCTAAAGTTACCCAACATTTCAAAGAAAGTATGATGACGAGCCGTATAGCCGACATTTTCCAGATCATTATGCTTGCCGCCAGCACGAACACAACGTTGGGTTGATACTGCACGGCTGTATTTACGAACTTCCTGTCCTAAAAATAATTCCTTAAATTGCACCATACCGGCATTAACAAATAGCAATGTCGGGTCATTAGCCGGTATTAATGGGCTACTTTGCACAATTTTATGGCCTTTTTCTTGGAAAAATTCCAGAAATAGATTTCGTATATCTGCACTACTTTTCATATTGAAAACTTTCACTTATTTGTTCATGAGTAAAACCACGTTGCTGTAAAAAACGCTGCTGTTTGGCACGTTCTTTAAGGTCGTCGGGGCTTTGTTCGCCAAAGCGTTTGCATCGCTGTGTTATTGCGTGCAAAAACCAATCTATATTTGCTTCATTAAAGGCGTTATTGATAATATCATCAGCAACACCACGTTGTTTCAATTCATGCCTAATCTTCATACCGCCAAAGCCACGTTGTGACCGGTAATGCAGATAATTCTCTGCAAAACGTTGGTCACTTTGTAAATCTTGCTTTGTTAACCTATCGATAACATCTAGGATGTCATCGAGTTCAAACTCGGCGGTACGTAACTTTGTTATTAGCTCGGTGACACTGTGTTCTCGTCGAGCTAAAAAATTCATCGCTCTTTCACGGAGCGATTGTTTTCTCACTATTTAGCGTCGTCTTTATCCGCTGCCGTTTCTTTTTTTGCCGGAGAATCATCATTTTTCGGTAATAAAATAGCTCTGATTTTAGCTTCAATTTCATTGGCCATTTCAGGATGCTCTTTTAGATAGTTACGCACATTATCTTTACCTTGTCCGATACGTGTTCCATTGTAGCTGTACCAAGCGCCGGCCTTCTCAACGATATTATTATCAACACCAAGATCGATTAACTCGCCTTCATGTGAAATACCTTCACCATAAAGAATATCAAACACAACTTGTTTGAAAGGCGGGGCAACTTTGTTTTTAACTACTTTTACGCGGGTTTCATTACCTAGAATTTCATCGCCTTTTTTGATTGCGCCAATACGACGAATATCAAGACGAACAGAGGCGTAGAATTTAAGCGCATTACCACCAGTTGTTGTTTCAGGATTACCAAACATCACGCCAATCTTCATCCGCAATTGATTGATGAAAATAACCAATGTATTTGATCGTTTGATATTAGCGGTTAATTTACGCAATGCTTGTGACATTAAACGGGCTTGTAAACCCATATGACTAGCACCCATCTCGCCTTCAATTTCAGCTTTTGGTGTTAGGGCTGCAACAGAGTCAATAACAATCACATCAACCGCGCCAGAGCGTACTAACATATCGGTAATTTCTAAGGCTTGCTCACCGGTATCAGGTTGTGAAATCAGTAAATCATCAATGTTAACGCCTAATTTGGTAGCATAAATAGGGTCAAGCGCATGCTCCGCATCAACAAAGGCTGCGGTGCCACCTAGCTTTTGCATTTGGGCAATGGCATGCAAGGTTAAGGTTGTTTTACCTGACGATTCTGGGCCATAAATTTCGACAACACGACCACGTGGCAAACCGCCAACACCTAATGCAACATCAAGTCCGATAGACCCTGTAGAAACTACATCAATCTCACGGTTAGCAGCGGCATCACCTAAACGCATTACCGCGCCTTTACCAAATTGTTTTTCAATTTGACTTAAAGCAGCGCCTAACGCCTTTTTCTTGTTGTCATCCATTGTTATAACCCTATGCGAATATCGAATTAATTAAACGCGTGATTATCCCATAATTGGCATTTAGTCTCTAGCGTTTTTAATGAGTCCTTCAAGTGCAATCTTGACTGCTTGCCGTCGAACAGAATCACGGTTGCCAGAAAAATGGTGGATGGCAGTTGTTATTGCGCTATTTTTCTGTGCCCAAGCAAAGCAAACAGTGCCAACAGGCTTATCATTTGAGCCACCATCAGGGCCGGCAATACCGGTAATAGATACAGTAATATCCGCAGAAGAATTAGCTAAAGCACCGTCAGCCATTTCAATAGCGACTTGTTCACTAACCGCACCAAATTGCTCTGTCGTCGTTGATGACACATGAATTAACTCGTGTTTAGCGCGATTACTATAAGTGACAAAACCGCGATCAAACCATGCAGAGCTACCAACAATATCAGTACAACATTTGGCCAACCAACCACCGGTGCATGATTCAGCGCTGGCTAATAGCCATTGACGATCTAGTAAACACGATGCAAGGTGTTCACTGAGTTGATATAGGTCGTGGTCAGATAGTTTAGGCATAGTTTATAAATACGTATCGTACAAAGATTTCATATTGTTGATTATCATGCAAAGTGTACCTGAAGTAGCGGTATTAGGTTAAAATTGACTCAAATATTGAGCATGAGAATTTAATGGCAAAAAACACACAACCCCACACTCCGATGATCCAGCAATTTCTACGTATTAAGGCTGAAAATCCTGAACATTTATTGTTTTATCGCATGGGTGATTTTTATGAATTGTTTTTTGATGATGCACATCGGGCTGCTGAATTATTGGATATTACCTTAACGGCGCGTGGCAGAAGTAATGGCGAGCCTATTGCGATGGCGGGCGTGCCTTATCATGCGGCGGATACGTATTTGGCGCGGTTGATAAAAATGGGTGTGTCGGTGGCTATTTGTGAGCAGATTGGCGATCCTGCCACCAGTAAAGGTCCTGTTGAACGTCAAGTGGTACGGATTTTAACGCCAGGAACATTAACCGAAGAGGCCTTATTAGATAGTCGACATGAAAGTCTATTAGTCGCAGTACATCATCATAAAGGTCGATATGGATTAGCCACTGCTGAAATGAGCAGTGGGCGGTTTATTGTAAGTGAGCTGGATTCTTTAGAAGCTCTTCATGCTGAATTAGCACGGCTGCAAGCGGCTGAAATCTTATTTGATGAATCATTGCGCGATGACTTGCTTGAGTTTGAATCGGTATTGCGTAGCGTGCCGCCGTGGCATTTTGATTTTGAGGGTGCTTTACGTCGTTTATGTGACCATTTTGAGGTACAAGACTTACGTTGTTTTAGCTGTGAAAGTTTAGAGTTAGCGATTGTAGCGGCAGGCTGTTTGCTTAATTATGCTCAAGAAACACACCGTACGGCATTGCCACATTTGCGATCGCTTAAGGTTGAAATGGCGAGTGAATGTATTCAATTAGATCTCGCAACACGGCGTAATTTAGAGTTAGAAACCAATTTGTCGGGCGGGCGTGAACATACCTTATTATCGGTGTTAGATAAAACATCAACTGCAATGGGCGCACGTTTATTACGCCGTTGGTTATTGAGACCCTTACGCGATCATCAGGTGTTAAAACAACGGCAACAGGCGATAGGGCAGTTTATTGATGGGCAGGATGTTGAATCACTGCAAACACAGTTAAAATCCTTGGGTGATATTGAGCGTGTTTTAGCACGTTTGGCATTGAAATCAGCGCGTCCACGTGATTTTATGAAGTTACGAAATACTTTGTCGGCATTGCCTGAACTGCATCAATTATTAAGTGATTTAAATGCCACAAAATTAGTTCAATTAGATCGTGATTTAGGTTCCTTTCCTGAGTTATTAACGCTATTAACAACTGCATTAGTCGATGAACCACCGGTATTAATTCGTGATGGCGGCGTGATTGCTGAAGGCTATAACGACGAGTTAGATAAGCTGCGGAATATTCGTGAACATGCCAATCAGTTTTTATTGGATTTAGAACAGCGTGAACGTGAACGTACCGGCGTATCGACTCTGAAAGTGGGCTATAACCGTGTGCATGGCTATTTTATTGAGATAAGTCGTAATCATCATATTGAGGTGCCGATTGAATATGTTCGTAGGCAAACCTTGAAGAATGCAGAGCGTTATATTACGCCAGAATTAAAAGGTTTTGAAGACCAAGTATTGAGTGCCAATGAGCGTGCTTTGGCATTAGAAAAATCATTGTATGAAGCCTTGTTTGATCTTGTAGAGCCTGATTTGGCTGCCTTAGAAGTGTCGGCGAATGCCTTGGCTGAATTAGATGTTTTATCAAACCTAGCAGAGCGGGCGGAGAGTTTGGATTATATCGCGCCTGAGTTTAGTATGACGGCGAGTATGAACATCACAGCAGGCCGGCATCCGGTGGTAGAACAGGTGATGGATGAACATTTTTGTCCGAACGATGTTGAGTTTAGTGAGCAGCAGAGCTTATTGATGATAACCGGCCCTAATATGGGGGGTAAATCAACCTATATGCGGCAAGTGGCGTTAATTGTATTGATGGCGCATGTTGGTAGTTATGTGCCGGCAAAACACGCTGTTATTGGACTGGTTGATCAGATCTTTACTCGTATTGGTGCATCCGATGATTTAGCATCAGGCCGTTCTACGTTTATGGTTGAAATGAGTGAAGCGGCGAATATTCTTAATAATGCTACTCAACACAGTTTGGTGTTAATGGATGAAATAGGGCGGGGAACCAGTACCTTTGATGGCTTGTCATTGGCATGGGCATGTGCCGAAAAATTAGTACGTGATATTAGTGCATATACCTTATTTGCCACCCATTATTTTGAATTAACCCAAATTCCTGAACTGTATGATCAAGCAAGTAATGTCCATTTAGATGCGATTGAACATGGCGATAAAATCGTCTTTTTACATCAAGTAAAAGCAGGGCCTGCTAATCAAAGCTATGGATTACAAGTTGCACAACTGGCTGGCGTGCCGAATGATGTGATTAAGGCGGCTAAAGTGAAACTGCTAGAGTTAGAGAGCAAGCGGCAAACACCAGATTCACCGCAAGCAGATTTGTTTCAGAAAGTAGCTGAACCATCACCACTAGAAGCATATCTACAACAGATAAATCCGGATGATTTAACCCCGAAACAAGCCCAAGACAAATTGTATCAACTCATTGCATTATTGTAGGTTGGGTTTCAACCCAACAGTGGGCATTTGATAGCGGTCTAAAGTTGGACAGAAGTCCAAGCTACTTAATATATTTATCAGGTTCCTTAACGTTAGCAATACCAGCATAATTTCCCGTTCGCTTGATTGTAGGTTGGGTTGAAACCCAACAGTGGGCATTTGATAGCGGTCTAAAGTTGGACTAAAGTCCAAGCTACTTAATATATTTATCAAGTTCCTTAACGTTAGCAATACCAGCGTAATTTCCCGTTCGCTTGATTGTAGGTTGGGTTTCAACCCAACAGTGGATATTTGATAGCGGTCTAAAGTTGGACTGAAGTCCAACCTACGGTTTCCATCACGGGACCCTTTATGGTCATAATTCCAAGCTACTTTATATATTTAGCAGGTTCCTTAAAGTTAACAACACTGGCAATAGGCGGTGGAATTTGCAGGTGATAGCCTTGTGTTTCTAAGTTTTCTATTACTTTGACTACATCTTCACGTGCTAGTTTTTTTTCTGGACTCAATTCAACTTCCATCACAAAGATAGGTTCTTTGCCCATGGTGGCATATAGCGCTTGAGGTACATCTGAAAAATCATCTTTTTTTGCAAGATAAATATACAGTTCTTCTTTTTTACTACTTTTATAAATATAGCTGTTCATTCGCTTGTTCCAAAAACATGTTGGCAACATTTTAGCCAAATATCTTGACCAAATTGATGTTGAATAACGAGGGGCAGGGCAATTGATCCGCTGGCTAATAGCTTGTTGTGAAATGCTTTTAGTTCAGTATTATCAGCAGGATTAACAATATCGCGTAGGGCATTAATTAACGCCCAACCAACGGCGTAGCTCATTGGAATTGTGGGTGATTGACTGTACCAACGCAATTCGCCCATGGCTTGATTGTGGCTAAAACCGAGAGCGTTAACCATTTTAGTGGCGGCATCTTCTAGTGATAAACCTTGGGTTTGAATTTCAACATCAATCATGATGCGTAAGGCGCGCCATAAGCGATCACGAAGCATAATGATTTTTTGACCTTGATGACGTTCAAAACCTTGTTCTAACATCATTTGTTCACAATAAAGCGCCCAACCTTCATATAAGGTTGCACTTGGGTTAAGACGACGAATCAATGCATTGCCTTGTGCGGATTGATTGGCAGTGACAAATTGTAAATGATGTCCCGGCCACGCTTCATGAACACTGGTTTGGCTGATGGCGGCAAAGTTATGTTCGCTTAATTCAGCATCATTACTGCTTGGTGTAACGTAGTAATAACCCGTTTGTTTGAGATCGGCAATGCTGGGATCAAGATAAGCAGCAAAAGGTATTTGATGTTGTAGGAATGCGGGGGTGTTGATGACTTTTAGTGATTGTGTTTCCGGCAGTGTTACTAAATCATGCTCACGTAAAAAGTCTTCCGCAGCTTGCATCTCTTGTTGATACGTTGCTAATAGTTGGTCGGCATTAGGATGTTGTTGTTGAATTTCATCTAGGCTGATCGTGCTATTAGCTAAGGCATCATCGAGTTCTTGTTTGGTTTTATCGAATAATTGTTGACCAAACTGATGAAGTTTATGCGAGTTAATTGGTAAAAAATGTTGTGATTGTAATAAGCGATCAAAATGTCGGCTGCCGCAGGAAAAGTCACCTTCAGCTTTTGATTGCAGTCGCTTTAATGTTTGTGCAAAATCGTCTAATGATTTTGCAGTATTAGCAATGGCTTGTTCTAATTCATCATCGTCATTAAGGGCTTGATGAATTAATGGATGTTGGTGCATCTGATGGCAATAGTCACTGCCCGCTTCTGTTTCAGCTAATGCCATTTCTAACCAAACTTTAGGGATAACTTCTGGTGCGGCAGTTAAATGATTTTTAGCATCACGCAAATGATTGGGGATAGCCGTTAGACGACTTTTTAATGCTTGATGGAACATTTCAACCGGTCTAATGGTTAATTGATGCAGTGCATTTATAGGTATAAACCGTGTTGGATCACGATGACGCCAATCATGATCCATCAAATTATGATGTTCTAATTCGGCACAGCCATGTAATACCTGATAATTAATTAGACGATCAGAATCTAACTCTTCCGTATTGATTTCATCTAATGCGGCAAGGCATTTTTCATTAAGCACAATTTGAATGCCGATACTTTCATCATCATGTGGGGTTAATTTACCTGCATGTTCATCAATACCCGCTTCTAATGCTGATTCCGGATGGAAACGGCACCATGTTGCAAGGTAGCTCTGTTCAATTCGGTCAAAAATTTTCTGGCTTGAATTCAAATCATTAATCGACATTGATTATCTCATATTCGTGAGTGATTTCTGCTGTTTTAGCGAGCATAAGGGAGGCTGAACAATATTTTTCAGTGGATAATTCAACCGCACGTTTTACTTGTGCTTCTTTGATATTTTTACCTGTGATGGTGTAGCGTACATGAATCTTTGTAAATACTTTTGGGATTTCATCACTACGTTCACTGTCAATTTCAACCACACAGTCACGAATATCTTGGCGACCTTTTTTCAACATTTGTATCATATCAAATGATGTACAGCCGCCCATTCCTAATAATAATAATTCCATTGGTCGCATGCCAGTGCCATGACCACCTAATTCTTCAGGACCATCCATAACAATAGTATGACCTGTCTCGGATTCGCCGAGAAATTGTAGGTCTTCAACCCATTTGATTCTTGCTTTCATATTAAAACGTATCCGATACTTGATGGAATAGTGTTAATTTTGCCATATTAGTTCATTGGAAGTCAGTTTAGTTTATTAATCGTGATTATTTTGAGTTATAGTGTTCAAGCATGTGGCTAATTCAGTACATTGAAAGAATAGGAACTCCAGATGGATTATGTGAAGTATAAAAAAATAGAAACAGAATTAGCGGATTTTTTTCATTGCTGTCATAGCAAAACTTATCAGGCAAAGTCTATTTTGATTCGTCCCGGTGATCAGGCGGATACATTATTTTATCTTCGCGAAGGTTCGGTTTCGGTTAGCATGGAAAATGAAGAGGGTGAGGAACTAATTCTTGCCAATTTGAGCCAAGGTGATTTTTTAGGTGAAATAGGTTTGTTTTTGGATATTGCTGAACGCAGTGTGACCATTCGAGCCAGAACCGATTGCAAAACAGAAGAAATAAGTTACCAACAAATAAAGTTATTAGCGGATACTGATCTTAAAAGATGCTATCCGAGTTTATTGCAACATCTTGCCGAACAGATGGCAAAGCGTTTAGTGTTAGCAACACGCAAAGCTGGTGATATGGTGTTCTTGGATGTGGCGGGACGAGTAGAAGCAGCATTACATGAGTTGGCGGCACAACCTGACGCTATGCGTCATGAAGAAGGCAAGCAAATCAAAGTAACACGACAAGAAATTAGTCGTATGGTTGGTTGTTCGCGAGAAATGGCAGGACGTGTATTAAAGGGTCTTCAAGAGCAAGGTGTTTTATGGGCTCACGGAAAAACGATGATTATCTATGATGATGAACATCGCGGAAATACTTCCGATTAGTTGAGTCCTGAATTCAGCTTAGTTAAACAGTTCGCTTAATTTTTCACCTGGATTATCGGCACGCATAAAGGTTTCACCGACTAAGAATCCATTAACATGGTGTTCGCGCATTAAAGCGACATCTTCAGGGGTATGAATACCACTTTCTGTAATTACAGTATGACCTTCTGGTATTCGACCTAATAAATCTAACGTTGTATCTAAGCTAGTCTCAAATGTGCTTAAGTTGCGGTTATTAATGCCAATAAGTGGTAAGTTTAATAAGAGCGCACGTTCCAATTCGACTAAATCATGCACTTCAACTAACACGTCCATATCTAACTGCATAGCGAGATCGCTAAGCGCAAGTAGCTGATCATCATTGAGTGCCGATACAATCAATAAAATAGCATCAGCGCTAATCGCTCTTGCTTCAAATACTTGATAAGGATCAACAATGAAGTCTTTGCGAATAACAGGCAATGAGCAAGCTTCACGTGCTTCTTGCAAGTAGAACTCATGGCCTTGAAAGAAATCATGGTCGGTTAATACAGATAAGCAAGCCGCGCCATGTTGTTCGTAGCTTTTGGCGATGTCAGCAGGAATAAAGTTTTCACGCAATAAACCTTTGCTTGGCGATGCTTTTTTAATTTCAGCAATCACCGCTGCTTCTCCGGCATTGATTTTGGCTTCAATGGCCGCGACGAAACCACGTGGAGTGTCTGCTTTTTCAGCCACTTCAATCAATTGCTGTTGAGAGACTTTCGCTTTGCGCTCAGTAATTTCTTCAAATTTACGTTGAATTATTTTTTTTAAAATATCAGGTGTATCAGCCATGTTTAATTCTTTTGTTATGAGTTACTACAAGCAATAAGCGCATCAAGTTTTACTTGTGCATTGCCATTATCAATATGAGTTTGTGCGAGTTTGATGCCATCTGCTAAGTTATTTGCGAGATCTGCAGCATAAATAGCCGCCCCTGCATTGAGGACAACGATATCACGGGCGCCGCCTTGCTTACCCGCGAAGATATCTTTGATGATCGCAAGACTTTGTTGGGCATTATTAACCGCTAACTGGGCAATGTCACAGCGTTGCAGACCAAAGTCTTCAGGCTGGATTGTATAGTTTGTAATAACACCGTCTTTCAGTTCGGCAACGCTGCTTGCAGAACCGATACTTATTTCATCAAGCCCATCATCAGCATGAACCACTAATACATGATCACTGCCTAGCTCTTTTAAAACGTGTGCCATTGGTTCAACCCATTGCTTATCAAACACACCTAAGACCTGATTGGGAGCTTGTGCTGGGTTAGTTAATGGGCCAAGTAAGTTGAAAATAGTCCGTACCGCCATTTCACGACGCGGGCCGATGGCAAATTTCATTGCGCCATGATGTTTTTGGGCAAACATAAAGCCAACACCAACGGTATCAACACAGTGTTTCACTTGCTCTGGGCTAATATCTAAATTAACCCCCGCCGCTTCCAAAACATCGGCACTGCCGGAGCTACTACTAATCGAACGATTACCATGTTTGGCAACTTTAGCACCGGCAGCGGCAACCACAAAAGCGCTTGCGGTTGATACATTAAAGGTGCTGGCGCCATCGCCGCCGGTACCACAGGTATCAACAATATGATCGCCGGTAATTTCAACTGGTGTCGCTAAACTACGCATCACTTTAGCCGCTGCGGCAATTTCAGTGATGGTTTCGCCTTTCATCTGTAAACCGACTAAGAAACCACCAATTTGAGCCGGTGATGCTTCGCCAGTCATAATGAGTTGCATCACCGAAGACATATCATCAGTTGATAAGTCTTTTTGAGCAATCACCGCTTTTATAGCATTAGGTAAATTCATGA
The DNA here is from genome assembly GCA_013215825.1 of Piscirickettsiaceae bacterium. GTDB lineage: Bacteria > Pseudomonadota > Gammaproteobacteria > Nitrosococcales > Methylophagaceae. Next base: position 103,726 of record JABSQN010000003.1, on the reverse strand, counting down.
TGAGTTCTTTGCTTGATTAACGATCAATGAAGTTTTTCAACAAGGCGTGACCTTGTTCAGTCAAAATAGATTCAGGGTGAAATTGCACGCCTTCAATCGGCAATGTTTTATGCTGAATCCCCATTATTTCATCCATACTACCATCTTCATTTTGTGTCCAAGCGGTGATGTCGAAACAATCAGGGAGCGTTGTTTTATCAATGACTAATGAATGATAACGTGTTGCGGTAACAGGATTATTGAGTCCTTTAAAGACACTAGTATCATTGTGATAAATAGGGGAGGTTTTACCATGCATGATTTTACGCGCATGAATAATGTCACCGCCAAAGGCCTGACCAATAGACTGATGGCCAAGACAAACCCCTAATAACGGTTTTTTTCCGGCAAAGTGTTTAATCACCTCAAGAGAAATTCCGGCTTCATTCGGCGTACAAGGCCCCGGTGAGATCACAATATGATCTGGGTTTAAGGCTTCAATTTCAGCAATACTAATCTTATCATTGCGATGAACGTGTACATCTGCACCTAATTCACCAAAGTATTGAACTAGGTTATAGGTGAATGAATCATAATTGTCGATCATTAATAACATAGCTGAATTCTACTTATGTTGGGACTGATTAGAAACGTCTAAGCCTGATTCTGCCATGGCTACTGCGCGAAAAACAGCACGTGCTTTATTCAAGGTTTCAAGCCATTCCATTTCAGGTACAGAATCATAGACGATACCCGCGCCCGCTTGAATGTGTAAGGTGTTATCTTTAATCACAGCAGTACGAATAGCAATGGCGGTATCCATATTACCCGACCATGATAAATAGCCAACCGCACCGGCATAAATGCCACGTTTTACCGGCTCTAATTCATCAATGATTTCCATGGCACGCACTTTTGCCGCACCGCTTACTGTTCCCGCTGGAAAGGTGGCTCGTAATGCGTCAATACAGGTCATATTAGGGACCACTTTCCCGGTGACATTGGAGACGATATGCATCACATGAGAATAACGCTCTACAATCATTTTTGTAGTGAGTTTCACTGTACCAATTTGGCTAACGCGTCCGGCATCATTACGACCTAAATCAATAAGCATTAGGTGTTCGGCAAGCTCTTTGGGATCGGCTAGTAAGTCTTGTTCTAGTGCTAGGTCTTCCTCTTCCGTTTTACCACGAGGACGTGTGCCAGCAATAGGGCGCACGGTGATTTCATCATCTTCCATTCGTACTAATATTTCAGGTGATGAGCCAACAATGTGGAAGTCTTCAAGATTGAGATAAAACATATAAGGTGAGGGGTTTAAAGTGCGTAACGCACGGTATAAATCCATCGGTTGGGCTGAAAAAGGAATGGATAAGCGCTGTGATAACACCACTTGCATGATGTCGCCATCGGTAATGTATTGTTTGGCTTTTTTTACCGCATCAATAAAACCATCATGCGTAAAGCCGGAAATAAAGTCTTTTTCATTGACTTCATTGCCTTTATTCGATGAATTATAAGACGGGGTGGCCGTTCTTAAATCTGTTGTCAGTGAATCAAGTTGCTGCTGTGCCTTTTGATAAGCATTATCGATGCTTGGATCAGCATGTACGATTAAGAACAGGCGACCGCTTAGATTATCAAACACAATAATATCATTTGAAACCATCAGTAAAATATCAGGCGTAGCTAATGGATCTGGGTTTGGACTGTCGCCTAAGCGAGGCTCTATATAACGTACGGTATCATAGCCAAAATAGCCGACTAAACCGCCATTAAAACGAGGTAAATCATCTAGATCAGGCACTTTATATTGTGATTTAAAGCTTTCTATCCATGATAAGGGATCATCCGTAGTTGTGGTTTCGATAACGTCACCACAATGCTTAACTTCGATGTCATAGCCTGTAATACGAACAACAGTCTCACAGGGTAATCCGATAATTGAATAACGTCCCCATTTATCACCACCTTGAACAGATTCAAGTAGGTAAGAGTAGGGTGCATCCGCTAGCTTTAGATAGGTACTTAATGGTGTATCTAAGTCTGCCAGTACTTCACGAGCAATCGGGATACGGTTGTAGCCTTGCTCGGCTAACTGGTCAAATTCAGCCTGATTCATTAGATTTTAATTGTATTTTTGAGTTCGGCAAAAGAATCAATAACAATATCTGGGTTAGCAGTACGAATATCAACGCCGTGGTTATAGCCATAACTCATGCATATGATCGAAAAACCTGCGGCACGTGATGCTTTAACATCACTGATAGAATCACCAATCATCATGGCATTTTCTGGTTTAATATTAAAAAATTCTGCGCCATATAGTAGCGGTGCTGGATGAGGCTTTTTCAACGGTAAAGTATCACCACTAATCACAATCTCAAAGAAATCAAACAGACCTAAATCTTTTAAAATTTTCAAGGTGAATTGTTCATCTTTATTAGTCACACAACCAATGCGAATACCTTGTTCTTTTAACCAGTTCAAGCCGTCAATGACTGAGGGATAAAGCTGACTACGTTTGCTGGCATTATCAGCATAAAGTGCCATAAATATGGGGGCTGCTTGTGCATATAAGGCATCGCTGGCTTCACCATCGAGTTGGTCGATTAAGGCGCGTTGAATTAATCGGGGCACACCATTACCAACCCAATTGCGAACTTTGGCTTCACCACGTACAGGCATATCTAATGCCTTCATGGTTTCGTCAATACACCATGCTAGATCAGGCACGCTATCAACTAGCGTGCCGTCTAGATCTATTAGTATCATTTCTGGTTTTTTTAATATCATTTTATTTTTCTCAAACTCTAGAATATTTCATGGTAAGTCTTTTCCGTCATGCTGCAACATGACGGAAAAGACGACACATGATTAGACGTTTGCTTTTGCTAACTCAGCGCGGAACGCAGCCATTACAGTGTCATAAATATTCGCATCATCTGGATTCTTAGCACCAAATAAAGCAGAACCAGCAACGAATGTACGCGCGCCAGCTTCAGCAATTTCACGGATATTATTTACTTTTACGCCGCCATCCACTTGCAAGTCAATGTCATAACCACTGGCATCAATCAATTTACGTGCTTCTTGTAATTTGTCTAATGTGTGAGGAATGAAAGATTGACCACCAAACCCCGGGTTAACAGACATCAATAAAATACGATCAACTTTATCTAATACATGTTCGGCTAAAGAAAGCGGAGTGGCTGGGTTAAATACTAAACCTGCTTTACAACCTTCTGCTTTAATTAACTGCAAACTGCGGTCAATATGATCAGATGCTTCAGGGTGGAAGGTAATATATGTTGCGCCAGCTTTAGCAAAGTCAGGAATAATGCGATCAACAGGTTTGACCATTAGATGTACATCGATTTCATGTGTCACACCATGTTTACGTAGTGCGTCACAGACCAATGAACCAATCGTTAAATTAGGTACGTAGTGGTTATCCATTACGTCAAAGTGAACAATATCTGCACCTGATGCTAATGCATTATCAACTTCTTCACCTAAGCGAGCGAAGTCTGCAGAAAGGATTGATGGAGCAATTTTAAATTCAGCCATAATGGTTCCCGTAAATATTAGTTATTAGTATAGAAGCCGATACTTTACCGTAAGCGAGACCTTTTTTCAGCATTTGTAAATTAGCTAGGCTGAATTATACTGACTCTATTGCTTTTATATAATTATAAATGAGAGGCGTATAGGTGCAACGATTTAGAACGATATGTTTAGGGCTGGTCTTAACATGTTTCTTGCCGCAGATTGTTATTGCTGGTGCTGTAACGAATGAAGAGCCTGATATGGCAGAGATAGAAACTAAGGATTTTTCTTTACGAATTAGACCTGATGTTGATGGTTTCCATTTGTTGGATGTTGCGGGTATTAAGATCGAAGCAACCTATCTGGAAGAAATATTAGGTGAGCGACATGGCGCAATTATCTTTTTTCATGATCGCGGTGCGCAACTTGAAAGTCAGGGTGTCATTACACCATTACGCCATAAAATGATTGAATATGGCTGGTCAACATTAACGATTTCTTTGGATTATCCGGAAGAATCGGCGATTTTATTATCGGGCGAGCCTGATTTAGAGCCAATAGCAGAAGAACAAACAGCGGAAATGGACGCAGAAGAGAATAAAAACACTGAAGCCTTGGAAGTATTACCGCCAATATCAAATCAACAGCGACTGGATGCGGCAGTGGCTTTTTTGCAAGAAAAAGATGTTAAGCGGATTTTATTTTTAGGTCATGGTGCTGGTGGTCATGTGGCGATTGATGTTTTGAGTAATATTACAGACTCTATTTCAGCACTTATTTTGGTGGGTGTACCCGGATTGTCATTGCGTCTAGAGAATGCATTTAGTCCAATGAGACAACCCGTTTTTGATATCTATGGTGATAATGAAATTGATGACGTTGTGGCGGCTGTTAAACGAAGAAAACTAATGATGAAACGAATGGGAAGTGAGCAATATTTAGCACGAGAAGTATTAGGTGCAGATCATGTATTTTACGGTTTGGAAGAGTCCTTAGTAAAAACACTTCGTGGCTGGTTGAATACCACATTTGTTGAACCGGATAAACAGAAATAATGCGGCTTTATTATGGTGGCTTAGTGGTACATCAATCACAGTCCGATGATGGCATGATTGAAGTGGTTGACCTAGGTGACGCACGCTCGATGCACTTTGGTACATTTCCGCGTCAGAGTACGATGTCTTTACGGATGCCGCACACACTTGAGCTGACCTATACAGAAGCAATGATGGCATGCTTACTGTTGAACCCAAATCCACAAAGAGTACTCGTCGTCGGCTTAGGCGGCGGCTCCTTAGTTAAGTTCTTACTGCATCATTTCCCTGATTGTGAAATTGATGTGATTGAATACCGACAAGATGTGATCAATATAGCCCATGGCTATTTTGGTGTTCCAGCTGATGAACAACGACTCAATATTCATCTCGGTGATGGTTATTTGTTTGTGCAACAACGTTATTATCAAGATGATGTCAATTACGATATGTTACTGGTTGACGCTTATGATCATATTGGTATGGCGGCAAGTGTGGGTGCGCAAGCGTTCTTTGATGCCTGTGCAGGGGTATTATCTGCTAATGGTGTAATGAGTATTAACTTGTGGGGCAGTGATAAACCATTGTTTAATCAGACCATGACGCGAATAAATCAAAGTTTTGATGGTAATAGTCTGATTTTACCTGTGAAAGATAAAGGCAATGTAATTAGTATGGCAACAAAGTGGCATGTTACTAATTCTGATATGAAAGCAATGAAACGAAATGTTGAGCAACAAGAAATACAGTTTGATATTAATTTGCCAAGCTCATTGAAGAATATAGCGCGTCAAAATAGATCTTTAATCACACGGTTATTTGCATAATGACTGCTTCGCCAATACTTGCATTAGGATTGTTATTGGTTACGGGGTTGTTATTCGGTTTATTAGTATCTCGAATCAATATGCCACGTATTGCGGCGTATGCACTTGCAGGATTGATTTGGTCTGAGGACTTGTTGGGCGGCTATTTAGGATTAGATATAACCGAGTGGTCACATTCGCTGACCAATATTGCATTGTCGATTATTGCTTACACCATCGGGGGCTCGGTCACGATGGAACAATTACGTCGCCTTGGTAAAATAATCACATTTTGCACGGTAGGTGAATCATTAGGCGCTGTTTTGGTAGTAACTCTTGCGGTGTACTTTTATCAACCAGCCATTGATGGTCCTGTTTGGGTATTTGCCCTTATTTTAGGTGTATTGGCCGCAACAACCGCACCGGCAGCGACAGTGGCAGTAATACATCAATATCGAGCTAAAGGATTATTGACTACATCATTATTAGGTGTGGTGGCTTTGGATGATGTGCTAGGCATTATTCTGTTTTCAGTGATGCTGGTGGTGGTCACTGGACTAAGTTTGACTGATGCAGTTATCAATTCAGGTGTAGAAATAGTGGGAAGTATTGGGCTTGGGATTGTTATAGGTTGGCTACTTACTTTCTTTGGACATAAAATTCGTAACCAAAACTTTTTATTGCCGACAGTGTTAAGTGCATTATTTTTGAGTCAAGGCTTATCTGAATTGTGGCACTTTTCACCATTATTAACGGCTGTAATAGTAGGATTTAGTGCCCGATCTGTTTACAAATCAAGTGGCGAACGTCTATTTGCTCCTGTTGAATATTTAGAAGAATTAGTATTTATTATTTTCTTTACCTTAGCCGGTGCACATTTTAAATTATCGGTGTTTTTACAAGTGACCGATTTAGTTGTTATCTACGTGTTTGCTCGTGTTATAGGTAAGTTTATAGGGATCCGCATCGGGGCCAAACTAAGTCACGCACCTGAGGTTGTTTCTAAGTATTTAGGATTTGGGGTCATTCCACAGGCGGGCATTGCAATAGGTTTAGCACTTTCTTTATTACAGATTGCTGAATTTCAAAATATCGCATTATTGGTGCTTAATGTTATATTAGCAAGCACATTGATTTATGAAATAATAGGGCCTTTAGCAACACGTTATGCATTGTTTAAAGCGGGTGAGGCAAAGCCATGATAGAAAAAGATTTTTCTAGTATTTCAGTCAATGATTGGATGACAACACATTCTGAAACTGCGGTAGTGGTTTCAGTAACGGCAACAATGGAAGATATCGCACAGGTGCTATTGGAAAATAATAGCCGAGATGCCTATGTGGTGGATAATAATATCGTGGTGGGACACCTTGGTTTTGCTAATGTGACGAATCATTTACTAACTGAGCATCGACCAACACACACACATCGGCAACTATTTTCACGGGTGACTGAGCCAACTGCGGCTGAAGTGATGGATTCACGCTTTGCTTATGCACGTTGTGATGAATCCTTATGTGAAGTTATTCATCGCCAATTAGAGCGTGATGTAGAAACTTTAGTCGTGCTAGCAGAAAATGGTAGCTTATTGGGAGCAATAGAATTGCGAGATTTGCTGGCAGAGAGTTTGAAATGAAAATTATCTATTTATTACTGATAGCACTTTTCTCGGTATCGAATAGCGCTTTAGCTTTGGATAATATTGAGCTTGTTGTTATACGTTCAGAACATCAGTTATTAGTCATAAAAAATGGCGTTACCTTACGGACATTTAAAGTCGCTTTCGGTAGTGGCGGTAAAAAGGCCAAGTTGATATCAGGTGATCATACAACCCCAAAAGGCAGTTATAAGATCAGTAAAATACGTGATAGCAGTCGGTTTCATCTATTTATGCAATTAAACTATCCCAATATGAATGATGCTAAACGAGCATTAAAAAATCGCACTATTACTCGTATGCAGTATCGGGATATTTTAGATGCACACCATGCAAGTCGATTACCACCACAGAATACGGCGTTAGGTGGCGCGATTGGCTTGCATGGTATTGGTGTCGAAACGCAAGATAAAATAGAAATTCATCAAATTGCAGATTGGACACAAGGCTGCATTGCAATGCGTAATCATGAAATAGAAGAGTTAAGTCGCTACATTGGTGTCGGTACGACAATTAGTATTATTGATTGATTCTGGTTGTCAGTAAGTAAACCTGAAGTAAGAAGGTACTAAACACAGAGGATACGTGTTCAGTCCTGAAATATTAAAAGGGTAATATAAGGACATAAGATGAAAAATAAAAACAACAACAAGAATATACGCTCTAGAGTTAGAGCCGAAGTTAGTAGACAAGGAGCAATAAAAGCATTAAGTGCTTTAAGGAGTAAACTTTCACCTTCATCTTATGCCGAACTTATAGCTTCTTTTAAATCTATCGCAGCTATTGATGCAAATAGATTGTTTCGTTTAGGCCCAATTGAATTTAGACGATTAATAGGGGGCTATCAACCTCTATCTCCTCTATCTCTACGGAATGAATTGCTTTGGGCAAATGCGTGGCTGAAAGGACAATCACATAAAATAAATGATTTTCATTATTTTTCTAATAAGTTACAAAGTGACTTATTAGAAAAGGGTATTGCTAAAGCAATAACAAAGTTAGAGTGTTTTTGTGACGAGTATGGGTGGAGCGTATGGGCAGTTGAACTTCGTCTTGCAATGGAGAAAGAAGAAAAAGGTACAGATGGACTAAAGTCACTTTCATCAAAATGGAGGGAGATCACTCCAAATAGTGCGCTTGGTCTTTTAATTCAAATTATAACTGACCGTAATGATTCTTCACTTTCATATGAAACATTTTATTGGAAATGCTTCAACTCTTTTCCAAGATTTTCTAATCATGAAGGGTTATCTGAATATTTAATGTTTAGATCATTAAGCTATCTTCATAATACAGAAGATGATTTTCCTCTAATTCTCTCTCGGGAGATTACTTCAAGCTTGATTGATTATTATGAATCCATTATTGAAATATTAATATCAATATCAACGGATACATCTGGAAAACTCAAGTCTTTTGAAGAAAATGCTCTCAATTTGATAGATGCATTGATTAAAGATGGGTTTAATGACGGACGATTGGTAACAATCCGTATGGCTTTGACAGGACAAGTCCCTGATACTATTAGTCCAGATAATGAGTCAGTTTTTTTGAGTGTCCTTTCAAATGCCTGTGTTTCTCACATTGATTGGAGTGAACACATTCCTAGTTGTCCTGTATTTTTGGAAGATGTGCTTAAAGATCTCAAACAAGTATGTGAAAAAGGTTATGTTGCACAAAAATCATTTAGTCGAATAATTAAATTAGGTTTAAACTTTAAAAGTCTTGATATTGGTATGCTCATAGCGCTTTCTCAGAAAGTATACACAAGTAAAATTCAGCATGAATGTCTATTGCCCTTAGAAATGACATTTACTAGTCAAAATTGGTATAGCAATGCAATGTTGTTAAAAGATGATGACTTAATAAAATATATAGAATTAATAGCGGAGGAAGAAAAAGAACCGGGTATTATTGATGTTATCCATGGTGAATCAATAACAAGTTTAGAGATTAAACCCTTACTTTTATACCTTTGGCTTGGGCGGTGGTTGGTAAAAGCTGAACGGTGGAAAGATACTAAGTTGCTGTGTAATAAGTTATCTAAATATGGCTATTATTGGCAGCGACAATCGGAAAAAATTCGACTTACGGCTCTAGTTAAAGAGGAAAAAATTGTAGAAGCACTTACTCTTGGTGCTCAGTGGTTACTTAAAAATCCTATTTATGGAAATGAATTTCCAGTAGAAAATATCTTTGCTAATAGGGGATGGAGAGATTTTTCTAATTTAGATCTCATATTAGTTGGATTGGTAGCCCATCATACATTTGTTGCTACAGAAATTTCAGATATTCATTACATATGTAAAATGAGTTGCAGAGCTATTGCTATGTCAGGAGGAATTGAACAATTTTCAGATTCAAATCCAGATAAAATATTAATAGCGTTTTTAAGAGATGTATGGATTGCAGAAAACCTAGTGATGAACCATCTATTAGAAACCACAGAAGATGTTCAGCAAGAACGGATGAAAGTTATGCAGCTATTGATGCAACATGATCAATCTAATGAGATGGATTATGTTGCATCAATTAAGGAACTAACCTTTGATCAGACGATACGTAGTGGGTTAAAACATATCGATCAAACACGAATATTTGTTAATGAAGGGGCAATAATTAGGTGGGCAGAAAAAGAATTGATGAAGGAGTACGAACGTTGGATAGAATTATTGCGAAGTGACTCTTACTTTTCATCGAATGATGATTTTATTAGAAAATACCTCGTTGCTCCCCAAAGTGTTTCATTATACCAAGAGCTAGGGAAAGGTAACCCAATAGAAGCGAATGCATTACTCACCACAATAATAGAACGCTTATTTGAGCGATTTGTAATGGATTCTAATGATGGGCTAGATAGTTATTTGAGCTTACGTATTCGTCATGGCAGTCTGAGAGGGAAAATTCTTGGCCCGATGGAAGAGAATAAACTGCTCTATTCAGAAACAGAATTTTCTCATATAACATTTGGGGAAGATTGGAATAATGATGGCTCACTTTCAGAACAAGATTGCAAACTAATATTTAACGTTCTAGAGAAATTTAGTTTGAGTTTACAAAATATTGTCGGTGAGCTGATTAACGAGAAAGTTCAGGTTTATTCTGATAAAAAGCCTTTAGGTGGGATTCCTTACTCAATTCCTATAACAAAAAATAGTAAAATATTTAAAATATTTAGGACGCTATTATCAGAACAAGAAATAGCATTTGATACGTTGTTGATCAATTGTTTTTATATATTCTGGAAAGCCATAGAACCATATTTAGAAAAAATTGGAGAATATATTAAAGAAGAAACAAAAGTGAAAATTCAGAATGAGTTTGATACGGTTGTTGAAAACCTTCGTAAAACAAATGTTGACACTAAAAGGATAGAAACCGCTCTGCATACTGTTGCAACACAGACACAATTACAATGTGACACAGTATCAGCTTGGTTTAGATTGCCTAGCCAAGATGATTCTGGAGTAAAATATTCACTAATTAATGCGATTGAAATTTCAAAAGAAACAACAAATAATATATACCGTTCCTTCCCAATAGATATCCTCATGGAGGAAGACGATAAGAAAGATATCCTTTTATCGATTCCAGGATTATCAGTAATAAGTGACTGTTTATTTATTATTTTTGAAAATGCATGGAAGCATTCTGGATTGCATACGTCGATTGGGACGATTAACCTCAGTACTAGTTTTGATAAGGAAAATTTATATTTTTCACTTACGGTAACAAGTAATTTATCTAAAACTGTGATTACTGAATTAAAAAATGGTAAATTAGAAACAATTAGAAAGAGATACACCTCTCAGGATCATTCAAAGATGCTTTGCAAAGAAGGTGGTTCTGGATTTGCTAAGCTCACAAGATTAACGAGAACAATAGATCGTACTATTATGCTTCGCCCGCTACAATTTGAGATTATAAATAAAAAATGGGTAGTAAATATTACAATTCCATTATATGAACGAGAAGGAGTATATGACGCTTATGAGTGAGCCATTAGTACTTATAATTGAGGATGACGAGCCGAAGCTTCGAGCTGTGAAAAATTATTTACAGGAGTTAATACCAGAGGTGGCATTAAAACATGCTAATTCTCTTACAGGTGCAATTCAAATATTATCTTTAAATGAGGTAACGTTTGCCATTGTTGATATGTCTTTGCCTACATATGATGCAGCCAAGGATCATACTGGAGGAGGCCAGCCACAAGGCTTTGGGGGAATGGATATCCTGAGATTTATTGAGACTGAGTCACCAGCTACATACAGTATCGTTCTTACTCAATATGAAGAGTTTGTGTCGGACTCTGGAGAATTAAAGGATTTAGATGCTTTGAGGAAGGATTTGCAAGAAAAATTTTCTTCCTCTCTTTTAGAAGTAGTTTATTATTCTGGCTTACTGGGGGATTGGAGAGCTTCAATTAAAAAGGCTATAACCGCATCTGGGATCATAATAAAATAATGAAACTACTGATAGTCGATGATGACCAATCAAAAATTAATGCAATAAAATCAGAAATTCTATCTTTAGATAGTAGCATTTCTGATTCAGATATATGTCAAGCTACGGATGCTTCCCAAGCCCGAATAATTCTTTCGAAAACTTATTTTGATGTTATGTTTCTTGATGTGCTTTTGCCCGCGAGGAAAGATGAAAATGCAACAGGTGATGTTAGTGTCGAGCTGTTACGGCAGATTATTGATGATGGAACATGTCAGGCTCCTAGTCGAATTATAGGAATGACAGCTTGTTCTGATGCACTTGAAAAGCATAGAGATAAGTTTATAGGCCTTGCATCACAAATTCTTTTAATTACACCTGGCGTGGATGATTGGAAATGTTCTATTAAGAGCCTATTAAATCTTTTTAGGAATGCTGAAAATGCACAATCAACATATGATTATGATATTTGTATTTTAACGGCTTTAAGGAGGCCTGAGCTTGAGGCCGTATTAGCAACGTGGGAAGCCAAACTTGAGCCCGAAGAGTTATTGGCAGAAGGATTATTAACCGCAAAAGGTATTTTAAATATTAATGGGGTCGAGAAGAAAGTTGTATTTTCTCATTTGAATCAGATGGGATTAGTTGCAGCAGCTCATGCTACAGAAATACTCATTCAAAAGTTCAAACCAAGAATGTTGCTTATGACAGGAATCTGTGGAGGTTTTTCAGATAAGGTAAATATAGGTGATGTGATTGTTGCAGATAAAAGTTGGGATTGGCAAGCTGGGAAATGGGATGATAATGGAACATTACAATCAGCTTCTGATCAAAAAGAAGCATCTAAGAAGTTTGTCACAATCTCTCATACTATTGAAGAAAAACTTAAATTATTTCAGTCTGAGTACTCTGGAAATGTACCACCTGATGTGAGTAAGCTAATTGTTGGCCCAATGGTTTCGGGTAGCTCTGTTATTTCTTCACCTGAGATTCAAAAAATATTTAGAAGCCAGCATAGGAAAATGGTCGCTGTCGACATGGAATGTTACGGTGTTTATTATGCAGTAGCCCTAACGGGAGGACCAACTCCGCAGGTTATCTGTATAAAATCGGTTTCTGATTTGGCGGACAGTAGTAAATCAGATGATTTTCAAGAATACTGTAGCTATATAAGCGCAAGAACTGCTTTAGAGATTGTTAAAAAGAATGAGCATAATGGAGATTGATTTAGATAAGCCACTTAAGAATCACACCTTAATGCAGACTATTGCACGTGCTAATAGGGTGTTTTCTGGTAAACCAGCGGGATAGATTGTAGATTATATTAATATCTTTGGTGCTATGCAAAATGCACTTGGTATATATGCTGGTGCTGTAAAAGAAGATGATGGTTATGAGGTTGATAGCCCTGCCAATCGTAAACAGGTGTTAATTGACGAGTTAGAAAAAGCTATCAGCGAAGTGACAGGGTTTCTTGCGGAGCAGAAGATTGATTTGCAAGAAATAATTAATGCTTCTACTGAAGATCTGCATAAGCTGGAATTATTGGATGAGGCGAGTGAGATATTACTTAATCCTAACTTACAAGATGATTTTGCAGCATTTGTGAGGCAGATTAACCGTATATTTAAAGCCATACTACCAGATCAACAAGCCTATCAATATATCAAGCAGCGAGTAGCCTTAAGCATCATTTATCGCCAGATGCGGTTGAAATCGGGTGAGGATGTTGACGATCAGGATGTGTTGGATGTGATCCGAACGCAGGTAAATGAACTGATTGAAGCTGCTATTGAAACGGTACACATTGGTAGTAACTTACCTGAACCCGTTAATATTGCTGATATTGATTTTGATGCCTTGGCGGAGATGCTTGATCGTACCAAGAAACCTAAACGTTCTGACATTGAACGCTTGAAAAATATCATAGAACGCCGGCTTGGTCAGATGATGGAACGAAATATAAGCCGACAAGATCTACAGGTTAAATTTCAGGAGTTAGTTGAGAAATATAATCTGGGTGCATATCAAGCTGAGCAGTTCTTTATTGACCTAAGAAACTTTGTGAATGAGCTTGATGAAGAAGACAAACGTGCGGTTAAAGAAGGATTGTCAGAAGAAGAGTTGGCAATATTAGACCTGCTTTCTAAAGAAGTTGCACTATCTGAGACAGAGCGTAATAAAAGTTAAAGGCATTGCGAAGACGCTGCTTGATAAGTTACGTGAAGCATTGGTGATTGACTGGCGTAAGAAACAACGGACAAAAGCCCGAGTACAAAGAATCATTGATGATGTGTTTCAGGAGCTACCTGATTGCTTTGATGATGATATATGGCCTAAGGCTTGTGAGCATGTATATCTTCATGTTTATGATAAATATGGCAGTGAAGGTAGGAGTGTTTATCATTAAAGGTGTAAGAAGATAACGTTTAAATATTTTAAGGTAAGAAAAATTAAAAGCCACCATTAGCGAACATTTAACTCACATCTACAATAAAAGTGAACGGAAACAATTGGCAACTATTCGGAATTTTCGAACAGTTAGGATTGCATCCTCAAATATAACCGATATTTATGCAACATCTGCCAGTAAGCTTTCATAAGGAATATGTAATTCTTTATGAAGGCATTTTATCATTCTTAAACTCAAAGGGCGTTTACGGTTTAAGATTTCAGAAACTCTGCCGCTGCTACCAATAAATGCTTCAAGATCTCGGGCTGTTAATCCCTGTTGTTCCATTCTGAATTTGATAGCTTCAATTGGATCAGGTGGCGAAATGGGGTAATTTTTATTTTCGTAAGCTTCAATTAAGGTAACAAGAATTTCCATCTCATCAGCTTCTTGTGTGCCTTCTTTTGCTTGAAATAGCCCTTCAAGGCGACGAAAGGTTTTTTGTAAGTCGTCATCATTACGAATTGGATTAATATTCATTTATATTCTCCACCTTAATTTTGTCATATTGAGCATGAGTACCAATAAACTTTATCCAGACAATGCCTGCTTGATACTGGATTTCGACAATTAATCTGTATTTGTTCCTCGCGATATTAAAAACAACACGGTTATTACCACAAATACTGGCATTACCATATTGTGCCTTAACATCTTGAGGTGAGCGCCAATGTGCTTTTATAGCTTCTTCATACCAGCTTTCTATTGCACCTTGTGCATCATTGTAAGTGGGTTCTTCCCAAAACTTTTTTAATGTGCTTTTTGCTATTACTCGCATAACGTAACACTTTCTCCCCAATTGGGAGCTAGTGTAAGCACTGATAACTATTTAATCAAGTTTAGAGTTACACTATTATGATTAACCTGAGTTCTGGATAAGAGAAATTAGTTTATTTATCGTTCATTTCCGCAGGATTTACCACGTCAAGCTGAGCGGAAATCTAGTATTTAAAACACAGATCCCGGCTAAAAATCCTACCGGGATGACGGGGTGATTAGTATTGTTGATTGATTCCCGAGTGTTATAGGTGGTTATTTGTTAGAATAGCTTAATTAAGTCAATACAAAATCATCCATTGAGGTTTTATGCAAGCTGCTCCTGCACTTTTTTCCTATCGAAAATTTTGGGCACACCGTTTTGGTGTTGCTTCACAATTACCTATGTCACGCGAGGAAATGGATGTTCTAGGCTGGGATTCTTGCGATATTATCATTGTAACGGGGGATGCTTATGTCGATCACCCCAGTTTTGGTATGGCAATTATTGGCCGCTTATTAGAGTCGCAAGGCTTTCGGGTTGGCATTATTTCACAGCCAGATTGGAACAGTGCCGACGATTTCAAACAATTAGGTCAGCCCAATCTGTTTTTCGGTGTCACCGGTGGCAATATGGATTCGATGGTGAATCGCTATACCTCTGATCGTCGTATGCGTAGTAATGATGCCTATACTGCCGCAGGTGAAGGAGGCAAACGTCCTGATCGTTGTGTGGTGCCTTATAGTCAACGTTGTCGCGAAGCCTACAAAGGTGTACCGATCATTATTGGTGGTATTGAGGCAAGTTTACGTCGGATCGCGCATTTTGATTATTGGTCAGAGAAGGTGCGTCGCTCAGTCATTATGGATGCCAAAGCCGATATTTTAGTATATGGTAATGGCGAACGTCAGATTGTTGAAATAGCACATCGTTTGTCGCGTAAGGAAGATATTAAAGCGATAACTGATATTCGCGGTACAGCGGTTATTTTCAAACATGGTCACCGTGATGGCTGGTGGGAAAAAGATTCAAGCAGTGTTGATACGCCGGGCAAGCTAAACCCGCCCATGGATCCCTATCAAATGAAAACGGCTGAAACCTGTGATGAGTCTAAGCCAAAAGACACCTTGGATGATGGGGCGCAAGTGATTCGTTTCAAACGTGCTGAAGTGAACGATAAGGAACATACCGTTGTTCGCTTGCCAGCCTATCAATCCGTTAGAGAAGATAAAGTTTTATATGCGCATACTTCACGGATCTTGCATTTAGAAACAAACCCCGGCAATGCCTTTGCATTGGTACAACAACATGGCGAACGTGATGTTTGGTTGAACCCACCACCGATTCCATTGACGACAGAAGAAATGGATGGCGTGTTTGATCTGCCTTATTCACGTGTCCCGCACAAGCAATATGGTGATAAAAACATTCCTGCTTATGAAATGATTCGTTTCTCAGTTAATATCATGCGTGGTTGTTTTGGTGGCTGTACCTTCTGTTCGATAACTGAGCATGAAGGACGTATTATTCAAAGTCGCTCTGAAGACTCGATCATTAAAGAAATTGAAGCGATCCGCGATACGACACCAGGATTTACCGGCGTTATTTCTGATCTAGGTGGGCCGACTGCTAATATGTATCGTCTGGCCTGTAATGATAAAAAAATTGAAGCCAGTTGCCGTCGATTATCGTGTGTTTACCCAAGTATTTGTAAAAACTTAGGCACCGACCATACGCCACTCATAAAATTATATAAACGAGCACGTGCATTACCAGGTGTGAAAAAAGTATTAATCGCTTCAGGCTTGCGTTATGACCTTGCTGTCTTGTCACCGGAATATGTGAAAGAATTAGTTACGCATCATGTCGGTGGCTATTTAAAAATAGCACCGGAACATACGGAAGATGGTCCTTTAGATCAAATGATGAAGCCTGGTATAGGTACTTATGATGCCTTTAAGAAAATGTTCGATCAGTTTTCAAAAGAAGCGGGCAAAGAACAATATCTGATCCCCTATTTTATTGCTGCTCATCCTGGCACGACTGATAAAGACATGTTGAACCTGGCGATTTGGCTAAAACGTAATGGCTTTAGAGCGGATCAAGTGCAAGCCTATTTACCCTCGCCAATGTCAGCGGCAGCGGCGATGTATCACTCAGGAAAAAACACCTTAAGAAAAGTGAAACGTAGAGGCGGCGATATTGCTGTTCCTAAAGGTATTAAAGTACGACGTTTGCATAAAGCGTTTTTACGCTATCACGATCCAGAAAACTGGCCGATGTTGCGTGATGCACTCAATAAAATGGGCCGGGCAGATTTAATTGGCAATGGTAAAAAACACTTAATCCCAACATGGCAACCTGCTGGAACCGGTGAGCAGGGAGAAGGTAAGCGTTTTAGCAGTAATAGAACAGCGACAAAATCGGCAAGCAATGTGAAAAGTTTCCGTACTCAGCATGTACGTTCAACAGAAATAGGAACAAGAGCGAAAGTAAAACCTGTTAAGAAGCGTCGGCGTTAGTAAGTGTCTCAAGAGTTTGATTGTGCGAGTTGATACAAACGATCAAACTCTTGTTCTAAGCTATTATCAGGCATGTCTCGCCCAGCTTGGCTATACCAATAATTAGCATTATTTAAATCGCCTTCTTCACGGTGTAAATAGGCATGAATCAAACAACCTAGTTCATCGTGAATTTCTTGAATAAGCTGGTGGGCGCCATCCCAATCACCATTTTCGGTTAAATCAAGTGCTTCAATATGTTCTTCTGCCATTTTATCCTCTTATTAAATGCTTATTGTGCAAATGTTTTTTATAAACTACTAGGGTCTAATAGTAACAGACCCGCAACAATACCCATGGGTGAAGTCACCACTACAAAACTGAGTAATAGTAGTTCTCGTACAACAAAAATGGCATCAATGAAATAGCCCATTTATTTTCTCCTTCGTGAGTGTTGGATTGAATTATAATGAGTACTTATTTCAGTTAAATGACCTTTTTATTACCAAATGAATATTCTTGCTTTAGATACCTGTACCGAATCTTGTTCTGCCGCTTTGTTATATCAAGGTGAGTTGTTTCAGCGTGTCGAAATGACACAGCGTGGCCATTCTGATTTGATTTTAGGGATGATGGATGACTTGTTTAAGCAAGCTGGGGCAAGTGTTTCAATGATTGATGCCGTTGCCTTTGGACGAGGGCCCGGTTCTTTTACTGGGGTTCGTGTCGGTGTCGGTGTGGCACAGGGCATTGCTTATGCGCGTGATGTGCCCGTGATTCCTATTTCATCTTTACAAGCATTGGCACAAGGTGCGGCTGATAAATTGGATGTTGACTGTTTAGCAGTGGCAATGGATGCGCGCATGGGTGAGATTTATTGTGCAAGCTATCAGGTTGAAAATGGCATTGTGCAGGTCATTGACGATGAAAGAGTGTGTCCACCAGAGAAATTTTCACCTAATTCACATCAACAGTGGGCAGGCGTGGGCACGGGGTGGGGTGTTTACGGCGAACTCCTGCATCAACAGTTTGCAGATAAGCTGTTGCAAGTGAGTGTTGAGCAATATCCACAAGCGGTAAGTATTATAAAACTGGCACAAATTGAGGCGAAAGCAGGGCGCTTATTATCTGCCGAACAAGCCTTACCGGTCTATTTAAGGAACAATGTTGCCAAGAAAAAAGGCGAACAATAATGGTCAAAAAACAGGATGAAATTTATTCCTCACCATTAGAACAGTTAGTTGATTTTCAGTTTGATGAACGTGTGGTGGATGTTTTCCCTGATATGATTCAGCGTTCAGTACCGGGTTATGGCACCATTATTTCAACCATTGGTGTGTTAGCCGGGCGATATGCTCAACCCGATAGCCATTGCTATGATCTAGGTTGTTCTTTAGGCGCTGTTAGCTTGTCAATGCGTCAACATATTACGCAGTTAAACTGTGACATTATTGCGGTCGATAATTCAGTGGCGATGATTGAGCGTGGACAGCAACTTTTAGCTTCTGATACCTCGACAAATGTAGTAGTCAAGATGATTCATGCGGATATTGCTGATGTTGATATTGAAAATGCATCGGTTGTGGTGATGAATTTTACCTTGCAGTTTATTCCTCTTGAACAACGTTTAGCGTTAATTAATCGTATCTATAGTGGATTAAATAAGGGTGGGATTTTGATTTTGTCAGAGAAGATTGCGTTTGATGAACCTGAACGACAACACTTCCAAACCGAGATACATCATGATTTTAAACGCGCTAATGGCTATAGTGATTTAGAAATAAGTCAAAAACGGTCGGCATTAGAAAATGTATTGATCCCTGAAGCATTAGCAACACATCAACAGCGCTTAACACAGGCAGGATTTGAATTTAATGATGTGTGGTTTCAATGTTTTAATTTTATGTCTTTGGTGGCGATTAAATGAATCCTTATACATTACTTTTCACTCAACTTGAAGACTTAGGACTTGCTGAATGGTCAAGCCAATTGCAACAGCAGATCCCTGAAAAATTAGCCAGTGATGGTCATGGAAAAATGGCGGAATGGCAATCAGCACTTGCCGCATTACCTAATGTAACAGCAATAGAGATTGAACTTCAATCCAAAGTTGAAATTGGCAGTGCGGATGATTTACCAGATGCAGATAAACAGCAATTTATTGAAAACCTGCAAGTATTTCATCCATGGCGTAAGGGCCCGTATGAACTATTAGGTGTCAATATAGATACCGAATGGCGATCGGATTGGAAATGGGATCGTGTTTTACCACATATTCAACCCTTAGAGGGGCGAAAAGTGCTGGATATTGGTGGTGGTAATGGTTATCACGGTTGGCGAATGCTGGGTGAAGGTGCCGATCTTGTTATTGGTATCGATCCAACCCTAGTCTTTGTGATGCAATATCATGTGATGCAACGCTATATTGGTGAAGAAAATCATTATGTTTTACCGATTGGTATTGAAGACTTACCCGATAAGTTAGCCTGTTTTGATACTGTATTTTCAATGGGTGTGTTATATCACCGACGATCACCGATCGATCATCTCTATGAATTACGAGCTTGTTTACGTTCAGGTGGTGAGTTGGTATTAGAAACATTAGTGATTGAAGGAAAAGAGGGTGAGGTGTTAATGCCTGAAGGGCGTTATGCCAAAATGCGTAATGTGTGGTTCTTTCCAACAGTTGATACTATGATGTTATGGTTGCGACGTTGTGGATTTAAAAATGTGTGTTGTGTCGATAACACTATCACCACAACAGATGAACAACGTACAAGCGATTGGATGACTTTTGAATCCTTAACTGATTTTCTTGATCCTGACGATCAAAGTAAAACCATTGAAGGTTATCCCGCACCAAGAAGAGCCGTATTTACGGCAACAGCACCATAAAAAAAGCCGTAGTATGAATTCCATACCACGGCTTTAATATTTTTAAGCTGAACGTAATTTAGATCGTTGTAGAAATCCACTGACCATCGTAGTTCTTGCAAGCTTCAAGATCTTGGCTTTCAGTTTTTGAACTGTGTTTAACCGTTAAGGTGTAGGCAACACATGGGCGTTGATCTACGCTGAAATGTTGTCCAACGACCAAATCATAGTAAGTTGTAGTATCAATGTTGTACCAAGAGTCGGCAGCACCAGTAGGCTGTGACGTTAAGATATCTTGTGTTTTATCTAAATCAATCACGGTCATTGATGAGTCTGTATCAATACCCGCTTCAACACCCGCCAATAAAAGAGGGGCTTCTGCTGCATTAACATTCATTGATAAAAGAGTAGCAAATAAGGCTGAAACAGTTATATTTTTCATCAGATTTAAAATTCCATATTGTTGTGTAATTAATATGGAATAGAATACAGACTCATTGTTACATTATCATGAATGAAATATCCTTATTTTTGAGGAGTTATTTCCTAAAATTGAGGAGGAAGTATTTCCTTGTCGATGTTCAGATAAAATGCTTAAATAATAACTCGCCAGTTAATATATTCACCTGCCCGCATAGGAATAAGTGGTTTGTCTGCAAAGTCATAATTTTCTGGCACTAACCATGATTGTTTACTTAGGGTAATGGTTTTACTGTTTCGTGGTAGTTGATAAAAATCAGCACCGAAGTGGCTAGCGAAGCCTTCCAATTTGTCCAATGCATCTGCGGCTTCAAATGCTTCAGCATACAGTTCAATCGCAGCATGACTACTATATATTCCTGCACAGCCACAGGCAGATTCTTTGGAATCTTGAGCGTGGGGAGCACTATCTGTGCCTAAAAAGAATTTGGGATCACCACTGGTAGCTGCTTTAATTAATGCTTGTTGGTGGGTATTTCGCTTTAATACCGGAAGACAATAATTGTGTGGATGTATGCCGCCTACCAATAAATCATTTCTGTTTAATAATAAGTGATGCGGTGTGATGG
This sequence comes from Piscirickettsiaceae bacterium, assembly GCA_013215825.1. Lineage (GTDB taxonomy): Bacteria > Pseudomonadota > Gammaproteobacteria > Nitrosococcales > Methylophagaceae. The sequence continues at coordinate 82,619 of JABSQN010000003.1, read as the reverse complement.
TGGCGGCAATATTAGCCCCGCTATTCATAACGAAATCAACGGCATCAGCAGTAGTAATATGTTCAAAAACGATTTTTAATTCTGGATACGTTTTTGTTAGAGGATTTAGAACTTGATCAATAAAGACTTTTTCTCGGTCAAACACATCAATATCGGTATGAGTAACTTCACCATGAACTAATAACGGCATTTGTAACCGTTGCATAGCTGCTAAAGCGTCTGCACAGAGATTAATGTCGGTCACACCCGCATCAGAATTAGTGGTTGCACCCGCTGGATAGAGCTTTACAGCATGAACAATACCACTATCATGCGCGCGTTGAATTTCACTGGCAGGTGTATTGTCAGTGAGATATAAAGTCATCAAAGGTTCAAATTTATTGCCTGCTGGGCGAGCTTGTAATATTCGTTTACGATAGCTTATTGCTAATGCCGTGGTGGTGATTGGTGGTTGTAAATTTGGCATGATAACAGCACGTCCAAAGTAACGAGCGCTATCTGTTACGGTGCGATGAAGTGCATCATCATCGCGCAAGTGAAGGTGCCAGTCATCAGGTTGAGTGAGTGTTATCTGTTTTATATTTGATTGCTTCATAGGCTGAATTATGCCACAGCTATAGAATTAACGCTTTAAATCCTTGTTAAATAGAAGGTCTTAGACTTTGTTTTACTTGACCTAAAGCCGCATTACAAGTAACTTTAGCTGTTTATTATTTTTTGTAACTAAATCGTTACGGCAGTTGAAAAGGGGAACACGTGGAATTAAGCGGTGCTGATATTCTTGTTCGTGCATTAAAAGACGAAGGTGTTGAATATTTATTTGGTTATCCTGGTGGCTCAGTGCTTCACATTTATGATGCGCTGTATAAACAGGATGATGTGAAGCATATTCTGGTGCGTCATGAACAAGCGGCTACCCATGCGGCTGATGGTTATGCGCGTTCTACAGGTAAATGTGGCGTGGTTTTGGTGACATCTGGACCGGGCGCTACTAATGCGGTAACAGGTATTGCAACGGCCTATATGGATTCTATTCCTATGGTTGTTATCACTGGGCAAGTGCCTTCTGCTGTGATTGGTAGTGATGCATTTCAAGAAGTCGATGCAGTGGGTATTACTCGCCCATGTGTGAAGCATAACTTTTTAGTTAAAGATGTAACCAAGCTTGCGGAAACAATCAAAAAGGCATTTTATGTTGCCACAACGGGTCGTCCAGGCCCTGTTGTAATTGATGTGCCCAAAGATATTACGGATCCAGCGATCAAGGTGCCTTATCATTATCCTGATAAAATCACCATGCGTTCTTATCAACCTGTTGTAAAAGCGGATTCTGCTCAGATTAAGCGTGCGGTGGATTTGTTATTAACGGCTAAAAAGCCCGTTATTTATAGTGGTGGCGGTGTTATTTTAGGCAATGCCTCTGATGAGCTTCGAGCCTTTGTTCGCCACTTGAATTATCCGATTACCAGTACATTGATGGGCTTGGGTGCCTATCCTGCTAGTGATCAACAATTCATCGGGATGTTAGGTATGCACGGTACTTACCAATCAAATATGGCCATGCATGGTTGTGATGTGTTGATTGCTATTGGTGCGCGTTTTGATGATCGTGTAACGGGCAAATTGGCCGAGTTTTGTCCTGATGCTAAAATCATTCATATTGATATTGATCCCTCATCAATTTCGAAAAATATTAAGGTTGATATCCCTATTGTTGGTGATGTTTCAGCGGTGTTGCAAGAGATGACTCACTTGCTTACAACAGGCAAGAAACAAACACGCAAAAAAGATATTGACGCATGGTGGGCAACGATTAATGGTTGGCGCGCACAAAAATGTATGTCGTATGACAAAAACAGCGATAAGATTAAGCCACAAGCGGCGGTTGAATTAGTCCATAAACTGACTAATGGCGATGCTTATGTCACCTCAGATGTAGGTCAACATCAAATGTGGGCTGCACAATATTATGGTTTTGATAAACCAAATCGTTGGATCAACTCAGGTGGTTTAGGCACAATGGGCTTTGGCTTGCCCGCAGCAATGGGCGTGCAATTAGCGCATCCAGATGCAACGGTGGTGTGTATTACTGGTGAAGGTAGTATCCAAATGTGTATTCAGGAGCTATCAACCTGTTTGCAATATGGTTTGCCAATTAAAATTGTTGCCTTGAATAATGGCTATTTGGGCATGGTTCGCCAATGGCAAGAGTTCTTCTATGAAGAGCGTTATTCAAGCTCATATATGGAATCTTTACCTGACTTTGTTAAGTTAGCAGAAGCTTATGGTCATGTCGGTATTCGGGTTGAACGTCCAGAAGATCTTGATGCGGCGATGGAAAAAGCCTTTGCAATGAAAGATAGATTGGTCTTTATTGATGTGGTGACCGATCAAACTGAAAATGTTTATCCAATGATTGCGGCGGGTAAGGCACATAATGTAATGCATATGTCACCGCATTGTGAATTGCCGCAAAACTTAATAAGAGAATTGTCATAATGCGTCATATTATTTCCATTTTAATTGAGAATGAAGCCGGTGCATTATCACGTGTTGCAGGTTTGTTTTCGGCGCGAGCTTACAATATCGAATCGTTAACAGTGGCGGCAACGGAAGATCCATCACTATCACGAATGACCATTGTTACCATTGGTACAGAAAATATTGTTGAGCAAATAACCAAGCAATTGAATAAGTTAATTGATGTGGTGAAACTGCTTGAATTAACAGATGGACCGCATATTGAACGTGAAATGATATTGGTTAAAGTTAAAGCATCCACCATGGAACAGCGTGAAGAAGTGAAGCGTTTAGCGGATATTTTTAATGCTGCTATTTTGGATGTAACCGAAACAAGTTATACCATTGAGTTGACTGAAGCGGGTGAGAAAATCGATGCATTTCTTGCAGCATTATCTGCTCATAAAATTTTAGAAACAGTGCGTTCTGGTGTGTCAGCTATAGCGCGTGGTGATAAGAGTTTACATGTATAAGAGACCTTCTTGCACGAGTCATGTTTTCTACCATAACAAGGCAAAAAATACGACTCGTGAAAAGGCCTATTAAATTTAGGTTTATTCTACATTTAAGATAGAATAGTCCCCAAATAATTAGATTTTGAAGTTTTAAGGAATTAAGAGAAATGAGTTTAAACGTTTATTACGATAAAGATTGTGATTTATCTATTATCAAAGGTATGAAAGTAACCATCGTTGGTTATGGTTCACAAGGCCATGCGCACGCTTGTAACTTGAAAGATTCTGGTGTTGATGTCACTGTTGCACTTCGTGCAGGTTCATCGTCAATTGCTAAAGCAGAAGCGCAAGGCTTAAAAGTAACTGATACTGCAACCGCTGTTGCCAGTGCTGATTTAGTAATGGTTTTGACACCAGATGAGTTTCAAAAAGAATTGTACCGAGATGAAATTGAACCTAACTTGAAAAAAGGTGCTGTTTTAGCCTTTGCTCACGGTTTTTCAATTATCTACAAACAAGTTGAACCTCGTGCTGATTTAGATGTGATTATGATTGCACCAAAAGCGCCAGGTCACACAGTACGTAGTGAGTTTGTGAAAGGCGGCGGTATTCCTGATTTAATCGCTATTGAGCAAGATGCTTCGGGTAAGGCAAAAGCAATCGCTTTATCTTACGCTGCAGGCGTAGGTGGTGGTCGTACTGGTATTATCGAAACAACATTCCGTGATGAGTGTGAAACTGACTTATTCGGTGAGCAAGCGGTATTATGTGGTGGTGCAGTTGAATTAGTTAAAGCTGGTTTTGAAACATTAACAGAAGCCGGTTACGCACCAGAAATGGCTTATTTTGAATGTTTGCACGAATTGAAATTGATTGTAGATTTGATGTATGAAGGCGGTATCGCTAACATGAACTACTCAATCTCTAATAATGCTGAATACGGCGAATACGTTACGGGTCCTAAGATCATCAACGAAGAAAGTCGTCGTGCGATGCGTGAATGTTTGAAAAATATTCAAGAAGGTAAATACGCAAAACAGTTTATCTTAGAAGGTCAAGCTGGCTACCCAGAAATGACATCAATGCGTCATCTTAATGCAGAACATCCTATTGAAAAAACAGGTGCTAAATTGCGTGCAATGATGCCTTGGATTCAAAAGATTGTTGATAAAGAGAAAAACTAGTTTTAATAAACTAAACTAGAAAAACAAACGGGGCTGATATGAAAATATCAGCCCCGTTTTGTTTCGGCCTTATAAATTAAGGTCTTTTGTTTTCATGGATTATGTTCTTTTGATGTTGCCAAATTGCACCATGTGCGAGCGAGTTGTTTTGTTCATTTTTCGATGTGTAGCGAGAGCGAGAGTCACGAACTTTACTGTCAGAACTAAACCGAAATCTTATTTGTGATTCATGGATTGCCAGTACGGCACGAAACAGTGAATTGTTTTTTTCGCTGGCATGCGTATAGGGCGTTGCTAATTCTGTATTTGTTGGTGATGGCGCATTGAGCGCAGATATTTCGATTGCCGCTTTAGATAATGAATTAGTTTCGATTAATTGAGAAGCCTGTTTTGCCCATGCAATATTGGATAATAAAAAGGTTAAGAGTAAAGTAATAAGTAATCTATTCATTTCTTTCATTTCTCCTGAAAATGAAGACAAGTCTGATGCCTACACAGTATAGACAGAAAGAAAACTGAAAAGTTACAATTTCATACCTAAACTGTTTAGTCATACGAATTGTAATAGCCATTCGTTTTAGTCTATCTGCTATGATGAATCGTATAAAAAGAATAATTGGGGAAATTAATGGTGGATATTGAAAAACAACGTAGTCGCGGTATTTATTTATTGCCAAACTTGTTTACAACAGCCGGCTTGTTCGCTGGATTTTATGCCATTATTGCCGCGATTCGTGGTGATTTTGAGTCGGCGGCAATCGCGATCTTTATTGCTATGATTATGGATGGCTTAGATGGTCGTATTGCACGAATGACCAATACACAAAGTGATTTTGGTGCAGAATACGATAGCTTGGCTGATATGGTGTCATTTGGCTTAGCGCCAGCACTGGTTGTTTATCAATGGGCATTACTTGATATGGGAAAGTTTGGCTGGATGGTAGCCTTTATTTATGCAGCATGTGGTGCTTTGCGTTTGGCGCGCTTTAATACCCAGATTGGTATTCAAGATAAGCGTTATTTTCAAGGCTTACCAAGCCCTGCAGCTGCGGCATGTTTAGCAGGCTTTGTATGGGCAGGAAGTAGTAATGGACTTGAGGCATCATTAATAAGTGCGATTGCACTACCTTTAACTTTCGCATGCGGTATTTTAATGGTTAGTACCGTGAGATATTCTAGCTTTAAAGAGTTAGATTTGCATGGAAAAGTCCCCTTTGTGGTGATGTTGGTGTTGGTACTAGTTTTTGCTTTTATTGCTATAGATCCACCGATTGTTTTATTTGGCGGCTTTATGATTTATGCCTTATCTGGCCCTGTTTTGACCTTAGTGAAAATACAACAACATCGTAGCGCTCGCAAACAAGATAAATAAGATACTTGGCAAGATTGCTATTTCAGCCTAAAATTACACTCTATGAATATAAATCAAACAAAGTTTATAGTAACGGTTGCTCATTTTGAGCGACAAAATGTTGCTGTGCCAGATGTGTGTTCATGTCACCTGCTACGACTGCCTTAGGGCATACAGACTTAGCAACACAAAGGAATACGATGTGTTCCTTAATCAGCATAATGCTGAAAAATCCGTATATTTTTAGAATGATAGTCTGCGTAAATGGAGCAGGAAAATGAGTGACAAATTAATAATTTTTGATACAACCTTGAGAGATGGCGAGCAGAGTCCTGGCGCATCAATGACCAAGGATGAAAAAGTTCGCATCGCAAAATCTTTAGAGCGTATGCGTGTAGATATTATCGAAGCAGGTTTCCCAATTGCCAGTGTGGGTGATTTTGAAGCCGTGCAGGCAGTAGCAAATACCGTCATCGACAGTCGTATTTGTGCCCTAGCTCGTGCACTTGATAAGGATATTGATCGTGCTGGTGAGGCATTGAAGGGTGCGAATGCATCACGTATTCATACCTTTATTGCTACATCCCCGATTCATATGGAAATGAAGCTTCGGATGTCACCTGAACAGGTAATTGAAAATGCGGTGAAAGCGGTTAAACGGGCGCGTCGCTATACTGATGATGTTGAATTTTCGCCAGAAGATGCAGGGCGTAGTGAACCTGAGTTTTTATACCGTATTTTAGAAGCGGTAATTGATGCTGGTGCGACAACCTTAAACATACCAGATACGGTGGGCTATAACTTACCGCATCAGTTTGGCCAGTTGATTTATAACTTGCGTGAAAATATCCCAAATTCAGACAAAGCGATTTTTTCTGTGCATTGTCATAATGATTTGGGTTTGGCGGTGGCTAACTCGTTATCGGCAGTATTAAATGGCGCACGTCAGGTTGAATGTACCATTAATGGCTTGGGTGAACGAGCAGGCAATGCGGCCTTAGAAGAGATCGTGATGGCCGTGCGTACGCGTCAAGATATGTTTGATGTGGATACCGTCATTGATACAACACAGATATTAGCTGTATCTCGCTTAGTTTCGGGAATTACCGGTTTCGCTGTTCAGCCGAATAAAGCCATTGTCGGTGCCAATGCCTTCGCGCATGAATCTGGTATTCACCAAGATGGTGTATTAAAAAATCGTGAAACTTATGAAATTATGCGTGCTGAGGATGTGGGCTGGAATGCCAATCGCATGGTTATGGGTAAACACTCTGGTCGTAATGCATTTAAAGATCGTTTAAAGCAGTTAGGTACCGAGTTTGAAACAGAAGCTGATTTGAATGAAGTATTTAGAAAGTTCAAAGAATTAGCCGATAAAAAGCATGATATCTTTGATGAGGACTTACAAGCCTTAGTCAGTGATACGGTGACCTTAGATAGTGAACGTATTCGTTTAACATCATTAAAAGTATGTAGTGAAACTGGGGAAATACCTGTTGCTTCAGTCACATTGTGTATTGATGATGAAGAAAAACAAGTTGAAACAGCGGGCAGTGGTCCGGTTGATGCCGCATTGCGTGCGATTGAAGAGCTAGTTCAAAGTGGCACAGAGTTGCAGTTATATTCTGTTAACAACATTACTAGTGGCACAGATTCACAAGGTGAAGTGAATGTTCGTCTTGAGAGAGGTGGTCGTATTGTCAGTGGTCAAGGTGCTGATACCGATATTGTGATTGCTTCTGCTAAGGCTTATATCAATGCGCTAAACAAGATCTTGCTACCTGCTGAACGAGCGCATCCGCAAGTTTAATGGCGCTAAACTTAACATCCAGTCAGCTATCTTCGCTCAATGAAATGGGGATAGCTGTCTGGGAGTTACGATCTAATGTGTCAGCTCCTGAGATCGCTATAGCGGTAGAGCAAGCCAGTGAACAGTTATTACGATGTACTTGGATAGTGATGGTGGAGAAAGACCATCATGAACAGGCGCAACGATTATTACATGCCATGCTTTCTTCGATAGGAGTTAGCCCAGAGCAAGTGTCATTAATTAGTTCTGAGCAATTATCGCAGTTGCAATATATAGAGCCTCAGAAAAAGGTATTACTGGTTTTAGATGGTGAAGGCGTACAAATAGGCGACAAAGCAGTAAGTCGTGGCGAAATACATCAAACACAAACGATTCAGATTAATACTGTAGTTAGTTTTAGTTTAAATGAACTACTTAGCCAGCCTGAGAAAAAATCAATGGCATGGCAAGATCTACAACTCGCACAATCAACATTAAGCCAATAATGAAATCACGAAAAATGCAGCAAAGTGATCTTGCTGAGGTTGTGAATATTGAGCAATTAGCCAATCAATTTCCGTGGTCACGCAAGAACTTTGAAGGTTGTTTGAAATCAAAACATCAAGCATGGGTTTTTGTAGATGAGAGTAAGGATATACAGGGTTATGCCATTGTTCAGAAAGTAGTCGATGAAGCACATTTGTTAAATATATGTGTCAAACCAAGTGCTCAGAAGCAAGGTCTGGGTCGAAAAATCCTTAATCACATCATTGATTATTCCAATAGTATTTCTTCAGTTCTCATTGTGTTAGAAGTGCGTAGCTCTAACAAGCGTGCTCAACAGTTATATATTAGCGCGGGCTTTAATGAAATGTCTGTCCGTAAAAATTATTACCCTGCGAAACAGGGGCGTGAAGATGCTGTTTTGATGGGACTGGATTTAGATTTAATGTTCTTTTTCTCAGACGAATAAACACATTACTTGCTTTGAAAGTAGGGCTGGATTACACTATTCCGAGTTAAATACTTGGTTATTATTTTTAGGAGATTTACCATGGCGTTTGAATTACCACCATTACCCTTTGCAGATAATGCATTAGAACCAACAATTTCTGCAGAAACGATCAGCTATCACTATGGAAAACATCATCAAACCTATGTGACTAATTTAAATAAATTAGTGCCTGGTACTGAGTTTGAAGGTTTGTCATTAGAAGATATTATTATGAAATCTAGCGGCGGTATCTTTAACAATGCTGCGCAAATTTGGAATCACACTTTCTACTGGAACGGTTTAACACCAGAAGGTAAAAATGCTGTTTCTGGTGATTTAGCCACTGCAATTGATGCTACTTTTGGTTCGTTTGATGAGTTCAAAGCTAAATTTGCAACGTCTGCGGCGACTAACTTTGGTGCAGGTTGGACATGGTTAGTTAAAAATTCAGATGGCAACCTAGAGATTGTTAATACTAGCAATGCGGGAAGCCCTCTTACTTCAGGCCAAACTCCGTTGTTAACATGTGATGTTTGGGAGCATGCGTATTACATTGATTTTCGTAATGCACGTCCAAAATATGTTGAAGCATTCTGGGGAATTGTTAACTGGGATTTTGTTGCCGCTAATTTTGCAGCATAAAATTTGACAGATAATAAGTAATTTTGCTTAGGCTGGTATTAGCCTATACAATGTTCCGTCTTTAGATTTATGGCAGTTTCATTTGAAACTGCCATTTTTCGTTTTAAGCCTTTAGATTAAGGCAGATTAGTGGGGAATGGAACATGACAAATTCAGTCATGCCAACGTATGGACGATTAGATGTCGCTTTCACCAAAGGTGAGGGTGCGTGGTTGACGGACACAACAGGCAGACAATATCTGGATGCTTTAAGTGGCATTGCTGTGTGTAATTTAGGTCACGCACATCCTGCTGTGGCGCAAGCAATTTCAGATCAAGCTACCACATTAATTCATACTTCAAATCTTTATCATATTCCCTTACAAACTAAACTTGCTGATAAGTTGACTGATTTATCAGGTATGGAGCAGGTCTTTTTCTGTAACTCTGGTGCAGAAGCTAATGAAGCCGCTATTAAAATTGCCCGTAAATACGGTCATGAAAAAGGCATAGATAAGCCAGTCATTATCGTGATGGACAGTAGTTTTCACGGTAGAACAATGGCAACATTAACCGCCACAGGAAATGCAAAAGTTCATGCTGGTTTTGAACCTCTAGTCCCCGGTTTTGTACGCGTTCCTTATAATGATCTAGATGCGTTACGGATGGCGATTAGTCATTGGCCTGAAGCGGTTGCCGTGATGTTAGAGCCTGTGCAAGGTGAAGGTGGCGTTAAAATACCGGATGATGATTATCTTATTGCTGTACGCGATTTATGTACACAACATAAAGTATTAATGATGGTGGACGAAGTACAAACGGGCATTGGTCGTACTGGTAAATGGTTTGCTTTTCAGTACAGTGAAGATGTTCTGCCTGATGTCATAATGTTAGCAAAAGGTTTAGGCAACGGCATGCCTATCGGTGCTTGTTTAGTGGCTGGCAATGCGGTTGGTATTTTGCAGGCAGGTAATCATGGTTCGACGTTTGGTGGCAATCCTCTCGTATGTCGAGCAGCATTGGTCGTATTAGAAACCATCGAAAAAGACAATTTACTCGACAATGTTAACAAACTAAATAATCATATTGTTGACGGCTTTAAACAGGCTTTGGCAGGACAAGATAAGGTAAAAGAAATTAGATCATTAGGCTTTATGTTTGGTATCGAGTTGACAGTGTCATGTACCGAGCTTGTTCAAAAAGCATTGGATAAAGGAATTTTGATAAATGTAACTGCTGACAATGTAGTTCGATTATTACCCCCGTTGATGATCAATATGGATGAGGCGAATAAAATTGTAACAATGGTCAGCGAGTTGATTATTGATTTTCTTGCATCACAAGCGAATGAGAATGAAGCGTAATGAGACATTTTTTAACCTTAAAAGATTTAAGCCCCGTTGAATTAGAACAGCTAATTACCCGTGCAATCGAATTGAAGCGAATGCAGCAAGCGGGTGAAATCTACGAGCCATTGAAGAATAAAGTGTTGGCAATGATTTTTGATAAATCATCGACACGAACACGGGTTTCGTTTGAAGCCGGTATGGTTCAATTTGGTGGCGGCTCAATCTTTATGTCACCCAATGACACGCAATTGGGCCGTGGTGAACCGATTGAAGATTCCGCTCGCGTAATTTCCAGCATGGTTGATGCGGTAATGATTCGTACCTTTGATCATAATATGGTTGAACGCTTTGCAGCGAACTCATCGGTGCCTGTTATTAATGCATTAACCGATGATTATCATCCTTGTCAGCTATTGGCGGATATGCAGACCTATGTTGAGCACCGTGGCTTAATTAAAGGCAAAACGGTGACATGGGTGGGGGATGGCAATAATATGTGTCATTCTTATATTAATGCCGCGCAGCAATTTGGTTTTACTTTGAATATTGCGACACCGCTTGGCTATGAACCTGATACTAATATTGTGTCGGCCTCTACAGCAACAATAAACTTGTTTAATGATGTGCCATCAGCAGTAAAAGAGTCCGACTTGGTTGTGACTGATGTTTGGGCAAGTATGGGACAAGAAGAAGAGCAGAAGAAACGTGAGCGTGCTTTTGCTGATTTTCAAGTGAATCATGATGTGATGGCATTGGCAAATAGTGATGCCTTGTTTATGCATTGCTTACCCGCGCATCGAGGTGAAGAAGTATCAGCAGAATTAATGGATGATCCAAATAGCGTAGTGTGGAATGAAGCTGAAAATCGTCTTCATGCTCAAAAGGCATTATTAGAGTTTTTATTTGCTAATCGTTAAGTTGAGACGTTAATTCCTGTAGGCGTTCGACAGTACCAATATCCGACCAGTTTCCTTGGTATATTTCACCAGTGGCTTGTTGTTGCTCAATGGCTTTGAGTAATAACGGCTTAAGAGCAAGTCGTTGTACATCATAATCCGAAAACATCGTTGGATGATAAATACCAATACCGCTATAGGTATATTTGTCATGACCTTCAATACTAATGAGTGATGAAGACAGTGCAAAATCACCTTGTGGATGATGTTGAGGATTAGATACAAGTACAAGGTGGCACAGCGTGTTGTCAGCAAGCCCTGTTGTCGTTAAGTTTTCAAACGGATAGTCTGTCCAAATATCACCATTTACCACAAGAAAAGGATCATTGCCTAGCAGGGGCAGAGCATTAATGATACCGCCGGCCGTTTCTAAACCACCTTCTGCTTCGGGAGAATAGGTGATTTGAGTACCAAATTGATGTCCATCACCGAGTATCGCTGAAAATTGTTCAGCTAAATGTGCCGTATTAATAATAATTTCTTTAAAGCCTGCTTTCACTAATGACTGAATGGTGTATTCAATTAAACGATACTTGCCCGCCTGCAATAAGGGTTTTGGAGTTTGATCTGTGAGCGGGCGTAAACGTTCGCCACGACCCGCGGATAGAATAATGACTTTCATTGAATAGCCGCTATTTGTGTTTGATGTGTTAAAAATTTATGGAGTTGATGAAATTCAGGATATTTGGCACTAATTTGTCGAACGTAATTTAATGTTAATGGCAAATCGTTCATATAATTAGGCTTGTTATCTCGATAATTCAATCTGGCAAATATACCTAATACTTTAATGTGTCGTTGCAAGCCCATTAAATCAAACCAGCGAGTGAAGCGTGCCGTTGAAATATTGATTAACAAACCTTGTTGTTGCGCCTGAGATAAGTAGTAATTAATCCATTGTTCTAATTGTTGGTCAGACCACGAGATATAACAATCGCGTAATAGTGAAACCAGATCATAGCTAATGGGACCGACGACAGCATCTTGGAAATCAATAATGCCGGGTGAGTTTTCCGCTGTATGCATTAAGTTGCGTGAATGATAATCACGGTGAACAATGACTTGAGGCTGTTCAAGTGCGTTGTTAATGAGAATGTCGAAAGTATTTTGTAAAAAATCAGGCGAGGCAATGGATAGATGTTTATCTAAAAACCAAGTGGGAAATAAGTCCATTTCTTGTTGTAATAAATCGTGATCATAATGTGGCAAATCAATCGCATCGACAGGACAGCGTTGTATATCAATAATACTGTTTATGGCTAAAGAGTAAAGCCTATTAGCGGAGTCGCTATTCAATTCATCTAAATAGGCTTTATTACCAAAATCAGATAAGAGCAATAAACCAGCCTGCGTATTTTGAGCCTCAATTTTGGGTACATGAACATTATGTTGGTATAAAAATGTAGCCATGGTGATAAAGGGCTGTGTATTTTCTTTTTCTGGTGGTGCATCCATTAAAATCCATGTTTTATCTTGCATGGTGACGCGAAAATAACGTCGAAAACTGGCGTCCGCAGACGCGATATCAAGTTGATAGTCTGCTGAAGACAAGACATCTTCAAGCCATTGATGGATTTCATTCAAGCGCGTCATAGTTTTTATTGTCATGATACCCGTGTCCTTTCAGTTTGTGGTTTTCTAGTGCTTATAATGGTTGTGATAGCAAGACATGTTATTGATGTAATGGTGTTCTATAGCTCAATAGTATAACGCAGCTAACGCAGTCAGTATGAGTGCTATAAATCTGCAAATTGAATGGTCATGGGTATATATGTATAGTGTTTGTTTTATTTTATCAGAATAGTTGAAAGACCTTTTAGGAGAAAAAATGAAGAATCTTATTTTTGTTGTATTGATCGCTGTTATCGCTTTCGCGGGTTATGATTTTATAAATAAACCAGCGGAGAATGAAGAGACGATTGCTGTTCAGGCTGAAACGACAGAAAGTGCAGTAGAAGATACGGCGGCAACTGTGATTTCAGATGAGAACAACTTGAAAACACCTGCGGATATGTCAGATGAAGCGCAAACAGAAATGTATGGTTTTATGATGGGATACAATAAATGTATGATGAAAAATAGACCGGAATATCATCAGGTTGGTAGTAAAGTTGAAGAGATCGCATCGAAAACATTTGACGAATGCGCGCCAATATTAGATGGCTTGAAAGCTGTTTTAGCCGCAAATGACGTTAATAAAGGATTGCAAGAAGGTATGGCTAAAACATTGCAACAACGTGCATCACGCAAGTTAATGACGGCCATTATGCAATCTCAAGCAGCTCAAATGACCGCGGATGCTAGTGCTATGCCGGTTATGCCATAGCATTTATTTAATTTAACTCGCGTGACAAATACCAGCCCCTCGGAAAACTGCTAGGGGTGTGAAAATAATAACTATCGTTGACTCCGTCTTTTTCACGAGGATGATAAATTATGTTGCACTGGGCCGATCGCGCCGGATAACGGTATCTTATATTTTTAACAAGATTGAACGTTACGTTTATCTGAGAACTTCAATTTCAGTGCGACGATTAAGTGCACGACCTTGTTTGGTTTTATTTCTTGCGGCCGGCTTAAACTCACGGTGATAGGATGTTGTGATTAAATTTTCAGGCAATTCACACGTTTCTATAAAAAACTTCTTAATAGTAAGAACTCGCGCTTCAGATAGGGGAATATTCAATCTTTTGCGGCCATGGCTATCAGTATGACCACTGATATTAATACGCCTGATACTGTCATCTACTTTGACATAATCAGCGATACGAGTCAGCGCTTCTTTATTAGCATCACTTAATTCATATTCTTCAACGCTATAATAAACAGATAGCTTACGAATATCGTTATAGACATCAGGGTGAAGATTATCGATACATTGTTGAAATGTCAGATGAGAATCGCGAAAGTGGACTGTGGAGAGTAAAACGCTGATATCTTCACTCGCACTTTGACTGCGATAACGTACTGTTGGGAAACGACCTTCTTGGATATGGGTTAATGCTAGCTCAGCAAAATGGCCACTAAGTATAAATTGCGTTTGATTATTTAATGTGGGTGTTGATATAAGTTTTTGACGCTCTTCGCTATTTTGCCACGGTGCTTGAGCAATTTCGAAACTAGCATTAGATTGTGTTGATGGATACATTTTTGTGCTAAAGATAAGTTGTAACTCACCTTGTGATTTTTTGGTGAATTTAGCACGACCATAACCAGTTATTTCTTGGCTTAAGCTACATTCTAATGGTGATTCAATCACTTGCCATTGTGTGTCAGTGATCGGCGCTTGAAATTGCTCCGCCTGAGCAAAGGACGTAAAGAGTGACAGTGTAAGAATTAATAATGTATTTAACATGCGTCTTTTATCAATGAGTGAATAGGAGTATTTGCAAGTTGGTCTCGACCATTAAGTGCCGTTAATTCAATAATAAATGCACATGCAATAACCTGACCACCTAACATCTCAACAAGTTCACAACTTGCCTTTGCGGTGCCACCTGTTGCCAGTAAATCATCCACTAAAAGAATGCGGTCACCTTCCTTGATGGCATCAATATGTACTTCCAAACTAGCTTCGCCGTATTCAAGCGAATAATCAACACGCTGTACATCGTAGGGTAGCTTCCCAGGTTTTCTAAGTGGAATAAAACCTACATTTAACTCCCACGCGGCTAAACTGCCAAAAATAAAGCCACGTGCTTCCATACCAGCAACAGCCGTGATATTCATGTCTTTAAACGGCTTGATTAATTCAGCGATTGCATAGCGTAAACTAGCCGGATCTTGTACCAGTGGCGTGATGTCTTTGAAGGTGATCCCCGTTTTAGGAAAGTCAGGAATATCACGAATTTTAGTTTTTAATTGTTTCATATCATTTATTATAGCGGCTAATGATAGTGTGACTATACCCGTTATCATTAAAGTTGCAGTTTTTAGCACTTATAATGGCTGCAAGTTGGATGGTCTCGGATATACAATTTGTAAGGAAAAATCGGTGTCGATAAAAGCAATAAATAGAAGTCTCTGGTTAATCGTAATGTTAAGCGTGTTAACAGGCTGTTTAGGGTTAGGCAGTAAAGATGGTGGTAGTGAGTCAGATGACAGTCTCCATTATTATGTGATTGATGTGGATCGTGGTTCGGTGGCAAGTAGCTTTGTTAAAAATAGGGTATTACGAATCCAGCCAATACAGATCAGCTCACATTTTCGTGGTCAAACCTTGGTATTTAAGGTCGGTGATAATGAATTTCAAGCACAAGAGAATCACCAGTTCTTTTCTGATCCACAGGACATGTTTACCGAGCAGTTAAAACGTTGGTTACAAAAAAGTGGCTTATTTAGTCAAGTCATTATTGATGAAGATATTGAGGCTGATATGGTGCTAGAAATAGCCGTGACCGCTTTATATGGCGATAATCGAGACCAATTTTCTCCGCAAGCGGTGTTAGAAATGCAGTTTTTCCTGACAACAAGCGGCGATAATACCAATCAGACTTTATTCCAAACAGGCTTGAGAATTGATATTAATATTGACGAAATAACGCCATCAAATGTTGTAAAAGGCTGGAAGCAGGGACTTGAAGAGTTATTAGCGACCGTAGAAGACGATTTTAGAGATTATTTCTCAAAACGTAGCCCCTAGTAGCAGTGTGCTAAAACTCTGCATGAAACCGCTTGAAATGCTACGATTAGCCCCTTAAATGAATTCATAGAATTGGATGAAAGATAAATGTCAGATATTGCGTTTGAGTTAGAACCAATTAGTATCGAAGAGGAGATGAAGCAGTCTTACCTTGATTATGCGATGAGCGTAATTGTGGGGCGTGCTTTACCTGATGTTCGTGATGGTTTGAAACCTGTTCATCGCCGTGTTTTATATGCGATGCGAGTGTTAAATAATAACTGGAATGGCGCCTATAAAAAGTCGGCACGTATTGTCGGTGACGTTATTGGTAAATATCATCCTCATGGCGATACTGCGGTGTATGACACTATGGTTCGTATGGCACAGCCATTTTCGATGCGTTATATGCTGGTAGATGGTCAAGGCAACTTCGGGTCGGTTGATGGTGATTCACCAGCGGCGATGCGTTATACCGAAGTGCGTATGGCTAAAATTACCCATGAAATGTTGGCTGATCTTGATAAAGACACGGTTGATTTCATTGCTAACTATGATGAGTCTGAACATGAACCATCTGTTTTACCAACGCGAGTACCTGCGTTATTAGTTAATGGTTCATCAGGTATTGCGGTAGGTATGGCGACTAATATCCCACCTCATAATCTAACGGAAATTCTTAGTGCATGTATCGCCATGGTTGATGATCCTGAGATCGACCTTGCTGGTTTAATGCAATATGTACCGGGACCTGACTTCCCAACGGCGGCAATGATTAATGGTGCTCACGGCATTAGTGAAGCATATCGAACTGGTCGTGGTCGCGTTCATATTCGTTCTCGTGCAATAATCGAAACCAATGAAAAAACAGGGCAGCAAAGCATTGTTGTTATTGAGCTACCATATCAAGTCAATAAAGCACGCTTATTAGAGAAAATTGCTGAATTAGTTAAAGATAAGAAAATTGAAGGTATTTCTGGCCTACGTGATGAGTCTGATAAAGACGGTATGCGTATGGTGGTTATCCTTAAACGTGGCGAAGTGCCAGAAGTTGTTCTAAATAACTTGTATAAACAGACTCAAATGCAAACTGTATTTGGTGTCAATATGGTGGCAATTGTTGATGGCCAACCACGCTTATTAGGTTTAAAACAAATTCTTGATGCCTTTATTCGTCATCGTCGTGAGGTTGTTACACGTCGTTCATTATTTGAATTACGTAAAGCCCGTGATCGTGCTCATATATTAGAGGGCTTAGCGACAGCGCTTGCTAATATTGATGAAGTGATTGAGATGATCAAGGCATCAAATAGCCCGACAGAAGCGAAAGAACAGTTATTAGCACGCGGCTGGGCATCAGAAATGATTCTTGAAATGTTAGGCGCGGCAGGTTCTGAAGCATCACGTCCAGAAGGTTTGGCGGCTGAAATGGGTTTGATAGATGGTGCATATCATTTATCACCTGTACAAGCGCAAGCTATTCTTGATATGCGCCTACATCGTTTAACCGGTCTTGAGCAAGATAAGATTTTAGATGAATACCGTGAAGTATTAGAAGAAATTGCAGAATTATTAGCTATTTTGAGTGACCCCGATAATTTGATGGCGGTTATTCGTGAAGAATTAGTCAATATAAAAGAAGAATATGGCGATGAGCGTCGTACTGAAATTCTTGGCCAACATCTCGATTTAACACTTGAAGACTTAATTACCGAAGAAGAAATGGTAGTGACCTTGTCTCATGCTGGCTATGCTAAAACACAGCAGTTAGATACCTATCGTGCACAACGCCGTGGTGGTAAGGGTAAATCTGCTACTGCAATGAAAGACGAAGATTTTGTTGAGCATTTGTTTATTGCTAATACTCATGACACTTTATTGTGCTTCTCAAGCTTGGGTAAAGTGTATTGGAAGAAAGTGTATGAATTGCCACAAGGTGGCCGTGCTGCTCGTGGTAAACCAATTGTAAACTTGTTGCCACTTGAAGATGGCGAACAAATTAATGCCATTTTACCAGTACGTGAGTTTGATGAAGATAAATATATTTTCATGGTAACAGCATCAGGTACAGTTAAGAAAACACCACTTGAAGCTTACTCACGTCCACGAGCAAATGGGATCATCGCTTTAGACTTAAAAGAAGGCGACAACTTAGTGGGTGTTGAATTAACTGATGGTCAGTCTGACATTATGCTGTTTAACTCTGCGGGTAAAGTGATTCGCTTCTCTGAAACAGATGTTCGTTCAATGGGCCGTGTTTCTCGCGGTGTCCGTGGTATGAGAATGGCCGAGGATATTGAAATTATTTCATTGATTATTGCCAATCCTGAAGATGGCGCCATTTTGACGGCAACAGAATATGGCTTTGGTAAGCGAACTAACTTAGAGCAGTATCGCGTGCAAGGTCGCGGTGGTAGCGGTATTATTTCGATTCAAACATCTGAACGTAACGGCAATGTTGTTGGTGCAGTACAAGTGCTTGATGAACATCAAATTATGTTGATTACGGATGGTGGAACATTGGTGCGTACGCCGGTTAATCAAGTGTCTATTGTGGGTCGTAATACTCAAGGTGTGAAACTGATTAATTTGACGAAGAAAGAAAAACTGGTCGGTTTGGAACGTGTTTTAGAAGATGATTCTGATTCAGACGATGATGATGTGGATACGGCAACAGAAGAATAATACGTATGAGTGAACAGTATGATTTACAGGCGATTAGACAGCAGATAGATGAGACTGATCTGCAAATACAGCAGTTGTTGAATAAACGTACTGCAATGGCGCAGGAAGTTGCTCATATCAAAATCTCGAATGGTGAAAGTACTGACTTTTATCGTCCCGATCGTGAAGCAATGGTTCTTCGTCAAGTAATCAAACGCAATGAAGGCCCCTTGGCTGCAGACGAAATGGCACGTTTATTCCGTGAGATTATGTCTGCTTGTTTAGCGGCTGAAAAACCATTGCAAGTCGCCTATTTAGGGCCGGAAGGTTCATTCACTCAAATGGCGGCATTAAAGCAGTTTGGTGGTTCAATTAAATTGCAACCGATGACGACAATTTCTGATGTGTTCCAAGCGGTTGAAACAGAAAAAGTAAGTTATGGCATTGTGCCTGTTGAGAATTCAACCGAAGGCGTTATCTCTCATACATTAGATCGTTTTATTAATTCGTCGTTAAAGATTAATGGTGAAGTGTCCTTACGTATACACCATCATTTATTGAGTAAGTCTGAGCTTAGTAAGCTTACTAAGGTATATGCTCATCCTCAAGCTTTGGCGCAGTGTCGTCAATGGTTGAGTAAAAATGTAGCTAATTGTGAATTGATATCAACAAACAGTAACTCAGAAGCCGCACAGCGTGTAGCTAGCGAACCTCACTCAGCGGCTATCGCGGCCAGTCATGCTGCCGAGCTTTATGACTTGTCTATCTTAGCTAGTAATATTGAAGATGAGGCTAATAATACAACACGGTTTGTTGTTATAGGCAATCAAAAAGTAGCGTCTTCGGGTGATGATAAAACGGCATTATTAATCTCAACAAAGAATAAACCTGGTGCTCTGCAAGCCTTGCTGAAGCCCTTAGCTGATAAAGGTATAAGTATGACGAGAATTGAATCTCGTCCTGCCGGAACAGGGATTTGGGAATATGTTTTCTTTATTGATATTGAGGGGCATTGCCAAGACGAAGACGTTGCTGAAGCCATCGCATTGTTAGAGCAAGAATCGTCTATGTGTCGTGTTCTAGGCTCTTATCCTAAAGCAGTACTGTAGTAAGACTAATGCATAATTCAAAGCACTTTATGAAACGCATAAAACAGCACTTTAAACAGCACTTTTTTCAGCCAAAAACTCGTCAAATAACCCGCTATTATCCTCATTCTTGGATAAAAAATGCACTATTTTCTACATTCCCTAAAATGCATTTTAATTATGCACAGGTCTTACTATAATGAAATTAATCTTAGCAAACCCACGTGGTTTTTGTGCAGGTGTTGACCGTGCGATCGAAATTGTTGAACGTGCATTAGAGCTTTTTGGTGCACCGATTTATGTCCGTCATGAAGTGGTACATAATCGATTTGTCGTTGATGGCTTGCGTGAAAAAGGTGCGATATTCATAGAAGAATTAAGTGATGTGCCTGATGATAGTACTTTAATATTCAGTGCCCACGGTGTCTCTAAAAAAGTCCAAGCTGAAGGAAAAACAAGAGGCTTAAAGATTTTTGATGCAACCTGTCCACTTGTTACTAAAGTACATATGGAAGTGGCGCGATATGAAAAGCAAGGTCAAGAATGCATATTGATCGGTCATGCGGGTCACCCAGAAGTGGAAGGAACTATGGGGCAATATACCTCTAAACAGGGTGGAATATACCTTGTTGAAACGCCTGACGATGTAGCAAAACTTGACGTTAAAAACCCAGATAAATTAGCATTTGTGACTCAAACAACATTATCTGTTGATGATGCATCAATTGTTATCGATGCCTTGAGAAAACACTTCCCCAATATTAAGGGGCCACGAAAAGATGATATTTGTTACGCTACTCAAAACAGGCAGGATGCGGTAAAAAGATTAGCGAAACACTGTGATTTATTGCTGGTTGTAGGATCTAATAATAGCTCTAATTCCAATCGTTTACGTGAACTATCTAATAAATTAGGCACGGATTCTTATTTGATAGATAATGCAACCGATATTGAGCCAACTTGGTTAGAAGGTAAGCAAGTTATTGGAGTAACAGCAGGGGCATCAGCGCCTGAAATTTTAGTACAAGAAGTGGTGGCGCGATTAAAGGAATTAGGTGTTACTCAAGCAAATGAAGATCAAGGTAAACCAGAAACTGTTGAGTTTTCTCTACCCAAAGAATTGAAGATCGATATATCTAAATTAAAATGATGCCATTCCTGCCTGTATTTTTATGGACTGATATTCTAATTTATTTCCTGCTGTCAGTTATTACGATAGCTATCTTTTATATTCGAAAAAAACCACATTTAATAGCACCATGGAAATTAGTATTTCAGCGTAAACGAGGTGTTATTTCAGTTATAATTTTACTGACTTACGTCATGATTGGCTTGCTGGACTCGGTTCATTTTAGACCTGCATTAGAGTCTGAATTACCTACAGATAGGCAGCATTACGCCACGGAGGTTATTACCATACTTGATTTGATGGTAATGCCTTTACGCCAGCAAGTTGAAAAAACCTATTCAGCCCCTTTAGCAACACGATTATTTGTTCGTGAAATTCTGCCATCAGCATCCGACAAGGTGAACTATGATTATGCAAAACTTGTTTATGCGGGTTCACACTTAAAGAATGATAATGAAAAGTGGACAGATATCCGACATATTGTCTGGCAAAGTTCATTTGTCGCGATCCTCTTATGGTTGTTATTCTGTACGAGTACCATTCTGTATTTAAAAAAGCGATATGACTTTACATCTATACGTCATCAATATCCATTAAAAACATTGTCTTTAGTGGTGCTATTACTACTGTTAATTGGTTTCAACTTGAGTGGTTTGAGTAGCTCTTATCATGTGTTCGGTACAGATAAAGTAGGGCAAGATGTGCTGTATCAAACATTAAAAAGTGTTCGAACCGGCCTAGTGATTGGCACGCTGACTACCTTAATTATGTTGCCTTTAGCATTGATGATGGGCATTGCGGCTGGTTTCTTTCGAGGTTGGATTGATGATGTTATCCAATATATTTATACCACACTCAATTCTATTCCGGGCGTGTTATTAATTGCCGCAGCAGTATTGATGTTGCAAGTGTATATGAATAATCATCCTGAAAGCTTTGTTACCATTGCTGAACGTGCTGATATGCGGCTGTTATTCCTCTGTATTATTCTCGGTGTCACTAGTTGGACGGGGCTTTGCCGTATTCTACGTGGTGAAACATTAAAATTACGTGAAGCGGAATATGTATTGGCGGCAAGAGCATTAGGAGTAAGTAGTTTCAGTATCTTACACCGACATATTCTGCCAAATCTAATGCATATTGTGATGATTGCCATTGTGCTTGATTTTAGTGGTTTAGTCTTGGCCGAAGCGGTTTTATCTTATGTTGGCGTTGGTGTTGACCCATCAATGATTAGCTGGGGCAATATGATTAATAGTGCTCGACTTGAAATGGCACGAGAGCCCGTCGTTTGGTGGTCGTTAACCGCGGCTTTCTTTTCAATGTTTGTTTTAGTATTGGCGGCTAATTTATTTGCCGATGTTGTGCGTGATGCCTTTGATCCTAGAATACAGGCCTCATCATGACCGACCTATTATTAGAAGTTCGTGGCCTAAAAACATGGCTAGGGAAGTCCCAGCCATTGCGAGCTGTGGATGGTATTGATTTTAAGATTAAGCGAGGTGAAACATTTGCCTTATTAGGGGAGTCTGGTTGTGGTAAATCCATGACTGCTTTA
This sequence comes from Piscirickettsiaceae bacterium, assembly GCA_013215825.1. Classification (GTDB taxonomy): domain Bacteria; phylum Pseudomonadota; class Gammaproteobacteria; order Nitrosococcales; family Methylophagaceae. The sequence goes on along the minus strand of JABSQN010000003.1, from coordinate 60,340 downwards.
TCAATATTAGCATTGCATCCCAAGCCTGCTAGTCATATTGAAGCAGGACAGGTTTTCTTAGCTGGACAAGATCTACTTAGTTTGTCAGAAGCTGAAATGCAACATGTTAGAGGTCGTCGAATAGCGATGATCTTTCAAGAGCCTCAAAGCTCCTTAAACCCCGTTTTATCAGTGGGAGAACAAATATCAGAATGTTTAGTCTTGCATTTTGGGTTTAATAAAAAACAATGCTATGACCGCGTTATTTCATTATTAGAATCAGTGGGGATTCCTGATCCTAAGCAGCGTATTAAAGAATATCCGCATCAACTTTCTGGTGGTATGAAACAACGTGTCATGATTGCCATGGCATTAGCGGGCGAGCCTGAATTATTGATTGCCGATGAGCCAACGACCGCATTAGACGTGACTATTCAGGCTCAAATATTAGAATTACTAAAAGATATTCAGCGTAAAACAGGTATGGCAATTTTATTGATCAGCCATGATTTGGCAGTAATTGCTCAAATGGCCGATCATGTTGCAGTGATGTATGCAGGACAAATTGTTGAAACGGCGAGTCGAGAGCAGTTTTTTAATCAGCATCAACATCCATATACGAAAAAACTATTTGCAGCATTACCCTCCGAGCAAAAGCGTAATCAACGTTTAACCGTTATTAAAGGCAGTGTGCCAATCTTAACGCAGCAGTTTGATGGTTGTCGTTTTGTAGAACGTTGTGACCATGCATGGGAATTGTGTCATTCAACGGCACCAGAATGGAATAAAGAGGATGAACATGCAGTGCGCTGTCATCTATTTGATTCTAAGATTACAGATGAACAACGTAAGTCTGAGCAAGATAATCAATCATCACCTTTATCAGATGTTATTCCATCAAAACGAGTTGTATTAGATATAAAAGACTTAAAAGTCCACTTTCCAATACGCAGCGGATTTTTGCAAAGAATAACAGCTAATGTGAAAGCCGTAGATGGGGTGAGCTTATCAATTCACCAAGCCGAAACAGTGGCATTAGTAGGCGAGTCTGGTTGTGGTAAAACAACGGTGGGCAAAGGTATATTGCAGCTAGTAGATGTTAGCGCAGGAGAGGTTAATTATCGAGGGCATAATTTATGTGAATTGTCGGAGCGACAATTAAAGCCATACCGCTCATCATTACAAATCATCTTTCAAGATCCTTTTTCATCAATGAATCCACGAATGACCGTGGCACAAATAATTGAAGAAGGCATGATTGGTAAGCGTTATAAAGAGTTACAATTAAAAGAAGAACGAGTCGATGAGTTATTAGAACGTGTTGGCTTGCGGGCAGAAATAAAACATCGTTACCCCCATGAATTTTCAGGTGGGCAGCGCCAACGGATTTGCATTGCTAGAGCTTTGGCATCCGATCCTGAAGTGATTATTTGTGATGAGCCAACCAGTGCCTTAGATGTGTCGGTACAAGCTCAAATACTCAATCTACTACGTGAAATTCAACATGAATTTGGCTTGTCATATTTATTTATCACCCATAATATATCGGTAGTGAATTACCTTGCTCATCGTGTTGCCGTGATGTATCTCGGTCGAATCGTGGAGCAGGGCAGTCGTGATGAGGTATTAGATTCGCCAAAACATCCCTATACACGTGCATTATTAGCCGCCGTACCTGAGTTAGACCCTAATTCGCAACAAGAGCTGATAAGGCTAGAAGGTGAATTGCCTTCCCCAGCAAACCCACCACAAGGATGTCATTTTCATCAGCGTTGCCCAGAGGTTATGCCACACTGTTTAGAAGCATATCCACCAATAACACATTTATCCGATACTCACGAGGTACGGTGTTTTTTATATAAAGAGAATAAATAATGGATCAACAAACACAAATTGAATTAGAAGCAGCGGCATTTCGTCGTTTAACCACTCATTTACGTGAACGTACGGATGTACAGAATATTGATTTAATGGATCTTGCGGGCTTTTGCCGTAATTGTTTAGCGAAATGGTATATGGCTGCAGCGGAAGAAAAAGGCTTAGATGTAAACTACGATCAAGCGCGTGAGCATGTCTATGGTATGCCGTATGACGAGTGGAAAGATAAATATCAAATAGGCCCTAAACGCTAATAATAACTTGCACGATAAGTATTTTTTTGCCTTGTTATGACAAAAAATACTTATCGTGAAAATGTCTCAATGAGTATGGTCAGAATGTTGATATAAACTATGTAGTTTATGGGCTAATGCATCCACATCAGTAGAATCATTTTCTTTAGGCTGAGATACAGAAATTATCGAAATAGTACTACGAATTTGTTGTAAATAATTGCGGCAACAACTGCACATTAAAAGATGAATAAATAAGCCCACACGTTTGCTTAGCGGAAGGTCACCATCGATATAATTATTCACTTCATCAGCGATATCTTTACATTGGTACATTATCGTTCGCCTTCTTGATATTTCTCAATACTATGGTGCAAGCTCGTTCGTGCTCTATGTAGTAATACTCTGGCATTAGACGAAGAGATATCCAGAATGTTACAAATTTCATCCATTTTTATACCTTCTAAATCATATAATGTTAATGCGGCACGTTGCATTGCAGGTAATTGTTGAAATGAGGACTCAATAATAGATTGGAGTTGATCGTTGGCAAGTAATGCTTCAGGAGTTGCTTGTTCCCAAGCAAGTACATCATCGTATCGATGCCCAATATTATCAAACTTATCAGCAGATACAGATTGCCAGCCTTCATCTAAAGAGCTAAATCTATTTTCTCGACGAATACGACTTTTAGCACCATTACTCACGATGTGAAGTAACCATGTCTTTAATGATGAACGTCTTTCGAATTTAGGTAAGGCTTTGATTGCAGAAATCCATGCATCTTGCACCACCTCATCGGCAAATGCTTCACCAACAATAGCGCGTGCAACAGAAACCATAAGATTATTGTAGTCAGATACAAGCTGGACAAAGGCCGATTGCTCACCATTAATTAAGCGTTCAATAAGCACTTTTTCATTTTGTTGTACTGATTTCAAATTTTTTTTCATCAAGTGTGTAACAAACTAGTGATACGAAGGTCTATGTTAGCAAGCTTAGTTACGATGTGACGGGTTTTTATTTTTATAACGTTTAATTTAGGGAATTATCATGACTATTACAACAAATAAAACAATCCTTTCTTTAGCTGCTAGCACAGTATTAACAGCTAGTTTGGCACTGTCTCCAACAATGGCAAGTGCGGAAGCAAATCCATTTGCATCAGCTGAATTATCAAGTGGTTATATGCAGCTTGCTGAAGGAAAATGTGGCGGCGAAATGAAAGCGAAACATGAGGCTAAATGTGGCGGCAATATGAAAGATGAAGCCAAAGCAATGAAAGAAGGTAAATGTGGCGGCAATATGAAAGATGAAGCCAAAGCGATGAAAGAAGGTAAATGTGGTGAAGCTAAGGGTGGTGCTGATATGAAAGATAAAGCACACAAAATGAAAGAAGGTAAGTGCGGTGAAGCAAAATGCGGTGCGGATAAAAAGGCTGCAAAAGAAGGTAAATGTGGCGAAGCAAAATGTGGTGCAAATAAAAAATAATCAAACCAAAGTATAAGTTAAATTTGAAAAAGGGTTCTACGGAACCCTTTTTTATAAAAAAGTAGGAGAATAATAATGTCACTTTGCAATGTCACCAGCACGTTCCAATCTTGGTTAAATCAAACACGCTTAGCCGATTTTTTAGCACCATTGGCATTAAGGCTTTATCTTGCTCCTATCTTTTGGATGGCGGCGAATAACAAGTGGAATCCATTTGATAGTGATAGCTCCTTGCAAGGAACAATTGATTGGTTTGCTAATCCTGACTGGGGTTTAGGCTTACCGTTTCCTGAGATTATGGCCTATTTAGCATGGGCGACGGAATATTTTGGTGCCATTCTACTTCTTACTGGTTTAGCTGTTCGTTGGATAAGTATTCCCCTAATGACAACAATGATCGTAGCGGCTGTTACTGTTCATTGGGGCAACGGTTGGTTAGCCATTGCTGAGCCAAGTGCTCAACTTGATGCGGCACGTTCTCTATTAGAAGAGCATGGTAATTATGATTGGTTAACCCAGAATGGTAGTTTTGTAGTGTTGAATAATGGGATTGAGTTTGCTACTACCTATTTCATTATGTTGATGACATTATTTTTTATTGGTGCCGGTAATTACGTTAGTGCTGATTATTGGATCGCTAAAAAGTTCTCTAATTGTTAGAAATAAGCAGGTAAATTCGGAGGCGACATCTCATGATCTTTATTAAAAAACGGCTAGGTGAATTACCTGCTAGTGAAATTACGGATCATCAAGTTTATCTTGATCGTAGGCAATTTTTAAATAAATCAGCCACATTGGCAACGGCAAGTTTACTCCCTGTATCAATGGTAAATGCAGCGACTGAACTGGAAGCTACATTCATAAACTTAAAACAAAGCCCATTATCAACAGATGATGAGTTAACGACGTATGAATCTGTTACGACATACAATAACTTTTATGAGTTTGGTACAGATAAAACGTCACCTGCGATTTTGGCAGAAAAATTTCCCGATAAATCTAAACCGTGGCGAGTGACTATAGAAGGGGAGTGCGACAAGCCAGGGGAATATGATTATGATGATTTGATACGTCCGTTTACTTTAGAAGAGCGGATTTATCGTTTTCGCTGTGTTGAAGGCTGGTCAATGGTTATTCCTTGGGTAGGCTTTCCACTAGCTGATTTAATTAAACGAGCCCAGCCTAATTCTCGAGCTAAGTTTGTTGAATTCACCACGCTTTATGATCCCAAACAAATGCCAGGTCAACGGCGATCAGTTTTAGATTGGCCTTATGTTGAAGGCTTGCGTATTGATGAAGCGATGAATCCATTAACATTACTTTCTGTTGGTTTGTATGGACAGGAATTATTAGGCCAAAATGGCGCTCCAATACGCTTGGTTGTGCCATGGAAATATGGCTTTAAAAGCATTAAATCTATTGTAAAAATTCGATTTGTTGAAACGATGCCAAATTCAGCATGGATGAAAGCGGGACCCAGAGAATATGGCTTTTATTCTAATGTAAATCCCGATGTTGACCATCCTCGTTGGAGCCAAAATAAAGAACGGCGAATTGGTGAGTTTTTGAAGCGTAAAACAGAGATTTTTAATGGTTATTCTGAACAGGTTGCTCATTTATATACGGGCTTAGATTTAACTAAAAACTTCTAATATTATGTCAAAGCTTAAAATTCTAATTTTTATTGCCAGCCTCATTCCTGCTGGCTGGTTAATATTTGCCTTATTGACCAATAAACTCGGTGCCAATCCCATCGAAGCAATAACAAGAGAAACGGGGTTGTGGGCATTGCGATTTTTATGGCTTACATTATTAATAACACCATTACGCTGGTTAACTGGCTGGAATAAAATTGTCACATTACGTCGAATGCTCGGGCTATATGTGTTCTTTTACGCCACGATTCACATGTTGCTCTATCTGTGGTTAGATCAGTTTTTTGATCTTAATGATATTATCAAAGACATCATTAAACGCCCGTTTATCACTATCGGATTTTTTACCTTTACTGCATTAATTCCATTAGTTATTACATCGAATAAGGCCATGGTAAAACGACTAGGTGGTCGACGATGGAAGAAGCTACATCAATTAACCTATTTCATAGCCATTGCCAGCTCACTACATTTTTACATGTTAGTAAAACAAGATAAAACAGAGCCGTTATTTTATATTTCTATCCTTATATTATTATTAACGGTACGTTTATATCGGCATTATAAAAAGAATGGCAATAATGGCTTTATGCCTTACGGAAAGCTAGTAGAATTATTCGTAAATCGTAGCTGAAATAAGCCAAAAACTGTTACAATACCTCGTTATTTTTGACGTTAAGCTTTTAATGAAGGTGTTTATGACTGATTTTGTTGATAACGATCCACAAGAAACTCAAGAGTGGCTAGATGCTTTAGAGTCTATGATTGAGGTAGAAGGGGACAAAAAAGCACATTACGTTCTTGAAAAACTCATTGATATGGCACGTCGCAGTGGCGTTAATCTCCCATATAGTTCAAATACAGCTTATGTAAATACAATCCCTGTTGATCAACAACAGCGTATTACTGGCGATCAAGATATTGAACATAAGATTCGTTCATATATTCGTTGGAATGCGATGGCCATGGTGACTAAGGCTAACTTAAAGCCTGGTGCTGTTGGTGGGCATATTGCCAGTTTTGCTTCTTCTGCAACGATGTATGATGTTGGTTTTAACCACTTCTTCAAAGGTGATAACCACGGTAATGGCGCTGATTTAGTATTTTTCCAAGGTCATATTTCTCCTGGTATTTATGCTCGCTCATTTCTTGAAGGTCGTTTAACAGAAGACCAATTAAATAACTTCCGTTTTGAAGCTGATGGCAAAGGTTTATCGTCTTACCCACATCCTTGGTTAATGCCTGATTATTGGCAGTTCCCAACCGTATCAATGGGATTAGGGCCGATCCTTGCTATTTATCAAGCGCGTTTCATGAAGTATATGGAGCATCGTGAAATTAAAGAAACAGCAGGTCGTAATGTTTGGGCATATCTAGGTGATGGCGAGATGGATGAGCCTGAATCGTTAGGTGCAATCACATTAGCCGGTCGTGAAAAACTAGATAATTTAACCTTCGTTATTAACTGTAATTTACAGCGTTTAGATGGTCCTGTTCGTGGTAACGGCAAGATTATTCAAGAACTTGAAGCTATATTCCGTGGTGCGGGTTGGAATGTAATTAAAGTTATCTGGGGTAGTGAATGGGATCAACTTCTTGCCAAAGATAAGAATGGCTTATTGCTCAAACGCATGGAAGAAGTGGTTGATGGTGAATTCCAAAACTATAAATCAAAAGATGGTGCATTTGTACGTAAACATTTCTTTGGTAAATATCCTGAACTATTAGATATGGTTTCAGATATGACGGATGAGGATATCTGGAAATTAAGCCGTGGTGGTCATGATCCACGTAAAGTGTATGCTGCTTATAAATCAGCCAGTGATCATCAAGGTCAACCAACCGTAATCTTAGCTAAAACAGTAAAAGGTTATGGCATGGGTAATGCGGGTGAAGCTCAGAACACCACACATTCACAAAAGAGTTTGGGTGTGGAACAAATGAAAGTGTTCCGAGATCGCTTCAATATTCCACTTACTGATGAACAAGTGGAAGACATCCCTTACATTACATTGGATGATGATAGTGAAGAGAAAAAATACTTATTAGCACGTCGTGAAGAATTAGGTGGCTTTTTACCTAAACGTAATCACAATGCACCAGCATTAAAAACACCTGATTTAAGCATCTTTAATGCGATGTTGAAATCAAGCGGTGATCGTGAAATTTCAACCACAATGGCATTTGTACGTATTTTAACGGCCTTGATTCGTGATAAAGAAATTGGTCAAAATATTGTACCGATCGTGCCAGATGAAGCACGTACCTTTGGTATGGAAGGTTTATTCCGTTCATTTGGTATCTACTCATCATCTGGTCAACTTTATGAACCAGAAGATTCAGGCAAAGTGATGTGGTATCGTGAAGATACTAAAGGTCAGATCTTACAAGAAGGTATCAACGAAGCGGGTGCAATGGCTGAATGGATATCTGCTTCAACCGCCTATTCAAATTACAATGTGAATATGGTGCCATTCTATATTTATTACTCTATGTTTGGCTTCCAACGTGTGGGTGATTTAGCATGGCTTGCCGGTGATATTCAGGCGAAAGGCTTCTTATTAGGTGCAACCGCAGGCCGTACTTCATTAAATGGTGAAGGTTTGCAACATCAAGATGGTCATAGCTTAATTCAAGCAGGCACGATCCCTAATTGTGTGAGTTACGATCCTACCTATGCATATGAAATGGCCGTTATTATTCATGATGGTTTCCGTCGCATGTACGAAGAGCAAGAAAGTGTGTTCTATTACATTACTGCGATGAATGAAAATTACACACATCCTGAAATGCCAAAAGGTGTTGAAGCTGGTATTTTAAAAGGAATGTATAAGCTTAAAGCAGGTGGCAAACAAAAACTTAAAGCACAGCTTTTAGGTAGTGGTACGATTTTACGTGAAGTTGAAGCGGCGGCTGAGTTATTAGAAAAAGACTGGAAAGTCTCAGCTACCGTGTGGAGTGCAACCAGCATCAATGAATTAGCACGTGATGGACAAGCCGTTGATCGTTATAACCGCCTACATCCAGAAGCAGAGAAAAAACAAAGTTATGTTGCTGAATGTTTAAATGCACAAGATGGGGTTGTTATCGCATCAACTGATTATATGCGTCAATATGCTGAGCAAATTCGCCCTTGGATTAAATCATCGTATACAGTGTTAGGTACTGATGGTTTTGGTCGCAGTGATACTCGTGAGGTATTACGTAGCTTCTTCGAGGTTGATCGTTATCATGTGGTGGTGGCTACATTGAATACATTGGCCGATGATGGTCAAATTGGCTACGATGTTGTGACAAAAGCGATTAAAAAATACAACATTGATGCGGATGCAGTTAGTCCGGTTAAAGCATAAGTTAAAGGCAGAGTTAAGAATATGGCAGATTTAGAATTAGTAGTTCCTGATATTGGTGATTTTGATGAAGTAGAAGTCATTGAAGTTTTAGTGGCTGTGGGTGATACGGTTGAAGAAAACCAAGATTTGATCACCCTAGAATCAGATAAAGCAGCGATGGAAATTCCGGCATCACAAGCTGGCGTGATTAAAGAGCTTAAAATTACTGTAGGTGATAAAGTTAAAGAAGGTTCTGTGATTGCAATTATTGAATCAGCTGATGCTAGCTCTGCAAGTGCTCCGAAAGTTAAAGCTGACATCGCTTCACCAAAACAAGAATCTGCACCAGCTCCAGTAGTGGCTACGCCAGCACCAGCAGAATTGGTTGAAAATATTCCTTATGCACCTGATAATAAAGCAGGTGAAAAACATGCCCATGCATCACCCTCAGTGCGTCAATATGCACGTGAATTAGGTGTGACATTAAGTACTGTTATTGGCTCTGGTGATAAAGGTCGAATCACGAAAAAAGATGTGCAAAACTTTGTTAAACAAAAAATGAATGCTCCTGCGGTTGCAACAACTGGAGGCTCAGCCATTCCGCCAGTACCTGTTGGCAATTATGAAAAGTTTGGTGACGTAGAAAGTGTTGAACTGTCTCGCATCAAAAAAATATCGGGTAAACATTTGCACGCATGTTGGTTAAATATTCCACATGTTACCCAATTTGATGAAGCCGATATTACGGAGCTAGAAAAATTCAGAAAAGATAATAAAGATAGCGCGGCTAAACAGGGCGTGAACTTAACACCATTAGTTTTCATTATGAAAGCCGTGGTTGCAAGTTTGAAAATGTACCCTGAAATGAACGCATCATTGAGTGAAGATAAACAAAATCTAATTATTAAAAACTATTTCAACATCGGTATCGCAGTTGATACACCGAATGGTTTAATGGTACCTGTTGTTAGAGATGTTGATAAAAAAGGCTTCTTAGAGTTAGCCGGTGAATTGGGTGAAATTAGCTTACGTGCTCGTGATGGCGCATTGACCGCTAAAGATTTACAAGGTGGCACATTCTCTATTTCTAGTTTAGGTGGCATCGGAGGTAGCTTCTTTACTCCAATCGTCAATGCACCCGAAGTGGCCATTTTGGGAGTGGGTCGTCATAAAATGCAACCTGTTTGGAATGGCAGTGAATTTGTACCAAGATTAATGTTGCCGTTGTCAGTGTCTTATGATCATCGTGTTGTTGATGGCGCGATGGGGGCTCGCTTTACCACACACCTTAACAATATGTTATCTGACATCAGAAAGGTCTTATTATGAGCACCATTGAAATAAAAGTACCTGATATTGGTGATTTTGACGAAGTAGAAATTATTGAAGTTTTAGTCAGTGTTGGTGATGTAGTTGAAGCTAACCAAGATGTGATTACCTTAGAATCTGATAAAGCAGCAATGGAAATTCCAACGTCTGAATCAGGCACTATCACTGCGATGAATGTTGCAGTTGGTGATAAAGTAAAAGAAGGCAGCGTTATCTTAACGCTTGAAACGGCTAGTGATAGCCAATCAGCACCTGCCGCTGAATCAACAGCTGCACCAGAAGTTAAAGTTGATACTGCCGCTGTAGTTACAACGGCTGCCGGCGATGCTGATTTACATGCCGAAGTACTAGTTTTAGGCTCAGGTCCCGGTGGATATACTGCAGCATTTCGTGCTGCTGATTTAGGCCGCCAAGTGGTTATGATTGAACGCCACGCCAAAATTGGTGGGGTATGTTTGAATGTGGGTTGTATCCCTTCAAAAGCCTTATTGCACACAGCTCAAATTATTAATGAAGCAGCAAGCATGTCTGACCACGGTGTTACTTTCGGTAAACCTGATGTTGATATTCGTAAGATTGAAAGCTGGAAGAGTGGCATTGTTGATAAATTAACTGGTGGTTTAAAAGCACTGGCTAAACAACGTAAAGTGACCATCGTGCAAGGTGAAGCACGCTTTGCTGGCACCAACACCATGACTGTTGAAACAGCAGATGGTACACAAACAATTTCATTCGATAAATGTATTATCGCTGCTGGTTCACGCGTTAGTAAAGTACCTGTATTCCCGAATGATGATCCTAGAATGATGGATTCAACTGACGCCTTAGATTTAGTCGATGTACCTGAAAAACTACTGGTTATTGGTGGTGGTATTATCGGCTTAGAAATGGCGACGGTTTATCATGCATTAGGCTCTAAAATTACCGTTGTAGAAATGCAAAGTGGTTTAATTCCGGGTGCAGATAAAGATATTGTTAAACCTTTATTGAAGAAAGTTCAGAAAGAATACGAAGCCATTTACCTTAATACCAAAGTGGCCGCGATTGAACCTAAAGATAATGGTTTATTAGTAACATTTGAAGGTAAAGACGCACCTGAAACAGTGTTATATGACAAGATCTTAGTTGCTGTTGGACGTACGCCAAATGGTAAATTGATTAATGCTGAAGCCGCTGGTGTTGCTGTTGATGACTATGGATTCATTAATGTTGATGCTCAAATGACAACAAATGTAGCTCATATCTATGCGATTGGCGATGTGGTTGGTCAACCGATGTTGGCACATAAAGCAGTACATGAAGCCAAAGTAGCAGCGGAAGTGATTTCAGGCATTAAATCAGCCTTCGATCCGATGACTATTCCATCGGTTGCTTACACCGATCCTGAAATTGCATGGATGGGTAAAACCGAGATCGAAGCCAAAGCCGAAGGTATTGATTATGTTAAAGGTGCATTTCCTTGGGCTGCATCAGGTCGAAGCTTAAGTATTGGCCGTGATGAAGGTCTAACTAAAGCCTTATTTGATAAAGAAACAGGTCGTATTATTGGCGCTGGTATTGTTGGTACTAATGCTGGTGAATTGATTGCTGAAGCAGTACTAGCCCTAGAAATGGGTGCTGATGCCGAAGATATTGGTTTAACCATTCATCCACATCCGACCTTATCTGAAACACTTGGTTTTGCAGCTGAAATGGCAGAAGGCAGTATTACTGACTTAATGCCGCCACGTAAAACACTACATTCTAAGTAAATGGATCAAAAGGTAACGCCATTACGTCCCCCTCTTAAATGGGCGGGGGGCAAGCGTTGGCTCATTCCAAAACTAGAAAATATTTGGAAGAAGCATGCTGATAAGCGATTAGTCGAACCTTTCTGTGGTGGTTTATCCGTTGCTTTAGGCCTGCAACCTAAAACAGCATTATTAAATGATATCAATCCTGCCGTTATTAATTTTTATCAGCAGATACGGCAAGGCTTAGCATTAACAATCTCACTTGATAATGATGAAGAAGCATACTATCGACAACGTACTGAGTTTAATCGTTTAAACCAACAGGGCGGTGAAGATAATACAACGGCACAATTGTTTTACTATTTAAACAGAACAGGGTTTAATGGCTTATGTCGCTTTAATAAATCGGGTGGCTACAACGTTCCTTTCGGTAGTTATAAAAAAATAAATTACCAACGAGACTTTTATCACTATCAGTCAACATTATCAGAATGGGAATTTAGTAATAAAGACTTTGCCGACTTAGATATTAAAGATGATGATTTTATCTATGCAGATCCTCCTTATGATGTGCCTTTTCATCAATATTCCCAGCAAGGGTTTAAGTGGGAAGACCAAGTTCGTCTTGCTGAATGGTTAGCAAAGCATAAAGGCCCAGTTGTCTTATCAAACCAAGCAACAGAACGTGTTATTGAATTATATAAAAAATTAGGTTTCAAGCTTAAGTTTTTGGATGCACCACGCCGAATCAGTTGTAAAACAAGTGGTAGAAAAGCAGTGAAAGAGGTTATTGCAACCCGTGGTTTTTGATATAATGACAATAAGTTAAAAATAACGTATTACAGGAAAATATATAGATGTCCGATATTAAAAAAGTTGTTCTAGCCTATTCAGGCGGTTTAGATACATCCATTATTTTAAAGTGGTTGCAAGATACATATAACTGCGAAGTGGTGACATTTACTGCTGATATTGGTCAAGGTGAAGAGGTTGAACCTGCACGCCTCAAAGCAAAAGCCATGGGCATTAAAGACATTTATATTGAAGATTTACGTGAAGAGTTTGCCCGTGATTATGTGTTCCCTATGTTTCGATGCAATACAATCTATGAAGGTGAATATTTACTAGGCACCTCAATTGCTCGTCCTTTGATTGCTAAACGATTAGTGGAAATTGCCGCTGAAGTCGGTGCACAAGCGATATCACATGGCGCAACAGGTAAAGGTAATGACCAGGTTCGTTTTGAACTAGGAGCTTACGCTTTAAGCCCTGATATTCAAGTGATTGCGCCTTGGCGTGAATGGGATTTAAATTCTCGTCAAAGCTTACTAGATTATGCTGAAAAACACGGTATTCCTGTTGAAATGAAACGTGGTAAAAAGTCACCGTATTCTATGGATGCTAATTTACTTCATATTTCGTATGAAGGTGATGTGTTAGAAGACCCATGGACAGAGCCTGAAGAGTCAATGTGGCGCTGGACGGTTTCACCAGAAAATGCACCAGACCAACCGACTTATCTTGAATTAACCTATTCTAAAGGTGATGTTTCTGCAATTGATGGGGTCGATATGACGCCAGCAACGGTCATGGAATATTTGAATAAAGTAGGTGGAGAGAATGGTATTGGCCGCTTAGATATTGTTGAAAATAGATATGTGGGTATGAAAGCGCGCGGTTGTTATGAAACGCCAGCAGGTACAATTATGATTCCAGCACATCGTGCAATAGAGTCAATTACTGTTGACCGTGAAGCGGCCCATCTTAAAGATGAATTTATGCCACGATACGCTAGCCTAATCTATAACGGTTATTGGTGGTCTCCGGAACGTGAAATGTTACAAGTTATGATAGATAAGTCACAGAAAACTGTGAATGGAAAGGTTAGAATAAAACTTTACAAAGGAAATGTTACTGTAGTTGGGCGAGCATCGGATACCAATAGCTTATTTGATGAATCAATCGCAACTTTTGAAGATGACGACGGTGCTTATAATCAACAAGATGCAGAAGGGTTTATCAAATTAAATGCATTAAGACTACGTGTTGCAGGTAGACTTAATTAAGCTAGTCGTAAAGTAGGGAGAAATAATTATGGAATATAGTGAGTATCAAGATCAAGCCGCTGAATATATGAGAATGGCGATACCACTAATGAAAAAACATGAAATTGCGATGACGCCAGCAAATTATGCAGTGTGGTATGAATATGTTTCTGGTAATAATACTGAGCTGAACAATGCTGTTGATGAGCGAATTAAGAGTAAAAAAGAACTTACAGATCAAGAAAGTCGAGACCTTTACCAACAATTTTTTGATCGTGAAAAAGAGCAAATAACGATTGTAGAATTACGCCAAGATCTTGTACGTGTGTTTGATGAAATGTTGAGCTATGTACATCGGAGTGTTGATTCAAGTACTCATTCCAATGAACACTTTTCAAAGGTGTTAGCAAGGCTAAATCCTGATATGACACGAGAGCAAGTTCATGATGTTATTGAAGAGTTAGTTGTTGAAACACGGGTCGTTATGTCGTCTGGCATGCAGTTGACAGAACAATTAAATATCGCAACGACAGAAATGTATGAATTAAAAAAAGCACTGAATGACAGTAAGCGTTTAGCTAAAACGGATAGATTAACAAAGTTAGCGAATCGTCGTTCTTTCGATGAAGTGCTCGCAAAAATGACTAGAGATTCTGATAATACGGGCATAGATATTTGTTTGATTTTTTGTGATTTGGATTTTTTCAAGAATATTAATGATAAACATGGTCATTTAGTAGGCGACCAGGTGCTTAAAGTGATTGCAAACACCTTAACGAAGTCTGTAAAAGGACGAGATTTAGTGTCACGTTATGGTGGTGAAGAGTTTACGATTACACTATTAAATACAACTCTTGAGAATGCAAAGAAATTAGCAGAAGCTATTCGTATTGAGATTGCATCTAAACGAATTCAGCGTAAAGATACGCGCGAGCCATTGGGACAAATTACGATGTCTTTCGGTGTCGCACGTTATGTGCCATCTGAAGGTGTTGACAGCTTCTTGCAACGGGCAGATCGCGCATTGTATATGTCTAAGAAAAATGGACGAAATATGATCTCTGAAGCGCCAATGCCGATTCTTTAGTTTCTATTAGGAGACCTTTGCACGATAAGTGTTTTTTGTCATAGCAAGGCAAAAATAGTTAAAAATTCGCAGTTTACTAATGTAAATGAGAATTTTTAGACTATTTTTAACACAGGTATGGCAGAAAAGACGACTCGATCTAAAAAGAATCTGTTAGAAAAACATCACTAAGAGCAAGCTGACCTGCGCGCGATCGAGCTTCTATTTTTTTCTTACCAATAGTAATCATCATATTGATAATATGATCATGTGGTAAGTTGATAATTTTGGCTACTTTATCAAAGTCAAAACCATCCATTGGGCAACTGTCGTAGCCCATTCCTTTTGCCATTAGCATAATATTCATAGCAGCAATACTTGTTGAACGCATACATTCATCACGTTGAGCTTGATGGTGATTGGTGTAGTAATCTTCTATGGCAGGCAATAAAAAATCTTGAACTTCTTGCGGTGCATTTCGACAATAGCGTTCGGGCTGTTTTTCCCAAGCATTAAGATCAGCACAAAGTATTAATAAAAGTGATGATTCTGTTACCTGCTTTTGTCCCCAACTAGCATCCTCAATTTGTTGACGTTTGTCTTTGTCTTGTACTTGAACAAAGCGCCAGTGCTGAATATTAAATGCAGTTGGCGATAAAATAGCATGTTCCATTAGCTCATTGATTTCATCATCAGTCATAGTATGTGTTGGGTCATAATGCTTGACTGAGCGACGAGAAGTAATGGCTTGTTTAATATTCATGATGTCTCTTTTATGAAGGTTTTGGTCTTAATCAACCTCGTCTATTTTGATATAGACGAATTGTTGTAACTGGTGGCGGCTATGATAACGTGTTGCGCCTTGTTTTTCAGTGTTTTTTAAATTATTAATTTGTCCAAGTTCTAGCCAGTTCCCGACTGAGCCAGAAAGTGTGCTGATGATTTCAGATTGTTCAATTGTGCCATTTTGCTTGGAAAATTGACCAAATACAGGATGAATATCAATATGTACCTGATAATTAGGCAATATTCTAGCAATAGCCTGAAAACCATTATCAATATTGATATAGCGAGTGCTTGATTGAATGGCGACACCGCCATGAGAAAGTATTGCTAGGAACTGCTCTTTTTGTGGAATCGCTTGCCCCATCATAATTAATATACGTTTACCTGCAATGCCTTGAGCTTGATAATATTGGTCTTTATTTTTAGCATCTCTCGTTGACCATTGTTTGATTGAAAGCCTACCGGACACATCATTTCCATCAATCAGAATATCAGCACTAGTTTGCGATAGCTGTTGTTCAGACAGTCTCTTATCTGTTCGTAATATACTGACTTTGAGGCGTTGTAATGGTGTATCTAGTTTATGAATTAATTGCTTTATATCATTAATAACATCCGACTCGGCTTTAATGATAATGAAATTATTAAATGCACGAACAGGTACACCCTCGGGCAAAAAATCCCGTATTTCAGCTAATAATTCTGTCGCTAAACGATGATTAAGTTGAATAGTTTCAATTTTAGGCGTGGCAATACTGATATTTGACATTAACAAGGCAATAACAAAGAATAAACTCTTCATATTCCTAACTCTCGAATATTAAGATCAGGCGTTGCCAGTTCCCATAATGTATTGAATAAAGCCTGCTGTTCTCTTACTTCTAAACGGTCATAACGACTTGCTGAGCCTTCATGACGCGATGCTCTAGGACAAATCAAATAGGCAAAGTCATCAATGAGCAAGAGTGTTTGTTGTAAATCACGATGTGTACTATCGGTATTACGAATATGGATTGAGCTTGGTAATCGCCGTTTTAGCTCGATTAAACGATGCCCATTTTGAATGTTTATTTGCGTATGATGAGCAAGGATCTTTATTTGAACGCGATGACTTTTTCTTGCTAAGGTGCTAATGCAATTAACAAACTCTTTAGTACCAAAAAGTATTTGATCAATATCTTGTCCAAAAATACAGACTTGTCTTTTTGCTAACAGCGCTAACTCCAGTACCAGTTTAGTTGCTGACTCCTGACCTTCGAAGCGGATTCTATCTTGCTTGCTTGGAAGGTCAGGATTTGTCATTTTTAACAGTTACGCGCTTGTTCTGCTGCATTACCAATATAGTTAGCTGGTGTTAGCTTGCGTAAACTTTCTTTTGCTTCTTCTGGTAGCTCTAAACCGTTAATAAACTCAAGCATGATTTCAGCATTAACACGACGACCACGAGTCAGTTCTTTTAAGATTTCATACGGGTTGGCGATACCATAACGACGCATCACAGTTTGGATGGGCTCAGCTAATACTTCCCAATTCGCATCAAGATCTGCTGCCATTGATGCCGGGTTAGGATCAAGTTTACTAATCCCTTTTAGTGCGGAACTATAGGCTAAGATTGAATAGGAAAAACCAACACCGATATTACGTAAGACCGTTGAATCGGTTAAATCACGCTGCCAGCGAGAAATAGGTAATTTCATTGCCATATGATCAAACATAGCATTGGCTAAACCTAAATTACCTTCAGCATTTTCAAAGTCAATAGGATTCACTTTGTGCGGCATGGTTGAAGAACCAATTTCGCCTTTAATTGTTTTTTGCTTGAAGTGACCAATTGAAATATAACTCCAAATATCACGACAAAAATCAATTAAGACAGTATTAAAACGGATCATAGATTGAAATAATTCAGCCATATAATCATGTGGCTCAATTTGGGTTGTGTATTTATTCCAACGTAAGCCTAAACCAGTGACAAAGGCATTTGCCATCATTGGCCAGTCTACATCTGGATACGCGGATAAATGCGCGTTGTAGTTACCAACAGCACCATTCATCTTGCCGTAAAATAATACTGCAGCAACATGTGTGCGTTGTAATTCTAAACGGTGAACCACATTGGCCATTTCTTTACCCAATGTAGTAGGAGAGGCGGGTTGACCATGTGTGCGTGACATCATTGGTGTTTCGGCATGTTCAATGGCCAATTTACGAATTGATGCAATCAAGGTATCCATTTCTGGCAAAATCACTTCTTCACGTGCTTTTTTCAGCATAATGCCGTAGGACGTATTGTTTATATCTTCAGATGTACAGGCGAAATGAACAAATTCACTCACTGCATCAAGTTCAGCATTAGCCTTAAATTTACGTTTAATAAAGTATTCAACCGCTTTTACATCGTGATTGGTTTCACGTTCAATTTCTTTAATTTCTGCGGCATCATCAACCGAAAAATTAGCAACCATATTGTTGAGAAATTCTTCAGCGTTATCGCTTAATTTAGGTACTTCTGCAATATCAGCATTTGCACCAAGTAAGTGTAACCAACGTACTTCTACTTCAACGCGGGCATGTAATAAGCCAAACTCGCTGAAATAAGGGCGTAATGCCTTGGTTTTAGATGCATAACGACCATCGACAGGGGATATAGCGGTAAGTGAAGTAAGATTGTCTTCCACGAAAACTCCAAATTTAGGGAATAATAATATGACAAATTATATCAGATCTGCTGTTTGCTTCGGAGAGCATGTTAAAATGTGCTGATAATATATAAATCATTGGAGTTAGTTGCGTGCTGAATGAATATCAAAAACATGTTGAACAACGTGCCGAAGACGGTTTACCACCACTAGCCTTAGATGCAGAGCAAGTATCTGCTTTAGTTGTATTGCTGAAAGATGATGCAACGCAAGAGTTGGTCGATTTGTTGACGCATCGTGTACCGCCAGGTGTTGACCAAGCGGCCTATGTTAAAGCCAGTTTCTTAGCGGATGTGGCAAAAGGTACCGTATCATGTGCGTTAATTGATGCCATTGAAGCGACGGAGTTATTAGGCACTATGCGCGGTGGTTACAATATTCAACCATTGATTGATTTATTAGATAATGATGACACGGCAGTCACAGCGCAAGCGGCGTTATCTCATACTCTACTTGTCTATGATGCCTACCATGATGTGGTTGAGAAGTCAGCAACGAATGAGTATGCAAAACGGGTTGTTCAATCGTGGGCTGATGCAGAGTGGTTTACAGCGAAACCTGCCTTACCGACAAGCATGACATTAACCGTGTTTAAAGTAGCGGGTGAAACCAATACCGATGATTTATCGCCTGCAACTGAAGCATGGAGTCGTCCTGATATCCCGTTGCATGCCAAAGCAATGCTAATTAATACCATGGACACGCCTTTAGATGATATTACCGAATTAAAGAAAAAAGGCTATCCATTAGCCTATGTCGGTGATGTGGTTGGTACAGGTTCTTCTCGTAAATCAGCCATCAACTCGGTGCTTTGGCATATGGGTGATGATATTCCTTTTGTACCGAACAAACGCCAAGGCGGGGTAGTCATCGGTGGTAATATTGCACCAATTTTCTATAACACAGCCGAAGATTCAGGTGCATTGCCAATTGAATGTGATGTGAATGGTCTCAATACCGGTGATGTGATTACCATTTATCCTTTTGACGGTAAGATCACCAATGAAGCGGGTGATACGATTTCAACATTTGAAATGCGCCCAACAACATTGGCGGATGAAGTGCGTGCCGGCGGTCGTATTCCACTGATTATTGGCCGTGGATTAACCGATAAAGCGCGTGAAACATTGGGTTTAGAACCTTCTGATGTGTTTTTGCGTCCTATTGCTCCCGCTGATACGGGTAAAGGTTTTACCTTAGCGCAGAAAATGGTGGGTAAGGCCTGTGGTGTTGAAGCTGTTCGTCCTGGCACATATTGTGAGCCTAAAGTAACAACGGTTGGATCACAAGATACAACAGGCGCGATGACACGTGATGAGTTAAAAGAACTGGCTTGTCTTGGTTTCTCAGCTGATTTAGTGATGCAGTCTTTTTGTCATACTGCAGCCTATCCAAAACCTGTTGATATTAAACTACAGCATTCATTACCTGATTTTATTAGCACACGTGCGGGCGTGTCATTACGTCCGGGTGATGGCGTGATCCATTCATGGTTAAATCGTATGGTATTGCCTGATACAGTCGGTACTGGCGGTGATTCACATACCCGTTTCCCCATTGGTATTAGTTTCCCAGCAGGTTCTGGATTAGTGGCCTTTGCTGCGGCATTAGGTGTGATGCCTTTAGATATGCCAGAGTCAGTATTAGTACGTTTTAAAGGTGAAATGCAACCGGGTATTACGTTGCGTGATCTGGTTAATGCCATTCCCTATGTGGCGATTCAAAAAGGTCTGCTTACTGTTGAGAAAAAAGGTAAGAAGAATGTCTTTAACGGTCGTGTATTAGAAATTGAAGGCTTGCCTAACCTAAAAGTTGAACAAGCATTTGAATTATCTGATTCCTCAGCAGAGCGATCGGCTAATGGTTGTACGGTTCATTTGAATAAAGAACCGATTATCGAATTCTTAAAGTCTAATATTTCATTGTTAGAGTGGATGATTGTCGATGGTTATCAAGATGCACGGACATTGCAACGTCGTATTGATGCAATGAAAGAATGGCTAGCTGATCCGCAATTATTAGAACGTGATGCCGATGCGGAATACGCGGAAATAATTGAAATTGATTTGAATGAAATCACCGAGCCATTATTAGCGTGTCCGAATGATCCTGATGATATTAAACCCTTATCTGAGCTTGCTGGAATCGAAATTGATGAAGTCTTTATTGGTTCATGTATGACCAATATCGGCCATTATCGTGCAGCAGGTAAAGTGCTCGAAAATATGGGTAACCTACCGACTAAATTATGGATTGCTCCACCCACTAAAATGGATCAACATCAACTACAGGAAGAAGGTATTTACAGTATCTTTGGTCGCGTAGGCGCACGAACAGAAACACCGGGTTGTTCATTATGTATGGGTAACCAAGCAAGGGTTGCAGATAATGCAACGGTTGTTTCAACATCAACACGTAACTTCCCTAATCGTTTAGGTAATGGTGCAGATGTGTATCTATCGTCAGCAGAACTCGCGGCAGTAGTTGCCAGCATAGGACGACTACCAACCGTAGCTGAATACCAAGAAAAAGTGGCGGGAATTGAACCTATGTCAGACGAGATATATCGTTATCTTAACTTCAATGAAATGGCCGAGTATAAATCTTCTGTAAGTTAAATAGATAAGCCACAAAGCAACTTTAAATAACTCGCTTTGTGGCTTTTTCAATCTATTATTCTGTTTCTGAACCTAGAGAGAATGCTGATTTTCTAGGAAATTGACCTTGCTTAGCACGTGTCGAAGATGCTGTAGATAGCACAAACAAACCAAAGACGATAAAGACTAACGGTATGACTGCAAGCCAGCTAAACACTGCTAGTAGAATATCGAACATATTGGGATCTGCTTGTGACGAAGCAATGAACCAACCTACCAGTAATACGCCTACAGATATTGCATAACCAATTAGTAATAATTTACTGCGTTTCCATGCTTGTTGCCAGTGGGCTTTGATCAAAGGACTATCCTTTGAACTGGTACAACAGGTGATGCGGGCTTTTTTAACTATCCATAGTAAACTCAATATCGACGCGCCAAAAGAGATAACAAGAATGATAGTAGTGTAGTTACTACTTAAGGCAACAAAGGGTACTAATAGATGAAAAACAGATAAATTTGTCATCAAAAACTCGTGTGGATAAGCGGCGCATTTATTTTCTGTTTCCATTTTTTTTTCCATATTTAAATCAATTGAAATTGAGTTTAGCATTAACATCAATAGTATAATAGATCGCTTTATTGATTGTCGTAGACAATTATCCTGTTTTTGAGAAAGTTTAAATTATGGTGAGTAAGTTAATTGCGCTGGGCTTTGATTTTTTTGTGATTGGTTTATTTGTCAGTGTCTATGTATTAGTATTAAAAAAACAAGGTAAGGCGTATGCGTTTTTTAGAAAACATTCTAGATTGCTCACGCTGTTTCTTTTTTCACTTCCTTTTGTGTTACTGAAATGTTCATTTTCAATAAGTTCAATTATTAAATCATTGTTCTAGTGTCATGAACGAATCACTTCAAATTATTTCGTTTTCAAATTTAACGATAGCCTTTATTCCTGTTTTGATTGTACTGGTGATTTTGTATCGCTGGTCATTGAATGTAGAAAATGCTGTTTATTCGGTCGTTCGAATGTTGGTGCAATTATTGTTAGTGGGTTATGTGCTAACCACGATTTTTCAGGCTGAAAGTGCTTGGTTGGTGGTACTGGCGATGTTGGTGATGGTGACCGCGGCAAGTTGGATCGCATTAGGAACAATTAAAAATAAAAGAATGGTGCTTTTTCGTCATGCTTTTTTAGCGATTACGGTCGGTGGTGGTTTTACCTTAATATTGATTACTCAAGGTGTTATCACGCTAGATCCGTGGTTTGAGCCAAAATATATGATTCCATTAGCAGGTATGATTTTCGCTAACTCGATGAATAGCGTCAGTTTGGCGGCTGAACGCTTGAATGCTGAAATAGAGCGTGATGTGCCTTATGAACAAGCCAGAACGATTGCTTTTCAAGCGGCCTTTATTCCGGTGGTTAATTCATTATTTGCCGT
This sequence comes from Piscirickettsiaceae bacterium, assembly GCA_013215825.1. Taxonomy (GTDB): domain Bacteria; phylum Pseudomonadota; class Gammaproteobacteria; order Nitrosococcales; family Methylophagaceae. Next base: position 38,071 of record JABSQN010000003.1, on the reverse strand, counting down.
TGGGTTGGTGGCCTTGCCTGGCATGATGACCGGGCAGATATTATCCGGTGTATCGCCTGTGACTGCGGCGCATTATCAAATTGTGGTGATGTGTATGATATTTGGTTCAGCCGGATTATCGACGGCCTATTTTCTTATTCTATCTAGGCCAAGCTTTCTAAAAGAGTGAGAATCAAAAATCTTAATATTTATAGAAGATTTGCTTATTATAAAATGCTAATATACTAAAAGGACTCTTTGAATTTAAAATAAGGTAATTGACATGAAAAAGGATATTGTTCTACTTATAGCTGTCATAACATTCAATACATCACCTATGGCTAAAAAATATATATGATGACACTCGTCAGATTGTTGAAATTCCAGCAGAAATAAAACAAATGTTCTTGAAAAATATGCGAGGCCATATGGAGGCGTTAGATTTAATTGTTGCTGCATTAGCAGAAAATGATTCATCTAGTGCTGCTGATATTGCTGAATCTTCAATGGGTGTTGGCGGTGGCAAACAAAGGCAATATAAATGATGCATATAAAGTGTTAAGACTGGTAAGTGCCTCATGTGTAAGTTGTCACCAGTTATTTCAAGTACAGTGAGAGTTTTACACGAGTTGTCTTTTCTTCCATACCTATGTGAAAAGATCTCAAAGTGATTTTAAATTTTTACGGGAAATAGAAGGTATTTCTTAATTTACAGGATTAAATTATGACACAAAAAACAGAAGATGCACTTAATGTTTCATTAGCGCATGAGGGAACGAGTTATTTGGCGCCTCTTGATGAAATTAATAGCCTATCAAAAAAAGCAATTTTTCCTACGGCTAATTATCCGTATGAAAAAATGATGAATAAAAAGAAATATGAAAAAGAAAAGAAGCTTTTACAGATTGAACTAGCTAAATTTCAGCACTGGGTGAAGGAAACCGGACAAAAATATCTGATTATTTTTGAAGGTCGGGATGCCGCAGGAAAAGGTGGCACGATTAAACGTTTTACCGAACACTTAAATCCACGTGGTGCTCCGGTTATCGCATTAGAAAAACCCGATGATCGGGAAAGGGGACAGTGGTATTTTCAGCGATATATTGAGCATCTTCCTACTAAAGGTGAAATCGTTTTATTAGATCGCTCATGGTATAACCGTGCCGGCGTTGAACGAGTGATGGGATTTTGTACTGCACAAGAATATTTAGAGTTTATGCGGCAAGCACCTGAGATGGAACGTATGATTACTCGTAGTGGCATTAAGTTGATTAAATTCTGGTTTTCAATCAGTCGTAATGAGCAGTTCCGCCGATTAACATCGCGCCAGCAAGACCCATTGAAACAGTGGAAAATAAGTGATATTGATTTGGCGTCACTTGATAAATGGGATAACTATACTGAAGCCAAAGAAGCGATGTTTTTTTATACCGATACTAAAGATTCGCCTTGGACGGTTGTTAAATCTGATTGTAAAAAACGAGCACGCTTAAACGCGATTCGGCATGTCTTATCGCAAGCAGACTATCCAAATAAAGATCATAAAGTGGCGTGTCCACCTGATAATTTAATCGTAGGATCGGCTGAAACAATCTATGAAATAGGTGAAAAGCATTTAAAGCTTCCACCCTATGAAATTTCTAAGGGAAATTAACGGATGGATTGGTAAAGTTCGGTCGATGTTTGTAACATTTTGCTAGATTGAAAAATAAAATGCCAACGACGACCGCCTTTTTGTCGCCATAAAATGGCGGCACGAATACCCGCTAATAATAAGGCTCTAATTCGATTTACATTATCTGGTGCTTGTAAAAAAACAGGGTCACCATGCACATGAATTCGTGGTGTTAGTTCGCTGATTGTACGATGATAAATATCAGCAAGGCGGGCAATAACTTGTGGATTGTTAATGTCACCAAAGTAGTCGACTTGTTGAGGAATTTGATCGATTTCTCGGCTAATTAAATCAAACATAGCCGGGCGTTTAGCCAATTGTTTTTCTAAGTGTAATAGACTAACGGCATGACGTAATAGTGCGACATCCTGTTTATCTTTACTTTTAGAGAGTAGACGGTTTAATTGTTTTAGCCCCGTTTTTAATTGACTTACACTACCATAAACAGCCTCTGCTGTTGGCGAATCGGTAGCAAGAAGACTATTTAATAAGGTTTCGAAGTCTGCTTGATCAAGCTGGCCCGTTTCAGCAATTTGTTGGACTAAGGTAAGGCTTTGTAGCATTGCAGCCAAGGCAATTACCCGATCAGGTTGTTGATTACTCATGGGTGAATACCTGGCGCATCGGTGCTGACAATAATACCGCCACCTAAACAGTCATCATCAAGATAAAATACAACAGATTGCCCCGGTGTGACGGCACGTTGTTGTTGCTCAAATTCAACATGAATTAAACCATCATCATCTTGCGTAATAATGCAGGCTTGATCGGGTTGGCGATAGCGTGTTTTAGCCATGGCTTTGCAGGGAAATGATGGGGGATGTCCTGCCACCCATGATAATTGTTCTGCTTTTAACGATTGACTATGTAGCCAAGGGTGATCGCCTTGTACGACATAGAGGATCTTATTTTCCATATCTTTACCCGCAACAAACCACGGTTCACCAGAGCTATCTTTACGTCCACCAATGCCTAAACCTTGTCGTTGACCGAGTGTGTAATACATAAGACCAGAATGTTTGCCAATAAGCTCGCCTTCGGGTGTTTGCATTTCTCCGGGCTGGGCGGGAATATAGCGGCCTAAAAACTCACGAAAACGACGTTCGCCAATAAAACAAATACCAGTACTGTCTTTTTTATCATGGGTAATAAAACCTGCTTGTTCAGCGATCCGGCGTACTTCTGGTTTAGGTAGCTCACCTAAAGGGAAGAGGGTGCGAGAAAGTTGTTCTTGCCCTAAGGTATATAAAAAGTAGCTTTGATCTTTATTGTGATCCATGCCTTTTAATAAATGGAAGACACCGTCTCGTTCCTCAACCCGGGCATAATGCCCAGTTGCAATCATATAGCCGCCAAGTTGTAAGGCGTGATCTAAAAAGGCTTTAAACTTGATTTCACGATTACATAAAATGTCAGGATTAGGCGTGCGACCTGCTTTGTATTCATCTAAAAAGTTTTTGAATACATAATCCCAATATTCCACGGCAAAATTAGCTTCATGGAAAGGAATGTTGATTTTATCGGCAACAGAATTCGCATCATTACGATCGTCGGCGATAGTACATTCGCTTTCCTCGGCAAAATCGACCCAGTTCTTCATGAACATGCCTTCAACATCAAAACCTTGCTGTTGTAATAAAAGCGCGGCAACGGAAGAATCTACACCGCCGGAAAGACCGACTACAACTTTGTTTTTATTTTGTTCTGACATGGTTTGATTTTCTTTGATTGGTTTTACGACGATGACTGGGCCGTTTTTTTGTGGTTTTATCCGATGATTTTATCATGGACAGCATGGATTCGGGCACGGAAACTTGTTGCCATTGTCCAGAATCCAGCTGATCGAGGTTTAAGTCACCAATAGCGTAACGAATAAGACGTAAAGTTGGATGACCAATAGCGGCAGTCATACGGCGAACTTGGCGGTTTTTACCTTCAGTGATTTTTAATTCAATCCATTGGGTGGGAATTGTCTGCCGTTCACGTATTGGCGGATGACGTTGCCAAAGTGTGGGCGGATCAATCAATCGTGCTTTAGCTGGGCGCGTTAGACCGTCTTTTAATTCAATACCTTGGCGTAATTGTTCCAAGGCATCATCACTAGGAATCTTTTCAACTTGCACCCAATAGGTTTTTTCCTGTTTATGTTTTGGATCGCTAATAATATGTTGTAAAGCGCCAGAATCAGTTAGCAGAACTAAACCTTCACTATCTCGATCTAAACGACCAGCAGGATAAACATTAGCAATATTTATAAAGTCTTTTAATGTCTGACGACCAGACTCATCGGTAAATTGAGTCAGCACATCAAAGGGCTTATTGAAAAGTATTAACTGAGTCATAGTATGTGAATTTGGTTTTTATCGTATTAAAACTAAGTATGGTAAACGATTTTGGCGTTTCGAATAAACGATGTGGTAAAATAGCCGCAGTTATATGATTAATTTTCGAAGGAAATAAAAATGAAAATAGCAGAAAATACCGTAGTTGTGATTGATTACACCTTAACTGATAATGATGGTGAAGTGATTGATAGCTCTAAAGGTGCGGGTCCATTAGCCTATTTACAGGGTATGGGTAATATCATTCCAGGTCTAGAAGCTGCATTATTAGGTAAAGAAGCGGGCGATGAAGTTAAAGCGAGTATCGAACCTAAAGATGCCTATGGCGAACGTGTTGAAGATATGAAGCAGGAAGTACCGAAAGAATTATTCGGTGGTATTGATAATATTGAATTGGGTATGCAATTTGAATCTGAATCAGATGATGGTCCTGTCATGGTGACTGTTGTCGAAATGGGTGAAGAAATGATCACTGTTGATGGTAATCATCCTTTAGCAGGAATTCATCTAAATTTTGATGTGAAAATTCGTGAAGTACGTGAAGCATCAAAAGAAGAATTAGAACATGGTCATGTCCACGGTGAGGGTGGTCATCACCACTAAAAAAATGGTCTTTTTGCCCAATTACTGCGTTGAATAAAATGATCTGTGATCCTCATGTATCATCATACATTCCGGTTCTCGATATTTATTCGCTTTGTACTTGAACAAAAAAACTTATTTTTTAATATCACGAATGCGGGCTTTATGCCCGCATTTTTCATTGAGTTTGTTGGAATAGATAATAAATAATAAATGCTAAATTTAGAAACATTAAATAATGACTTTGCAATAGCCGCGCATGTTCGTTTTGTGACGGGGGCGGGTGGTTTTGTGATGATCGAAGTTAATAATGATCATGCAACAGCATTAATTTCGACTTATTCAGGTCATGTCTTATCTTATAAAGAAAATAAGTGTGCCGAACCATTATTATTTGTCAGCGAACAGGCTAATTATGAACAAGGCAAGGCTATTCGAGGTGGTGTACCAGTTTGTTGGCCGTGGTTTTCTGATGATGGTGTGCCAGCACATGGTTTTGTTCGTGATCAGCAGTGGAATGTCGCTGCAACTCAGCAACAGCTTGATGGCAGTACCAAAATCATCTTAAATATTGGTCATAATCAACACAGCCAAGAAATTTGGCAATATAAGTTTAATTTACAACTTGAAATTATCGTTGGTGAAACGCTGTCAATGGCATTAACAACGTCTAATTTAGATGAACAAGATTTTACTATTTCACAAGCATTGCATAGCTATTTAGCAGTCGGTGATGTCAATGAAATTGAAATTATAGGCCTAGATGGAACGCATTACCTTGATAAAACAACGGGGTTTGGCGAAGGGCAACAACAAGGTAATATCTCTATTGATGGTGAGTTTGATCGTATTTATGGTTCACTTCAGCATAATGTTTTGTTAAGAGATCCTGTTTTCAATCGCCAAATACGGATCTCGTCACCTAAATCAACAACGGCTGTTATTTGGAATCCAGGACCTGCCAAATCGATAGAAATGACGGATTTGGCTGACAATGACTACAAAAAGTTTATCTGTATTGAAGCGGCAAATACGGCATGTGACAAAGTAGTTGTGAAAGCTGGGCATTCACATTGCTTGACTGTTAATTACGCGATTGAAGCGTTAGCTTAACCATTTTTGGCGTAAATCACCACGATTGATATAGAGCCATTGGATGGCGATAATCGGTATGGCGGATAAAATTTTACCATCCAATAAGTGTTGATAAGCGGCATCAAATTTCAAGGTGGTGACTGAAATATCTTCATCTTCATGATCTAAACCATGAATACCACCGACATTAGTCGTGTCAACTTTGCCACAAAATAGCGTTAATAATTCTGAGGTGCCGCCTGGCGATGTGAAAAAATCATTAATTTTGATAAGTTCCTGTATTTCACAACCCGCTTCTTCAATTGATTCGCGATAAGCAACTTCTTCTGCGGTTTCTCCCGGTTCAATTGCCCCAGCGATAATTTCTAATAACCAGGCTTGATCTGGCATTTGCATGGCACCGACACGGAACTGTTCGATAATGACCACTTCATCTCGCTTAGGGTCATAAAGAAGCACAGCAACACAATTACCACGATGAAAGAGTTCGCGGGTAATGGTGTTGCTCCATCCACCATTGTATAAAGTATGTTTAAGTTCAAACTCCTTCATAGTGAAAAATCCGCTATGAACGTTTGTTTCCTTAATGATTTTAAATTCTTTTTTAGTGCTCATAATGTTTCATTATTTGATAATGTAGCTCAGGTCATCCCCGTGTAAACGGGAATGACGGAGTGGATTGAATGGTCTTAAGATAAACGTTTCGCACGAATTTCTAAGGCTTCTATTCTAGCTTCAATCGGAGGGTGTGATGAGAATAAGGCCATAAAGCCGCCTTTATCATTTATACCAAACGCCGCCATTTGTTCTGGCAATGCTTCTGGTTCTACTTGACCTAAACGTTTAAGTGCATTGATCATGTTTTGATGGCCTGCTAAATCTGCACCACCGGTATCAGCAATAAATTCTCGTTTTCTGGAAAAATACATCACAATGGTTGATGCTAATATGGATAGTACAACTTGAGACACCATCACCGTAACAAAATAGCCAATGCCATGACCTCGCGTGTTTTTTAAAATCACTCTATCGACAATATGACCGATAATGCGTGATAAAAAGATCACAAAGGTATTCACAACACCTTGGATTAATGCCAATGTCACCATGTCACCATTAGCAATATGACTCATTTCATGGCCGACAACTGCTTCTATTTCGCCTTGAGCCATATTATCTAGCAAGCCCTGAGATACTGCCATTAAGGCGTTGTTCTTCGATGCACCGGTGGCAAATGCATTCATAGCTGATGATGGGAAGATAGCTACTTCAGGTATTTTTATACCGACAATTTTTGCATGTTTTTCAACAGTATTTACTAACCATTTTTCCATATTCGTTGATGGATTAGTGATCACAACGGCCCCCGTCATGCGTTTTGCCATCCACTTGGAAATCAGTAATGAAATCAATGAACCACCAAAGCCAATAACACCCGAAAGTATAACAAGCGCCTGAATATTAAGATCAGAGCCGTTTTCTGCAAGAATACTATCGACACCAAGTAGTCTTAGCGTAATGCTCAGAACCGCCATAATGGCAATATTAGTCATAATAAATAAAAAAATACGTTTCATTGTGTTACCTTTTTTACGTTAAGTATTTAAATTGAGAACCTTTTCACGAGTCGTTTTTTCTGCCATATACCTGCGTTAAAAACAGTCTAAAAATGCTCATTCACATTAGTAAACTGTGCTTTTTCGACTATTTTCGCCTTGTTATGACAAAAAATACTTATCGTGCAAAGGTCTCAAATTGTGTTTGTGTTATCAAGTGGGTTAGTAATCTGTATGGCGACGAAAAGGTGTAAATGCATTTTTTATTGAAATACCTTTTAATCGGCGTAATTCCGCAGTAAAGATGGTGCCCCCTTTTTCAGTATGTTCAAGTCTAACCGGTAGATAGTTCAAGGCTGGTGCACACCATAATGTGGTTTCTCGTCCTTTTGAACGGGTGCGTTCGCGTTTGAGTTTAATTGTGTGGATATTACCGAGAGGTGTAGTAATCAGCTCTTCCCCAAGAATGTTTATTTTATAATCCTTAAGCTTGCCGCCATCCGCAATACGGTAATTCAGCTTGGTTTTGTGTTCAGCAAGATCGGACATTAGAGCCAGCTGATAGACCAGCTTATCCAAGGTGTTTTTCTCTATTTCTAACTGCCAAGGTTGCTTTTTATCATCAATAAATACCTGCATATTGAGCCAATCAAAACTAAGACTAAGGTATTTTTCTTTTTTACCGCCTGTTCGTTGATAAAGATAAGATTGAGGTAATATGGCATTATTTTTATACTGCCAGTGGCTAGTTTCTTCAACTAAATCCGGTTTGAAATAGGCGAAAACACCTTTGGCTTGGGTTGTGGATTTAAAGACTCGAACATTATCGCTATTGGTTGATAAGGATTGCTTAAGTTCACCTGCTTGTAGTCCATTAAGTCTAACCAAGTAGTTAGCAGAAAAATCAGGAATATCTTGTGCCAATACGCATTGCGATGTGATGCCGAGTAAGATAAAGCTAATTATTTTTATCATAAATGTTAGCTGATAAGTTGTTTAATGGCCTTGGGGTAAAGTTGATGCTCTTGTTCAAGCACCCGAGCCGCCAATGTACTTGCCGTGTCATTTGATAAAATAGCTACTCGTGCTTGTAAGACCACGGGGCCATCATCAAGTTCAGCCGTTACAATATGAACACTGGCACCATGTTCTTTTTCACCAGCATCAATGGCACGTTGATGTGTATCCAAGCCTTTGAATTTAGGAAGTAATGACGGGTGAATATTAATTAATTTGCCAGCATAATGGTCAACAAATTCTGTGGTTAATATTCGCATAAAACCGGCCAAAACAACTAAAGTAGGGGAGTATGTGTCTATTTCTTTAGTTAAAGCTTGATCAAAAGACTCACGAGAGTCGAAGTCTTTATGATTAATAATCGCAGTCTTGATGCCTGCTTGTTGAGCAAATTCAAGACCTGCGGCATCTGGACGGTTACTAATAATAGCGGCAATCGTAACGGGTAGTTGTCCATCTTGTGCGGCTTTGACGATAGATATCATATTGCTACCGCGACCTGAGATCAGGATAACAATAGAAGGTTTATCGCCTGTGTTCATTTTATAACAACATGTGGTGTTGTCTGATCAGATGTTTCAATATGACCAATTTGGAAAGCGGTTTCACCAAGATTGGTCAGTAATGATAATGTTTGTTCAGCATCTTTTTTAGCAACTACGATAACCATACCAATACCATTGTTGAAGGTACGATACATCTCTTCATCAATCACATTACCTTGCTCTTGTAGCCAGTCAAAAATAGCAGGACGTTGCCAGCTTTTCGCATCAATAATAGCTTGGACATTATCGGGCAATACACGAGGAATATTTTCTAATAAACCGCCGCCAGTAATATGAGATAGCGCATGAATATTAATTTTTTCATGAAGTTGAAGTAATGACTTAACGTAAATTCTTGTTGGAGTTAGTAGGAGTTCACCCAGCGTACTTCCTGCAAACGGTGTTGATAAATCATCTTGGCTACGTTCAAGAATTTTACGAATTAATGAATAGCCATTCGAGTGGGGACCTGATGATGCTAAACCAATTAATACATCGCCAGCCGCGACTTGACTACCATCGATCACATTGTCTTTTTCAACAACACCAACACAGAAACCAGCAAGATCATAATCACCTTCTTGATACATGCTTGGCATTTCAGCCGTTTCACCACCAACGAGGGCTGCACCAGCAAGAAGACAACCATCTGCGATACCTGATACAACGGATGTTGCTACATCAATATCAAGTTTGCTGGTTGCATAATAATCAAGGAAAAATAGTGGTTCAGCACCTAAAACGATGATGTCATTAACGCACATTGCGACTAAATCAATACCGATTGTATTGTGAATACCAGATTCAATAGCAAGACGAAGTTTGGTGCCAACACCATCTGTTCCTGATACAAGAACTGGATGTTTATAGCGATCGGTTGGTAATTCAAACATACTACCAAAACCGCCAAGCCCTGACATGACACCGGGACGGCGTGTTTTAGCCGCTAAGGGTTTGATACGATCAACTAAAGCATTACCTGCTTCAATATCGACACCTGCATCGCGATAACTTAATGAAGAGGGTGTTGAGTCAGCACTATTTGCCATTCTAATTTCCTGAGGGGTATACACATAAAAACAGCGTGATAGAATACCACAATGCATAGATTATTTTTTGTTCTAATTTTACTGATCGCAACAGATGTTTCCGCTGTAGATGTTGCTAATTTATACCAATCTCACGTTCCTGTGGCAACTCAGGGGAAAAAAGAGCGCCTGCAAGCTGCGCCAGAGGCTTTACAGCAAGTCTTGTTGAAAGTGGTGGGTGACCGTGCTGCTTTGGATGTGGTGGATGTTTCATCATTATTGTCACAAGCAGATACGTTAATTCAGCAATATCAGTATCAGCAGGTGAATAAGTTGAGTGATGATGTGACAGAACCTGAACGTTTAGAGCTGGTTTTGACCTTTAATGAGGTAAGTTTAAATCAGAAATTAACTAGTTTAGCCTTGCCGTTGTGGGGGAAATCGCGCCCAGAAGTCTTAGTTTGGCTTGCCGTAGATAATGGTAAATCGCGAACAATTGTCAGTAACGATGATGCGAATAAAAAAATAGTGAAGTCATTGCAACTGGCAGTAAAACTGCGAGGACTACCAATATTAATGCCTGTAATGGACTTGCAAGATCAAACTAAAGTGCAATTTGCGGATCTTTGGGCAGGATTTTCAGATCCTATTGAACGCGCATCTGATCGTTATGGTAGTCCGGTTATTTTAATGGCTAGCGCACTCATTGATACGAATGGTGCTGTGAAAATTCGTTGGCAGAGTTTGATTAATGGTAAGACAGAGAAATGGCAATCTCGAGGTGATATGCACACCGCGATCCAAGCAGGCATTAATGAGCTTGCCGATCGTTTAGCAAGACGTTTTTCTCAGCTTGTGAGTAATAATCGCGATAGTAGTAAGTTATCTCTGCAGATCAGTCATGTTCGCGACTATGCGGATTATTCACGATTAGTCGCTTATTTGACGGGCTTGCAGTATGTCTCCGATGTAAATGTATCTAATTTGTCGACTGACAAACTCAATATCACACTTTCTCTTAAAGGTGATTTAACAATCTTTAATCAAACATTGGCTATTGATCGTGTGCTTGTTTCTGAATCTTATTTAGCTGAAGATTCATTTAATTATCGATTGTTACCTTAAAACTAAGGGATAGAGATGTCGGACAGTAATAAATTATTTTTAATAATCAGTTTAGCCTTGGGTGGGTGGGTGTTTTATCTACTATCTCCCGTTTTGATGCCATTTTTTGTCTCAGCATTATTGGCTTATCTAGGCGATCCGATTGTTGATAAGTTAGAAGAAAAGAAATTATCTCGAACAGCTTCGGTTTCCATTGTTTTTTCTGTATTGTTACTCGTGTTTTTATTAGCACTCTTTGTTTTATTACCAATGCTGGTTTCACAGATAGCCGCATTATTTAAACGCTTACCTGAGTATTTAACCCTAGTCCATTCAACTGTGGAACCTTGGCTAAACACGATAGGATTACCTGCTGATTTATTTGATATCAATACCGTAAAACAAGCTGTTGCAAGTTATTGGGCTGAAATTGGGCAAGTGGCCGGTGGCATTGTTAGCTATATGACTCAATCAGGTATGATGCTATTACAGTGGTTGGTTAATCTTATTTTAATCCCGGTGGTGACATTCTATTTGTTACGAGATTGGGATTTAATCGTCGCCAGAGTTAGGGAGTTACTACCCCGTCGACAAGCAGATAAGGTGATTAAACTTTCCTTAGAATGTGATGATATGTTGGCGGCATTTATTCGTGGTCAAGTAATGGTTATGTTGGTTTTAGCCACTATTTACACGGTAGGTTTGGCGATGATTGGTTTAGAGTTGGCCTTATTATTAGGTGTTATTGCCGGTATCGTTAGTTTTGTACCTTATCTTGGTTTAATCGTGGGTATCGGCTTGGCAGGTGTGGCGGCTTTCTTCCAATTTCATGAATGGTTACCCGTATTAATGGTGGCGTTGGTATTTGGTGTGGCTCAAGTGATTGAAGCGGTCGTATTAACGCCTCGATTTGTGGGTGAACGTATTGGTTTACATCCTGTCGCCGTTATTTTTGCTGTATTAGCCGGTGGTCAATTATTTGGTTTTACAGGTGTATTATTAGCCTTGCCTGTCGCCGCTGTGATTATGGTATTACTCCGCCATACACACCAGCATTATTTGGCTAGTCAGCTTTATAGATAATTATATGCAGTCATTAGCAACACAACTTCCATTGCGATTAAATCCGCAAGATGTCTATCGTTTCGATAATTTCTACTTTCAGCAGCCTGAATTAAAGCAGTTGTTTATTGGTTTAGAACAATCAGAGTGTGATTTTATCTATTTATGGGGCCATGAACCTTGTGGTAAAACGCATTTATTGCTTGCGGCAACGGAGCACTATTCTAAAAGGTCGCTTTATTTACCGTTAGCAGAGCTTGTGGAAACAGCATCACCAGAAATACTGCAATCAGTAGAGCAGTTAGATTTATTATGTATTGATGAGCTAGATGCCATTGCCGGAAAAGCCGATTGGCAAGAAGCGTTATTTCATTGTTTTAACCGTTTACAGCATTCTGGTTGTAAGCTTCTAGTCGCTGCGACACATAATCCAGCCACAATTGCATTTACATTAGCTGATTTAAGATCGCGAATGGCAACGGCCTTAGTCTATCAGCTTGATTCTTTAGATGATAATAGCAAGCAACAGGCCTTAATTTCACAGGCGAAAAGTCGCGGTTTAGAACTGCCAGAGGATGTCGCTCAGTATTTATTACGTCATTATAGTCGTGATATTAAGGTGTTAATGTCAGTATTACAACGACTAGATAATGCCTCTATGGTATCAAAACGTCGATTAACGATTCCTTTTATTCGTCAAGTATTAGTGAATGAGTAATAATGTCAATCATTGACATTTCATGTCTGTGCAACCATAATTTAATGAAAACAGAAGGAGCACCTAATGAGTACTAATATATCTCTTACCCCAGAACTTGAGCTTTATGCTAAGAATCAAGTTTCAAGTGGTTTGTATAACTCTGTTAGTGAGTTTATGCGAGAAGCTGTACGCCTTCACCGCGAAAAGAACATAGAGCGCCAACTCTATCTGCAAGCAATGCATAAAGAATTATCACTAGCAGAAGCAGAAATTGATCAAGGGCAACTATCAAGCTTTAATATGCAAGAACTCACCGAGCGTGCATTTAATGAAATAGATAGTGAAAATGCCCAGTAAACCACTTTCTATAGTCAAAACACCTATAGCAGAAAGAAAGATCATCGAAATTGCAAAATGGTCAGCTAGAAAATGGGGCAGAAAAACAGCACGTGATTACTTAGATAATATAGAGCGAATAATTAATCTTGTTGCCTCAGGTTTATTGCCGCCCCAAAAGAATAGTGAGTTTAGTGAACGATTTACTTATTACCTAGCCGAACAGCACTATATATTTTTTGAGATCCACAAAGACAAACTTATTATTGCAACGCTATTTCACACAGCAATGAGTATAAAAGAGCGGATTAGTGAAGAGCGGTTGGAGTTACAGCAAGAAATAAAGACAATATAGTGATAAGCATATTTGCTTTAAATATTAAATTTGAAAATAGGATAATAAATGTTATTTAAATTAGGGGAGCTTTTTTCTGGCCCAGGTGGAATTGCTTCAGGCGTTTCAATACTTAATAAAAAGTTGGGCTATGAAGCGATAAAGCATACTTGGGCAACTGATTACCATAAAGAAAGTTGTGAAACATATCAAAATAACTTTTTCCCAAACCATCCTGAGAAAGTGATCTGCCAAGACATAAAAACTATTCAATTTGATCAAGACGAGGTGTTTGAAAAAGTTAATGCTTTAACTTTTGGGTTTCCATGTAACGATTTTAGTATTGTGGGAAAAAGTAAAGGATTAGAAGGAGAATTTGGACCGCTATATAAATATTGTGTTGATGCAGTAAATCACTTCCAACCCGACTGGTTTATTGCAGAAAATGTTGGTGGATTGCGCAGTTCAAATAATGGCGGCACTTTGAGTCTTATATTAAATTCATTTAGGGATTGTGGGTACACACTAACCCCACATTTTTATAAATTTGAAGAATATGGGGTTCCACAACGAAGGCATAGAATTATTATTGTTGGAATTAAAAACACGCTAAATATAAAATTCCGAGTTCCCAAACCCTCAGGCAAAATTATTACTGCATCAGAAGCACTAAAAAACATAGCCTCTGATGCCGCTAATAATGAACTTACAAGGCAATCAGCAACTGTTGTTGAGCGCTTAAAACATATTAAACCCTGGGAAAATGCATTTACAGCTACTTTACCTCCCCACTTGAGGTTAAATATAAAAGGTGCAAAAATAAGTCAAATCTATAAAAGGTTGCATCCCGACAAGCCATCTTATACGGTTACAGGAAGTGGAGGTGGTGGAACACATGTTTATCACTGGAGTGAAAATAGAGCATTAACTAACCGTGAGCGAGCAAGGCTACAATCTTTTCCTGACAGTCATATCTTTTCAGGTTCAAAAGAAAGTGTTCGACGACAGGTTGGTATGGCTATTCCTCCCGTAGGAATTGAGATTGTATTGAAAGCTATTGTAGATTCCTTTAATCAAGAACAATATGACTCCATTGACAATAATATAAAGGTATAAATAAATTATGGAAGATAAAGCATTTATTGTCAAAATAACAAATAGTGAAAATATTGATAAAATTCAGAGCAGTGCGGAATTTATTCATAAAGATATATATAACTTTGAAAATGATATAAAACTGGGTGATACCGTGTTTATTTATTTTGGAGGGGATAAGAGCCAAATATCATGGGAGCAAGGATTGGCGGGGTATGGTGAGATAACGGCAGTACCGTACGACAAAGGTTATGATTCTAGTAAGCCTCGAAATTTCAAAATAAGAATTCAACCAAGGGTAATAATAGAGCATTCCATCCCCCCTAAAAGAACTAAAATACATAGAAAGTATTCTTCTATTTTTTATGACATCCCTTATGTTGGAGCAAATCATTTCCCTAACCAAGCAATTGCAAAGTTTGAAGGAATAGAAAGAATAATTGCATTAAAAAGTATTTTATTTTCGGATAGCATTGAATCTGCTGACACTGTTACCTCCCTCCCCAAACCATTTATTCTCCTATCAGGTATCTCTGGCACAGGAAAAACTCGCTTTGTAAAACAGCAGGCTCAAAAATTCAGAGCTGATGGCTCAAACTACCAGTTGGTGCCTGTACGCCCTGATTGGCATGAACCTTCTGATTTATTAGGCTATGTTTCTCGCTTAGGTGCAAACGGTGCTGAGTATATTGTTACTGATTTTTTAGTCTTTCTTGTATCGGCTTGGAAAGAGATGGTAGAAGGTGTTGATGCAGGCGAAATAATCTACAAGTCTGATGCCGTTCCTTTTTGGCTTTGTTTAGATGAAATGAATTTAGCTCCTGTTGAGCAATATTTTGCTGATTATTTGTCGGTAATTGAAACTCGGCAGTGGGATGATGGGCTGTATTCTTGTGAGCCTTTGCTTAATGCTAGTCTTTTAGGTAAGGGGGAGTATGCATCTAGATTAAGAAGCAGTTTACATTTAGATGGTGATGCGAATGATGCGCTATGGGGTTATTTTATAGCTAATGGTATTGGTATTCCACCTAATTTGATTGTTGCTGGTACGGTTAATATGGATGAAACTACACATGGCTTTTCTCGTAAGGTGATTGACCGAGCGTTTACGCTAGATTTTGGTGAGTTTTTTCCTAATGATTACAGTGCCTATTTTGAAGATAAGACGAAAGTTAAGGCACTTAGTTATCCGACTCTTTCTCGGGTTGATGAGGTTGACCTTGCTGATTACGATGAAAGTGGAATGAGGAGTATTGCCTTTTTAGAAGCGATTAATTCAATATTAAAAACAACGCCTTTTGAATTGGCTTATCGTGCTCTGAATGAGTTATTGCTTGCTGTCGTTTGCTTTCAGCCTAAAGATGAGAATGAATTACAAGCAGTGTGGGATGACTTTTTAATGACGAAGGTATTGCCTAGAATTGAGGGGGATGCTGAAAAGTTAGGTGATGATGGTGAAGATAGCCTACTTAGTCAGTTAAATAAGCTGCTTGAGCATCAGCTTGCGGATATTTGGAATGATCAACGTATTGATTTGTTGAGAGAGGACATGGATGGTGGTGTCTTAATGGTAGATTGCCGATCTAAAAATAAAATAGCTTGGATGCAAGATCGTTTGAAAAATAATAGTTTTACGTCTTTTTGGCCTTAAGCTAAAAATTGTTCTATTGAATCTTTATGCCTGAGTTACTTAATATTGAAACGGTTGATTGGACTTTGCTTGTTTGGAGCAAGGATGTTACTTCGGCTCAAACACAGCTAAAGAAAACATTAGCACAGCGAGATAAAACATCACCTGTCACTTTCTTTCGATTTGATCCTGTTTTATATCTTGCTGATACGGATAAATTAGAAGCTAGTTATATTGCATCGGATGATGTTTTATTTTTTGAAAACAAGTTGTATGAGTTTGATTTTCAGTTTCATCATCCCAAGCAACTACACGATTCTCCTGTTATAAAGCATCGTTTACAGGCAGTTGAGGATGCTTTTCATTATTCTGGCAACTCATGCAGAGGAAGCATTAATTTTGGTAATCATATAGGTTGGTTTAAGCTTGTTTTAGAGTATCAATTACAAGATAAAATAGTTTCCCAAGCGATTTCATTTGAAGTGTTGCCAACTAAAATGGATGTGGAGACTGATCTGGCTGAGATTCAGCAGGTAATTGATCAAGAGTATCCTTTATTTCGATTTTCTTTTGCCCAAAAAACAGAGCAGGAATTAGCCAGATCTCGTAAGCCTCACGAACGGTTTCCTTTATTATGGCTGGCTCAATTTGAAAGTTTGCGTAAAGACTTAGAAAAAGGCATTAAACAAATATTACAAGCGCCACATTCTCGTTTGTTACCTAATACAAAAAAGTTAAGAGCTGAACAGTTAAAAGGACGATTATCTCCACGCTTAGAAGAAAAAGTTCAGTCGGCATTAAAAAATAAGGAATATACAAAGCGTTATCAAATAGATGCTCAGCGCTTATCTGTTGATACGCCAGAAAATCGTTTTATTAAAATGGTGTTAGTACGATGTAGTCGGGAGTTATCCACTTTTGTTGCTCGTGTGAAAGAAAAAGAGTCTGCGCCTGAAAATAATCGTCTATCTGAGACTTTTTTTAATCAGTTAAATGGTTGGAATAAGCCTTTAGTTCATTTTCTGAAACGTCCATTTTTTCGAGAAGTCGGTGATTATGAGGGCTTGAATAATGAGTCATTAGTTTTGCATCAAAAAACAGGCTATGCTCATGTATATCGAGTTTGGCAGCAGTTAAAACTTTATCTTGATGTGTTTGGTCATCATGCCAGTATTTCAATGAAGTCTATTGCTGAGTTATATGAAGTTTGGTGTGTGCTGGAAGTAAGACGATTATTAATTGACGAGCTAGGTTTTGAAGAAATATCATCTAAAAAATCTACTTTGTATAAAAAAGAAATGGAAATTGGATTACGTGATGGAATGGGAGCAGCATTTAATTTGGAGCGTGGTGGCGTAAAATTACGCTTGGCGCATGAACCTGTATTTAGGCGTTCAGCGAAACCGATAGCAGGTCATATTTATTCATGGATAACGACTCAGAAACCCGATATTTTATTAGAAGCTGAGTTTGAAAACGGTGATAAGATTCGCTGGATCTTTGATGCCAAATATCGCATTGCGATAAATGATAATGATGTGGACTATGCTCCTGATGATGCGATTAATCAGATGCATCGGTACCGAGATGCGTTAATTCATATTCATAAAGCAGATGATGGATGGCAAGAGAAAACACGTCCTATTTTTGGTGCATTTGTTTTATATCCTGGCTGGTTTGATAGTGAAGAAACAAAAAATCCGTATCAAAAGGCTATTTATGAAGTTGGCATTGGGGCGTTCCCTTTATTGCCGAACTCTAGCAATCATTGGCTTAAAGATTTCTTAATTGAGCAGTTTGGGCTTCATGGTCAAGTTTATAAGTTAAAATCTGCCGATCATCTTTATGTGCGTGAAGCACCACGCATTGCTTATGCGGGTATGTCACTTTCAAAGTATAAGGATTTATCTTTAGCTGTGGCGCTAGGATCTAACAGAACTAAAGCATATTTAGAGGGCTTTAGAGCAGGTAAAGCAAGTTGGTATCACATGCCCGAATCAACCAGTGCCAGTCAACGAGTTCAGCGGGAAGTGATGCGGGAATTAACGTCTTGTGCTTTTGTCGTTTATTTCCCCGATGATGAACAGCGACGAATTGAATATAGTTATTCAATCACGTCTGTACGCTTGGTTAAGCGACAAGACATAACTAATGATCAGGCTGGGGCAAAAATAAAGTCTGCTAATGTAGATAAGTACTATTGGTTATTTGAGCTAGGGCAGGCAAGCCAATTAAGTTCATCAATTGATGTTGCTGGATCGAGAGACTTTAAGTTTAGATTGACTCATGCTAATGATTTAATTGAAACAAAAACATGGGCAGAGTTGCCGAATCATTATGAGTTTTTACAAAATGTTTAGTGGTAATGATAAGGCATTAATGGCGCATTCAATAAGAAAGACTAGTTTAACCATTGTGATACCTGAGCTTGCAGGAATATTACAACAAAAAATTAACAGGCAATTACTTCCTGATTATTTAACTAAAATGAAAACCAAAGGTTGCTTCAAAGAAGATGAGTCGGGGCTAGCTCGTTTACTAATGAATCATTTTAGTGATACACCATTAACGGATTCTGATTTACCTGTTGCCGGTTTACGAAGCGATAAGGCAATGACATTATGTGCCGATCCTTGTTATCTACACGCTGATCTTGATCGTGTTTTATTGTTTAGTGATGACTTAGATTTAACCAATGAAGAAAGTACGGCTTTAATCGCTGAAATACAGCCTTTATTGGATGACTTTGGCGCAACGTTAAGTCAATATAAAACAGATGAATGGTGTTTAGAATTAAAGTCATTACCCGGTTTACATTTTAGTGCTTTGCCTGATGTGAGTGGACGTTCTGTTGAGCCGTTTCTACCTAAGGGTGATGACAGGCGTGACTGGGTTCGGCTGTGGAATGAAATTCAAATGCAATTACATAATGCAGACATCAACCAACAACGCCAAGCGCAAGGTAAGGTACCGATCAATAGTCTTTGGTTTTGGGGACAGGGGACATTTAAACCCAAGCACAAAGCATGGCAATCTGTACAAGGTCAGCATTCATTGTTAGAACTCCTGTCTAAAGTATCATCTTCGAATACAGTTGATACTAATTTTGATAGTACAGAGCTATCCGTGGGCTCACATTTATGGCTGATGAAGTGCATTGATATTGAAGGCGATTGGCCAATGCAACTGCAGCAACTAGACGAACAAATATTGAAACCTATTTGGCAGATGCTACGCACAATGAAATTAAATCAACTTTCCTTGCAAATTCCTAATCATGGTACTTACACGTTAACCCCTATAGATAGCTGGAAGTTTTGGTGAAGATGACAAATACTATTATTCAACGTGATCATACTGGTTGGCAGTCATTACCAAATACATGGCCTGAAAGTTTAAGAAAGATCTTGGCAGCACGAGGCATTAAGGAGGAGACTGATTTATTTTATGAATTAGCAGACTTGCCAACGCCTGATGCAATGTTAGGGATGGAGTCAGCAGTAACTCTCCTTGCACAAGCTGTCACCGAGCAGTGGCGAATTATGATTGTGGCTGACTTTGATACTGATGGTGCAACCAGCTGTGCCGTTGCTATTCGTGGTCTGCAAGCGATGGGAGCCAAACATCTTGACTATATTGTACCCAACCGTTTTGTGCATGGTTATGGTTTAACCTCTGAGTTATTGGCTGAAATCCCTGCGGAAGATCAACCTGACTTATTACTCACTGTTGATAACGGCATTGCCAGTATTGAAGGCGTAGAAGCCGCGCATGCTAGGGGTATGAAGGTGTTAGTCACCGATCATCATTTGCCCGGTGATGAGTTACCGAAAGCCGATGCTATTATTAACCCGAATCAACAGGGTGATACATTTCCAAGTAAAAACATGGCCGGTGTCGGTGTTTGTTTTTATTTATTATTGGGTTTACGCCAACAATTACGCAAACAAGCATGGTTTGAACAACAACACATTACCGAGCCTAAATTAAATACCTTATTAGATCTTGTCGCATTAGGCACTGTGGCCGATGTGGTGCCATTGGATAAGTTAAACCGTACTTTAGTCAATCTTGGAATTGCTCGAATAAAAGCGGGTCATGGCTGTGCGGGTATTAATGCCTTAATCCAAATATCAGGGCGAGATGCACGGCAATTAGCGGCATCTGACATGGGATTTTCTATTGCACCACGGCTTAATGCCGCCGGACGATTGGAAGATATGAGTATTGGTATTGAAACCTTATTGACCAACGATATTGATACTGCGCAGTCATCGGCTCAATTATTAGATGATATCAACAAGCAACGCCGTGATGTTGAGCAAGATATGCAAACACAGGCAATGACGATGTTAGAAAAGATGTCATTTAAAGAAGATGACCAACCATTAGCGTATTGTTTATACGATGAGCAGTGGCATCAAGGTGTCATTGGCTTATTAGCATCACGAATCAAAGAACGGCAACATCGTCCTGTTATTGCCTTTGCACCGGGTAATGAAGGAGAAGTAAAAGGTTCAGCTCGCTCTATTCCCGGCATACATATTCGAGATGTATTGGCATTAGTTGCTAGTCAGGCGCCTGAGGGCATGTTGACTCGTTTTGGCGGTCATGCCATGGCAGCAGGTTTAACATTGGCTACGCGAGACTTAAAGCAATTTGAACGCTTGTTTTTATCTGCGTTAGAGCAAACAGTTGATCCGGTCGTATTACAGCAAGAATTAGTTTCTGATGGTGAATTAACCGCTGATGAAATCGTATTAGAATTGGCTGAATTATTACCCACCGCCGCCCCGTGGGGACAGGGGTTTCCTGAACCTCATTTTCATGGTGTATTTTCAGTTAAAGCAATACGTGCAGTAGGACAGCAACAAGACCATCTTCGATTAAGCCTTGAACTAGATAATGGCAAGCAAATAACAGCAATGGCATTTAGACAGCAACAGCCTGATTGGCTCGCTGCGGGTGGTGATGCATTATTGCGTTATCGTATAGCTGTAAATGAGTTTAGAGGTGATCGTAGTGTACAAATGTTAGTGGATACCTTATTGCCAGCTTAAATATCTAAGGTTTTAATAACAACTTGTTGCCTAAAATTAACGAGTTCGTCTCCTGAAAAAAGTTCTGTTCCAGGATGCATAACCGTACCCGCACCGCAGGCGATACCATAACGTAATGCTTGTTGAGGATCGTTGTGTAAGCTAAAACCTGTGACTAGGCCTGCCACCATTGAGTCGCCAGCGCCGACTGTAGTATTAATCGGCACATCTAACGCTTTGGCATAATAACTATTGTCTGGGCTGACTAAAATTGCACCCTCATCGCCCAGTGAAATACAAACATGGGTAACACCACGATTTTGTATGTGACGCGCTTCATTGGCAACATCACTTATAGTGGGCAGTTTACGCTTAATGATTGTTTCTAATTCATAGCGGTTAGGTTTGATTAAGAAAGGTTTTTCTTCAATGGCTAATCGTAGGGATTCACCATGGCTATCAACAACCGCTTTGCCGCTATTTTTATTAATTTCCCTTACTAGCTCAGCGTATAATTCACAAGGGATATTGGGTTGGCATGAACCTGTGATAATACCAAAACCCTGACCGGTTAAGCTTACAAAATCATTAATCACGCGATCCAATTGCGTATCAGAGATCGGCGTACCAGAATCAGTTATTTGATATTGTGTTTGTGATTCCAATTCGATAATGGTGCTGTTGATGCGGGTTTCACCATCCACATGTTCGTAATAGACATTATCTAATTGATGTTCTAATAGGCGTTGTAATAGCTGTCCAACATCACCTGCAACAATACAAAAAGTATGTGCATTGATTTGCATTCTTTTCAATGCTCGCCCAATATTGATACCATTACCACCTGGATCATGACGCGCGGCATCAGATCGGGATTTTTGCTCAGGAATAAGTTGTGATACGTGATACGTTACATCCAATGCTGGATTAAGACATAGCGTGGTAATCGTTGATGTGGAGTCGATGGACATAGTATTAATATACTCAAACATTTGAACATTATCTTAATGATTAGCAAAATAACATTCTTTACATTAATTAAAAAGTAACACTATTTTGGTTCAAGCCACCTTTAACGCTATTGAAGCTTCCATGCCTGACTTTAAGGCTCGCCCACAGCAAGTTGCTATGAGCCAATTTATTGCGGATCGTATGAATCAGCCGGAACATCAGCGTATGGCTGTGGTTGAAGCGCCAACAGGTGTTGGTAAAACGTTGGCATATTTGGCCGGTGCAATTGATATTGCACTTGAGCAGAAAAAGATGCTGGTGATCAGTACTGCTACCGTCAATTTGCAACAGCAACTTATGCAAAAGGATCTACCTCAATTTGTTAGTGCTACTGGCAAAGAGATTAAGTTTATACAAGCAAAAGGGCGGCGGCGTTATCTTTGTCCAAGCAAATTAAGCAGCGTGGTTAATGATGCTAATCAACAAAATTTATCGTTTGATGTCGATGCTAAATATCAGCAAGCCAAACAGAAATCGCGAGTAAAAGAACTATTTCAACAGTGGGATTCAGGTAAATGGGATGGTGATAGAGATAGCCGAAGTGATTCGATAGAGCCTGCTATTTGGCATGATATATCTACTGATTCAGAAGGTTGTGCTGGTAAAAGTTGTTCAAAATATCAACGTTGCCCTTACTATATTGTACGTCGTGAAATGATGTCAGCACAGGTGATCATTGCCAATCATGACTTGGTGTTGAGTGATGCTGATTTGGGTGGTGGCTTAGTATTACCTAATCCTGAAGAAGTCTTATTTGTGTTTGATGAAGCCCATAATCTGCCACAAAAAGCATTGGATCATGCGGCAAAGGCCTTAAACTTTGCACAGTTATATCAAACCACGGAAACAGCTGATAGTGTGCTGAAAAAATTAACTAAAGCATTGGCTTATCGTCAGCATGATTTTGGTTTTATGTTGATGGAACTACGCCGTGATTTGCCCGGGGTTATTACCTTGCTACAGCAAATGGAAACATTATTAGAAAGTGATGATTTGGTGCAAGATGTTATCTCTGGCAAGTTAAGTGAACCACGAATTTACTGGCAAAGCCCCTTGGTAAATGCCTTAGTTCCAGCGTGCCAAGGTTTATTTCAGCGTGCCAATATTATTTATAAGCATTACAAAGTGTTTGCTCAATGGTTGAAAGATGGCATTGAAACACAGCAAGTACCTAATCGAGTCGCAGAAGTATTATTGCCACAAGTGGGTACTGTGCAGAATATATTTGGTTATTTAATTGATTTTATGGGCTTGTTTTTGGATGAAGATAAGCCGAATTTTCCACCCAATGTACGTTGGTTATCGTATGAGAAGTTTGCCAAGGAAACGACCTTAGTTATTAATGCAGGCCCTATGACGGCGGCGTATTTCTTAGAAAGTAGCTTATGGAATAGGGCTTATGGTGCGGTGTTAACGTCGGCAACATTACGCGGTTTAGGCTTGTTCCAACGATTTCGAAGTGATTGTGGTTTAAAGCGTTTTAATGAAAGTCACTTCTTAGCCGTCAAGTCGCCGTTTAATTATCAGCAACAAGCTACTTTATCCTTACCAGAAATGAAAACATTACCCAATGATAATGTGATTGATTGGCAACGAGAAGTGGCAGCTCAACTTGGCATCATCATTAATAAGCAAGAAGCAACGTTAGTACTGTTTACATCAAAAGTGGCTATGGACTTTATCTATCAACAATTGCCAAATGATATTACC
The DNA here is from genome assembly GCA_013215825.1 of Piscirickettsiaceae bacterium. GTDB lineage: Bacteria > Pseudomonadota > Gammaproteobacteria > Nitrosococcales > Methylophagaceae. Next base: position 14,231 of record JABSQN010000003.1, on the reverse strand, counting down.
GACTTAATCCTATTACAAGGTGATAAATTATCACCTAAGAATATGATTGTTGAACATATTCAGCGAATTGAAACAGGGCAGGGCAGTATTATATTTGGTTTAGACCGCTTTGCTGAAGGCGTTGATTTACCGGGTAAACTCTGTAGCCATGTCATCATTACCAAACTACCATTTCCCGTATTTACACGACCGATAGAGCAAGCAAAACAAGAGTGGATATTACGATCAGGTGGTCAACCTTTTGTGGCACTGTCATTACCCGCAGTTAGTGTGAGATTGATCCAAGCGTGTGGTCGATTATTACGTAAAGAAACTGATATCGGACGGATCACTATTTTAGATCGACGTTTGTTGACTAAAGCATATGGCAAGCAGTTATTAGAATATTTGCCGGACTATAAACGGGTTTAAAACAAAAAAGCCTTATCAAAATGATAAGGCTTTTTTTGTGTTCTTGAAGGTAACGCTTAATCTTCGCGGCTAGTCACATCTAAAAGGTGATAACCAAACTGTGTTTTAACCGGACCTTGCACAGTATTTAAAGGTGCAGAAAAAACAACTTCGTCAAATTCAGGCACCATCATGCCAGGACCAAACTCACCTAAATCACCACCTGATGCGCCAGAAGGGCAAGATGAGTGTTCTTTTGCAACATTGGCAAAGTCTGCACCTTGTTCAATTTCTTTTTTAAGTTCGATGCAGATTTCTTCACTATCTACCAAAATGTGTCGTGCTGTTGCTTTAGCCATGTTACTTCCTCAGTTGGATAAATTTAAGCCGCCCATTATATCAATGATATGACCTAAGGGGCTGTTGATCTTTGGATAATAAACTATTATTGGCTCTTTTTCCCTCTATCTGCGTTAGAAAAAAGGCGTTTAGAATGACTAAACGTCCTCTTTTCTGTCTTGATAGATGAAAAAATAACTCAAAAATAGAAATATCCTCCAAAGATCAGTAGCCCCTAGTGTTAGCCAATAATATGTAAGGTGTCACCATTGAATGTGATCACGTCACCATTAACAATCTTCTTACGCTTTTGTGTTTCCACATTGCCATTGACAGTGACTAAACCCTGGGAAATAACTATTTTAGCTTCAGCACCGCTAGATGCTAAACCTTCAAACTTGAGTATTTTATATAATTCAGTTGGAGATTGTGTAAGAGTAACTTCTATTGTATCTGTGCTCATTATTTGCCTGTTATTATATCTGTGGAATAAGATACTATGGTCGGGTAATTTAAAGCTAAAGTCAAAGGATAATGTAGGATGAGTACAGATAAAAATAAACGTTTAGATGATATTGTTGCCCAGTCTAAAAAATATCAGGCTGAACGAGAAGGAACATATCGGGAAAGGTCGCTAAAAATGTATCCTTGGGTATGTGGTCGTTGTTCGCGTGAGTTTACGCATATCAATGTACAAGAGCTAACGGTGCATCATCGTGACCATAATCATGATAATAACCCCGCTGATGGCAGTAACTGGGAACTATTATGCATTTATTGTCACGATAATGAACATTCACGATATATAGAGCAAGTACGTTATGGTAACTCAAAAAATGAAACAACTAAAAACACGGCAACACATAATCCATTTGCCGCTTTAGGTGATTTGTTGGATAAATAGTGTGAACCTGTTCTCAGAAGATAATTAATGCAGTGAATTATCAGAAAAAATGAGAGCTTGCTCTCAGAATCTTTAGATATAGCTACGTATCCTTGCAATATATTAGCCAAAATGGCTTGTGAGGATAATAAAATGAAAATGTTAGCAAACCTATTTCAGCTGACAGCTATCGTTGCCATGCTCTATCCAGCTTATTACATATGGGATCGTGACCAAGTTGATAACTTTTGTGAAGAATTAAATGTTGGAATGAGTAAGCATGAGCTATTGACTCTTGCTGATAGTAACAATGTAACTATGTTGGGACCTGTCAATGAATCGATCGAAGGTGGTAAGTGGTATGCATCAGTTTCACCGGCTGTTTCATCCGACTATAGCTGTGTGATTAAAGGCATTGGTGCTACAGTTGCAACTTTTAAGATTGCTTATAATTAAACGCCCTGATAGTGATATCAGAGCGTTTAATTTATCTTAAGTTTAGCTACCAACATAGTTAATCATAATACCAGCCGCAATGGCGGAACCAATTACTCCTGCCACGTTTGGCCCCATAGCATGCATTAATAAGAAGTTATGAGGATCAGCTTCTAATCCCAGTTTATTCGATACTCGTGCTGCCATAGGTACGGCGGAAACACCAGCAGAGCCAATTAAAGGATTAATCTTACTGCCCCCCATTTTATTCATCACTTTAGCCATGATAACGCCAGATGCTGTGCCGATAGAGAAGGCAAAAAGACCCAAAACAACAATACCCAATGTTGTTAAGTCTAAGAACTTATCTGCACTTAGTTTTGAGCCTACGGCTAAACCTAAGAAAATAGTCACTGTATTAATTAACGAGTTTTGAGTGGTATTACTTAAACGATCAACTACCGCACATTCTTTCATTAAATTACCAAAGCAAAACATACCTAGTAGTGGTGCTGCATCGGGTAGTAAAAACGCGACTAATAAAAGCAAAAGAAGTGGAAAGATGATCTTTTCACGGTGTGATACATGACGCTGCTGTACCATTTTAATTTTGCGTTCAGATTCCGTAGTTAATGCACGCATAATAGGTGGCTGAATAAGTGGGACTAACGCCATATATGAATATGACGCCACAGCAATTGCACCTAATAAGTCTGGAGCAAGTTTGCTTGCCACATAGATAGAGGTAGGACCATCGGCACCACCGATAATACCAATTGCCGCCGCATCGGCTAAGCTTAAACCAGCAAAACCAGGAATATTATATATTGATAATAGAATGGCTCCCATTAAGGTTAAAAATATACCAAATTGAGCAGCAGCACCTAAAAACAACGTTCTTGGATTGGCGAGTAAGGGACCAAAATCAGTCATTGCGCCAACACCCATAAAGATGATGAGGGGGAATGCGCCACTTTCAATACCGACTGAGTAGAACATGTGTAAAACACCACCAGCTTCAGCTAGGCCTGCACCTGGAATATTAGCGAGTACACCACCAAAACCAATGGGAACAAGCAATAATGGTTCAAAGTTCTTATTGATGGCAAGATAAAGTAATAGCATGCCAATCATTATCATGAAGCCTTGACCTGGCGTCATTTGATAAAGACCGGAGTTATGCCATAACTGTAATAATTGATCCATGAGTTAAACCTTTTTAGATATTTATTAAGCTATAGAAACAAGAAGATCGCCGACATTAACGGTATCATTAACTTGAACTGAGATAGATGAAATCGACCCTGCTCTTTCAGCAACAATTTGTGTTTCCATTTTCATTGCCTCAAGAATGACAAGTACATCACCTTCTTGTACTGTTTGACCCACATTGACTTCAACTTTCCAAATCGTACCAGCAAGTGGGGCAGTAACTGGATCGCCTGCGGCAGGAGCCGCGGTAGCTTGTGGCGCTGCAACAGGTGTCATATTGCTAATGTCACCACCTTCCGCAACTTGTACAACATAGCTCTGACCATTAACTGCAATGGTATAAACGTTATCATCTGATTGCGTACGCGTTGCCGCTTCAGCAGCTTCAAGCGTAGGTACAGGTTCAAATGCATCTGGATTATCACGGTTAGCTAAGAATTTTAGACCGACTTGTGTGAACAATGCATATGTAAGTACATCATCAATTTCACGTTCACCTTCTTCGAGTTGAATACCATCTGCACTGGCTATTTGACGTAACTCAGCGGTTAGTTTCTCCATCTCATCATCAATCAAATCAGCAGGGCGACAGGTAATAACTTCCGCACCATCTAAAATACGTTGTTGAAGTTCTTCATTATACGGTGCAGGAGCAGCACCATATTCACCTTTCAATACACCGGCAGTTTCAGTTGTCACTGTTTTGTAACGTTCGCCAGTTAATACATTCAATACAGCTTGTGTACCAACAATTTGTGAAGTGGGTGTGACCAGTGGAATAAAGCCTAAATCTTCACGAACACGTGGGATTTCAGCTAATACTTCATCAAAGCGATCGCTAGCACCTTGGTCGCGTAACTGGCTTTCCATATTAGTTAACATGCCGCCAGGTACTTGGGCGGTTAGAATACGAGGATCAATACCTTTTAGTGAACCTTCCCACGGTGCATATTTTTTACGTACTTCACGGAAGTAATCAGCAATTTCTTCTAATAAGCCAATATTTAAACCGGTATCGTGAACAGTGCCATCAAAGATAGACACAATAGATTCAGTCGGTGAATGACCATATGTCATCGACATAGATGAAATAGCAGTATCAACCGTATCAATACCCGCTTCAACCGCTTTTAAAATGGTTGATGATGATAAGCCAGTGGTTGCGTGAGAATGTAATTGTATTGGAATATCAACAGCTTGCTTGAGTCTCTTAATAAGTTCATAAGCAGTGTAAGGTTTAAGTAAGCCCGCCATATCTTTAATACATAAAGAATGAGCGCCCATATCTTCAATGCGTTTAGCAAGGTCAATCCAGGTCTGAAGATTGTGAACTGGGCTTAATGTATACGACAATGTACCTTGAGCATGGCGATCATTTTCTTGTACTGCTTTAATCGCTGTTTCAAGATTACGAGGATCATTCATCGCATCAAATACGCGAAATACATCAACACCATTAATGGCTGCACGTTCAACAAATTTACGCACAACATCGTCAGCATAGTGACGGTAGCCTAATAGATTTTGGCCACGTAATAACATTTGCTGGCGCGTGTTGGGCATGGCTGCTTTTAAGCTGCGAATACGGTGCCAAGGATCTTCGCCTAAATAGCGAATACATGAATCGAATGTTGCGCCGCCCCATGTTTCAACAGACCAATAACCTACTTGGTCGAGTTTGCCGGCAATTGGCAACATATCGTCAAGGCGTAAACGTGTGGCGAATAATGATTGATGAGCATCACGTAATACAACGTCAGTGATACCTAGTGCTTGTTTAGATTCAGACATAAATGACCTTTTTAATTATTTACGTGAACGGTATTTGTGCACAGCCGCTGATAACACAGCAATAATAGCGTTATCATTAGAATGTGGTGCTTGTTCGTCATGTTTGGCAATAAATGTGGTCGGAGAGGGGACACCATCTTCTGGAATAGTCCCAACATTTTTTTCAATTTTGATGATAATCCACGACATAAGTGATGTCGCGACAACCAACAATGTTAAAAACACAAACACAAACCCCATACCAAACAGCATTAAGTTAAGACCATCTTCCATCAAGCTAGATGCTTCCATCGATCTTCCCCTTACAACAAGTAATTAAATTCAATAACTTAGTATTAAACGACCAACCATTATATCACTAATGGCTAATAAGGCATGAATTGTGAGGTTTAAAAGGCAGATATTTCGCCATAACGGTGTAATTTGTTGGCAATATTTAGAATGTTGAGCGCTGTCTTTCTCGTTTTTTCAGTACGATGTGATTCTGCAGAATCAGGATGTTGAACGCCATAATAGCTTTCAAGATCATCACCGATTACTTCTGCGGTAAGCGGTGACATATTGCATCTAAATTTAGATGCAAAGCCTTCTGTATCCTGCATATACCCGATGAGTTGTCGAAGATCGCCTGCTTGTTCTTTACGCATAATTAAGTTGAACTTCACGATCTTCAAGCGTGATAATTGCCTTAACGGGACGTACGAAATACGTCTTCTTCCGATGCTACTGCAAATTTAGGCTCAATATCGGGAATATAATGCACACATTTAAGCCTCAGCATTTGAATTTATGCTGAGTTTAAATGTAATGAAAGCTGAATATAATTACTATCGATCTGTAATATAAATTCATTATCGTTAATTTGTGATAATTCCAGATCAACAATATTACGGCATTGATGCTGGCTTTAAGAGTCATGCAGATATTCTCCGATAAAATGTCATAATACCACCTGATTTAAGCATGATTTTGGAATAATATGACACCTGATGATGAAGACTTCTGGTTCCTACCTCTGGGTGGAACAGGTGAAATAGGTATGAATATGAATCTATATGGCCACGATGGACAGTGGCTGATGGTTGATTGTGGTGTTACCTTTGATAAAAACACCGATGTTGATGGTGAAGAAATAAGCGCTCCGCGGCCTCATATTCAAATGGCTGATCCGCAATTTATTACGGATCGTCGAAAATCATTAGTCGGATTGATTATTACCCATGCCCACGAAGATCATATTGGTGCAGTACCGTATTTATGGCAGCAATTACGCTGTCCAATTTACACCACCAAATTTACCGCTGAAATTTTAAGACGAAAGTTAGTAGAAGTTGGTTTAGCAGATAAAGTACCTGTCATCATTGTTGAAAAGGGCAGTCAAATAGCAATTGGCAAGTTTGATGTCGAATGGGTGGCCTTAACGCATTCAATTCCTGATCCTTATGCCTTAATTATTAGTACGCCTGTTGGCAAAGTATTTCATACTGCGGATTGGAAGTTGGATTCATCTCCTGTAGTAGGAGAACAGTTTGATAAATCACGTTATCAGGCAATGGCGGATGAAGATATTGATATTTTAGTGTGTGATTCTACCAATGCCAATGTGGCTGGGCATTCTCAAACTGAAGCAAGTCTATATAAAGGGTTAAAGTCACATATCGAAAATGCAAAAGGGCGGGTTGTTGTTGCTTGTTTTGGTAGTAATATTGCACGTTTACATACCTTGGCTAAAATCGCACAAGAAACAAATCGCCATTTAGGATTATTAGGGCGTTCTTTAATTAATATGGTGTCAGCGGCAAAAGCGACAGGGGTATGGGAATATGGCAATACCTTGGTTGATTCGCAACATCTAGCCTATCTGCCAGCAAACAGTGTTTTGTTAGTAGCCACAGGAAGTCAAGGTGAGCCAAGAACCGCATTGCACCGGCTGAGTATGAATGCATTTCGAGATTTACAATTAGAACCGGGTGACACGGTGATTTTCAGCTCTAAAATGATCCCCGGTAATGAGCTGGCTATAGAAGCCTTAATTGAACGTCTCAGAGCAATGAAGTTAGATGTTATTACCGCAGATAATAGTGCGCTATCCATTCATGCATCAGGACATCCTGCTGCTGAAGAGCTTAAACTTATGTATCAGTGGGTAAAACCGAAATGTGCATTACCAGTACATGGTGAATGGCAACATTTGCAAGCCAATAGTCAGATTGCCAAATCAGCAGGAGTGCCGCAACAATTATTGGGTAAAAATGGTGATTTATTCTTTATTGCACCTGTAAAAGGCTTACGTCGAAATGCGGTGAAAACAGGGCGTTTGGGTCTAGTGAAAAATAAGCTGATAAAGATAAAAAATACAGGGTAACGGTTATGCCTACGTGTATGGATTAATGATTTAGCTGACCAAAACATATTAGCTTTGAGAAGGTTGGTTATTGATTGTTCATAATCCAATCTATTTGTTTAATTAATCCATCATGGGGTTCATCTTCTAATATAAATTGTTGCTTGGCTTTAGTGAGATATTCTAAGGACCGCTCATAATCATATTGTTTGAATTTTACGTTACCCATAAGCCATAAGCCATCTCGATTATTAGGTGTTTGCTCCAACACTGTATTTAATAATGTTTCAGCCAAGGCTAGCGATTCAGAAGACCCCTCCAGCACTAAAACATCAGCATATTCTACTAATAATGAGGGTTCGTCTCCGACTAACCGATGTAAATAAGCATAAGCATTAGCCGCTTTATCATATTGTTTAAAATTAATATAACTACGAGATAATAATGCCCAGCCTTCAATATCCTCTGGTTGTTGTTTTAGTTTTAGTGCAAGCTGGTCAACTAACATCGAAATAGACTGATGTTGCTCGGCACGCATATCATCAATCTCTGCCCACTGCTGATTTCCCAAAGAGAGGTAGAGTAGTGGTGATAGTACTAACACAAACAGTATAGATACGATAATTAAGCTTGTACCCGTTTTATGCGTATTGACCGAACCGTGTATTTCGTTAGTATCATCCAACAATGTTAACTGTAATTCAGTCAATGCTTGTTGATAATCTTGCTCACTTAATCCGCCGGATTGATATTGTTGGTTCAAACGAGCTTCATTAGTCTTAAATAATTCAAGATTGATATTATTTGTAGCTACTGTTGTGCTCGTTTTCCAGAAAGGTATGGCAATAATGATAACCGCAATTAGGGACATAATTACCAACATTATTATAAATAATATCATCACTTTTTCTCCGAGTCATGATGAAGAGATAATAGAATGTCTAATTCATCACGCTGTTGCTCTGACAATTCTGTCACTGTTTCTGTTGCTTGTTTTTTAATCATGCCCAACACACTAATTACAGCAAAAATTAAGATTAACAAAGGGCCAAACCACAATACTAATGTACTTAATTTCAAGGGAGGTTGATACAAAATGAAATCACCATAACGACTTACCAAAAAGTCGATGATTTGCTGCTTTGTTTGTCCTTGTTTTAACAGCTTATAGACTTCTTCTCGTAGATCTTGTGCTAAAGCGGCATTGGAATCAGCCAATGATTGATTCTGACAAACAAGGCAACGTAACTCTGTACTTAAGCTTATAAATTGGGCTTCTTGCTCACTTGATTCAAACTCGAACTGTTCTGTTCCGGCAAATGCTGATAGCGTTAAAAATAGTCCCATAAGTAAAATAAGGCCTTGCTTCACAATTGCAATTCCCTTATCAATGGTAGAATTATCTGTTCCACATCCTGCTTACTAATCGGACCAATATGTTTATATCGAATAATGCCCTGCTGATCGATAATAAAGGTTTCGGGCGTACCATAAACACCCCAATCAATTGATACGCGCCCATTAGGGTCAAATAAAGTCATCTCATAAGGATCGCCTAACTCACTCAACCAAGCAAGTGCGCTACTACGTTCATCCTTATAATTTAAGCCTACAATTCTGACACCTCGTTTTGCTAGCTGAAGTAATTGTTCATGCTCTGCTCGACATGCCACACACCACGTTGCCCACACATTTAATAATGTAATCTGTTGATTAAAAATAGTGTGTTCTTCTTTCTGCTGAGGATCTGCAAGTAATTCAAGTTGAAATTTCGGTACGGGCTTACCTATAAGTGGCGATGGTATTTGTTTAGGATCTTTTGATAAACCGACAAATAACAAGAGTGTTAGAACAAGAAAAATTCCTAGGGGGAAAAAACGACTCATTAAATTTTCCCCCGTCGTTGAGCTGCGAAGCGGTAGCGCCGATCAATACCAGCTAGGAAGCCACCTAATGCAATCAACAAGCCGCCTGCCCATATCCAACGAACAAAAGGTTTGTAATAAAGTCGTAAACTCCATGCACCATCGAGAATCTCATCCCCTAGCGATACATACAGATCTCGCCAAATTCCTACATCAATAGCGGCTTCGGTCATTGGCATCGTTTGCGTACTATATTCGCGTTTTTCAGGTCTCAATTTCGCAATGAGAATATCATCCTTAAATACATTGACGATACCTTGTTGAGCTACATAATTCGTGCCTACAACCTCTTTAACCCCTTCAAAGGTGAAGAGGTAGCTTGCCATTTGATAACTATCACCTGGCGCCATACTTAAATCTTTTTCTATTTCATGTGATGAGACAAAGGTAATACCGATGACTAAAATACCAACACCAAAATGTGCCACTAACATTCCATAATAGGAGGCTGAACGATTCACTAAACTACTCAATGGTTTACCATTAGCGAGTGGCTTTAGCCAAATGGACAAACTGCTGATTAGCACCCACAAAGCTAAAAATAAACCTAATAAAGCATTACTAAAACCTAATGAAAAAATAATCGTCAGACCGCTTGTTAGTACTATCGTTAAAACTAATGGGGTTCTAATCTGTTTCCATACATGGTTTAAACTGACCTGTCGCCAATGAGTAACAGGGCCAATACCAAGCAATATCAATAATAATGGTGAGAACCATAACAGCATTTGATTAAACCACGGGAATCCTACTGAAATTTTCCCCCAGCCCATTGCATCGTAAATCAATGGATACAAAGTTCCTAATAATACAAAAGCAGCAATGACTAGAATCAATACATTATTAGCAAGAATAAAGCTCTCTCTAGACATGAAGTTAAAACGTCCACCCAAAGAAATACTCGGTGCTCGCCATGCATAAAGCGTTAAAGAACCGCCAATCACAATAAATAAGAATGCTAGAATAAACACACCTCGTTCAGGATCGGTTGCAAATGCATGCACCGATGTTAATACACCTGAACGTACAATAAACGTGCCTAATAAACTAGCTGAAAAAGCCAAGATTGCTAACAAAACTGTCCATCGTTTTAACGCTGCACGTTTATCTGTCACTGCAAGAGAGTGTATTAATGCTGTGCCTAATAACCAAGGCATCAAAGATGCATTTTCAACAGGGTCCCAAAACCACCAGCCACCCCAGCCTAATTCGTTATAAGCCCACCAACTGCCTAATGTAATTCCGGCGGTTAGAAAAACCCAGGCTGCAATCGTCCAAGGTCGAGATACTCGTGCCCAAGCTGAATCCAAGTTTCCGCCAATTAAAGCCGCAATGGCAAAACTAAATGCAACTGAAAAGCCAACATAGCCCATATACAACAGAGGAGGATGTAAAGCTAAACCAGGATCTTGTAATAAGGCATTCAATCCTTGCCCTTCCATTACCAAGGGATATAAGCGTTCGAAGGGATTAGATGTAAAAATCATAAAGGCAAGAAAGCCAATACTAATCATGCCCATTACAGCAATAACCCGAGACATCATTTCTACAGGGATGCTTTTAGTAAATAAGGTTAATGCCGCTCCCCACGCTGCAAGTAACATAACCCATAATAATAATGATCCTTCATGCGCACCCCAAACTGCTGACACTTTATACAATAAAGGCATTTGAGTATTACCATGTTGAGCAACATAACGAACAGAAAAATCATCACTTATAAAAGCAAAGGTCAAAATAACAAAGGCAAGAGCAACAAAGAGGAACTGTCCCCAAACAACAGGCTTGGCCACCGCCATCAATCGGCTATTTCCTTGCTGAGCACCCACTAATGGCACAATCATCTGTATACAGGCTAAGCACAATGCCAATATCAGTGAAAACTGACCTAATTCAATAATCATTGAGCTTGCTGCAAACTGTCTGCAACCTCAGGGGGCATATAATTTTCATCATGTTTTGCTAGCACTTCATCGGCAATAAATATATTTTTCTGATTTAACCGTCCATGAGCTAGAATTCCTTGCCCCTCTCTAAAAAGATCGGGTAATATTCCAGAATATAAAACCGTTACTTTAGATTGATTATCAGTCAGTTTAAATTCAATCGTCACATCATTATTAGGTCGATTAACACTGCCTTCGACAACCAAACCTCCTAATCGAATCATCTGACCTTGCGGCGCAATACCTTCTTTCACTTCTGTCGTGGTATAGAAATACATCAGGTTCTGATTAAATGCTTTTAATATCAAGCCTACGGCAATAGAGACACCAACGACCATCACAATAATCAGCATAAGACGTTGTCGTCGTTTAGGCGTCATTCTGGTCATTCTCCGCTTTTATTTTAATCATTTTAATGGTCTGTCTCTTATTTAGAATGGGAAAGATTATATTCGCAACTAAAATAATAAAACCTAAAGCATACGCGCTCCAAACATAATCACCATAACCACCCATATATAAAAACTGTTCTAATGTCATAACTCTTCAACCTTTGTCACAACCCAAGTACTATTCTTATCTTGTAGCAAAATATGATTTTGCATTCGTATCAATGCAGCCGTAATATAAAATAGTTTAAAACCAACCGCCATAACCAGCAGAGGAATTAACATACTTAAATGTATCGATGGCGCATCGAATTTACTCACTGTGGGGCCTTGATGAAGCGTGCTCCACCACTCAACGGAAAAATGAATAATCGGAATATTCACCACACCGACTAGTACCAAAATCCCTACAGCCTTTGCTGCCGTTCGTTTATCTTCAATCGCATTATAAAGTGAAATAATACCTACATAAATAAACAATAAAATAAGTTCTGAGGTTAAACGAGCATCCCATACCCACCACGTTCCCCACATCGGCTTACCCCATATTGAACCTGTTACCAATGCCAACAAGGTAAATGAGGCACCTATTGGAGCGCTGGATATAACAAATAAATCAGCGAGTTTAATCCGCCAAATCAAAGCAATCGCAGCTGAGCCTGCCATCATGATATAGATGAACATTGACATCCAAGCAGCTGGCACATGAATAAACATAATTCGATAGCTATCGCCTTGTTGATAATCAGCAGGAGCGACCCATAAACCTTGGTATAGCCCAAAGACGATAACAATAAATGTACTGCAGGCTAACCAAGGAAGTAGCGTTGAACTAAATCGATAAAAATTCGGAGCTGCAGCTAATTTAAAAAAGAATTGGAACATATACTTACTCGACACTCAATTTAAGACAGGCCACAACAGTAATGGGTGTCAGGGTGATGGCTAACACTAAAATAGCAAGCAGCATCGTTATTTGGGCACTTGCATCTAATCCAGATGCACTCACCTGTACTGCATTATTTGCAAAAATAAGAACCGGAACATAAAACGGTAAAATCAATAATGGCAATAGCATTCCGCCTTTTCTCAGCCCTAATGTTAATGCAACACCAATTGAACCAATCAAACTTAAGACAGGTGTTCCTAATAGTAGGGTGAGCATTAATGTTGTTAAACTTTCTGAGGGTAAGTGAAGCATCAAAGCCAGTAGCGGCGTAACAATAATGACGGGTAATCCAGTAATCAACCAATGTGCGACTATTTTTGCTAATACCAGAACAGACGAACTATGTGAACTCAATAGCCATAGTTCCAAACAACCATCATCATAATCACTACGAAATACACTATCAATGGATAATAAACTTGCCAGTAAAGCGCCTACCCAAATAATGCCTGCTGCAATTTTACTCAATAACTCGGGTGATGCGGTTGTCCCCATGGTAAATAATGCGGAGACCAAAATGAAAAAGAGGAGGGGGTTAAATAATTCACTACGATTACGATTCGCTAAAATTAAATCACGCTTTAATAATAAGAAAAAGCCTGACATTAGACGATCTCTTGCTTTGATAGTTGAAGCTTGAGCACAGTGAAGGGAGCTAATTCAAAGTCATGATGAGATGTTAAGATTACCAAGCCTCCTTGCTGAACATGTTCTTTCATCAACTCTTTCACCATTGTAATGCCATAAGTATCCAGTGCTGTAAATGGTTCATCTAAAATCCAAAGTGGATGTTGATTAACGAGAAGCCTTGCAATTGCCAGCCGACGATTTTGCCCAGCTGATAATTGACCACTTAATTGATGGGACTCTTTAACAAGCCCAACTCGTTTTATAAGCTGATGAAAATCACTCTCTATGTTTGTTTTCAGATTACTTGAAAACGTGAGGTTTTCCTTAACAGTAAGATCGGCTTTATTGCCATTTTTATGGCCTAAATAACTCAGCTTATCCGTATAGCTATCACCAAGCGTTGTGATGGCTTGCTTATTAAAGTTAATATTGCCTTCATCATAGGATCTTAATCCACAGAGCATTTTTAACAGTGTTGTTTTTCCACTGCCATTCAAACCTTCAATTAATAATAGTTGACCACTTTTTACTGAAAAATCAATCTTAGAAAAGAGTAATCGGTCATTACGAAAGCATGAAAGGTTTTTTACTTCAATTGAATAGTGAGGGATATTTAGCATTACAGTTTAGTTATAACAAAAAAGGCAATAAGTGAACATCACTTATTGCCTTTTATCATGATAATTAAATTTTTCTTAAAACTTAACTTGGCCATAAACCCAGAATTTTTCTGTATCTGGTTTAGAAGCATATTCACTATCACCATTGTAATCAGAATATTTCACACCCAAAGTATAATGTTCTTTGAATGTTTTCTGAGCAAGAATGTCGAACTCATTACCGGCATCAAGACCACCTTTATCTGTTTCAAAGTCATGATAAACAGCAACGATTTTAGCGCCTAATACCTTACCTACAACGGTAAAGTATATATCTTCTAGACCTTCCTTAGGTGTTGCTAAGAACATATCAGCCCAGCCTTGAAACGCATGGTTCGT
>JABSQN010000002.1 GCA_013215825.1 Piscirickettsiaceae bacterium | reverse complement strand
CCGTTGAGCCTGAACAAGAAGCTGTAATTGAAGATATTATTGACGCTGAACTTGACGACGCTTCCATTGTTGAAGAGATGTCAGAAGAACCTGAACAAGAAGCCGTAGAAGAAGAAATGATCGCTGCTGAACGTGAAGACGCTCCAGTCGTTGAAGAGATGATAGAAGAAGCCGTTGAGCCTGAACAAGAAGGAGCTACAATAGAAGAAATGATTGTATCTAGACTTGATGAAGTTCCAATGGTGGAAGAAATTGTTGCACATGAAGAATTAGAACTTGTCGAAGCAGAAAATCCTTCTGGAATGTCAGATTTAGATATTCTTAGAGAGCGAGTTCGGGCAAGAAAAAGACAAATAAAAATGGAGAATGAACAGGCTGAATTACACTTGTTTGCTAAAGTGAATAGTGATGATGGTGCAGATGAAATTGTAGAAGAAATTATTAAGCCTGAATTTGAAAAAATAACAGTTGAAGAATCTCTAAAAGAAGAAATACAACAAGAACAAGAGTCAGAGGATAAAGACGCGCTGGAAGAAATTATTGTTCCTGAACTTGCAGAAGAACTGCATGACGATGAAAAAAATCTAACACCTCAATTAGTCAGTAATAATATGGTTGATTATGTGATTGGCACTTGGAATAATCAAACACCTGATATTTATGGTAAAACAAGTGATACTGAGCGTGTTGAAAATATTGAACTTGAAACGAATACAGAAGATGACGAGAAAGATCTTGAAGAAGAATCTGTCAGCAATGTAATGTCTGACTATCTTCAAGGAGAATGGAGTAATAGTACTCCCGATATTTATAATAAAGCTGATGAATCAGTGATTGATGATTTTGAAGAAACTATTGAACCAGGAAGCGTTATTGAGCTCGAACAAGAAGAGGGTTCTACAGTAGGAGATGTAGTAGAAGAAACAACTGAATTTGAAGACTCCCTAGTTATTGATGAAGCGTTACAAGAAATTGTCGATCTAGAGAAAGAAACAGAAAAAGTTGAAGAAATCATTGAAGAGCAGGATGTTAAACTAGAAGAATTTATCGAGTCAGAAAAAGAAGAATGGGATGTTAAGACACTTGTACAGCAACCCTTACCCGATGAAGAAGCCTTAGATGAATTATTAGCAGACGTATGGAATTTGGAAGCAGAAACTAAGGAATTAGGCGATGAGTTTGATATTATAGATCTAGAATCTAATAATTAAGTTAGATAGTGTTTGAGCCACAATCACCGGTGGATTTTCCCGTTGCAACACTGATTTTCGAAATTCAAGAATTAAAGTAAGATTAAAGATAACGCAGTATAAGTTCGCTACTAAAGGTAATTGGCTTAGCTTTTGCATCGAGCATGCTGATTAAGCTGTTTCAACCATGAAACTCAGAATGAACGTAGTGTAAGCTACTACTTACAGTAAATTAATAGAGGTAAAGCACAATGGCACTCAACCATGTGGCAGAACAAAATAGCGGCAAGTCTGGTCAAAATCGGCAAATATTCACCTTTTTTGTTGAAGACATGATGTTTGGCCTAGATGTTAAAAATGTATTAATGTTGGGGCAAGAAGTTAATGAGATTCAGCGACTACCTATTGAAGAACGCGGTTTTTGTGGGGTGGTTAAATTTCAAGGTGCTGTTGTTCCTGTATTAGATTACGCCCACCGTTTAGGTATCCCATCAGGAATCGATGTTAAAACGAAATTATTGAATATTTTATCCGAGCGTGAAAAAGATCATATTGAATGGGTAAGTGCATTAGAACTGTCTTTAAAAAATCATGTAGCCTTTACGAAATCGACAGATCCAGATGAATGTGCATTTGGTCAGTGGTACAATAAATTTAATACGCGTGATGAGACATTAAAAGAATTAATGGAAGAATTTAAAGAACCTCATACTCGAATTCATGCTTTGGCGGAAGAATTGATTGCATTGCGTGATAATGGTAAAGAAGCGGAAGCATTAGAACGATTAATCCATGAACGAGCAACCACCTTAAGGCGGTTATTAGTATTATTTTCACGTGCTAGAGATCAGATTCAAAGTGGTATGCGTCAAGTTTTATTATTTGTCACATTGGATGGGAAAACACCTCGTTATGCTTTATTGATCGATGAAATTAATGATGTAATGAATTATTCCTCATCCGATTTTCAATCAAGCCGTACGGGTGCATTAGGTCTATTTAGAAAAATTGAAGATGTCATTGAAGGTATCTTCACCCGAGAAAATACGCCGGACTGTTTGTTCTTTGATATTAACAAAATGACAGATAATGAAGAAGAACTGAAAAAAGTAAGCTAACACTTTACTTTCAATATAAGGCAGAGGCCATCCTAATTTTAGGATGGCCTTTTTTATTGGTAGAATGGCATAATGAAATCATCACCCTATATAACAGCTAAAGGCATGGCTAAACTTAGCAAAGAACTGGAAGATTTGTGGATACGTCGTCGAGAGGTGGTGAAAGCATTATCTGCCGCAGCTGCAGAAGGTGATCGTAGTGAGAATGCTGAATATATTTATCGAAAAAAAGAATTACGAGGCTTAGATAGACGTATCCGATACTTACAAAAAAGAATGCCGGATCTTCGCGTTATTGAAGATGCGCCAGATAATAAAAATAAGATTTTCTTTGCCGCAATCGTGAGTTTAGAAAACGAACAAGGCGATAAACTTAAATATCGAATCGTCGGCCCTGATGAAATAGACCATCAAAAAGGCAATATCAGTCTAGATTCACCATTAGCACAAGCCTTAATAGGCAAAGAAGTGGATGATGAAGTGACAATTCACGTTCAAGCAGGCAGCAAAAAATATTATATAGAAGAAATACATTATCTTTAGTATAGTTAGACTTATATCCAAATCACCGCAACTTTCAAGATAATGTTGAAGCCCGTCTCATTCCTGCGACAAATGTGTCAGGAACACATTTAGATGCTGTTGCACTTGTAGAGTTGAGCACACGATGTGCTCAATCAAAGCGGGAATCTAACGATAGTGAGTATTTTTACTGCCCATGGCTCCCCGATTTAGCGAAGATGACGTAGCTTGTAATGAGTACAATATATAAAATTGAGCATAGGTAATTGCAATGAAACAACCCAAACAAAACATACCGGCACCACAACAAGACATACAATCTGTTGTTCAAGCACTGCAATCAGGACAGTTGGATATTGCTGAATCTAGGGCTAAAAAGTTATTAAAACAATATCCAAATTCATTTGATTTACATAATCTTTATGCTAATGCGCTAGCAGGACAAAACTTATTTAAAGAGGCGATTGTTAGTTTTCGTAATGCGCTTGAGTTTGATCCTAACTTGGCAGAATTACACTTAAATATTGCGATATTACTGACTAATATTAATCGTACAGAAGAAGCAATCACCAGCTATAAAAAAGCCATTAGCTTAAATACATCATTGACGGATGCCCATTATAATTTGGGCACCGCACTACAATCACAAGACATGTTTGAACAAGCAACAGACTGTTATAAAAAGGCTATTGCATTAGAACCTGGCTTCTTTGAAGCTTTGGTGAATTTAGGCGTGGTACTGCAAGAACAAGGTCATCTGGCAGAAGCAATTGATGCCTACGAGAAAGCACTAAAAATTCAACAAACAGCCAAAGTCTACTTCAATATGGGTACTGCTCTTAAAAATGAGGGAAAATTGGAAGATGCGATCGATAGCTACAATAAAGCACTTGAATTAGAACCAAGCTATGCCGAAGTACACAGCAATTTGGGCGAAGTTTTACGTGATCAAGGACGTTATGAAGAATCTGTTATCTTTTATAAACAAGCCTTAACTTTTGATCCCGACTTACCTGTTGCTAACTACAGCCTTGCTGTTTATCTCTATGATAGTGGTGATTTAGACGGTGCTGCAACACACTTTAAACGCTCGGGATTTGCCGATTGGGAAGAACGTTCTTTATATTGCTTATATAAATCAGAACGCTTTGATGAATTTAAAAAAGGACTTGATGAATTGGTGGCTGTTAAACATGCCTCACCATTCCTAGCAACCTTAGCAGGGCACTATGCTGAAAACTTTGAAGTAGAAAATAACTATAAATTTTGCCCAGACCCAATGAAGTTCGTTTTTCACACCAATATTCCAGAATTACAAGGTGAACATAGCGAACTACGTGAAGCGCTATTAAAAGAAATTCGCAGTGCCGATGTATCAGAAAAAATGCAAGGTAGACTCGTTAATGGTGTGCAATCTGCTGGTAACTTATTAAAACGCCCAGAACCTGTATTTCAACAATTAGCAGCCTGTGTAAAAGAAGCGGTTGAGCGTTATCGTCAACAGTATAAAGATGAAGACTGCGAATTTATCAAATCGTTTCCAAAAACAACAGAAATTGCCAGCTCGTGGTATGTACGGATGAAACAGGGCGGACATCTAAATTCACATATCCATGAAGATGGCTGGATCAGTGGTGCAATGTATCTTGCCTTGCCAACAGATAAAAAGCATAAACATGAAGGCAGTATTGAAGTCAGCACCCACGGCGATGACTATCCGAAAAAACACGATAACTTTAGCACCAATACCATAGCCCCTGAAGTTGGTGATTTTGTTATGTTCCCATCCTCATTATTTCATAGAACGATCCCATTTACTTCCGATGAAGAAAGGATCTGCATCGCCTTTGATTTAAAACCGATGTGATCTCTAGCAGAGTAGGTTGGGTTTTAACCCAACAGGAGGACCGTTGATAAAAGCTAGCAGTTGGACTGAAGTCCAACCTACGAGAATTGTAGGTCGGATTTCAATCCGACAAGGCAATGGCAAACGAAAAAAGGATCAAAACAAATTGAAAACACCATTCAATAAATGGAAACCAATAGAAATCATGTTGGCGTTACTCTTTTTAGTAGCACCTTTTTATTATCATGCCCATATTGGTGGCACAGGCTTAAGACTACCCAATAACATCATGGTATGGATAGTTGCCAATATCATTGGCTGGTATTCCCTTTATCTATTTGCAACACGTGCCAAACTTAGCCTACCTAAATACTTTCGCTACATTATTGCCTTCCCAATCTTAGCCACCATCAGCGGTTTTATTTCTGGTGTCGACAATCCCATAGAATGGTTATTTAGACTGTTATTTATCTGGTGTGGTTTATTATTCTTTATCGGCTTATTTCAACATAAACTGACCCAAGGACGTATTGATAGACTGTTATTTATTATCGTTATATCCGCCTTAATGCAAGCCTGTGTTGGCATAATTCAAATGAGCTTTAACGAGTTGCCGATATGGTTCCCAAGCTCACAAGCGCAAAGCCCCTACGGCATGTTCCAACAAATTAATAACCAAGCGACTTATCAAGTCACGGCTCTTATTATTGCCATATTCCTAATTACACGACCTTATATTACAAAAGGTGCAATATGGAAACGAATCACCATCCTAGTATTCTTCGCCCTAACAGCCTTTATTATTAGTTATTCAGGTTCAAGAATTGCTTTGTTAGCTGTTTTAATCGCCTTACCTTTTGCTATAAAAGGACGTTGGCAACTACTTAATAAGAATAAACAACTAGCCATCGCATCGGCTATTTTTGTCATGATAGGTGTTGGATTAGGACAAAGTGGTCTTGGAAATGCCTCAGATAAAATGGCTAAAATAGCCGATGGTTACTCAGCCAGTGCCCGTTTAGGTATTTATGCTGTATCCATAGACTTAATTAAAGAAAAGCCATTATTCGGTCACGGTATCGGCAATTTTAGATATAAATGGCAATATGAAAAAGCTGACTTTTATAAAAAACATCCTGATGCTCATTTAATCGACCAATATGTCACCCACCCACATAATGAATTGCTATTTTGGATGATAGAAGGTGGTGTAGTAGCTGTTGCAGGTATATTCATACTAATAGCAGGTATTTTGTTATCAATAAAAGGCAAGAATCGCCATCGATCAGGTATTTATTTAGCATTATTAATCCCTATCGCTATTCATACCCAAGTTGAATTGCCGTTTTATATATCATCATTACATTGGTTTTTAGCTTTGTTTTTATTGTTTGTATTGATGAAAGCGAATACAAAAGAACATCAGCTTAATTTATCATTTGTTGCCCTGCAAGTAATAAAGCTGTTTTCAGTTGTTATGTTTGTGATAGGAACTGCATTCCTAATGCATTCATTTTGGGTGAATAAAGAATTAAGCAAAAAGAATACAACTGTAGCAGAAGTATCAAAGACAAGTAGCAATCCTTATTTTTACGATATTGTTGAAAGTATGCAAATGAAAAGTATTCTTAGTCATGCCTTTAAAAGTCACGCAATAGAGGATATTGAATTATTTACCCATTGGGCAGAGTCTTTCTTACCTAAAGAACCCTCAGCTCAATTATTTATATTCTTAGCAATGGCATATCAAGAGCTAGATAAACGAGCTGAAATGTGTAGAACGATAAAAGTAGGTCAAAGTATTTATCCTAATGATAAAAGCTTAATAGATGGTGTGGCGAATTGCAATAAGTGACGTATAGTGTCACTTAATAACCATAATAGATTGTTGATGCTGGATGAGAAAGTAATTATTGTAAATACAATCAGTAGGTTATAGTGTGGATTGAAACTTGCTGTTACAAGTTTGTCTTGGAGGATTAATCCAAACACACTCATTTAATAACCTAGGAAGAGACAAAATGAAAAAAGTACAACAAGGTTTTACCCTTATCGAGCTAATGATTGTAGTAGCCATCATTGGTATTTTAGCTGCGATTGCGATCCCAGCTTATTCTGACTATATCACTCGTTCAAAATGGGCTGATACCATTTCTTCTATTGCATCAGTTAAAGTAGGTATCGCTGAATGTATTGATAGCAATGGTGGTTCTGCTGGTTACGCGAGCTGTAATGAAGTTGATCCTGAGTTGATTCCATATGGTGTTGATGTTGCGATGGATGATGGTGCTGCTACTGCACTTTTATCTAAATACGGTGCCGCACTTTCTGTTGAACAAGCAGTAGCTGGCACTAGTGCTGTTGTAGCCATCCAACTTGATGCTAATGGCGTAACAGAATTAGGTTCTGAGAACTGTATTTTTCATCTTGTACCAAGTGTAATAAGTTCTACTTACGTTCAATGGATTCCTGTTACAGCCAATGCACAATGTTACAAATACGTCAAAGGTGCATCAGATGGTTCAGCTCTATAATTTATAGGACTTAGTAATCAAAAAAATCTAAAATCAATGGGGTCAGACTCGATTGATTTAGCTTAAAGATTTATGAACAGGCCTCGACAGCAATGTCGGGGCTTTTTTGTATTTGTGGGTTGGGTTTTAACCCAACATGGGGGATGTGAACCAAAAGCCGGAAGTTGGACTGAAGTCCAACCTACAGTTCCATCACGGGCATGTAGGTCGTGGTTTCAACCCGACATGGGACGTAAATCAAAAGCCCAAAGTTGGATTAAAATCCAACCTACAATGTTTCCTTAGATGCATCAGTAATTGCATTAATTTTATCTGTTTCAATACGGGTCATTAATGGTTTGAATTTGTTAATTTCATGGTTAAGTAATGGTGTGGAAATATCATTCCATTGTAATGGTTCAATATTCAAGAAGGCTTCTGCTTGTTCTACTGTTTGAGGGATAACAGGTTTTAGATAAGTTACTAGCACTTTGAATAGGTTGATGCCCATGGTGCAAATATCATGCACTTGTTGCTCTTTGCCTTCTTCTTTGGCCAGTGTCCAAGGCTTCATTTCATCAATATATTGGTTGGCTTTGTCAGCAAGCGCCATAATCTCACGCATGGCATGACCAAATTCACGGTTTTCCATTTTGTCAGCGATGCTGTCCGCTTGAGCTGTGAAGTCATCAAATAAAGCTTGTTCAGATAATGTGGCTGATAATTTGCCATCAAAACGTTTTTTGATAAAGCCGGCACAACGACTGGCAATATTAACTACTTTACCGACTAAGTCTGAATTAATACGGCTCTGAAAGTCTTCAAGATTAAGATCAAGATCATCAATACCCGAGCCTAATTTAGCCGCATAGTAATAACGTAGGTATTCTGGGTTTAAATGGTCAAGATAAGTACGTGCTTTGATAAATGTACCGCGTGATTTAGACATCTTCTTGCCATCAACGGTTAAGAAGCCATGAGCAAAGATAGAACTTGGCAATCTGAAACCTGCACCCTTTAACATGGCGGGCCAGAATAGGGCGTGGAAATAGATAATATCTTTACCGATAAAATGGACCATTTCAGTGGTGCTATCGGCATTCATAAACTCATCAAAATCAACACCCGTACGATCACAGTAGTTTTTAAAACTGGCTAAGTAACCAATCGGTGCATCAAGCCAAACATAGAAGAATTTATTCGGTGCATCGGGAATTTCAAAGCCAAAGTAGGGCGCATCACGCGAAATATCCCAATCACGCAAGCCACCTTCAAACCATTCATCTAGTTTATGGCTAACTTCGCTTTGCAAGTGTCCAGCACGGGTCCACGTTTGTAATAATTCGTCAAAATCACCCAGTTTAAAGAAGTGATGTTCAGATTCTTTGGTGATGGGTGTTGCACCAGATAGCGCTGAAACAGGGTTGATTAGATCCGTTGGTTCATAGGTCGCACCACAGGCTTCACAGTTATCACCATATTGATCTAGCGCATGACATTTTGGACATTCACCTTTAATAAAACGATCAGGCAAGAACATTTCTTTTTCAGGATCGTAAGCCTGGCTAATAGTACGGTTGGTAATGTGTCCGGCTTCTTTATTAGCTAGATATATTTGATTGGCTAAGGCTTTGTTTTCAGCACTATGGGTGCTGTGGAAGTTATCAAAGTTAATATTAAAAGCTGAAAAATCTGCTTGGTGTTCTTGTTTAACGTCGGCAATTAATTCTTCTGGCGTAATTCCCTGTGCTTGAGCACGTAACATAATCGGTGTGCCGTGGGCATCGTCAGCACAAATATAATGACATTCATGACCGCGCATTTTTTGAAAACGTACCCAAATATCTGTTTGGATATATTCAACTAAGTGACCAAGGTGAATCGAGCCATTAGCATAAGGGAGTGCACTGGTAACAAGAATTTTTCTTTGCATGAATTAAACCGAATAAAACCTAAAAATGTGGGCGTAAGATACCAGAAATAGGACTTTTACTCCATATAATATATTGATTTCATGTCAATTTTAGATTAGATTAAATCAAGCTTGTTTGCTAGCAATCATTAATTTAAGGTTTGTAATGGAATTAAAACTACATGATATTCGCATCGATGCGGTTGATGAGGCATTGATAAAGGCGAAACAGTATCGCTCTTTGTTGGAACCGGATATTGCAGAAAGTATCTGTCTTGATGCGCTTCATATCGATCCTGATAATCAAGATGTCCTTGTTATATATATTCTTGCGCTGTGCGATCAAATTTCACGTACAGAAAAACAAACGAAAATTAAGGTTATTGAGCGCACGATTGACAAGCTGGCCAGCCAATATAAGCGTTATTATTATTCCGGCTTATTGAATGAACGCCGCGCACGCCATTTGATCACACAAGCTATGTCTCATTCCTTTGCCTATGATTATTTTTATGAAGCACTTAAATTCTATCAGCAAGCGATAGAACGATGCCCTGATCAAAATGATGAAGCGATTCTTCGTTGGAATAGTTGCATTCGTACCATAGAAAAAGAGAAGCTTAAACCACGACGTGATAGTGAAGATGTTTTAGTGGATATGGAAAGCTGATGGTACTTCAATCTCATAAAAGAATAATGGCATTGGCTGGCGTGGTAATGACCGCTTATTTAGTCTTTCATATGTTATCGAATCTTAGCTTTTTTTCGCCCGATACTTTTGAACAGTTTTATACTGTTTATAATGGTGTTGGACTTCGCTGGTTAGCCTTAGTTGTGATGCTGATTGCAATTGCTACCCATGTCAAAATAGCCATCAAAATACGAAAGGTCAATGCCAAGGCGCGCACGATTGATTATGCTCGACATGATAAATTTAAGAACCCTGCGGTTTTTGTGACCATAAGCATCCTTTTTTTACTGAGTTTTATCCTTATTCATATTGTGCAAAGTCTATTGTTTGATACCTCACAGCTATATGCTGAATTAATACACTTGTTTCAATCATTTATTATGGTGCTGTTTTATTTGGCGGGCTTATTTGTTTTAACCATGCATTTGCAACATTCATTAGCCAATGTACTACAAACATTAGGCAAAACTGCGGTGATTTATCATAGCCTTGTTTGGGCGGGCGTATTGTCCCTAACAGGCGGTTTTGCATCTATTCCCCTTTATATATACTTTGTGATGCCATGAGTGATTTTGAATTAGACAGTAAGACACCGAAAGGAAGCTTAGAAAATAGGTGGACTCAACATAAATTTGATTTGAAGATCGTTAGCCCTGCCAACCGAAAAAAATACAATGTTATTATTGTTGGAACTGGTTTGGCTGGCGCGGCTGCTGCGGCATCGTTGGGTGAAATGGGTTATAACGTCAAAACATTTTGCTTTCAAGATAGCCCACGACGAGCACATAGCATTGCCGCACAAGGCGGTATTAATGCGGCTAAGAACTATCAAAATGATGGTGATAGTGTTTGGCGATTGTTCTATGACACCATTAAAGGTGGCGACTATCGAGCACGTGAATCCAATGTATTTCGCTTAGCTGAACTCAGCACAAGTATTATCGATCAAGCGGTAGCACAAGGTGTACCGTTTGCCCGTGAATACAGTGGTTATTTAGCCAACCGTTCATTTGGTGGCGCACAAGTCTCCCGAACATTTTATGCCCGAGGACAAACAGGACAGCAGTTGCTACTCGGTGCATATCAAGCCATGAGCAAGCAAATACATGAAGGCAGAATTACGCATTATTCACGCTGTGAAATGCAAGAATTAATTTTGATTGATGGTAAGGCAAAAGGCATTGTGTCGCGTGACTTAGTGACAGGTAAGTTGGAATCACATCTAGCCGATGTTGTCGTGCTGTGTACGGGGGGCTATGGCAATGTATTTTATCTTTCGACCAATGCCAAGGGTTGCAATGCATCTGCTGCTTGGCGAGCGCACAAACAAGGTGCATTATTTGCCAATCCAAGTTTTACCCAAATACATCCCACGTGTATTCCTCAGGCAGGGGAGTTGCAGTCTAAACTAACCTTGATGAGTGAATCGTTGCGTAATGATGGTCGTATTTGGGCACCGAAAAACAAAGAAGATTGTGATAAACCGCCAGAAGATATTGCCGAGCAAGATCGTGACTATTTCTTGGAAAGAATGTATCCCGCCTTTGGTAATTTAGTGCCGCGTGATATTGCTTCACGTGCTGTGAAGTTGATTTGCGATGAAGGACGCGGCGTTGGCCATGATATTGATGGTAAAAAATTGGGTGTGTATCTTGACTTTGCTCATGCAATAAAAGTGAAAGGATTAGATCCCATTAGCGAGAAATATGGCAATTTGTTTGATATGTATAGCCATATCGCCGCCGAAGATCCTTACACGACACCAATGCGAATTTATCCTGCTGTACATTACACAATGGGAGGCTTATGGGTTGATTACAATTTGATGACCTCGATTGATGGTTTGTTTGCCGGTGGCGAAGCCAACTTCTCCGATCATGGTGCAAACCGATTGGGTGCAAGTGCCTTAATGCAAGGCTTGGCAGATGGCTACTTTATACTGCCATCAACGGTATCCAATTATCTAGCACAACAAAAGCCTTTGGATCTCAGAAAAACGTATCCAGAAGCAGAGCAAGCATTACAACGTTGTAAAGAAAAAATACAGCACTTAATGAATGCGCCCGATCCACAAAAAACACCGGATGAGTTCCATCGAAAATTAGGTAAAATTATCTGGAATGCCTGTGGTATGGCACGTGAAAAGTCAGTATTAGAAGCCTCGATTAAAGAGATAAAAGCCTTACGCGAACAATTCTGGCAACAAGTAAAAATAACCGGCAGTGATGAAAGTTTAAATCAAACTTTGGAACGCGCAGGGCGTATTGCCGACTTCTTTGAATTAGCAGAATTAATGTGTATAGATGCCTTAACTCGAGAAGAATCATGCGGCTGTCATGCCCGAGAAGAGCATATTACCGATGATGGTGAGGCGCAGCGCCATGATGAAGACTTTTCTTATGTTGCTGCATGGCAGTATAGCGGTCATTTAAGTATGCCAGTGCTTTATAAAGAAGAGTTAGAGTTTGAATTTGTACGACCAACAACAAGAAATTACAGGTGAGATCTTTCCGTGATTTATAAACTACATATTTGGCGACAAGCCAGTGCTGATTCAAAAGGCAACTTTGAACAGCATGAAATTGATGTCAGTGACGACACATCATTTTTAGAGATGTTAGATGCCCTTAATGAGCAATTAATTGAAGAGGATAAAGAAGCAATTGCTTTTGATTTTGACTGTCGAGAAGGTATTTGCGGCTCATGTAACCTCGTTATTAACGGTACACCTCATGGCAAACACCAGGCCACAACCACCTGCCAGCAATATATGCGTGATTATGCAGATGAACAAGAACTATGGATAGAACCGTGGCGAGCAACTGCATTTCCAATTATCAAAGACTTAATTGTTGATCGAACTGCATTTGAGAAGATTATCCAAGCGGGTGGTTATATTGAAATTCGTACGGGCTCAGCAGGCGAAGCCAACACGATACCCATAGATAAAGAGGTATCAGATGCTGCTTTTGATTCTGCAACCTGTATTGGTTGTGGAGCCTGTGTTGCCGCTTGTCCTAATGCTTCTGCCACGTTATTTGTTGCTGCAAAAGTAACGCATTTATCCAGCTTACCTCAAGGTGAAATGGATAAGAATCGCGCAGAAAAATTATTAATGGCAATGGATGAACAAGGCTTTGGTGGCTGTAGTAATTATCGTGAATGTGAGCGAGTGTGTCCGAAAGAGATAAAAGTCAGCACGATAACAACACTTAATAAATTACTTCATCAGAGTGGGAGCTAGGTAAATGAAACGTTTTTTAACGCATGTATATATTATTGTTATGGCAATTTTTGTTGTTACAACGGGTAATATCTTGGCAGATAAATATGGTTCAACACTGTCATCAAAAGTATCTAGCGTGATTAATAGTGCTGATAATGAGATAAATAGTATGCAACAAGGTGTAAAAGACTGGAATAAAAAAATACTTAAATAATTTTCTTAAAATTCATTGAACATAAAAGCAAGTTGCTCCAATAAAGGTTTTTTTTAAAGATGCCATTATGAGTGAAAGTATTTTAGCCGATAGTTCAGTGAGTATTTCTGAATTAAAGAAAAATCCTATGGCTGCTGTTTCAAGTGGTGAAGGCTTTTCTGTTGCCGTTTTAAACCATAATAAACCAGAGTTTTATTGCATACCTGCTGAGGCATGGGAGTTGATTCTTGATCGGATTGAAGATGCTGAGCTTGCAAGTATTGCCAATAGTCGTATGGGTGTAGAAACTGTAGAACTTTCTTTAGATGACTTATAAAAACTAAGCTTTGATAAGCGCGCTCTTAAAGAATGGTTAAAAATTAGACTCAGTTATTAAAAAACAATTTAAAAAGAAGTTGGCTGAAAAGGTTAGAGCATCCCGTGCTTGAAAATTGTAAAGTCTCTGGTGCTAAGGATTGTTATAAAATCAAATTACGTAGTGCTGGCTATCGTCTTATATATCAAGTCATAAACCATGAATTTATCGTTTTAGTTTTAGCTATTGGAAAACGTGAACGAAATGCGGTTTATAGGGCGGCTATTAAAAGAATTTAACACTCCTTAGTTGTTCTGAATTCAGGTACTATACCCACTATTATTCAAGGTGCAGATTTCTGTTTTGTGTCATCCTCGCGAATGGTGGGCTTTGTTAAAATATCTGCAACTTCATTTTACCTGGGTATTATTATGCCTACATTAAGTTTAAATTCTAAGGAAATAGTAAATGCTAAATTCATCTCAAATTGAGCAGTTGATTAACGATTACACCGATCCATCTAGCCTCGTCACATTGGGTGATAGCAAAACAAAAATTAAGCTTAATTTAGATGACGACAAACTAAATTTAGCGCTTACATTGGGTTATCCAGCTACAAGTATTATCGATGAATTGCAATCCGCGTTAGTCGTTGAGTTAAAAGATAAAACGGGGCTAAATGATGTCACGGTCACTATCGATTGGAAAATCACCAAACATAAAGTGCAACAAGGCGTTAGCGGTATAAAAGGTATTAAGAATATTATTGCTATCGCATCTGGCAAGGGCGGAGTTGGTAAATCAACAACTTCAGTCAATCTTGCTTTGGCTTTAGCAGCAGAAGGTGCCAAAGTCGGTATTTTAGATGCGGATATTTATGGTCCAAGTCAACCGCGCATGTTGGGCACATCACAACGTCCAGAATCATTAGATGGCAAACGTATTGAGCCGATTGAAAGCTTTGGATTGCAATGCATGTCGATTGGCTTTTTGATTGATGAAGAAGAGCCGATGATTTGGCGTGGGCCAATGGTGACTCAAGCTTTAGAACAAATGCTTAATGATACAAATTGGTCTGCTTTAGATTACCTCGTGATTGATTTACCACCTGGTACGGGTGATATACAGTTGACTTTGTCGCAAAAAGTGCCTGTTAGTGGCGCGGTTATTGTGACAACACCACAAGATATTTCATTATTAGATGCGCGCAAAGCATTAAAAATGTTTCAAAAAGTTAATGTGCCGGTAATGGGTATTGTTGAAAACATGAGCACCCATATTTGTAGTGAATGTGGTCACGAAGAACATATCTTTGGTGCTGGTGGTGGTAATAAAATGGCCAAGCAATATGATGTTGATTTATTAGGTAGTTTGCCGCTAGATATTCAGATCCGTGAAGATGCCGATCAAGGACACCCAACCGTGGTTGCTGATCCTGATGGTAAAATTGCTCAAGCATACCGTTCTATTGCGATACGCTTAGCAGCTAGATTAGCGAAACAAGGCAAAGATTATTCAACGGCTTTCCCTAATATCGTGATTAAGAACGATTAAGCTAAAAATTCGAACTGAGGCCTTTGCACAAGTCGTGCAAAGGCCTTGAACTATAACTTAAGTTAAAATCACGTTATTATTAACATTATTCAAGATTAACGAGAAGAACAATGAGCATTAAATCAGATAAATGGATCCGCCGAATGGCACAAGAGCATGGCATGATTTCACCGTTTGAGCCTGGTCAAGTGCGTGAAGGTGAGAATGGGCGGATGATTTCTTACGGCACATCGAGCTATGGCTATGATGTACGTTGTTCGACCGAGTTCAAAATTTTCACTAATATTAATTCAGTCATTGTTGATCCGAAAAATTTTGATGAACAAAGCTTTGTCGATGTTAATTCTGATGTGTGTATTATTCCGCCTAATTCATTTGCCTTGGCTCGTACGGTTGAGCGTTTTAAAATACCACGTAATGTATTGACGATTTGCTTGGGTAAATCAACCTATGCACGTTGTGGCATTATCGTGAATGTCACACCGCTAGAGCCTGAATGGGAAGGGCATGTCACCTTAGAGTTTTCAAACACAACACCGTTGCCGGCTAAGATTTATGCGAATGAAGGTGTAGCCCAAATGTTGTTTTTTGAATCAGATGAAGTATGTGAAACATCCTATGCCGACCGTGCAGGTAAGTATCAAGGTCAGCAAGGCGTAACCTTACCTAAGTCATAATGATAATGCCTGCAATGAGATTACTAAAATTAGTGTTAATCATGCTGTTCTTAGTTGGCTGTACGACTGAGCGTGATTCTTTAGAACAATGGGAACACAGTAATTTAAGTAGTTATGCTGCCGCATTTTCAGCCAATGGTAAATATGCCTTAGTGGGCGATACAGATGCACCAGCCAGATTGTGGGACTTGGAAAATAATAAGGTGCTTTATAGTTGGCAGAATAATACAGATGTTGGCACAACAACATTAGTTGCATTCTCAGCTGATAGTAAAGTTGCCGCTACTGTAGAACAAGATGTGATTGTGTTGTGGAATATGGCAGATGGCGAGCCAATGATGCGTTTTAGCTTTCCGGTAAAAATAAAAGCAATCGCATTATCTCGGCGGGGCGCATATTTCTTAGTAGCATTATATGACCGTACAGCGGTTTATTTCGATGTTATTAATAATCGAGTGTTAAAAACTCTTAAACATGATGGTAAGCCAGTTAACGCACCTATCGATCAGCTTATTAATGCCGTGGCGCTTTCGCCTAGTGGTAAATATGCATTAACCGGTGGCGATGATCAAACCGCGCGATTGTGGAAGCTAGAAACAGGAGAGCAAATTCGTAGTTGGAAGCATGAGAATTCTGTGAATATTGTTGGTTTTTACCCTAAAGGTGGCTATGTAATAACAGGGGCTGGCAACGGTCAAACCCATTTCTGGAATATGAAATCGGGCAAAGAAAAGTATATATTACGTGATTCTTTATGGCCTAAAGATAAGGCATTACCTAATTTTCCATCATTTAAAAGCACAACATCTGCCTTTGATTTTTCACCTGATAATAAGTATTTAGTAACTGGTCATCCATCACAAAAAATATGCGTTTGGAAAACGGCAACAGGTGATAAAGTGGATTGTTGGCAAGTTGCCCGTCGTCAAGCATTGCGGCCTGGTGTTGTATTGCAAGCCGTGTCATTCTCGCCCGATGGCAAATATATTTACAGTGAAGCAGGTAATGGTATCGGTCAAAAATGGCGCTTTAAGTAAATGCTTAAATTGGTGTTTTTTGTACCAGAAAGTCATAAAGACGCAGTAAAACACGCTGTATTTGAACATGGTGCTGGTCGTTATGATGGCTATGATTGCTGCTCTTGGGAAGTGTTAGGAACTGGGCAGTTTAAACCTTTATCAGGCAGCCAACCTTTTATCGGTCAGCACAATCAAATTGAAACGGTGGCAGAATATCGGGTTGAAATGATATGTGATGAATTGCATATCAAAGCCGTATTACAAGCACTGATTAATGCCCATCCTTACGAAACACCCGCCTATGATGTTCAGGTTATTCAAACACTAGACGATTTTTAGAGAATTTATTTATGACATTATCTGCAACGCCACAAGAAACATTTTTATCTGACTATCAAGTGCCTAACTATTTAGTTGATCAAGTGTCACTGCATTTTGAGTTGTCAGCCGAACAAACGACAGTACGCAGTGTGTTATCAATGCGTAAAAATCCTAAAGGGCAGGGTGATGAATGTTTATTAGATGGTGAGCATCTTGAACTGGTCTCTATTAAATTAGATGGTCATGCATTACAGGGCAATGATTATCAACGAACAGATAAGTCATTATTATTATCATCTGTTCCAAAAACGTTTGAATTAGAAATTGAAACTATTATCCATCCCGATCAAAATACCGCCTTAGAAGGCTTATATTATTCGGGTAATTTATTGTGTACTCAGTGTGAGGCACAAGGTTTCAGACGTATTACATATTATCCTGATCGCCCTGATGTGATGGCGGTATTTACGGTATCAATGGTGGCAGATAAAGAACAATGGCCCACATTATTAGCTAATGGTAATTTGCAAGAGCAAGGACAGTTTGATGATGGTCGTCACTGGGTTCGCTGGCATGATCCACACCCTAAACCGAGTTATCTATTTGCTTTGGTCGCCGGTTCGCTTTATCGACAAACGGATAGTTTTACGACGCTATCTGGGCATGATGTCAGTTTAGAAATCTATGTTGATCCTGAAAATAGTCATAAATGTGATCATGCCTTAATGTCATTGAAACAGGCGATGAAGTGGGATGAAGAAAAATATGGTCGTGAATATGATTTAGATGTATTTATGATTGTTGCCGTTAATGACTTTAATATGGGTGCAATGGAAAATAAGGGCTTAAATATATTTAATGCTTCTTGCGTGTTAGCAAGCCCTAAAACAGCAACCGATGCGGATTTTTATAGTATTCAAAGCATTGTTGGTCACGAATATTTTCATAATTGGTCGGGTAATCGTGTAACGTGTCGTGATTGGTTTCAGCTTAGCTTAAAAGAAGGCTTTACCGTGTTACGTGATCAGCAGTTTAGTGCTGATATGCATTCGGCGGCGGTGCAACGAATTGATGATGTTAATCAATTACGCATGATGCAGTTTGCTGAAGATGCAGGCCCGATGGCGCATCCTGTTCGCCCTGCATCATTTATTGAAATCAGTAACTTCTATACCGTTACTATTTATAAAAAAGGTGCCGAAGTAGTGGGCATGATTAAAACTATTGTTGGTGATGATGGTTTTAGACGTGGTACAGACCTGTATTTTGACCGCCACGATGGTCAGGCGGTCACCACCGATGATTTTGTTACGGCAATGGAAGATGCCAACGAGATTGATTTAAGCCAGTTTAAGCGTTGGTATTCTCAAGCGGGCACGCCAGAATTACATATTGAAGGTCATTATGATGGCGTTGAGCAGACCTACACCTTAAATATTGAGCAATACTGCCCCGTGACCCCAGATCAGGCTGATAAACAAGCATTCCACATTCCTCTAGCGTTGGGCTTACTGGATAATCATGGAGACAGTATTGCTTTGCAACTAGACCATGAAGATGAGCCGTTTGCAGATGAAACACGGGTATTATCAATTACGGAAATGAAACAAACATTTACCTTCGTTAAGATCACATCAATGCCACATATTTCATTATTAAGAGGATTTTCAGCGCCGATTAAATTGAAGATTAATCAAACGAATGATTCCCTTGCTTTCTTAATGGCTAATGATAAAGATAGTTTTAACCGCTGGGATGCTGGGCAAAGTTTGCTGATTAAGACTTTATTACAATTAGTTGATGATATTCAGAAGCAACGTGTTTTAACACTGCCGACCGGTCTGATGGAGCAGTTTCGTGCTGTGTTAGACGATCCAAATAATGATCCTGCATTAGTAGCAAAAATGTTGATATTGCCAAGTGAAAATTATTTGGCGGCACAACAAAAACCAGCCGATGTTGATGCTATTCATACTGCTAGAGAGTTTTTGAAGACAACCTTGGCACACCATTTAAAAGACCAATTTGTTGAAATTTATCAGCGTTATAGTCAAGCGAAGAAGTATCAATTTAATGCTGAGGATATGGCGACACGTAGTCTGAAGAATATTAGCCTTAGCTATTTGATGGCAACGGATGATCCACTACAAACACAACGCTGTTTAAAGCAAATGAAGCAGTCGGATAATATGACAGATACCATGGCTGGACTGAGTTTATTGGTTAATCAAAATAGTCCCGAACGTGAACATGCCTTACGCGCATTTTATGAGCAATGGCAACAGGATCGTCAGGTTGTTGATAAATGGTTAACCGTACAGGCGTTATCAACTGCATCGGATACCCTAATTCGAATTAAAGGATTAATGAAGCATCCGGCATTTAGCATTAAAAACCCGAATAATGTACGAGCATTAATTGGTACATTTTGCCGTAATAACCCGATTAATTTTCATGCGAAAGATGGTTCTGGCTATCAGTTTTTATTAGAACAGATATTGGTGTTAGATGCTCTTAATCCACAAGTTGCTTCACGTATGTTAGGTGCATTTAACTCATGGCAACAATATGATGTAAAACGTCAGGCAATGATGAAACAAGCCTTAACAACAATTTCAGAGCACGAAGGTTTATCACCAGATGTGTATGAAATAGTCACTAAATATTTGGCGGTAGACTAATGTTTACGCTTGATCCTAGATTAGAGCAGGATACGATTTATCTTGGTGAGTTTCCATTATCTCGCGTGTTATTAATGAATGATGCTCGTTATCCTTGGGTTATCCTTGTGCCAAGACAGATTGGATTGACTGAATGTTTTCAGCTAAATAAAGCAGATCAAGAGCAACTCACAAAAGAATCAAATTTTGTAGCCCAAGCATTAAAAGAGCTGGTGCAAGCAGATAAAATGAATGTTGCCGCATTAGGCAATGTGGTTTCACAGCTTCATATTCATCATGTGGCACGTTATCAAACGGATGAAACTTGGCCAGCACCTGTTTGGGGACAAGGGCAAGCAACACCATATATTGAACAAGAACAAGCTGCAATTTGTGAACAATTAAAAGTGGTATTTGCAGAATTATTAAGTAATGGCGACTGAAATACGGTTTTATCTCAACCTGAGCCAAGAGCAAGCCCTTAAATACTACCAAGGTAGTGCTCGTTTTGTTGTAGTGACAGCTGAAAATGGACAACGTATTCAGTTTCCTGCGGAACATATACGTTCCTTTATTGGAACATCGGGTATTCAAGGTTGGTTTAGTATTACGTTTGATAAGAATAATAAATTGATTGATATCAAACGAATATAAGACCATTCTATTTTAGAATTGGGGGGCCATCAAGGAATTCAGGTTTAGGCTTACCAATATAGTAGCCTTGAGCATAATCCCCCCCAAATTCTTCAAGTAGTTTTAATGTTTCGGCATTTTCGATAAATTCAGGCTACTGTTTAGGATGTGCAAGCCTTAGCTGTTTCCTTTGTGAGATAGTCACCAGTATTTCCTTCTTTTTCTCAACCGTTGTTTCAGGTTTACCCCAAAGCATAATTTCTTCAAGACTACGCAAACAGCCTAAACAAATGTCATCCGAATCAAGACAGCAGTTTTTAATACAGGGTGAGGGGATTATGGACATTTCTTATTCTTTTCAGCAATCCACTGTGACATATATTTAGTGCTCATCATGGTGTGGTGTTTTAACATGCTACCGGTGAAATTAGTTAAACGGTGTTGGCTTAAATTAGTCTCAACGTTGATTATCTTTTCAATTAGCTGCTTACCCAGTTTTTCACTATCATAGTGAGATTGCAATAATGGCAGTGCATTTTTTTGTGCTTTTAACCATGATACTTCGTTGTTATATAATTCAACAGCACGATCGACGAACTCGCTTATATCATCAGCAATAGCCCCTGACCACGGCAACTTTTCGTGCATGCTTTCACTGCCTATAGAGCTTGTTACGCTCGGTGTTTGCATTATCATTGCATCTAATAACTTACCCTTAATGCCCGCGCCAAAACGAATAGGGGCTAAACAAATACGGGCATCTTCCATGACCGACTGAGCATCATCTGCCCAGCCTTTAATTAAAAATCCTGTTTTAGGATTATGTAAGGCGGTGGCTTTTGGTGGTGGATAAGCACCATAAATATGCAATTCTGCTTTGGGTAGTTGCTGTCGAATCAATGGCCATATTTCTTGTAGATAAAGTACTGTATCCCAGTTAGGCGCATGGCGAAAATTGCCAATAGTCATAAAATGTTGGCGCTCAGAAAAGGATTTTGTTTGCTTCGGGCAACGTGCCAAATCAACCATAAATGGCAAATGAAGTAGTAGACTAGGCTCAATGTTAAAGGTATTAATTAATAGCTCTATTTCAAAGCTAGAAATAATCAACGAAATATCACAACGCAAGATAGCGGCGATTTCTCGTTTAGCAAGATCATTGAATAAATCAGCCTGTGTCATATCACGCTGTGCTTTTAATGCCTGATGGCGCGCATGACGTAAGCATTGTAGATCTTCGGTGTCTAATATTTTAAGGGCATTGGGGCAGTTCTTTTCAACACGCCAGCCAAATTGCTCTTCCATCATAAAACGGTCAAACATAACAATATCGGGTTGGTATTGTGTAATATAATGGTCAAAGCTATCGCAATTAAGGGCAATGGATTTACTACTAATCCCTTCGCTGGCAAGATCAATCATGTGATCGGATTCTTGTGCTGGTGTAGCAAATTCAACCTGCCAGTTTTGTTGCTTATATTGGCGTAGAATCGACATCATATGCCTGCCTGCCGCCGATGAATTTGGCTCAGGCCACACATAGCCGATAACTAATATTTTTTTCATATTGAGACCTGTACTGAAAGATGCCCGAGCAAGAAGACCATTTTACCTTATTTAAGCAATCGATAGCGTCGAACTCATTGCCGGAACGGTTTACCTTTCCTTTTTATTATCAACCGCATCCATTGTGTTTATTAGCCGCACAAGAATTACAGTCTCATCTTGAGAGCCAAACTGATTGGCAACATAATTTTAATGTGACAGGCAAAATGTTTGGTGTGTTACTGGTGAAAAATAAGCAGGGTAAGGTGGGATATTTGTCTGCATTTTCAGGGAAAATAGCCGATAGTAATCATTTACCAAAATTTGTTCCTCCTGTCTTTGATATGTTGGCTGAAGAGGGCTTTTTTAGAATTGGCCAGGCTGAAATAACTCAAATAAGCGATCACATTAAAGTCTTAGAACTAAATCCTGAAATAGTCGTATTGGCAGACAGAATACAGGCAGAAAAAGCATCGTCACTGATAGAAATACAAGCGCATAGAGACGTAATGATTGAAGGGCGGAAAGTAAGAAAACAGCAACGATTAGCCGCTGAGAATAATAATAATTTCGTGCAGATAAAAGAACAGCTGAGCAAAGAAAGCATCAAACATAAGAACCAGTTACGAGATTTAAAACAGCTTTGGCAACAACGGATCAACAAAGCTCAGCAAGCATTTGATCAGTTAACAGCCGAATTAAGCGAGCTAAAAGTTAAGCGTAAAGCCTTATCTAATTCCTTACAGGAAAAGCTATTTGAACAATACCGCTTTCTTAATCAGAACGGGCTTGAAAAAAGTTTGTATGATATTTTTAGAGAAACAGAGAAGCAAACACCACCAGCCGGGGCGGGCGAATGTGCCACACCTAAACTATTACACACCGCTTTTAAGAATGATTTAGAGCCGCTGGCAATGGCAGAGTTTTGGTGGGGCGTGTCACCACAATCAGAAATACGACAACATAAAAACTTTTATACTGCGTGCTTGGGTAAGTGCAAGCCTATTTTGGCACATATGCTGGAGGGAATTGAGCAGGATGAGAACCTATTATTAAAAAACCTGGCGGCAGGCAAAGAGATAGAAATTATTTATCAAGATGATGTGATGGTGGTGATTAATAAACCTGCCGAATTGCTATCTGTACCGGGTAAAGAGATAGAGGACTCGGTTTATTACCGGATGAAACATCACTATCCAGAGGCAACAGGGGCATTAATTGTCCATCGTTTAGATATGTCGACGTCGGGTTTAATGGTGATTGCATTATCCAAACAAGCCCATAAAAACCTACAAAAACAATTTATCAATCGCACGGTTAAAAAACGTTATATTGCCTTATTAGACGGTGAATTAGAGCAGGATGAAGGCATTATAGACTTACCACTTCGAGTTGATTTAGATGATCGCCCTCGGCAATTAGTTTGCTATGACTATGGACGAGCTGCACAAACCAAATGGCAAGTGATCTCATGTAAAAACAAGCAAACTAGAGTACATTTCTATCCAATAAGCGGACGAACGCATCAACTTCGCGTACATTCGGCACATATCAATGGTTTGAATATGTCGATTGTGGGTGATGACTTATACGGAACAAGTGCTAGCCGTCTGCATCTTCATGCAGAGTCACTCGCCTTGCATCATCCAATCACAAAAGATTGGATGGAGTTTAAAATTGATGCTGATTTTTGATAATCTGTAGGTTGGAATTTATTCCGATTTCCGGCTTTTGTTTAAATGCCCCTGTCGGACTAAAGTCCAACCTACGGTTATCATCAAGTCCGATAAATTGTCTCAATCAAATGAAAGCCAAACTTAGTTTTAACCGGACCATGTACTTTCAAAACAGGCTTTTTAAACACCACATTATCAAACGCCTTGAGCATTCTGCCCGGAGGAAACTCACCCAAATCACCACCTTTCTTTGCCGATGATTTACAAAGTGAATGTTTCTTAGCCAGTTTGGAAAAATCACCACCTTTGGCAAGTTGCTGCTTAAGCTGTTCAGCTTCTTCTTTGGTTTTGACTAGAATATGTCGTGCTGCTGCCATTACCATTAGTTGATTTTCCCAATGGCACAACTCACGACAGACTTCGCCTTGCTTTTCAAAGCGGCAAGCCCTTCAACAGAACCCTGTTCAGGGTAACCCATAGCGAGTAGGGCTGTGATATAGGTGGCACGCTCAGCATCATTATCAGCATCGATGGTCACCACTTGCTCATCAATCGCAATATCAATCGACTTTACGCTGTCAATGGCCATT
Source organism: Piscirickettsiaceae bacterium (assembly GCA_013215825.1). GTDB lineage: Bacteria > Pseudomonadota > Gammaproteobacteria > Nitrosococcales > Methylophagaceae. Next base: position 205,147 of record JABSQN010000002.1, on the reverse strand, counting down.
AATTTTTTAGTAATGGTATTGGCACAACCACCACAATGAATATTTTCAACTTTAATCATTAGTTTCATAATGGAAACCTCTTTACCTTGCTATGTATCTCATTACAGGAGCCCGTCAGAAAAGCAATGTAGTGAATTTATTTGTGTGCAATTGGCTTGTCGGTAAATAGGTAATCTTTAAGCTCTTTATCAAAGCTTGGATCTTGCCTTCTAATCCATTCAAGCACCATTGCAGCATGTTCTTTTTCTTCATCTCTATTATGTGCGAGAATTGCTTTCAATTCTTCATTTTTACACGCATCAACTCGTTGATTATACCAATCTACGGCTTCAAGTTCTTCCATGAGCGATGTAATTGCCCTATGCATATCTCTGGTTTCATTTGATAATTCATCTATCGGTTCGTGATAACCTTCATTTGACATAATTAACTCCTAAAATTTAACGTAATGTTCTACCAAACAAATTCAACGCCAGTTGATAACCCAGCATCGCTGTTTGTGCATCATAACGACCACCATCACCTTCATCACGCATAAATGCATGCCCAGCATTAAACTCATGCCATGTGAATGTAATATCCGAGGCGTTTAGCTCGGTATAAATCTTCGCCAGCGCATCCGTTGGAATATGATTATCCTGCTTGCCCCAAATCATACACAGCTCACCCTTAATATCAGCCAAGCGTTCCATACTGTGTTGACCGGGTTGATTAGGAATAACTTGAATATGCAAATCAGTGGCATAAAAACACGCTGCACCTTTAACCTCAGGTTGCAATGCTGCCCGAAACGCTAAATGACCACCAATACAAACTCCCATCGCACCGATATGACCATTGCACCAGTCTTGTTGTTGTGCAAACTTAATTAACGCCACATTATCAGAATCATAACTTTGCACATCTTTAGCATGCTTATCTGCATTGCCTTTTTCACGTCCGGCATCGTCATAACCTAAGACTGTACCAATAGGATTAAGCTCGTGGAACACCTCTGGTACCAGCACGGCATAACCATGACTCGCCATCAATTTTGCCGCACGTTCAATAGGTCCTGTTTGTTGGAAAATTTCTGAATAAAATAAGATAACAGGGAAGCTACCTTCAACATCAGGACGGTGAATATAAGTACGCATTACACCTGTTGGTGTGTCGATATCTTCGAAATGGCTTTGTATGTTCATAGTAGTCTCGTTTTATTTTTATACGATTTTAAGTCGTGCTGTCTGCCTTTAATATTAGCCTTGCTCTTTCAGCTTTTGATATATATTTTTCTTTTTTACTATTTTGCAGGCGTTTTTCAGGGTTTCGTAGCTTGTTTTTGTGTAGTTGAATTAACTTCTTTTTACGGTTCATAAGATCTTTCTTATCGTCGAATGGATGCTGAGATAGACGTCTATCATATAAGTTTAAGGTGACTTGTGCATTTATTTATTTGGGCTATTATTTATAAGCCAGCATCCCCTTTAATTTTCTAAACATAAACACTTAAAATCAATTGAACCTGAGCCCTTTGATTGCTGTTATTATCACTGTGTCTCACGCTTTGTGGTGACACGTCGCATTAACAGCGATTAATATTTTATATCTATTTTACTAACTACAATGTAGGGATGTCATGCCAGAAATTATCATTGAAAAAAACGTAAGTGAAGAAAAATTAAAAGAATTGGGTGTTTCAAGCTGGAATATCTGGGATTGCCCAGTTTCTGAATTTCGTCTTGATTTTGACGGTAAAAGCGAACGTTCATTCATCTTAGAAGGTGAAATTGTTGTTACTCCAGATGGTGGCAAACCAGTGACTATCGTACCGGGTGATTATGTTATTTTTCCTGATGGCTTAAAAAGCGTTTGGGAAGTAACTAAAACATTGAAAAAGCATTACCTACATTTCTAAATGGATTAAGGCATCTTCGGATGCCTTTTTTTTAGTCCAAAATTAAATCCTAAGCACCCTTAGGATTTAAATAACATATCAGAAGCCAGCTGTTGACCTAGCTTTCACTGTCTAAAAGAATACTTTTTGCAACTGCTTCAGCGACTTTAATACCATCAATAGCCGCCGATAATATACCGCCAGCATAGCCAGCACCTTCGCCAGCAGGATAGAGTCCAGAGGTATTAATGCTTTGGAAACTTTTGTCACGCCTGATACAAATAGGTGATGAAGTTCGAGTTTCAACACCCGTCAATACTGCATCCTTCATTGCATAACCAGCAATTTTTTGATTGAATGCAGGAATCGCTTCTCGAATCGCTTTAATAGCAAAGTCAGGCAGAGCTTTAGATAAATCGCCTAAAGTTACACCCGGTTTGTAAGATGGCGTAACATCGCCCAGTTCTGTTGACGGTTTATCTTGTAAAAAGTCACCAACAAGTTGAGCGGGCGCTTTATAATCTCCGCCACCTAATTTATAGGCTAGTTTTTCTAAATCTCTTTGTAAATCAATACCAGATAAGACATGGTCTGGATAATCTTGTTCAGGATCAATACCAACCACAATAGCAGCATTGGCATTGCGTTCATTACGCGAGTATTGCGACATGCCATTGGTAACGACACTACCTTCTTCAGAAGTTGCCGCTACAACAGTACCGCCTGGGCACATGCAAAAACTATAAACACTTCGGCCGTTTTTGCAGTGATGAACCAAATGGTAATCTGCAGCACCTAAGATCGGGTTGCCAGCATTCTCACCGAAACGGGCTTTATCAATAACCGATTGTGGATGCTCAATACGAAAGCCGATAGAAAAAGGTTTAGATTCAATATAAACGCCATATTCCAACAGCATTTCAAACGTATCTCGGGCGCTGTGCCCAATAGCTAGAACAATGTGTCGGCTATGCATCGTTTCGCCATTACTGAGTGTTACCCCAGTGATTTGACCGCTATCATCAGAATTATGTTCACGATGAATCGTCTCTACTTTTTGACCAAAATGAATTTCACCACCTAAAGCGATGATCTCTTCGCGCATTTTTTCGACCATGCTAACAAGTTTAAATGTACCAATATGAGGCTTACTATCGACTAAAATTTCGTCGGGAGCACCTGCTTTAACAAACTCAGCCAGCACTTTTCTACTTAGAAAACGCTTATCTTTGACTTGGCTATAAAGCTTGCCATCAGAGAATGTACCCGCACCACCTTCGCCAAACTGCACATTAGATTCGGTATTTAACTTACCTTTCTGCCATAAGTCCCACGTATCTTTGGTACGTTGTTTTACATCCTGACCTCGGTCTAAAACAATCGGCTTCAAGCCCATTTGAGCCAACACTAAGGCGGCTAAAATTCCGCAGGGGCCAAACCCAATAATAATGGGGCGTTGCTGTTCTTTATTTGGGAAACTTTCTTCAGCTTGAGCGACAAAGTGATAGCTAGTATCAGGGCTGACTTTAACAAAAGCTTGTTGTGAAAACTGTTCTAAAACGGTCTTTTCAACACCATCCTTAAGTACAACATCTAATTGATAAATTAATAAGATATTACTTTTTTTACGGGCATCATGACTGCGTTTGAAAATGGTGAAACTTAACAAGTCATCGTGATTTATCGCCAGCTTATCGACAATAGCATCAATTAAGTCATCTTCTTTATGGTCGAGGGCCACTTTTATTTCATTGAGTCGTAACATGATGGGGTTCGCTTGTAGGACTGAGGGAATTTAGCCTAGCATTTTAACATAGCGATGCTTAAAGTTATGCCATTAAAATTGACTACTTTATTTGGTTTTAGTATCGAGACTTTAAAGGGAATCATCCAGAGTGCTCTATTGATTCTTCCGTTAAATTACGAGTCCAGCCCCATTGATACTCCAAAGAGGTCCACACCTGATATCATATCACCTGCTCCGACAAGTACAAAAAAAGACAATTTAAACTAAACAACAACATTGAGAGAATAATAATGAGTGAAAATTCACCTGCTACAAAGACATTTCAACAACGTGCTGATGAGTTTATTGCTGTTGCAAACCAACAAGTACCTGATAGTTCGGTAGATGATGTTAATACATCAATTATATTTTCTGCCGCTCGGTTTAATGCCTTTAGCGTAGCCCGTTCAGTTGATAGTGCTGAGAAGTTGCAAGCAGAGAAACAAGAAGCGATAAAATACTTCACACAACGCTACACAGAGATGTTTGAGCAAAACATAGATGAATATATTTCGCGTTTTGACCGCTATTCACAAAAATAATCCGATATTAAAACGTTAGAATATCAGGCCTATTCCAGACAGTGAGTCGCTTGTTCTGAAGTCCATGCATATTCATTTTCCAATATAAGTCCTATCTGGCGGTTGGCTTACTTTTATTCGATAAAAATCAAAGATTAAGTTGGCTTCCCCTTTGATATGACTAGTCCTGTAATTGAGGATCCCCGATAAAACTGGACGCCAACTTAATTAAATTGGAGTCCTCAATGAGTAGACAACATACCGCTTTCACGAAAGAGTTTAAACTCGAAGCCTTAAAACTGGCAGATCAACCTAATACGTGTATCACACCGCTTGCCACAGCCTAAGATTCAAAGGCCATTGTACTGATAGCTTTTCTTCGGGCTTCCCCCAAATATTAGCAATTTTATCAACTACCTTTTCAACCGGATTAACCTCGTGATTTTTCTGATATTCTTTAGTAGCTGACCAAGTATATAAATAACCTATTAGTTGAGATAGATTCCAGTTAGCTGACATAGTAAATAAAGGCGTTTCAATTTCTTTAAAGGGAAGTTGAACACTTTTATATCCATCCTCTACCATCTTTCTTTCTTCTGGCCAATATTCACCAAGGATGGTGTTATACAAATAGGATATTTCTTTATCAATATCGTCTTGTATGGATAATAAATTATACGACCATATAGCAAGGATTCCTTTATCTTTTAATACTCGCTTTGCTTCTTTCGAAAATTGTTCAATATTGAACCAATGAAATGCCTGTGCCACGGTAATTAAATCAATTGAACACGTTTCAATATCACTATTTTCTGCGGTAGCAACGTGGTAAGTAATACCTTGCTTTTTTTTAGCACCATTAATTTGCGTTTCGCTTGCATCAGTGGCAATAACCATTGCGTAATATTTAGATAGTGCTATAGCTGATTGTCCAGTGCCTGTGCCGCAGTCCCATGCTGTTTGATGTTGTTTGGAAAGTGACGCAAGATAAGAGAATAGTTCTTTTGGATACGTGGGTCGGAACATATCGTATTCTCCTGAGTTTCCAGAAAAGTAATCTTTGAATTTAGTATTCACGAAAGCTCCAAACTACTAATACAGAAATCAAGTTGCCTGATCCCTTGATTTACCCCAAAAAGATAAGAAATGATCCGGGGTGTAGGCTTCAGCCTGCAAACTATCTAAAAAAACTGAAGTCCATGAGAACCAGCCGCAGCACCAAAAACAGCCAACAAACTAAGTGATAGCAATATTTTATGCATACGGTGGATTGTTGCAAAGGCTTTTTCACTGTCTTTTAAGGCTTGCTGATGAAACCAGCGATGTAAAAACAACGGCTCAAGTACAAACAGCACAATAGTAAAAATTATCCAGATAAAGGTCATTAAATGCAGCCACCAAAAGTGTATATCTTGATATCGATGCCACGCATCCATCACACTCAGCATATAGAAACCAGCCAAGCCGGTAATAAGCGTTACAATTCTAGCTTGGACTGCAAACCTGCCTTCCAGTTGTTCAAATAAGGCCAACCGGTTATCGGTATCCGTTATCTTTTTAATCGAAGGCAGCAGAACAGTTGTCACAAAAGCAACACCACCAATCCAAAGTACTACGCCAACAACATGTATGGCACGAGATAAAACAAAATAATCAAAATCCATTCACTGTTTCCTATGCTATGTCTTTAAAATCATGGCTGATCCCCTCTAGTGATATTATAGCGGGCATATTATTAATTTCAAACCGACGCTATCACTATGAGTATCTTAGTATTACAAATAACCATCAAACAATGGGATAAAAGCCAACGAAGCCAAAAACATATTGAGCAAAGGGCAAAAATAGCGAATCACTATCCTCTTGTATTTCCACCCACTTTTTATGCGTTCGATACGCAATGTGTCATCGATCAGCACGGTGACGATTTGCTTGGCAATAGACTACGTTATTCACAGCCAGATGATGACACGATTCAGTTTGATCAATTTCAAATCGGCTTAAGCAATAAGATACTTGAGTATATTGGGTCGGCTGATTCTGATATAGCCCCTAGAACGATAGGCTCACTCGATAATAGATGGGTTCAATGTCAATATGACTGGCGATATAGCGTATACCACGGTGGGTTTTATTATTGGTTATATGAACAGGTAACGGTCAATGCAATTTATCTAAATACGTTAAACGAAAATAGTTTTATGAATGGGGCACCAGACCAGAGAGTATTATTGACTTGAAAATCAACTAGGCTAAGCCCTTAATTTTTGTCTACTCAGTTACTTAATCGATTAGCCGTTTTTATAAATTCATCCACCGTTGCCTTAAGCATTCTTACTTGGTTGTCATCACCCAGCTGGCCATCTTCATCAAATGCTTGAAATCCAGAGCTAACAGCTATTTGTGAAGGGATAACGGTGACACCAATATTGCCCAACATCATCCGTAGTGGAACTAACCCTCGTAAACCGCCCAAGCCACCCGGTGAAACAGCACTTAAAGCTGCCACCTTTCCTCTAAATGCAATTAAAGGCGCTTCGTTTTCTTCATGTGGGCGAGAAATCCAGTCTAATGAATTCTTCAAAAGAGCAGACATAGAGCTGTTATATTCAGGCGATGCAATAAAGAATCCATCATGGTCGCTAAAAAGCTGTTTGAGTTTCTTAGCATTGTCAGGGACACCATTCTCCTGCTCAAAGTCACCGTCATATATCGGCATTTCAAAATCTTTCAAATCAATATAGGTCACTTGAGCACCGGCATCTTGTGCTATTTCAGCAGCTAGTTTAGCTAGTTTCTTGTTGATAGAATCTTTGCGAGCGCTACCAGCAAGAAAAAGTAATTTAACCATGATGTTGTCCTTTTCTAATAATTAAGATGAATGTTTTTTTTGGGTGATAACAATGATCTGCCCATCATCCACCGCGGTGAAATTTAGCTGATCACCACGAACAAGATCACCATCTTTCACTGTTTCACCATTTAATATACCTTGTCCTCGGGTGATATAGGCCAGAAACTCGCCATCTTTTGATACTTCCTGACCAGTGGCTAAGTTTGCCACTTCTATCATGGTATGGCTATCCAGAGTTTTATCCTGGCTTTTAGACCCACCATAAACATGCGTTAGCTCACCGCGTTCAAGATTGTATATTTTATAATTAGCGGGTTCACCAGCCACTTCAGGTAAAACCCAAATCTGTATCATACGATTTGTTTGATCATCAGGGTTAATTTCATTATGACTAAATCCATCACCACCGGCGCGTTGAACCTGCACTTGATCGGTATTTACTGACTGGCCGTGCTCTAATGAACCTTCATGGTCGATACGACCTTCAACCATAAGCGAGATAACATCAAGTTCTCTATGAGAATGCATACGTGTTTCACCCTTAGGCAAGAAACGAGCATCGGCTAAATAAACAAAGTTACCAAGCCCATCCCATGTGTTATTAGCACCACCCACACGATGATCTATCACAAGCTGATGCTCTTTTAATCCGGCAAAACCACCTAGTGGCAAGCTATCTCTATGTAATACTTGAATGCTCATATTTTAGCTCCTTTATAACGTGTAATTTTTATAAAAGATAATATAGTGGTGTACAGTACTATTGTAAAGTAGGTACCTTTTAGTAACTGTAAGAGCATGAACAAATGACAAAACAAAAACATGTATTTTCTTGTCCAATAGGTGGCACACTCAATGTTTTTGCCGGGCGATGGAAACCTGAAATTCTGTGGCATCTTAAAACAGGGTATATGCGGTTTAATCAACTGCAAAGGGCCATCGGAGATGTTTCGCAAAAAATGCTCACTCAGCAACTGCGAGAATTAGAGCGTGATGGTTTGATTAAACGCACTCAATATCCAGAAATTCCACCACGGGTTGAATATCAATATACTGAGTTAGCGAAGACCCTTCAACCGATCTTTACCGCGTTGCTCAAATGGAATGACAAACATAATTCGGCAGTGATTAAGGCGCAAAAGGAATACGATAAGCAATAAAAATAAGGCTTATTTTTCTGCCTTAGAGTTAATCAAGCTGTAGGGTATTGACAAACCATTGGCTAATATCAGCAATTTGTTGCTGACAAACTGAGTGTTCCATTGGGTAGCGTTTCAATGCGGTTGGATAGCCTTTTGCTGATAACAATTCAAAACTAAGCTGGCCTAAACTCAAAGGCACAATAGGATCATAATCACCATGATGAATTTCAATGGCAAGATCCTGATTGGCCGGGTTAAATTCAACACTGTCTTTGGTGGCAAAGTACGTTGAAAGTGCTAGCAAACCCGCTAATTTTTTAGGAAAGGACAGGGCGGCTTCAAAGGCGACAGCACCTCCTTGGGAAAACCCAGCGACAATAATTCGATCACTGGCAATACCTCGCGATATTTCATGATCGATAAAATCAACAACTGAAGCAGCTGATATCTTAAGCTGGGTTTCATCCACTTTTCGATCAATAGTCATTTCTAAGATGTCATACCACGCTGGCATAATCGCACCATTGTTAATGGTGACCGATAATGACGGTGCATGTGGGAATATAAAACGAATCGCCGCTTTTTCAGGTAAAGCTAATTGTGCAACAATAGGTTCAAAATCATGACCATCAGCACCTAAGCCATGTAGCCAGATAATTGAAGCATTGGGATTGGGATTGGTTTCAACTTCAATATGGGGTAATAATTGGGTCATATTATCTGCTTAAATTAGGATAAAAAGAAAAGTACTAAAAATTAGTATTATTGATTTTGTTATTTTATCAATAAATTTGATGGGATAGGGCTCAACTATAAATAAAATTGGCTGACCCATTGATTTCCTTAATGAACTAAATAACGAATAAGCTGGTCAGATTCTTATAATGACTAATTCTAGACAAGATAGTAGACGAGTAGAGGCGCGGCGTAGTAATTGCCGCCGCGTTAATCGCCATCCTTTTGGCAGTGACAAGTGGATACGTGCGATTAAAGCATCCTATTTATTGTGGCCAAAAGTAGATCGGCGCCAACGAGAACGACGTTATTTAAGTCGTCGAGATTTGGAGCGAAGAATGCTATGGCGAAATTATCATGGTAACGCTCGCTATCTTACACTTAATGAGAAAATTCGAAGGCAAGGTCTAACGAGAGAAGAAAAAAAAATGATTTATAATTTGATGGCCCGTTCTTCAATAAAGCCCATTTCAATTCATTAACCTATCGTTAAGTTTTTTGCTATCACGTCGTTGATTGATTTCATTTTTCTTAGTAATATTTTTCTGTAGCAATATGACCAGGTTCACGACGTGTATGGCGGCGCAAACCTTTATTCTCAAGTTGCATCGTTGCCTCCTCTAACATCCTAGAATTACCACACAACATAATATGAGTTAATTCTGGTGAAAGCTGCAAACCGACTCGTTTTTCAAGCTCACCACTTTCAAGATAGGTAGTAATGCGAGCGTTAATCGTGTCTGGTGATTTTTCGCGGGTAACAAATGGAACAAAACAGAATTGATCGGGATAACGCGATTTCAGCTGTTCCAAATCGGCACGATAGGCCATTTCTTTAACTGTTTTTACTGAGTAGCACAATATAATTTTTTCAAAACGCTGCCACGGTTCTGCTGTGTTTAGAATGGATATAAAAGGGCCTATACCCGTACCCGTTGCAAATAACCATAAATGTGGCACATCAGGCACTTGATCTAATGTCAGCAAACCATTCAGACGGTCAGCTACATGAATAGCGTCACCCGATTTCAGATTCGCTAGTTCGGTGGTTAAGTAGCTTTTTTCAAATGTATTAAAGTGAATTTCCAGCAATGAATCTTGTGGTGTATTTATCACTGAATACGGGCGGTGAACCAATTTGTCATCAATATCGAGTCCAACCATAGCAAACTGACCGGCCTTAAATTTTAATGGGTCTATCTTGATTTTAAGAGAGAATAGATCCGTACACCACTGCTTATTTTCAACTATTTCTCCTTGGATCCATGTAAGCATATTTTTATATCCTGTCATTATTTGAATGTAAAGAAGGTGTTTTTACCCGCATTCAGAGTTAGTCAATCAACTACCATTCCAAAGTATAAATCAAGCTGGCTGACCCCTGATATTTTTTAGGTTGCTCTGCCAGTTTTAAGGCTTCTAGTTTAAACTCTTTCGTGAAAGCGGTACATTGTCTATTCATTGTGGACTCCAATTCAATTACGTGGGTATCCAGTTTTATCGGGGAGCCTCACACTGACAATAAGTTCTGGTCAGGTAGAGGTTGTAGCTAGTTCTTTGAAAGGAGTTATGGTGGCAATATTTTTGTATCTTAATTTAGATATTATCATGCCTTTATAACTAATATTGAGAGCGACTTTCTATTTATGAGTTGCGTTCGAGAATTAAAGAATAGTTAATTACACACTACAAATTCTAGTGTGAACTGGCTCACAGTTTGGCGGTTAACGGTTGTGTAAACTGTTAACTAGGTCGCATATATTGACCTCATTGTTCGCTCTTGAGCTATTAGCTTCGCGAATAAAGGCAAAACTGTAGTAATGCAGTGACGCAAAACCAATGCCCTTCATAGAGTGTAGGGTCGAACGGTTACCGAAAGGAGTTGATTTGAAATGAAGCGATACAAGAGATACTTTAAGTACTACTCCATTCATCTCTGCACCATTTTTTTATTTATCTCAACGATTGAGATTTAATGGAGATATTAATATGAGAATTAGCTATTTAACACTTCTTGTAACTTCAATATTATCAAGCTCTGTATTAGCTGTCCCAGCTGAGTCAAGAGTGTTTGGCCAAGAAGCTCCTTTCAATATTGAGCACCTTCCTGAAAGTAAATTAAGAGCACGACTTGAGAGTTTGCCTGCACCTGCTCAGCAACGAGCGATGAAATGGCTGAATAGTTTTAGTTTTCCTGCTAATGATATTGCCCATATCAAGGTTGATAAACAGGGTGGTATTTTTTATGCAGATACCGAACTTCCAGAACACATAACACAGGCTGATTTAGAAGCCGATCCTACACAAGAAGGAATCAACCCTACCGATACCTTTAGTTTGCATAGCAAGCTTGGCGCTGCCAATACTGTTTATGTTAACTTCGTTGGTTATAATTTCTCAGGCACGGCATGGAATTCCTATACGGGAGTGAGTAATTATCAAGCCTTACCGTATGATACTGATGGTAATACAGCGAGTTTTTCTACTTCGGAACGTAAGGCAATAGGCGAAATTTGGCACCGAATAGCCGAAGATTTAGCGCCATTTGATATTGATGTGACCACCGAAGCGCCTGTCGCCTTTGGCCCTAAAGTCGGACATATTTTAATTACCAAAGGTACGGATGCAAAAGGTGATTTACTGCCTCACGGAGACTCAGCAGGGGGGATTGCTTATGTAGGTGTTTGGGGTGGCTCAAGTTACCCATACTACCAACCTGCACTGGTTTATTATGACAATTTGGGTTCAGGTTATCCTCCTTATGTCTCTGAAGCAGCATCACATGAATTGGGGCATAACCTCGCCTTAGGACATGATGGAACTAGCACGGCTGGTTATTACACCGGGCATGGTTCTGGCGTTACATCATGGGCACCAATTATGGGGGTGGGCTATTACACTAGTGTCACTCAATGGAGTAAAGGTGAATACCCCGATGCCAACAATACACAGGATGATCTGGCGATTATTCAAAGTCAGTTAACGTATCGTGCAGATGATCATGGTAATGATGACACTTCAGCTACCGCCTTATTAGTGGATAGTGATGGCTTTATCGCCAGCAGTAACCCTGAATTTGATCCTCTAAATGTACGAACAGATAATAAAGGGGTCATTGAAACATCTACTGATATAGATACATTCTATTTTGACACCGCGTCTGGTGATATAAATTTAGTTATCAATCCAGCTTGGGATGCCTACACACGCAGTAGTTTACGTGGATCGAATCTGGATGTTAAAGCAACATTGACCGATGATTACGGCACTGTGATTGTTGATGATGTATTGAATGAGACCAATGCTATTATTGCAGCCAATGTGATTGCTGGACGTTATTACCTGAGTGTCACTGGTGTCGGTAATGTGGCGACACCCTATTCAAATTATGGCAGTTTAAGTCAATATTACATCTCTGGTTCAGTTGTGCCTGCCAGTTTAGATATCACACCACCGAATCCAACCCCTACATTATTTGTTGAAGCAAGCAGTCGAACAACGATAGAACTATCATCTACGGCATCGACTGATGACTCCGGTGTGGTTAAATACCAATTTATATGTACTGCTGGTGGAGTGGCCTGCGTGGCGAGTGATTGGCTCTCTGGAACAAGCTATATTGCAACAAATTTAGCCAGTGGTACTCAGTATAGTTATCAGGTTAAAGCACGAGATGCCTCAGGAAATGAGACGGAGCTATCAGGTGTTGCCAGTGCCACAACGGTTGTCAACCATGCACCCGTTACATTAGATGATACTCAAATAGTGGTGACTGAGAATACAGCCACAACAATAGATGTCTTATCAAATGATAGCGATTCTGATAACGATATTTTATCTATTGATAGTGTCTCTGTGCCTACCCTCGGAGGAGTGGTGATTAATGATAATAAACTCGTTTATACACCTCATTTAGATTCTGTTGGAGGGGATACCTTCAGCTATACCGTTAGTGATGGCTTTGGGGGCTTCTCAACAAGTAATGTCGATCTGACTGTTATTGTAGATACCAATATTGTGCCAACAGCCGTTATTACTGCACAAAATACCAGCGGAACCGGCCCTCTTTTCGTGTCATTTTCCGGTGCAGAGTCATATGACAATGATGGTTCATTAGTATCATATGCATGGGATTTTGGAGATGGTAATACGGCAAGCGGAAGTGTTGTTGAACATAGCTATAATGTAGCTGGTACATACACTGCAACGCTGACAGTGACAGATGATAGTGCAGCCACAAATACGAGCTCTATTGGAATTACTGTTACTGAACAAGCGACGATTCCTAACGCACCAACGGCCTTATTAGCCACATTGGTGAAAACAGGTAAAGGTCGAAATAAAGTGATTAGCAGTGCCGAATTATCGTGGACAGATAACTCTAATAATGAAGCGAGCTTTGTTATTGAACGCTGCTCAGAAGTAACCAGTGGCAAAGGCAAAAATAGAGTGAGAACGTGTGCATATAATGACTACAAAACGGTTGGAGCAGATGTTAATCGAACTGACGTGCCAACAGAGAGTGGTTACAAGTATCGAGTGAAAGCCATTAATGACGAGGGGGCTTCAGCGTATACAAATGAAGTCACAATTTGATAGCTCCTTAGCTTAGATAAGACTACTGGCTGCGATTGTAGCCAGTACTGATATACAAAAAGCTCCAGCATTCAAGTGTAGTGCGGGGGCTTTTTGCTCTGTGTCGTTTAAGTATGAATTAAAGGGGACGCTAGCCTCTAATTGCGAAAATCAAGGAGTCAGCCAGCTTGATTCTTGATGATGTAGTAGATTGATACGATAAATCACTTTCGATACAAGGATATAACGATATCGCAGAACCTTCCCGATACGATTATTTTTTCTACAACAACCACTAAAATGTCACCAAAACCCAAACGGCCAGTAAGCAAATGCAAGCTATCCTGAATACTTTAACCTAGCATTAACCCTGTCTTTGATAGGCTTCAATTACTATTTGGAGCCATTTCTATTTCGCTCCCGAACTAATATTTTGGAGCAACGACAATATGAAAGGGAGAGCATTTCTAAAACGAAGTTTGCCGTTTAGTTTTTTACTGTTAAGCGCCTGCACGGCTTTTTCACCCAAACAAGACTATCTCGATCAACCACAGCATGATCTGGCTCAAGTATCGGATTGGCAATCTTTAGAAAACACCAGCCAAGTGATGCATCTAAACGACTTATTTACTTCGCCTCAAGTTGACCAATTATTGCAACAGGCCTTTGCTGATAATCCTAGTTTGCAGCAAACACTTATTACACTTGATATTCGTCGCGCCCAATTACAACAAACCTCGGCAACACAACGCCCTCATGTCAATGCCGGATTTAATGTTACAAAACAAGAAGATTCAGACGACCGTTATAGCAGTTCATTAAGCATTAGTTGGCAAGTCGATCTTTGGGGAAAACTTGACGACCTAAGCCAGGCTGCAAGCTTAGACATAGCAGAACAAGAAATGTTATTGCAGTCTGCACACGATAGTCTCGCTGCTAACATTATGCAGTCATGGTTAAACTTAATTGCTCAACAACGTGATATCGATATTCAACAACAACGCGTTGATGCTCTACAACAAAATGAAATTTTTATATTACACCGCTACCGTAACGGCATCGGCCAACTAGAAGATTTAGACAGTGCACGTAGTTCTCTCGCTTCAGAACAAGCTAATTTAGCCTTCAATCAAGAGCTTTTTCAGCAGCAGAATCGCGCATTAAAAACCCTCGTCGGCCAAATTTCAAATATGGACCTGACCATTCCAGAACAGTTTCCTGACGTTGAGCTAGCAGTCAGCGGTTTACCAGCACAAACCTTAGCCAGACGGCCTGATTTAAAGGCCGCTTACTTAGCGATTGAGTCATCTACTTTAAATTCAAAGGCTGCCTATAAAGACCTGTTACCGTCATTAAGCATCGAAGCCATGTTAGAAGATATCGCCTCATCGCCTCGTGAGGCATTATTTGTCTCACCAATTTGGTCTTTATTAGGTCAATTAACGGCACCTTTATATCAAGGGGGCGAATTACGTGCGACAGCTGAAATTTTTGAATTAGAAACAGCGCTAAGTTACCAATCTTATCGTGATACGTTGTTGACCGCTGTCAGCGAAGTTGAAAATGCCATTGGCCAAGAACAGTCATTACAGACGCAAAATTACTATATTGAAACCGCCTTAGCCAGTGCCAAAAACAATCTCGTACAGTATCAACAAAATTACCGTACCGGTTTAGTCGATATTCTCGATTTACTTGCCGTACAGCAACAGACTTATGATTTAGAGTCGCAACTCAATACCACGCAATATAACTTGCTTGCTAACCGCATTACCCTTGCGCTTGCCTTGGGACTGGAGATGTCACCATGACCAAACATTCCTCACAATGGCTTTTTTCTTTGGCTGCTATTGCTGTTTTAGTGCTGATATTTATCTACAGTAATAACGCTATAGAAGAACATGAACAGCGTCCTATGCCCATGCGTAAGGAAGCACCACAACGCCCCAATGTCAGCGTTATAAACATAAGCGCTGACAGTTATGCCGCTCACGTATCTGGCTTTGGAGAGCTCACTCCTCATTTCAGTCTGACACTTAGTGCTCAGGTGAATGGTCAAATAGAACATATTTCAAAACAATTTGAAGTCGGCAACACGATAAAGAAAGGCGACTGGCTCATTAAATTGGAACAAAGCGAATATCTAGCCGCTTTGAAAGAAGCTGAAAATAATGTTGCTGAGGCAACATTAGCCTTGCTTGAAGAAGAAAGACAAGCTATTCGTGCCAAAGCCGAGTGGCAAGCATCGGCATTGCCGGGGCAACCCGATTCTGAGTTGGTATTGCGACAACCTCAGCTATTAGCAGCAAAAGCCAAATTACGTTATGCCCAAGCGACATTAACCCGTGCAAAAAAAGATGTTCGCCAAACAACAATTACCGCACCTTTTGATGCATTAATTACCGCTAGAAACGTATCAGCGGGTAGCTTTTTACAAACTGGTCATGATGTTGCCTCCCTCTATAGTGTTGACCGCCTAGAAGTTGCCGTGCCTTTATCCAGTCAAGACTGGCAAAATTTACCCAATTTTTCTCAACTAGAAACACCGCTTAAGGTCAGCCTTAGGAATGTTGAAAATAAGCAAACGTGGCAAGGCCAAGTATTGCGTAGCCACCAACATATTGATGTGGAAACGCGGCAACGCGCCTTAGTTATTAGCATTGATAAACCACTGGCACAGCAACCTGCTGTTTTTGCTGGCACCTTTGTTGAAGTAAGCTTGCAAGGCAAATTAATTGATAACGTGTGGAAGCTGCCTAGTTCTTCATTAAGCCAGCGCGGTGAGATTTGGTATGTCACTGCCGACAATACCTTAGCCAAAATCATTGCTAATCCTCTGTTTGCTCACAGTGGGAATATTTTCATTCCCGCTCCGGCCGATCTGGAAAACCAGACGCTATCTATTTTAAGTCACCCCCTTAATAGCTATATTGAAGGTATGTATGTGAACCCTACTGAGGATCACATCAATGAATAAATCCAACGCTACTGGCGGTATTATTGCTTGGTTTGCTCATAATCCTGTTGCCGCCAATTTATTAATGCTACTGGTCATTTTACTGGGTATGTTTGAATTGGGTTCTCTGCGAAAAGAAGCCTTTCCTAGTCGCGAACCTGACAATATCAGTATTTCCGTCGCTTATACCAGTGGTTCAGCCCAACAGTCTGAAGAAGGCATAGCCATTAAGATTGAAGATCAATTAGAAGATGTTATTGGCATCAAGAACATCACCAGCACCTCTACCGGTAGAGGGATAACGGTCACCGTTGAAAAACAATCTGACTACGATCTCGATCAGCTGTTAAGCGATGTCAAAACAAAAATAGATGCCATCTCAACGTTCCCTGCCGATGCTAAGAAACCCATTATCGAAAAAGCCATTCGTAAAGAACATGCTTTATGGATACAGATCTATGGCGAATCAGATCGTCACAGCATGCAATATGTGGCGAACCAATTAAAAAATGATTTATTGGACGACAATGATATTGGCAGTGTTGCTATCTCCGGTTGGTTAGATCCGATGATGGCGATTGAAATAGACGAAGGTCAATTACAGGCTTACGGCCTATCATTAACAGATGTAGAAAATGCCATTAACGCTGGCTCATCGAATACCATGACAGCGGTATTAAAAAACGAAAATATTTATCTCCAACTGAAAGCGTCAGAGCAAGCCTATTTAAAACAAGATTTTGCCGATATTCCTTTACTCACCAATCAACAAGGTCAATATATTACGCTTGGTGATATCGCCATTATCAATGATAGCTATGATGACGAAACTTCCTCATTATCCCGTTTTCAAGGTAAAGAAAGCATTGCCATTGAAGTGATTACCACGGGGCTTGATGATATCAGTGATTCTGTTGATGCTGCACGACATATTGTTGATGCATGGGTTGATGCTAGCAAACTGCCACAAGGTATGGAAATAGCAACCTGGTATGACCGTAGCACCCGTATTGATGACCGCTTACAACTGCTAATGAAAAATGCCGGCACAGGGATTATCTTAGTCTTTATCCTGTTAGCCTTATTTCTTAACATCACCGTCGCATTTTGGGTGGCGATGGGACTGCCATTTGTTTTCTTTGGCACCTTATTCTTTATGGGAGACCGTTTTTTAGGTTTATCACTTAATGAATTTACTACCTTTGGCTTTTTATTAGCACTCGGAATTGTAGTAGATGATGCCGTGGTGGTAGGCGAGAGCATTTACAGCACTAGGGAAAAGGGAGGGGATACCATTAGCAATACCATCAAAGGCACCATGCACGTAGCGATCCCCACCTTATTTGGTGTATTAACAACGGTCGCAGCTTTTGTAGCCTTGTCCCAAGTTAGTGGCGGTTTAGGCCACCTTTATGCTCAATTTGCCGCCATCGTGGGTACCGCACTCATCTTATCGATCATTGAATCTAAACTCATTTTACCTGCTCACTTAGCACACCTAAATACACGTCGTAAACGAGATGGCAACATTATTAGCAATACATGGCGTAAGTTTCAAAAAGTCATTGCCGAGGACAGTTTCGAATGGTTCTCTGAGCGTATATATCGCCCCACAATTACGGCCGCTATTCAATACCGCTATGCCATTGTTATCTTATTTTTAGCCTTATTTATTTTTATCATCAGCTTGCCGATGACCGGTGTTATTCGTATTAGTTTCTTCCCCTCCATTCCGGGTGATACGGTACGTGCAACGCTTACTATGAATAAAGATGTTAGTTTTGGTCAAACACATGCCAGCTTAAATTTGATCGAACAAAAAGCCTATCAAACCGATCGAGCGCTTCGTGGTGAAGCAGACTCAGGTATTCGTAATATTCAAATTCTCACATCTTCTGATCAAGCTGGCAAAGTCCAAATTGAGCTAGATAAACAAGCGCCGTATGACTCGAATACCTTTACCCGTCATTGGCAGAAACTAACGGGCTTGCCAGAAGGTGCACGCACATTAAGCATACAAAATGCACGCCATATGTCCGATGCTTTACGTATTGAACTACGAGCTGATGATGATGAAATATTAATCCGTGCAGGCGAAGAATTTAAGCGAGCATTACTTAAAATCCCTGCCGTCAGTGGCATTAATGATAATCTCGAGCCCAGCCAACCACAGCTACACATAGCACTAAATCAGCAAGGTCGCGCCATGGGATTAACCACGGATATGTTAGCCGCACAAGTGTTACAAGCCTTTAATGGTCAAGTTGTGCAACGATTTCAACGTAATAGTGATGAAATAGAAGTCAAAGTGCGTTATCCAGAAAAAGATCGACAGAACCCGACCGATGTTATCAATGCCCATATAAGAACAGCCGATGGCAAGGTAGTGCCTTTATCATCCGTAGCCACTGTCAGTTATGGTTATACCCAAGATTCAATTACCCGTATCAATGGTAAGCGTGCGGTCTATATTTCAGCAGATGTGGATAAAGAAGCTATTTCATCCACTGAACTCGTGGCACTTATTCAACGTGAAATAGTACCTAACATTACCAGTCAATATCCTAGCTTAGGCATACACTTTGGTGGTGAAGCTGAACAACAAGCTGAAACGCAATCTTCTATGGTACAAATGTTTATCTTGGCCTTATTAGTCATTTATATGTTGCTAGCCATTCCGTTGAAGTCCTACTTTCAGCCGGTCATTATTATGGTGGCAATCCCCTTTGGTATCGTTGGCGCCATTATTGGTCATTGGATCTATGATCTGCCATTGGGTATTTTGTCATTAAACGGTATTATTGCGTTAAGCGGAGTGGTGGTGAACGACAGTCTTTTATTAGTGGCACGTTTTAACGATATAAGAAGTGAAGTAGGCAATGCTAAAGAAGCCATTAGCATTGCGTGTCGAGGTAGATTACGCGCTGTTTTACTGACATCAGTAACAACTTTTGCAGGATTATTGCCCTTGCTAGGAGAAACATCACATCAAGCTCAATTTTTAATCCCCGCTGCGGTATCATTAGGTTATGGCATTATGTTTGCCACCTTTATCACCTTAATTCTAGTGCCGAGTTTAGTGTTGATTCAAATTGATGCCCAACACTTTTTTAAAAAATTAGTTACGTCAGAAAAGCTATCTACTGAGGAATCACGCGCATAATGATAACGGCCTTACTCATTGAAGATAATCTCGACTTGGCCAATACCGTCATTGATTATCTATCGCTAGAAGCGATCCAATGTGATCATGCTAGCAATGGCGTGAGCGGTTTAGCGCTAGCAACATCACAGCCTTATGATGTGATCCTGCTTGATCTTAATTTGCCTAGATTAGATGGCTTAACGCTTTGTGAAAAACTGCGTCAAGCAGGCATTGATATTCCGGTATTGATGCTCACCGCCCGCGACCAACTCAAAGATAAAATTGCAGGATTTCATGCCGGAACTGACGACTATTTAGTGAAACCATTTGAATTACAAGAGCTGGTAATTCGTGTGCAAGCCTTGTCACGCCGCCGAAGTGGCCAAGTTCAATTACTACAATGTACTGATCTGAGCATGAATCTTTCTGAAAAAACAGTCATTCGAGCAGGAAAAGTTTTAAAATTATCCCCTACGTCATGGCAGTTATTGGAAACATTATTACGAGCATCGCCCAATGTCGTCAGCCGACAAAAACTAGAAGAGACAATCTGGGGCGAGGAAGGCACCGATAGCAATAGCTTAAAAGTACACTTATTTAATTTACGTAAAGTGGTTGATGCCCCTTTTAATTCACCCTTAATTCATACGGTACTGGGTCATGGATTTGCCCTTCGAGACGATAATAATGAAACGTCAACTTAGCCTTAAATTATTTATCAGTATTAGCTTTTTAATTTTAGCGATGGTGATTATTGTCACTTACTCCTTTCTAAGTGCTCATTTTTTCTTTCGCGGAATGGATAATATTATTGCCTCAAACCTCGAAAAAGCAGGTTATTCATTCATACACTCTCGTACTAATAACACGCAAAATACAGTCACACACTTTAACCACTACACCATAACGTATGACTGGCAACAGTTACCTAACAGCATACGAAAAGAGTTTGAACAGCCGCCACAGCGAGTAAATGTATTATATAAAATAGATACTTCATCTTGGTTTGAACGTCCTGACGTCATCCATTTTATCATGCGCCTACAAATAGACGATGAAGACTTCTTTATATATCAATCAATGACAAAGGAATTGGCCTCTGAAATTGTGGTGAAAAATATAAAAGAAAGTATGAACACACTATTCTTCATCAGTGTGAGTATTTTATTTCTCATCGCGTTCTTTATCTGGTTATTACTCAAACGTATCGCACAGCCCGTATATCAGCTTAATCAATGGACACATCAGCTAGACAGCCACTCTCTAACACACGATATTCCTGACTTCTCTTATCCCGAGCTTAATGAAATGGCCCGTGTGATCCAGTGCAGTTTGTCATCCGTGCAAGAAAGCCTTAAACGAGAAGAACGCTTTCTTAGTTATGCGAGTCATGAACTACGCACCCCTATCAGCATTATTCGAAATAATATTGAATTACTGAATAAATTAAAACACACCTCAATCACGTTAAATGAGTCCAAACTGACTCAAATTATTAAGCGTATTGATCGTGCAAGCCTGACCATGAAACACCTTAGTGAAACGTTGTTATGGCTGAGTAGAGATATTACTGAACCGTTGCCAAAACAAGAAGTGGATTTAGAACTGCTAGTCAAACAAACTAATAGTGAAATGGTCTATTTACTTAATAATAAAGTGATTGACCTAACATTATTAACACAAAGTCATCCGCTATACTTAGCGGAAATACCTGCTCGTATTATTCTCGGCAACCTTATACGCAATGCTTTTCAGCATACAACACAAGGTCAAATCAGCATCCAGCAATCCAATAATACCGTTATCATTATCAATCCTACGAGTACAGAAGATCCCAATCCAGATCTTGGCTTTGGACTAGGCCTCCAACTCACCAAACAATTAGCAGACAAACTAGGTTGGTCTTATAAGGTCTCCCATAGCAATAATATATATCGAGTTGAAGTAAAGTTCTAAAATAGACTGATTAATTTAGAGAACAAACCATAGCCTATAATGCTCTAGGGAATATTAAACTAACATACTGTTATGACTTTAACTAAACGGAGAAGTTTGGTGGATTTGGATGAGAAAGATGAATATTGGTCAGAGAACTTTAAAAATTTAGATTTTTCTGGACAAGAAATATCTTCAAAAGAGTTCGATGGCTGTACATTCGAAAAATGTAATTTTAGTGAGGCTACATTTAAACGATGTAACTTTGTTGATTGTGAATTTATTAACTGTAATTTGAGCATTGTCAAAATGGAATACAGTACATTTTCTGATGTGTGTTTTAAAGACTCAAAGTTAATTGGTATTAATTGGACTCAAGCTGCATGGCCAGGATTAATATTTACCTCACCCATTAAGTTTTATAAATCAATACTCAATGAGAGTTCATTTTATGGACTTTCTCTGCAAGATTTAGTTCTAGAAGAATGTAAGGCACATAATGTTGATTTTCGAGAAGGTGATTTTAGCAATTCAAATTTTACACACACCGAGCTATCAGGAAGTATCTTTGCCAACACCAATTTATCTGGTGCAGATTTTTCAGAAGCGACTGACTATGATATTGACATCTATCAAAATATACTTAAAAAAGCTAAATTTAGTCGTTTTGAAGCGATTAGGCTTCTTGATAGCCTTGAGATTGAATTAGTCGATTAAATAAAATGCAATAAAGTATAGTCAAGAGGGTGCTGATACGTTAATTTTCTCACCACTAAAAATTATAATCGCCGTAACCATCTATGATGGCGATGCACTTTTCTAAGATACAACGGCTCCCATTATTAAAAATGCAGGAGAACGTTCTGAACGTGTCGGATTGAATAGGCTGCCTATCCCTGACTGCCTATCCTATTCCTTTATGTCACTCTGTAGCGTTGATTTTGCCACTGTTGCAATCGGTAACGTTCAAATCACCATTGTAGTAAAGCAGAGCCTTCAATCATTATCTAGCCCAATGCAGGCACATAGCCAAATGGATTTATTCGCCATTGTGTTTGTTTTAAGATTGACGCGAATGAGAGCAGCGTTTAAGTCCGCGTCACATAAAACAATATGGGCTGATAATGATCTGTCCTAGGCTAAAAGTTTTATTGTCGTATACCTTCAATAGATAACCAAAGTTGAACATTCTCTGCAACAGGACCTAACATTGCTGCTTCTTTCATATTATAGTCAGATAAATGAAGTGTTGTTACGCCTACAAAACCGCGACGAAAACCACCCCACGGATCTTTACCAGCACCTATTTGGTCAACAGCGATATTGATTTCTTTCGTAATACCTCGCAAGGTAAAGTCCCCTGTAAGATTAGCTTTACCATCGCCTAAATCCTGCCATTTGGTACTGGAAAATGTTGCTGTGGAAAATTTCTTAGCATCAAAAAAACGTTCACTACGTAAGTGTTTATCACGTTCCGCATGATTACTATCGAGACTGCCAATATCAATAGTGATATTGACTTTGTTATTACTTGGGTTAGCCTCATCAAAATCAAAATCGCCAGAAAACTGATTGAATCGTCCTTCCAACCAACTGTATCCCAAATGTTTTACCTTAAAGGTTACAAAGGCATGCATACCTTTGGTATCAATCGTGTAATGCTCAGCAGCTTGAACATTAACAGCAGTAAGCCCTAAGCTTAGCGCCAGAGATAAGAGTAGTTTTTTAATCATGGTTAATACCTTTTTAAGTGATGTTGAATGAAAATATGATGTTTATTTTGGCCGTAACATACGGCGTAGAGTTGAATCACGGTTTATAAAATGATGTTTTAAGGCTGCAATGCCATGTAGGGCCGCAAGTATAAGTAATATCTGTGTTGACCATTCATGGACTAATCCAGCAATATCTTCCTGATTATTGAATCCATATAGTGTTGCAGGCAGGGTGAACCAGTTGAAAATTGAAACTCCTTGACCATCTGCAGTGGTGATGAGATAGCCACTAATGCAGATAATAGCAATTAATACATAAAATAAGCGATGCACAGCTAATGCTGTAGATTTCTCCCATTGTTTTCCCTCTACATTAGGCCTGATACTCTTTATTCGCCAGATTAGACGGCATATAAATAAGAATCCGACAACAACACCCAAACTACGATGAAAATTAGGTGCTTTTATATACCAAGGATCATAATAAGTAAGATCTACCATATATTCTCCCAGCACAAACAATCCCAAAATAAGCACCGCCATGATCCAGTGTAAAAGAATCGAAATCAGCCCATAAGATTGCAGGTTATTAATCAACTTCATCAGAACTCTACCATGACAGATTAGTATTTTTGAATGTGTTAAGCATATAATACGCCTGTAGATATAGACTTGATAGTGAAAAATATACTCATAAACATTCAAAAAAATTGAACATGAAACCAAAACTTAATTTAGAAGCCTTAGTTGTGCTTGATGTTATTGCTCGTCGATCCAGTTTTGCTGCTGCGGCAGAAGAGCTTCATCGAGTACCGTCATCAATAACTTATACAATTAAACGGCTTGAAGAAAACTTAGGCGTTACTCTTTTTAATCGTCAAGGACATCGTGCCCAGTTAACTTCTGCAGGCCAAGCATTACTCAATGAAGGGCGTAGTTTATTGTTAATGTCAGAAGGCATTGAACGAAATATTCAACAAATTGCCACAGGTTGGGAAACTGAATTACGGATTGCTGTCGATGATATTATCCCTTATGAAAAAGTACTTTCTCTATGCGATAAATTTTATCAGTTTTCACCGAGTACACGATTATATTTAACCTCAGAGGTGCTTGGTGGGACATGGGATGCCTTAGTCTCAGGGCGAGCAGATCTCGTGATTGGAGTGACGGGAGATGGGCCACCAGGAGGTGGGTTTACACGACAAATTTTGGGAGAAGTTGAGTTTGTATTTGTTGTTGCGCCCAATCATCCTCTTGCAAAAGAAAAGGAACCTTTAACAAATAATTTAATCCGCCAGTATCGAGCCATTGCGGCAGCAGATAGTTCGCGTCAACTATTACCTAAAACAGTGAGGTTATTAGTGGGGCAAACTGTTCTTACTGTCCCTAATCTTAGAATAAAACGGCAAGCACAGATCAGTGGTCTTGGAATTGGCTATTTACCTAAACATATGGTGAGTAGTGATATTTCTGAAGGAAGGCTTATTGTAAAAGAAACTGAAGATGAAGGTAACAGCTTACATTCACTTTATTGTGTATGGCCAACACATCATCAAGGAAAAGCATTGGCCTGGTTTAAAGAGCATCTGAGTAAAGAGGCTGAGAACATTAACTGGTTCTCAAAGTGAGTGGGGAATCCTCCCATTGTTAATGGAAATCAGAAGTAGAACTTTTTCTCTGTGTTAATTTGAGTTTCTGAATTGGAGTAATACCACCAATTCCCATACCGTATTTTTTGGGTTTGCTTCTCCATTCAATAATGTGATCCAAGGAATGAATAACACGCTCTGCTGGCAAAGAAATATCTGCATCAATAACATTAAATAATCGACAGCTACGACTATCTGATAACTGATCGTGCATAAAGGTCATTCATTCATCGATTCAGGTATCGCTAATGGCTCTGGAACGTCTCGTTTAAGTCGTTTGTGAGGCTTATACGTAAATTCAGTTCTAACTCTCTACGTAAATATAAAAAGCATAAACCAAAGCCCCAATTACGTTGGTTTTGAGTTAATCCCAGTAGTAAGTTTACTATTTTTTATTGTCACAGCTTAACGTTGGCTGCCCATTGATTCCGAAGTCATAGCCATCACCGTATTGGTTATGAGGGTGTATCTTTCATAGTTTATCCGCCACGATCTCATTAGTAACCATGGATTCTTTTCGTAAAAATAGCTCAACAATAATAAAAGCAAGCGGAATAACCGCAGCCAAAAATAAGGCTAGCCAGATAAATATAGACCAACCTTTTTTGTCGGTGACAAGTAATGAGAGCATAAGGTAAGCGATGAACAACACACCATGGAACATGCCAATATAAAAGACAAAGTCTCTACTTATTATTCCAAACGACACACATAAAATTGTTAAGAACGACAAGCCCTCAACAACACTAACCGCTCTAAAGTTTTTCAGCATAAATACAGCCCTTTGATTCGATTTTAATTTTCTTTATTTTGAGTCGTATTATCGGCCTCTAATGCCAGCCTCGCTCTTTCAGCTTTTGAAATGTACTTATCTTTCTTACTCTCTTGCAGGCGTTTTTCAGGGTTTCTTAACTTATTCTTGTGCAGTTGAATTAACTTTTTCATACGGTTCATAGTGGCTTGTGTATCGTCGAATTAAGGTTGCTCAGTTTAATTCATATTCGTAAATTTAAAAAGAGCAGTTAGATTCCCATTATATTGCACCATCACGCTACAGTGACTAATGTCGAGTGAGACCAATAGCTAATAATTAAAGGGTAGCGTCCGCTTTAATGCTCAACGATTAATGCTATAAAATCATAATCACTTGGTTTTATCTTTCCATTTCGCCCAAGGGTCTTCAGACTTTTCAATAGATGAATCAGGAGAGTCTAACGATTCATGCTTAGGCTTCTCGTAACTACTATCTCTACTGACAGAGTGCCGACCTTGTTGAGCGCCAGAGCGTTTACCTGAGTTCGACCGATGCCCTGCATTTTGATCATATGCAGCCGCTTTCGCTACACGTTTTTCGCGCAATTGCTCAGCATCGTCCAAATTCAGCTCAGCAGGCTCACCTGGCGTTTGGTCTGCTGGAATAATCCGTTCCCTAGGAGGCAACGAAAACTGTTCGGAAGACACGTTAGGTAAGTTTTTAAATTCATACAAATAGAAAGCCTCAACTCTCTCGCATGCCCACGTCGTCTTTTTAAGAAACTTAACACTAGACTCAATACTGGGATTCGTCTTAAAACAATTGATATTTAAATAGGCAAAGAGCATTTCAAAACCGTAGTGGTCTACTATTTCAATCAACAAGTTTTTTAAACCAAGGCCGTGCAGAGGGTTATTTGTGTAATCAATCTCATTACTCATATTAAAATCCAACAAAAGAGAGAGGAGGGGCATTATACCTGTTGTCACACAGGTAATGTGTGGATGCAAAGATTGCTTTTAGTGTTGGTGTGTTATCTGAACCGATATTAACGCTATATTAAAGGGACGTTACCACGTTGATAGGTAGGACGAATAAAACAAAGGGTAGCGCCCCTTTAATTCCTTTAATTCATTGAACAACAAGAAGTTTGTTTTAGTTGTGTCTCTCAATAAAGGTTGTTTTATGGTAAAGTATTCATAACTAAACTCAAGAGAAGTTGTATAAATATGAAATTCTTAGCCTCAAGTTTTCTGCTTTATTGTATTTTCATTACATCGGTCTACAGTGAAGATTCGGGACAAACGCTTGTTCTTAAACTCGTCACAGAAAATTGCCAAATTTGCCATGGATTACACGGTGAAGCTTCTAGTATGATTTACCCAAGGTTGGCAGGACAAAATAAACTTTATTTAGAAAAGCAATTGAATGATTTTAAGAGTGGCAAACGTAAAGTAGACCCAATGAATGATATTGCAGCCACATTAACAACAACTGAAATTACGGCTTTAGCAGAGTATTTTAAAGAACAACCCCTAAAGTCTCATCGAGTACGGGATAAAGAGCTCGCGGCAGTCGGAAAATACATATTCAATAAAGGTAATAAGTTTTCAGGCATTGCTGCTTGTGCAAGTTGCCATGGTGAAAACGGCAAAGGTACTGATTTACGCCCACGATTAGCTGGCCAGCATAAACGTTATATTTCTGAGCAACTAAATGGCTTTACCGAGCGAACTCGGTCAAATGACAATGCAGTTATGTATTCCATTGCCCAAAAACTCACTGAATTAGAGATTGAAGCAGTAGCACTTTATGTCAGTGGCTTATAAAGCAGGTGAGTGACGTCTAGTTGGCTGACCCCATTGATTTTTAAATCTTAAAGAGTTGGGGATTAGTTATATCTCTTGTTGCTCAGTAATATCTAAGAAATCTACCGCATTCCAATTCTTAACATCGGCACTTAAACCCTTTAGAAGGTTGTTGAATTCACTGTTGTTAGAACCATTATCATCGATAATTGCCGTCTCCCTCCACTTCTCAGAATGTGAAAGTTTTTCTCTTAAGGCCGTAGTCGCAATATCAATCCAAGTCGGCGGTGTAAAAGTAAAGTTAAACGAAACAGCATCTGTCACTGCTTCGGTCATATGCCAAACTCCTCGTGGTACGAATAGAATTGAGCCCGGTTCTAAACTATATTCAGTACAATCGGCGGGGAATGATTCTGGAAATTCTTTAGCTGTATAACTTGCTAGTTCACGGTCAGCAGGGTGCCCGATTACATGACGAGTCATTGGATTATTAATGGTTTTATTTTTTGCGAGCCACCATTTTTTTGTTCCTTCTAATTGAATAACAAAATTAAAATTCTGATCGAAATGAGGCGCATTTCCTTTCCCCGCTGGTGTTGCGTAGACTAAGTTTCTAACATAGGTCAATTCAGAGAAACCAATTTCTCTTCTGATTTTCTGATTCCACATGTCAAACTCAGGAATCATTCTATCGACGTCATTAAAAAGAATGCAGCTTCCATCATTATATTCATTGAGAGCATCTTCAGGAGGGATTGAAGTCTTTGAAATCTCATCTGCAACTTCTGGGTTGAAGACATCCACAGTGTCGCGCCAGCAGGCCGCAAGGCTTTCAACAGAATTAAGAAATGGAAGACTCATTAAATCTTTAAGAGATTCTGTATTACCATGGGATATAAATGGTGTTCGAGACTTGAGTAACGTTAAAAATTCTTCTCTGGTGTTATCGCCAATAAGTGACTTTAGGTTGATTTCAGTATTACTCATATTTAATTCGCGTGATTTAATGGTCGATAATGTGAACTATCTCATGAAATAAACAATATGAAAACCAATAACTAAACAGATACCCATCCAAGCGATTTTCACTCGATTGAGATTTTTCCACAGGGATGGATGATCATGTTGTTTATAGCGGGCGTAAACCTATTAATTTTGTAAAATACTAGAGCCCCGCTGACTGACGAATTGCATTGAAAATTGAACAGTTCAATTAAACGGACACTTTCTAATTGACTGAATTTTAAAGTTAAACACTGAACTAAGCTACAACGTAAAACTGATTTAAACGTAACTTGTGATTCAATGCAGAAATTGGTTTTGCAAAACCACCACGTTTAACTGAGCCATTAAAAATAAAACAGACAATCAATCCTCAGGTTCTCAAGTAAACCTAACGCTTGAACTCAGTTGACCACAATACAGAGCGAAGCGGCGTATTGTTGGTCAACTGCAGTGACTTGTTAGGTGCGCTTTTATTCATGCGTGAATTCTTTGATTAACTCTGGGTGTCCGGAAACATAGTGCCCGATAAGCTCTAAAACATTGTTAAGGTTTTTCTCGGACTCCTCCATTATATCTTTGTACTCACCATATAAATGTTGTTTTTCTGGGTTTTCTGGGTCACGGCGCTCAAATGAAATTACAGCTTCGGCTTTTTCGGCAGCTTTGTTTAGCTGGCGGTCAATTTCAGTCATCCAATAGAGTAACGAAGATATGGCTTGATTTTGATTTGCATTGAGTATGTCAACGACCTCAAGTTGTAGCTGTTGAATCGCTTGAACAGGGAACTCCATTATTGGTGCGGGTGTTATATTCCCTGTACTAACCAGTTCGAGATTTCGTTGAACCGAATCAAGTTTGAAATGTGCATGATCTCCGTTATCAGCGATAACATTACGGAGCACCAATCTTTTTCGATACAGCCGACGTCGATCCGTGACAATCACAAGTGCGAATGCAAAAAATGCACCTAAGAAAGCAGTCACTGAAGCATTGTTAAAGAAATCGTTCATAAGCACCTAACGCCTAAAATGAGGGGCCGCCGCTTTTTGGCGGTCCCAGCCTGCGCCTTTTGCAGGCGATCTTGATTGATTTGTTATGTTCCTTGCCTTTCATTCATCCGTGCCAGATAAAAGAGGCCAACAGCAATCAGCCCAAACAAGAGCCCAAAGGCAACCCACACTAACTGTCCTAACTCATGTTTTTTGGCAAGATACCTGAGCCAAAGAGCTGCGGCAACATTTTGCAAGCCTATAACCAATACTGAAATAGCCTGCCAGTTTTCCTTCACCACCGTTGGTAGTTCCGATGCCCCGTAGGTTCTAGCCAGATAAATGTCTCTTAGGAATGGAAATACTGCTGCAATAAGAGCCAGCACTACCAGCAACCATATATATTTCTGGATATCCTTCATCTCATTCTTTTAGAAACATAACGCCCGCGTAAAGCGCGCGAGGAACGAGCGTCACCTTTGACGCGTTTGTTATACGATTTACTAAAATAGCTCACCATTACTTTCAGTTTCTAATGGCTCGATATGGCTAAAATATAGTTTTGGTCGCTTTGCCGCGATTCGACCTTTTTCATCTAATCTACTGACAGTTCCATAAAGCCTGCATTTTAAAAAGAGGACGGATTTATATGGAACAATACTCCCAGTTTCAGGGTGAGATGTCAGTATATGGCCTTGATACTTAAACCCCATTGAATTAGATGTCATGTTTTCACGAGTGGACTCACCCTCAAGAACAACTGTATCACCATGGACCAATTCTGGAAATAAAACATCCTCTTCGTCTTCTAATTCTTCTTTGCAAAATATAGATTTTTTTGTTTCATCAATTGTCACTTCATCTATATCACCATCTACAATAGTTCCGATTTTAAGGTTTCGGTCTTTTGTGATATTTTCAGCAATCTTCTCAAGTAACTTAGGATTGCTAGTTATATACATATCAAAAATATATTTTGGTACGTAAAGATATTCGCCATTTTCGTTACATAAACCGATTAGCATGTTGTCATCACTAAACTTTGAATTTTCGAAGTTTCTAATTGTAAGATCACCAATGTGATTCCCGATTTTTGCAAACCACTTAATCGCCTCAATGGACTTTTTGAAAATATCTATTATTCCAAAGTCAGCAAAGTCTTTTTCCGCCATCTTTTGCGCCGCCTTAGCAAAATAGGCTGTTACAACAACACCTAGCCCGGCCTGTGTCCAGCTTGCAGCCGTTTCAGGGATTAGAGCTTCCCATGATCCTTTTTTAATTCTGATTGGTATTTCGTAGTCCAACTTACTAAGTTCAGGCGCTTGCTTACTTATGAAGTACCTTAATGCCTCATCTAATCCAATTAGTGCCTTAGCTTGCTTTCTCCCATCCATCAAACCATTATTGACAAGCTCACCGTCGAATTTGATGTAACCAATATATTTCTCATCGTCCATAATTTGATCTCTGATTTATTTCGTATAACGCTAAGTTAAAATGCGCCGCTTTTTGGCGTCATTTTTGAACTTTTTGTTAAGTGTGTAATTTTGCATAACTTTTAATATGAACTGATGCTGCCGACCTTGGGCTTATCCCTCGTAATTCTGTTTTTCTCATTGAGCCATCAGGCAAATAAACGGTTAAAGTATCTTCAATAACTGAGTACTCAGCGGTAATGCTCTTTCCTTCATACTCTACTGTAATTTCTTCATTCATTTCTTTTTCCCTTTTTGAGCAAGGGCACTTCCTGCGGCAGATTTTGATACCTTACTAGTGCGCCCATCTCGTAATGTTTTTGATGCGGCACTTGCTGCTTTTGATGAGGTTTGCCTTTTGGGTGCTTTCCTTTGCGATAAAGCGCTGCCAGCAGCAGATTTTGAAGATTTCCCAGTTGAACCACTTTTCAGTGTTTTTGATGCACTGCTTGCGGCTTTTTTCCCAGTAACTTTTTTATTGGCCATAATTTCTTCCTTGTGGAGTTTATACACTTAACGCCTTGCTAAGCGGAAAATAATGGTTGGCTATAATCGCGAAGCGATGGCCAACTGTTATTTTTCCGTTTGAGCAACTTGTTAGGCATTGTACTTCTTGATAACAAAATAACACATTGAAGTGCACATATTCCGACCTAAGCGAACAAACTCGGCCTCAGTAAAACCAAGCGGAATATGAGAGCCATTACTAATAAATGTAAAAACGGACGCTAGAGCATTCTCATCTTTTTGATCTATAAAAGCATTAGTTTTAAGATATCCTAATGATGGTCCCCAAGTGTTACCTGTTCTTGCTGTAGTAAAGCCTTTTTCTAATGCTATTTCTCTTACAAGCGTTTCAAGTGCAATACGAATATTAGTTAAACTACCATTGTAATCTGGTTGTGCTTTTACAAAGTCATCAGCTGACGCTTTTACTGAACGTATTATACCTGCCTTATTTTGTATAAATGAACTATCAAGTTCATTTATTAAAGCATCTTCAACTGGCTCAACCCCTATAAAATTTGGGTCTAATGCTTTGATTGATTTATCTTCAATTAAGTATCCATCAAGTAATAAAGATTTTTCCAATATTGAAAATTGGTCATCAAATTTATATTTAGGGGATGTGTCGTTCCTAAGAGTTCTATTGGTCTGGATTACTTCAATAATCAAATCCGAAAGAGTTTGAGCGTCTGCCGAGGTTATTTCATTACTAATACCTACTGCTGAAGAAACTGCTTGGGGATTAAAACCGAATTTATCAAAAACAACATATACAGTCGGGCGCTCTACAACACTTAAAAGTTGTGCTAAGGAAAATTTTGTTCGTCTTGATACTTGCATACGGCTCCTAGAAACTGATAATGCCTAACGCGTTATTAACGGGAAAATGTTTTCCCTGTAATTTCTATACATATACGGACGTTAACGCCTAGTAAGTTCATAATCAAGATAAAACAGGGCGGTACTGGCGGTCTTTTTAGTAGCAATTTTGAGCAGATTCATCCAATGCCTAGTAATTCGATAACAAAGCTCAAACAAGGAAGGGTCATTCACCTTCAATCCCACTTAAGCGCGCCACCAGTCTGATACTCAGTCACCTTAGTTTCAAAGAAGTTTTTCTCTTTCTTCATATTCGCTTGTTCATCTAACCAAGTCAGGGTGTTTTCTGCACCTGGGAAGGGTTCTGCAAAGCCGAGTTGTTTAGCACGACGATTGGCAATAAAGCGGAATTGAGCAATATGATCTTCTTTCGAATAACCTAAGATTGGATCACGCAGGATATAACCGGCATAGATTTTTTCAGCTTCATAGGCTTCTTCAAACATGTCTTGGATCTTGACTGGATCTAAGACTAAGTTTTCTTCTTTGATGATTTGTTTAACAACGCGAATACCGAATGAGGCATGTAACACTTCATCACGCATAATGTATTGCAGTTGTTCGGCAGTGCCTTTCATTAAGCCACGACGTTGTAAGGCAAAGATAGGGCTGAAACCATTGTAGAACCAGCAACCTTCAAATATGCCACCAAAGAAGGCATACGCCATGACGAAATCTTCTAATTGATCACGATCGGTTAGATCCATATCACTGCGTAAGATTGATTCTAGGCGACGGTTGGCGAGTTGAATCTTTTGATTAATCTCTGGCACAACGCGGTAGCGATTGTAGATTTCGCTTTGATCTAGTCCGATGGTTTCGATGCAATGTTGGTATGTCCAAGTGTGTAGGGCTTCTTCATACACTTGGCGCGCTTGATAGATTTGCAGTTCAGGCGCTGTCATTTTTTCCATCACCGCCAGTCCGATATTACGCATGGCGAGAATATCGGATGTCGTTAGATAGGACATCACATTGGTATACACATGCTTTTCTTCTAGTGTGAGCTTGTGATTATAGTCACTGATATCTTGTGTCATATTGATATCTAGCGGTGTCCAATGGTTCTTGTTGGCATTAAGGAAATATTCCCATGCCCAAGGGTATTTGAACGGTGCAAGCTGATTTACATCGGTTAGCCCATTGACCACGCGCTTATCATCAGCATTGACCGGCGCAATGTTGTTGAGCGGCATCGGAGTAACGTCAGCCTTTTTGTTCGGCTGTATTGTCACTTCATTGGCAGCAGGTTTTGTGACTGCATCATTTTCTTCGACAACGTCTAGCTTGGGAGCTGGCGCTGCAAAGGGATCATCCCAATCTAACATTATTGACATGCCTCGCAATCGGGTTCGAGAATCGAGCAGGCTTGGGGCGCTTCAACGCCACCGCTTGCTGTAATGTCATCGAGTGAAGAGCTTGCTACTGGTGCAACAGGTTCTATTGGCGCAACGGGTGCAGCAACAGCGGCTGGAGCAGGAATGGCTGATGAGGTTTTCTCAGCGGCAGTTGCGCCCATAGAGCGAAGGTAATAAGTGGTTTTAAGCCCACGAACCCATGCTAGTTTGTATAGGTTATCCATCTTCTTACCCGATGGTTCAGCCATGTATAAGTTCAAGCTTTGAGCTTGATCTAACCATTTTTGACGACGAGAAGCCGCTTCAATTAACCAACGTGCATCCATTTCAAAAGCGGTGACATACAGGTCTTTTAGCTCTTGAGGCACACGGTCAATAGATTGCAGGCTACCATCGAAGTATTTTAGATCATTGACCATTACTTCATCCCACAAACCTCGCTCTTTCAAGTCATCAACCATATACGGATTAATCACGGTAAATTCACCGGATAAATTCGATTTAACGAATAGGTTTTGATAAGTCGGCTCAACAGATTGACTGACACCACAAATATTAGAAATAGTCGCGGTTGGTGCAATCGCCATGGTGTTTGAGTTACGCATACCTTGACGTTTAATTTTGTCACGCAATAGCGGCCAATCTAAGGTTTGGCTGTCATCTTGTTGCAAGTATTTACCACGCGCTTCTTTTAGTAATTTAATCGAGTCAATTGGCATTATGCCTTGGCTCCATAAGCTACCTTCATATGATTTGTAGCTGCCACGTTCTGCGGCTAAATCTGAAGAAGCTTCAATGGTGTAATAACTCACGGCTTCCATTGATGTATCGGCAAAAGTAACGGCATCATCCGAGCTGTATGGCAAGCGCATTTTATATAGCGCATCTTGGAAACCCATAATGCCAAGACCAACAGGGCGATGTTGTAGATTGGATTTTTTAGCTTGTGGCACGCTGTAGTAATTGTATTCAATCACGTTATCTAACATACGCATTGCTGTGGTGATGGTGCGTTTTAGTTTTTCTAGATCAAGGCCATTTTCACCAATATGTTGTGGCAAGTTGACCGAGCCTAAATTACAAACGGCAATTTCATCATCCGAAGTATTAAGCGTGATTTCCGTACATAAGTTTGAGCTATGAACTACGCCAATGTGTTGTTGTGGGCTACGGATATTACAAGGATCTTTAAAGGTGATCCAAGGATGTCCGGTTTCAAACAACATGCCTAACATTTTGCGCCATAAGTCATTGGCAACGAGTGTTTTTGTGTTGCGAATTTCTCCTCGGGCTGCTTTAGCTTCATATTCCGTATAGGCTTTTTCGAATTCTAAACCGACAAGATCATGTAGCTCTGGTGCTTCTTCTGGTGAGAATAATGTCCAGCTACCTTCTTCTGCAACTCGTTGCATGAATAAATCAGGGATCCAGTTCGCGGTATTCATATCATGAGTACGGCGGCGATCATCACCGGTATTTTTACGAAGGTCTAGGAACTCTTCAATATCAATATGCCATGTTTCTAAATACGCACAAACGGCACCTTTACGCTTGCCGCCTTGGTTTACTGCTACGGCAGTATCATTGGCGACTTTAAGGAAGGGTACAACACCTTGTGATTCGCCATTAGTGCCTTTGATATGCGCACCCAGACCACGAACACGGGTCCAGTCATTACCCAAACCACCGGCATATTTAGACAATAACGCATTGTCACGAATGGCATCGTAAATGCCGCCCAAATCATCAGGTATGGTCGTTAAGTAACACGATGACAGTTGTGGGCGTAATGTCCCTGCGTTAAACAGGGTAGGGGTACTGCTCATAAAGTCGAATGACGACAGTAAATTGTAGAACTCAATCGCACGTTCTTCACGATTAACTTCATTGGTCGCCAAGCCCATTGCTACCCGCATATAAAACGCTTGTGGTAACTCAAAACGAGTATTGTCGTGGTGGATGAAATAGCGATCAAATAATGTTTGTAAACCAAGATAGGTGAAGTTGAAATCGTTATTTGGTTTTAATGCTTTACCTAATAGCTCAAGATCATATTTAGCTAAATCAGGGTCAAGTAATTCTAGTTCAATGGCACGATGAATGTAGTTTTTGAAATAGTCAGGATAGATATCTGCCATGTCATGTTGAGTGGCTTGACGTTGTGTTTTGTAGACAAAGGTTAATGCATCACTACGAACAGTATCCATCAATAAACGTGCAGCAACAGTGCTGTAGCCAGGATCTTGCTCAATAAAAGTACGTGCCGACATCACCAATGCTTTTGCAACATCAGATTCAGCGACACCATCAAAGATATTACGTTGGGTATCACGCAAAATAGCGGCATTATCAACTTCATCAAGACCATTACAAGCTTCATCAATTAGATTACGCAAGCGGTTAATATCTAAGGGATGTTTAGTGCCATCAGCAGCAGTGACATTAATCGTTGTTTCAGTGACCGCTGTTGGGTGTTTTTTCTCTTCTTCGGCACGTTTTTGATTTTGTTGTTCGCGGTATAAAACATAAGCACGTGCTGTTTTATATTCACCGGTACGCATCAAGGCAAGTTCCACTTGATCTTGAATATCTTCAATATGTACCGTACCACCATCATCCAAACGACGGGTTAAGCTGTCAGAAACTTGTTGGGTAATATTGGCAACTGTTTCATGAATACGTTGGCTATCTTGAGCAGATTCACCTTCTACGGCAAGAAAGGCCTTGGTGATTGCAACGGCAATTTTAGAGCTGTCAAAGCCAGTAACTTGCCCATTACGGCGAATAACTTGATATTGAGAATGTGTGGCTGTTTGAGCCGTTGCGTCGCCTGTCATAGTGATAAATCCTGCGTTATCTAGAAAAATAGTAAAAAACACCAAACCACAAGCTGTTGTGGTTTTTGGTATATTGAACCACATCATCTAGTGGTTTGGAATACCTTGCGGTGAATAAGCTGGGGACTATCTGTGGATAACTTTTGGTGAATATTGTGCAATCTTAGGGGTGGCGGGGCTTGATGGAATTTGAAAAAAACTGCCCTTTTAAAAAGTTTTTCAAAAGGGCAGTACGTGCTTAAAGTGCCTTTACGGCATCTAAAACTTCGCTAAGGTGTTCTTTTACTTTGACCTTACGCCATTCTTGTCGCAAAACACCGTCACTATCAATTAAAAAGGTACTGCGCACAATTCCCATATATTCACGGCCATAATTCTTTTTTAGATGAAGTACATCGAAAAGTCCACAAGCCAGTTCATCTGCATCAGAAAGAAGTTCAAAAGGGAACGCTTGTTTAGCTTTGAAGTTTTCATGTACCCGCACGCTATCGCGTGACACGCCTATAATGATCGTATTGTGGGCATTAAATTCTTCTATATTGTCTCTAAAGTTTTGCCCCTCAAGTGTACAGCCGGGCGTGTTGTCTTTGGGATAGAAGTAAATAACAATATTTTTACCTTTATGCTCGGACAAGCGGAAAACAGTATCACCAGTACTAGGTAGTTCAAAATCGGGTACGGCTTTATTAAGTTGAAGGTTGCTCATTGATTGCTCCTGAATTGATAGATGAAGATACTCTACACAAGTGATGCTAAACTTGTCATCTTGTAGCTGGCAAAGTACCATTCCCCCTTTATTTTTTGGAGTCTCGTCAACATGTTTAGTGGCAGTATGGTAGCACTAGTCACACCAATGAGAGCCGATGGCTCGTTGGATAGTGATTGCCTAAAGACTTTAATTGAATTTCATATCAGTAATGGTACCGATGCTATTGTCGCTGTTGGCACAACAGGCGAGTCGGCAACACTGACTGTGAAAGAGCATTGTGCGGTTATTGAGCAGGTTATTACGTGCGTCAATGGACGTGTTCCGGTGATTGCTGGTACGGGTGCCAATTCGACCAGTGAGGCAATCGAGCTTACGCAATACGCCAAAGATTTAGGTGTCGATGCGGTGTTATTAGTAACGCCTTATTACAATAAGCCCACGCAAGAAGGCTTATATTTGCATTATAAAGCGATTGCTGAAGCCGTTGATATTCCGCAGATCCTCTATAATGTGCCCAGTCGTACAGCCTGTGATTTGTTGCCAGAAACAGTGGCTCGTCTTGCTCCAATCTCGAATATTATCGGTATTAAAGAAGCAACCGGTGAATTAGCACGGGTTGAGCAGATTAAATCATTGTGTGGTGATAATATTGAACTTTATACCGGGGAAGATGCCAATACAGTAGAGTTTATTTTATCAGGCGGGCAGGGTGTGATTTCGGTTACAGCCAACGTTGCACCTGCTAAAATGCATGAAATGTGTGCGGCAGCTTTAGCCGGTGATGCGGATAAAGCGCGTCAGATCAATAATGATTTAGCGTTATTGCATGAACGTTTATTTGTTGAAGCCAATCCAATTCCAGTCAAATGGGCATTAACAGAAATGGATTTGATTCCTACTGGTATTCGATTACCAATGACCGTGTTATCAAAAAACTATCATCAACCAGTGCGTGAGGCTTTACAGTCTGCTGGTGTATTAAATTAATTGTGAGTGAACTTAACTACATGAACTTGAAACATTTTAAAGTTACTTCCTTGGCCGTATTATTGGCTACTGCAATCGCTGGTTGTGGAGCGTTACCCGCCATTGATGACGTTGTGCCCGATAATACAAAAGAATACCGTCGGGCTGAAACAATGCCACCGCTTGATGTGCCGCCGGATTTGAGTACATCACGTATTAATGATGATATTGCGAATACGCAAAGGAGTTCAGCAACGTATTCTGAATTTGAAGAAGCAGCGACTAATCCATTAGCCAGCAAATACAATATCACGCCAGAAACAAAGCCAGCATTAATAGGCGAAGGTAAAAAACGTCATTTAATGGTGCCCAGTGAGCGTGAAGTAACGTGGCAGAATGTGTTAGATTTCTGGCAACAAAAAGGCGTTGCGCTTAAACGCCAAGACATCCGTATCGGTATGATGGATACAGAAGTCGGTAGTGATGATTATGCTTATCGTGTTCGTATTGAACGAGGTGACACATTAAAACGTTCAAAAGTATTTGTTAGCGGTGCTAGTTTTGAGGTTGTTTCACAAAAAGATGAGGCTATGTTACGTCAACTAGCTGATTTTTTAGGTGGTTTACATCAAGAAGTACAGAAACAAGCGAAAATAGAACAGCAAAGCCAACCTCATATTGCCGTTATCAATGCAACACTGATTGACGAAACCGGTGGACATCAATCATTGCAAGTTGAGCAAGACTTTACCGATGTATGGAAACGTGTTGGACGCATATTAGACAGCAAAGGCTTTTCGGTTGAAGATCGTGATCGTTCACGAGGCTCTTATTTCGTTCGTTATATTGATCCCTTCAATGAAGCGAAAGAAGATGATAAAGGTATTTTGGACTCGCTCGCATTTTGGCGTGATGATGAAGATATATCACCAGAAGAGTTTTATTATATTAAGCTGATTTCTGATGCAGAAGAAACGAAGATCATTATCTTAGATACTGAAGAAGTAAGAATATCGACAGATACTGCTAAGCGTTTATTAAGCTTGATGCAGGAACAGTTAGCACAATAATGCGATTTGCTTCACTTGGGAGTGGTAGTAAAGGTAATGCAACACTGATTTCACAGGGAGAAACCACATTATTAATCGATTGTGGTTTTTCTGCTCGTGAAACTGAAAAACGCTTACAACGTATTGAATTTGATGCCAGTAAGTTAACTGCTATCCTTGTTACACATGAACATGGCGATCATATTAATGGCGTACGTGTTCTGGCACGCAAATATCAAATCCCGGTATATGCAACAGCAGGGACGGCCTCTTATTTAGCGGCAGATGTCGCTAGTTTAGTCACCGAAATTAGTAGTCACGATGTATTTACGATTAACGATATTGAAGTGCATCCATTTCCTGTGCCGCATGATGCGCGAGAACCCAGCCAGTTTGTCTTTCATGATGGCAAACATAAAGTGGGCTTGTTAACTGATGTTGGCATTAGTACGCCCATCATTGAACAAGCACTATCTGCCTGTGATGCCTTATTATTAGAAGCAAACCATGATATGGAAATGCTTGATAATAGTGACTATCATGACCATTTGAAATACCGCGTATCTAGCCGACTTGGCCACCTAAATAACGTACAATCAGCTAAAATACTGGAAAAAATTGATACATCTAAATTGCAACACATTATTGCAATGCATTTAAGTGAAAAAAACAATTCGCCAAATATAGTTAGCCCCTTGTTTGCACAAGCATTAAACTGTGATCAAAGCTGGATAGGCATTGCAGAGCAAGAAACAGGGTTTAGCTGGCGCGAAACAATCTAAAGAGATAATCGAAATGGAAAAGAAACAAGAATTATTCAAAGGTAAAGCGAAAAGTATTTATGCCACCGATAATGATGATTATGTCATTATGAGCTTTCGTGATGATACATCGGCATTTGATGGTGAAAAAATTGAACAACTCAGCCGTAAAGGTGAAGTAAATAACAAATTTAATGCCTTCATTATGGAACACCTTAGCAAGGCAGGGATCCCGACGCATTTCGAAAAGCTGTTTAATGCCAATGAATCAGTTGTAAAACGTATGGAAATGATGCCAGTTGAATGTGTGGTGAGAAATGTGGCATCGGGTAGTTTATGTCGTCGTTTAGGTGTTGAAGATGGCATGGAATTAAGCCCACCAATCTTTGAGTTTTTCCTGAAAAATGATGAACTTCATGATCCAATGATTAACGAATATCATATTGAAACATTTGGCTGGGCAAGTGCTGAATCTGTAAGCAAAATGAAAGAGTTAACGTTTAAAGTTAATGTAGAGCTTACAAAGTTATTTGCGGATGCAGGTATGATTCTAGTCGACTATAAACTTGAATTTGGACTATTCAAAGGTGACGTGATTTTAGGCGATGAGTTTAGCCCCGATGGTTGCCGCCTATGGGATGCCAAAACACGTAAAAAACTAGATAAAGACCGTTTTCGTCAAGGACTCGGTGGCGTTATTGAAGCCTATGAAGAAGTGGCTCGACGTATTGGTGTAATGCTCAATTAAAACTGAAAAGCTCTTAATCATTAGTAGAGCCCCGAAATAGCCAGTAAAATTGATCGGGTGTCAAATACGTATCCTGGGGACAGTTGCCATGGGGTTAACATAATAAAAACACCAATGAGACCAAGATGAAGCCCGATAACAATACCGCTATAACTTGTTGATTAACATTGTTATTCTGTGGTGTCGTATTGTGCGTTTCGTAGCGCTCTCCGATCATGACCAACAGATTACAATATTGTTAAGTGGCATGCTACGGATCCTCTTGATCGCACTTTTTAGTTAGTAGTAGATTCTAGCGATGAGAGGCCGACTAAGCAGCAAGGAAATTGATTCTCAATATCCGTTGTTTGGTAAACTGATTTAAATTATATTTGACGAAATTGAGGGAAATACCACATACTATTCTCATGTGTTTAAATGAATCTAATTACCGGTCTAGCCCATGAGTAGCCCATGGCAATCTGCTGCAAAAATATCATTAATCTACATGACTGTAGGAGCTATATGGATACTCGCTTCTGATAACGCGCTTACATACTTCTTTAGTAGTGATGAGGCCATAAATCAACTAAAAATAGTAAAAGATTGGTTTTATATCATTGCTACTACCGTCCTCCTATTTTGGCTTGCTCAACGCCAGCTGAAGGCTATAAACCAAAATGGAGAGCGTTGGCGCTTTGCTTTAGAAGGTTCCGGTGATGGTGTATGGCACTGGAACATACAAACTGACCAAGTCGTCTATTCTA
The DNA here is from genome assembly GCA_013215825.1 of Piscirickettsiaceae bacterium. Classification (GTDB taxonomy): domain Bacteria; phylum Pseudomonadota; class Gammaproteobacteria; order Nitrosococcales; family Methylophagaceae. The sequence continues at coordinate 163,664 of JABSQN010000002.1, read as the reverse complement.
AACGCTGGAAAGAAATGCTGGGGTATGCTGAAGACGAAATCGGCACTGAACTCAATGAGTGGTCCAGTCGCGTCCATCAGAAGGATATGCCTCGCGTGATGGCTGATCTGCAACCACACCTCGATGGCCAGACGGCCACTTACAGTAACCAACACCGCATACGCTGCAAGGACGGCAGCTACAAGTGGATACTCGACCGAAGAATAGTGATTACACGCAATGCCGCCGGGAAACCGCTACGCATAGTGGGTGTACATACCGACATCACCGAGCGCAAGCAAGCTGAAGACAAACAAAAGCTGTTGGCCAAAGTCTTTACCAACGCCAGTGAAGGCATCACTATTACCGATGCTAAAGGTATCATTATTGACGTAAACGATGCTTTCACACAGACGACAGGGTACAGCCGTAAAGAAGCGATTGGACAAACCTCACGTATTCTCAAATCAGGCAGGCAGTCCCCTGGATTTTATGTCGACATGTGGAAAGAGATACAGGAAAAAGGATTCTGGTCTGGTGAAGTATGGAATCGCCGTAAAAATGGTGAAGTCTATGCCGAATTGCTCAACATTAGTTCAGTCAAAGATGCGAGTGGTAAAATAAGCAACTACGTTGGATTATTCACTGATATTACATTGATAAAAGAGCATCAGGGTCAATTAGAACGCAATGCCCATTACGACTTACTAACCAATCTACCTAACCGTGTATTACTTGCTGATCGGTTATCCCAAGCTATGCTGCAATGTAGTCGCCACGAGCAGTCACTCGCTGTCGTATTTTTAGATTTAGATGGGTTTAAAGCCGTCAATGATGCTCATGGTCATGATGTGGGCGATGAACTACTGATTGCACTCTCACTTCGCATGAAAGAGGCGTTACGTGAAGGGGATACCTTAGCCCGTTTTGGCGGTGATGAATTTGTGGCTGTATTAGCTGATTTAGCCAAAGTTGAAGACTGTGAACCGGTATTAGAAAGGTTGTTACTGGCAGCATCTGAACCTGTCACCGTCGATGACATTGTATTAAATGTATCAGCCAGTATTGGCGTCACCCTCTACCCGCAAGACAGTGCGGATGCTGACATACTCTTACGTCATGCAGACCAAGCCATGTATGTGGCTAAAGAATCGGGCAAGAACCATTATCACTTATTTGATACCGTGCAAGATGACGCGGTTAAAGTACAGCGAGAAAGTCTAGAAGCTATTCGCATTGCATTAGATGAGCATCAATTTGTGCTTCATTATCAGCCTAAAGTTAATATGCGAACAGGGTCGGTCACGGGTGTTGAGGCGCTTATTCGCTGGCAGCATCCAGAGCAAGGCTTATTAAGCCCACTCGCGTTTTTGCCTATCATTGAAAATCACACCATGATGATTGAAATGGGTGAATGGGTTATTGATACTGCGCTGACACAAATAAGCCACTGGCAAGAAATGGGGCTTAATCTCCCTATAAGCATCAGTGTAAACATTGCAGCAGTACAATTACAGCAGTCTGACTTTACCGATAGGCTCACCACGCTACTAGCTGCTCACCCAGATGTTGAGCCCTGCTATTTAGAGCTAGAGGTGCTCGAAACAAGCGCCTTAGATGACATAGCTTCTGTTTCAGCCACAATGAATGCCTGTATAGCGCTAGGCGTAAACTTTGCCTTAGATGATTTTGGCACAGGCTATTCCTCCCTGACTTACCTGAGACATTTACCAGCCAGCTTAATTAAAATAGACCAGACCTTCGTTCGAGATATGTTGACTGACCTGGATGATTTAGCCATTGTTGAGGGCGTCATCGGCTTAGCGAAAACATTCAGACGTGATGTGATTGCTGAAGGTGTGGAAACGGTTGCACATGGCACAGCACTCTTGCAACTGGGCTGCGAATTAGCACAAGGTTATGGTATTGCTAAACCGATGCCTGCCTGTGATATTCCTGCGTGGGTGGATGACTGGAAGCCCGATGATGCTTGGCAGATATAAATAAACTGTAGGGTAGGGCTACTTGAAATCCATCGGCTTTGCAGCCGTGCCAGTTTTCCTAATGTAAAATAACCCTGTAAATGTTGTCTATATCATTGTTTTAGCAAAGCGATCTCGTGAACGGTTATGTATATCAACTACTCGTCTGCCATAAAGTCGAATTCGACCATGAGGGTTTAATGACAGGTTATCAGTGTCAAATTTTCTTCTGTCACATCTATGTCTGCGATCTTCATAATGCTTGAATGTACAACTACAGGTTGAGAGTAAGTTTGTGGATAATTCAAGAACCTCGCTGTAAAGCATTCGCTTGCCGGCATACTTTGATAAGGCACAGTTGCAGTCCTTTCCTGGAATAACTTCGATAGCTTGATAATTAAAAGTGTTCATTTGATAGTCTCCTATCAGTCTTGATAGTTCCATATATAGATGAACTAGATTAATGAAATCTTAAACATGAAGTTTATTTCATCTAATGTCTACCATTCTCTAAGTTACTGCTTAGACTTGTTATTTTAATAATTGTTCCAAGGATTTTAAGTTAGAAGTATAAAAGTCTCGATAGAGATAAGAGGGTTAGCCTCAACGTACTTAAGCGAATGAGTCTAATTTCTAGTATGTTTGCACTGCGAATAATGGATAAAATTATTTTTTGAATGTGACTTAACGTGGTACATGGCTTTATCGGCGTAACTGATTAGGGTATCCATATCTGGACTGTCATGAGGGAAAATAGCTATACCAATACTTACTCCCGCATGAACTTCGACTAAGGGGGAAATCTCAATAGGTTTTTGGATCATAGTTAGCAGTTTTTTTGCTACATGGCTGGCTTCTAAATTCTGATTACTTTGCCTAATCATTATTAAAAATTCATCGCCCCCCCAACGGATAACAATATCATCAGCACGAACACTAGATTGAAGACGATCTGCCAGCACAACTAATACTCTATCTCCGGCTTCGTGACCATAGCTGTCGTTAATGGGTTTAAAGCTATCTAAATCAATCATAAAAAAAGCAAATTCAGAATTATTTTGACGAGCATTGTTTAACAAGTGCTGAATTTTATCTGTCCCTGCACGACGATTATATAAGTGTGTAAGAGGATCTCGTTGGGCTTGAGTTTTAAATTCTTGTTCGCGAGAACGGCGTTCTGAAATATCTTGTAATATTAATTCAAGAACAGGGTTTCCCATATCATTATTCATATGAGTTAACATGCAATGTATCCAACGAGGCTGCTGATCATCTTCTAGTGATAAATCAATGGAAACAGGGAGTAATTGTTTTGAAGCATTACTTGCTGCTTGTCTGAGTTTATTTGAATTTGGAGATAAAACGTCAAAGACAGATTCACTGTTTTGATCTATTAATCGATTCAGGCGTTCTTTACCAAGAATATGCATAAATGAAGGGTTATGTACTTGTAAATAACCATCAAAGTTGATGAGTGCAATTCCTCCACTACCCTGTTCAAAAATTGTACGAAACCGTTTTTCTAACTTTTCAATATCGAACCGTAATGTACGTTCTGTATCGATCTGTTTTTGTGCAGAATTGAGAAGAGTATTAATATCGTCTACAAGGACACTGATTTCATCCTGATTATGTTTGGGTGGTAACTCTAAGCGGCGCCCATCACCAGGGGTAATGAAATGAAGCTGTTGGGCCAGTTGTTTAATCGCTGAAATGAGATAACTATTAATTAAAAATAATATAATAAAAATAAGTATAAAAGAATGAATACTAATGAGAGTGGCGTGCTCAAAGGCAATATTTCTAGCTTGAGAGCGAATCAGTTCGACGTTGCCATGAATAATTAGCTGACCTACTTCTTCATCAGAAAAGAAAGGGGAAGTAAGCGGATATTTTATAATTTCTGGCGAGAGTAGACGTTCATCATAAGTTTGATTGCTTGCAATTACAGCATCTTGTGAGTGTAAATAAACTGATTTAACAAAGTTATCAGCAGCAATTCCATTAACGACTTCCTGTGCAAGAACCTCATCATCAAGATAAGCAGCAACGGCAGCGGTTTTAGAGACCGCATTTACTAGACGATCAAGGCTAGACTGAATGGCCATCATTTCTTGCTTGTAAGTATAAGAGTAAAAGAAAAATGAAGAGGTCAATGCAACTAGAAACGCGGTAAAAAGTAAGATTGCTACAACACGATAGGCTATTTTATTATGTGGTTTAATTGACATAATTTATGACTTTTAAGTGATCGGAGACATCATCAAGATCGATATAACCAATGAATGACTTATTTTCTTGAAGCATTATTAGCATTGACTCATTATTTTCTACTGGACGAGGCGGAGTAGCTCGACCAGAAAAGAGCAATCGAGCCCAGTAGGCATTTATCTCGCTGACTTGTTTATTCACTAATTTTTTATAAAATTCATGCCGAATAGGGCTCTCTACATTCTGATCTAAAGGAACAACTTTTTCGCCGTTAGGAAAAGTTGATTCACGGCCCATATAGATATCAATAACTTGTTTGTTACTAAGAAATACAATATCACTATTTTTATGAACAACCAGTACAACTTCTGCTCTGGGAGCCTGGGTTTGAGAGAGGAATAAAATAATAAGTAATGTGAAGGATAATAGAGTATTCATTTAGAACATAAAATCCACATTAAGAAAATATGCATCTAATTGACTATTATTAGGGAGTGGTTGCGGCTGAGAATAAAGATAGCCACCATACTTATCGATCCATGTTCTATCCCACTGAGCTTTGATAGCAATATTGTGTTTAATATCCCAACGGACGCCAAGACTTAGAGATTTCTGGTCGGAGTAGTTGAGATCGAAAACATTCTGAGTTAACTGTTGTAAGCGACTAAAAGGAGCCGGAGAAGAGGGGACGTTAGGTCGCCCAGTTATCGTTTTACTCCAACCAATCATAGCAAAAGGTGTAAATGAATTGATACGTTTACCGATGCTGAGATAACCAGTAAAAATATCACCAACTAGTTGTGTTTCTGTTGTAATTAACCCAAGTTCAGATTGAACGAGCCAATTGTTGTGGTTATATGCGACGCCTGTTACGTAGTAACGGACCCAGCTTTTATTAACGGATACATCCTTACTTATTTGTGATGCTTGAGGCCACCCTAAGTTAATAGCCGTATCAAGGGTCTTTTTAAGTGAATCAAAAAGGTTATTATTAGTATCCATGTATGATTGGTTGTAAGTGAGGCGTAACTGCCAATCATTATTTTCCCAACTTAGGCTTACGCCCATCATGGGCTGCATATCGACTTCAAGTTCTTCTGTTGTTACGTAAGAGTACTTTCCTTGACTAAACCACAGGCGGGTGCGTAAAAAACCATCAAAAAGTGGCTTTTTCCACAGTCCGAATATGCCATCACTGAAATCAACAGCCAAGTGACCATAAAACTCTGTAGGTGCATGAGCCCATATTTGGGCGAAACTAACCTGTTTGTATTCAGATATCATATAGACATCAGTAGCTGATCGCCCCAAGCGAAGCTCAAAATTAGGATTGAATTTGTAATTTATATAGGCGGTTTGAACAGATTTATTAAATGAATTGTTGATTCGGTCTCTGAGCAGAAACTGTAGGTTTAAATCGATTTTTTCAGATACTTTAAAATCAAATTGAATACCAATATTGGAGTTTTGCTTGAGTGAATACTCATCAAAAAGAGCTTCTTGAGCAACATTATAACGATAGCCAAGATTATCATTTCCCGCATTGGTAAGGCCAAGCGTACCAAAGCCATGAATCCTAAGATTGTCTTCAAAAGTATTAGCTGAAACAGCAATAGTGCTAAAGGAAGAAAGTAATAGAAATATAAGTGTTCTTTTTGTGATCATGCGAAACGTCCTGTTCGTTATAGGTCTTAATATAAAGCTAATAGGAAATAAAGTATATAGTAAGGGATATTTTGTGGTGGACAACTACAAAAGAACAAAAATATCAAGGTGATATGTTTAATTCAAAGAGTGATGATAGGGATGTTAATAATAGTGTCAACTGATAAAATCAGCATGAAGCGTATAAAGTCATGGCTTAAAGCATGGTTTAAAAAAGCATCGGAAGAGGCTATAGCTTACCTCTCAGCAATAGCTGTTCTCATTTTTGCTGTTTTAGCTCAAAAAAGTGGCTTTAGTAGCATCTCAGCATCATTGGTGTGGGTTACTTTGTTGCTCATGGTTTATGGTTTTTTATCTTTTCTTTCACCTAAGATTATGTCGCTCTGGGATTCTCTTATGGGAAAGGTATTCTTCGCGATACTTACGTTCGTTGGAACAACTCTCTGTCTATCAACAGCAGAACAAATTGTGAATTATTCTCTTGAAGTTCCGAGCTCACCTTTTATATATACTCAATCTATAGTGGCACTACTAATTTCACCTATGGTGCTCTTGTTAGGAGCAGTCGTAATTATGGTAGTGTTACTAGTTGTAGCAATGCCAATGTTCATGTTCAGCGGGGTTAAACTATCACTAAAAGGACTCCTAACCTTTGCTTTCAATCCTGCTGGGAGTAGTCCACAAGAGATTGGGCTGTTACGCATAGTAGCTTTAGTAATACTGATTAGTGTTTGCTCATCTGTTCTTGGCAAATTTAACGAATATGAAAAATTTGTAACTGACATTACGCGTTGGTATGCGTTTAACTTGGAAACAGAGGGGCACTCATACTGCAAAGTATCTGAGGGAGTACGTGTTGCATATATAACTTCAGATCTGATTGTCACAGCTTCTCATGGCACCGAACAAGGTTACAGCTTTAGAGTGACTGCATGTGATACGTTTCTGGAATAATCATGGAGGGTGTCCCTACGCAGTTTGCATATCAGTAACTTAGAAGAAGCCATAGCTGTTGAATTGGACAAGGCAATAAATCTATCAGGTAACTGAGTAAAAAGGGGAAGAGTTTAAGGTCGATTATTGTTCTGGGAGTTGTGGTAACACAAATAAAAAAGCCCCTATATAACTCATTGAATTACAAGGGGCTTCCATATGTGGCGGAGAGTCAGGGATTCGAACCCTGGGTAGGGATAAACCTACGCTGGTTTTCAAGACCAGTACATTCGGCCGCTCTGTCAACTCTCCAAGACGCGAAATAATACTAGGGTTGAGTCGTTAAGACAACAATAATTTCATTTTATTTTCCTATTGGATATTTATGAACTATATAACTAGAGTCTTGGTCTAATTATATCTATAATAGTGTAATCAAATTTAATGGGAGAATGATTAATGAATTATAATTCACAAGAAGCGGTAATTCGCTCACAGCCATCGGTATTGTCTACCAACAAGTTATTGCGTAATACATATATGTTATTGGCGATGACGCTGGTGTTTAGTGCGGTCACAGCTGGATTGTCTATGACGTTCAATTTGCCTCATCCAGGTATGATTCTCACCTTAGTGGGTTATTTCGGTTTGCTATTCTTAACCACAAAATTACGTAATAGTGTTTGGGGCATTGCTTCTGTATTCGCATTAACAGGCTTTATGGGGCTAACATTAGGACCTATTATTAATTATTATTTGCAAACAGCAAATGGTAGTGCGGTGGTGATGCAGGCATTGGGCGGCACGGGTGTTATCTTTTTAGCATTATCTGCTTATGCAATTAAAAGTGAAAAAGACTTTAGCTTTATGGGCGGCTTTTTGATGGTGGGTATTTTGGTTGCCTTCATTGCGGGCATTGGCGCTATCTTTTTTGATATGGCAGGCTTATCTTTAGCTGTTTCAGCGATGTTTGTATTGTTGATGTCTGGTTTGATTTTGTATCAAACTAGTCAAATAATTCATGGCGGCGAAACAAACTACATCATGGCAACTGTGACCCTTTATATTACTATTTACAATTTATTTACTAGTTTATTGCATTTATTAGGTGCAACGTCTGGTGATGATTAACAACTAGTTCTTTAATGATTAATCAAATAAGCCTCGTTTAATGCGGGGCTTGTTTGTATTTGAGATACAATAAGCATAATGGATAAACTTGATTCACAATTGATTGATCGCTTTGGCCGTAAGGTGACGTATGTGCGGATGTCGATTACTGATCGCTGTGATTTTCGCTGTGTGTATTGCATGGATGAAGAAATGACATTTATGCCTCGTGATCAGGTATTAAGTTTAGAAGAAATTGTATTTATACTCCGTGCTTTTTGTGAACTGGGTGTTGAAAAGGTTAGGGTAACAGGCGGTGAACCCTTAGTGCGGCGTAATGTTGATTGGTTGTTTGAACAAATTGGTGAATTGAAACAGTCGACAGCATTAAAAGAGTTAACAATTACAACCAATGGTTCGCAGCTAACTAAATATGCAGAGTCGATGGTTAAGTCTGGTGTTGATAGAGTGAATATTAGCCTCGACTCCTTACAAGCAGATCGGTTTCGTGAGTTAACGCGTACAGGCGATTTAAACAAGGTTTTAAAGGGTATTACTGCCGCTAAACAAGCAGGTTTCAAACGTATTAAGCTTAATGCCGTGATCATGAAAGGCCGCAATGATGACGAGGTGATTGATCTGGCTCGTTTTGCAATTGATAATGATCTTGATATTTCGTATATCGAAGAAATGCCATTAGGGCAGGTGAGTCATCAACGGCAAGAGAGCTTCTTTTCTAGTGATGAGGCATTAGCCCAGTTACAAACGGTATTCGATTTGCAAGCGAGTGTAGCCAAAACAGGTGGCCCTTCGCGGTATTATCAGCTTGCAGGATCGCAGAGTAAAATCGGATTTATATCACCGCATACCCATAACTTTTGTGAAAGCTGTAACCGTGTGCGAGTGACCACAGAAGGGCGATTGCTACTTTGTTTAGGCCAGGAACATTCTGTTGATTTACGCGCTGTAATTCGACGATATCCAGACGATATTGAACGATTAAAGCAGGCCATTATTGATTCAATGGCAATCAAACCTGAAGGGCATGATTTTAATATTAAAGAACAGCCTGTTATTTTTAGGCATATGAGTGTGACCGGTGGCTAATTATCAACCTAAGATGACAGATGAAGGTGTTCATCAGCTCCATTCAACACACGTTTTAGATGAGTTCGGCGAGCTTCGGGAGATTTTCCTTACGGGTGAAAGACCGCTTACTATTTATTTAGATAACGTAGAAATTGTGACCTTAATGACAATGGGGGCACAACCTGAATTATTAGCCTTAGGATATTTACGTAATCAGAGATTAGTCGAACGTCTTGAGGATATTATTGCCATTCAAGTCGCCTGGGATGTTGATGCAGTGGCTATTACCACCACAAAGTCCGTCGATAATCTTGATCAAATCTTGTCGAAGAGAACAGTCACTAGCGGCTGTGGCCAAGGGACTATGTTTGGCTCGGTTATGGAGTCATTGGATGAGCTATCTATCAGTTGTCCTCCTTTTTCTGCCGACACTATCTATCAAGTTTTAGATACATTGGCCGAATACAATACTATGTACAAAAAAGCCGGCGCAGTACATGGCTGTGCTTTATGCTCTTTAGATGGCAAACTCGATTTTTTTGTCGAAGATGTTGGACGACATAATGCAGTAGATGCTATTTCCGGTTGGATGTGGCTGAATGATGTTAAGGGTAATGCTAAGGTTTTTTATACTACTGGACGGCTGACATCAGAAATGGTGATTAAAGTCGCACAAATGTCAGTACCGTTATTGTTATCTCGTTCAGGTGTAACTGAAATGGGTTTGAGTATTGCTCAAAAAATAGGGATAGGTATGGTGGCGCGAGCAAAAGGAAAACATTTTTTAGTTTTTAATGGTTTGGAACAATTTAAATACTAGTTTAGTGTGACTAAATTAGGTGATATTCAGGACGATGTCCTGTCGTATGGGTTAAATGGATGTAAGAAATTAAAGGTAGTAATACATGGCTTCTTTGGACCATGATAATAATGAAAAAACAAATATGAATGTGACTCCTAAATCACTTGCTACTGAGAATAATAAACATGATGATGGAAACCATCAGCAGAAGATTGTTATTGTTGATGATCAATCTACCGGTAGGACTATTCTAAGTAAGATTGTGCAACAAATTTCGGATAATATTGTTGTGGTTGAATTTGAGCGACCTCAAGATGTATTGCTTTGGTTAGATTCTAATCACCCGGATTTAATTATTACCGACTATAGAATGCCGGAAATGAATGGTGTTGAATTCATTAAAGCGTTACGTAAAAAAGACGGCTGTAATGATATTCCGATTATGATGATTACGGTTGTGAGTGAAAAAGAAGTGCGTTACGATGCGTTAGATGCGGGTGCAACTGCCTTTTTGGCACGTCCAATTGACCAAATTGAATGCCGTACGAGCTGTAGAAATCTACTAAAATCCCATGAACAGCATCTTATCATCCAAGATCGGGCTGAATGGTTGGCTGATCAGGTTGAAATAGCAACGCAACAAATTGTATTGCGAGAAAAAGAAACCCTATTACGCCTAGCAAAAGCCGGTGAATATCGTGATGAAGAAACGGGTAACCATGTTATCCGTATGGCGAAATATTCTCGACAAATTGCAGAGGAACTAGGTTTTAATGAATTAGATGCAGATCATATTGAATATGCGGCATCAATGCATGATATTGGTAAAATTGGTATTCCAGATAAGGTGTTATTGAAGGCTGGCAAGTTAGATCCTGACGAATGGACTATTATGCAAACGCATACGACAATAGGCTATGGAATTCTTGCGAATAGTCAGTCTAAATATATGCAAATGGGGGCAATTATCGCCCTTTATCATCATGAACGCTTTGATGGTAATGGCTATCCCAAAGGGTTGCATGGAGATGAAATTCCTTTAATTGCCAGGATAGTATCGGTGGCAGATGTTTATGATGCTCTTGTGTCTGTTCGGCCTTATAAGAAAGCATGGCCATCAAGTGATGCGATTGATTATTTGAATAAACAAGCTGGGACACAATTAGATCCACAGTGCGTTGTTGCTTTTTGTAAGCGAATTCCACAGATAAGAAAAATTCAAGCAGACTACGCTGACTGAAAATGGTGAAGTCAAAAGGATTTATTTTGGATGATTGATAAAATAGATATTTTAAGAAGAATTAAAAAACATGTAAAACAGACTGGTGATTCAGAGCCTGAACAGATAAGTTTTAGGTTAATAATCGGAATATTCCTTATAGTATATTTCTGCTTACCGTGGGCAGAAGATGAAACATTTAAGCAAGCTATTAATTCTATTCCTAGCATAGTGACACTTGTTTATTATGTGAATGCGCTATCCATTGCTTTTTCATTACTACTCAATCCTCAGCCATCACCCATAAGACGAGTAGCAGGAAGTGTCTTAGATTTAATATCTCTGTCCATTGTTATGTATTTAGTAGGAGAAGATAGCGTATTTTTATTTGTTCTTTATCTCTGGGTTATTTTGGGTAATGGCTTTAGATATGGCGTGAAATATTTATATATTTCTTTAGCTATTTCTATTGTTGGTTTTACAAGTGCAATTACATGGGGTGAATATTGGCAATCAGAGAGTGCAAGTTCTATTTCGCTGAGTTTGTTCTTTATGCTTGTACTGATACCTGCATATACCTCTTTTCTATTAAAAAAGTTACACATTGCAATAGCTGCTGCAAAACAAGCTAATGAGGCTAAAACACGATTTTTAGCAAATATGTCTCACGAATTAAGAACACCACTTAATGGTGTTATCGGTATGGGAGATTTATTAAGAGAATCCAATTTGGATCCGGAACAACGTGAACTTGCAAATACAATGCACCGTTCGGCGCATATTCTTTTAGATTTGATTGAAAAAGTGCTTGATATTTCAAAGATTGAAGTTGGTAAAATCATCATTACTATTAATCAATTTGATCTTCATGCCTTTATTAATTCGATACTCGTAATGAAAATACCTATCGGTGCAGCAAAAGGATTGAATGTTTCATGTACGATTGACCCTGAAGTTCCTTTTATGCTTAATGGTGATTCACCACATATTCGTCAGGTGCTTATTAATCTAATCGGTAATTCAATTAAATTTACCAATAAAGGTTCCGTTAATCTACATGTTTCCATGGTTAATATGGCCAAAAATGAAGTTGTTATTCGTTTTGCAATTAAAGATACGGGCATAGGCATTGCTGAACATTTACTTGCTAATGTATTTGATGATTTTACTCAGGTTGGATCACCTACAGCTCAAACTAAAGGTGGGACTGGATTAGGCACCACTATCTCAAAGGAGCTGGTTGAGTTAATGGGGGGAAGCATTGGTGTAGAGAGTAAGTTGCATCAAGGAAGCACTTTTTGGTTTGAACTGCCATTTTCTGTTGTATCGGATATTAACTTAGATATTTCTGATAATCATTTATTAGTAATGTCAACAGCAGAAAGTTTAACTCCAATTTTAGAGGGCTGGAATGTTGATTTCGATTTAGCATTATCAGCATCTCATATGATAACAATGCTACGCCAGGCTATTGCTCGAGATAATGGATACAAAATTTTATTTATTGACCAGCAAGATTTAGGGGGGATATCACCTCTCGAAATTGCTGAAATATTAAAAACTGAACGGCTTCTAGATAATTTGTCGCTTGTTTTAATTAATGCCTTTGATCGTTACCTTTATAATGATGAACTTGGTCAGTTTTATATTTCTATTATTGATGATATTTCTGATAAGAGGTTATTATTTAATGCAATTCACGCCGCACAAAGTATTCGTGTCAATGCTGATAATGTGGTTTCAATTTCTGAATATTATGCTAATCAAATTGGTGCTCAACCATTATCAATACTCGTTGCTGAAGATAATAAAGTAAACCAACAAGTGATAGAAGGGATTCTAAAAAAAGCAGGGCATACGGTCCAACTTACAAATACAGGCGAAGAAGCTCTCGATGTATTAAGTATTGAATTTGATAATATTGATTTGTTAATTGTAGATAAGAATATGCCTGAACGTTCAGGTGATGAAGTTGTTCAAGCAGTGCGATTTATGGACACAGAAAGTCGCTTGCCTATTATCATGCTTACTGCTGATGCAACACCAGAAGCTAAGGAGAACAGTTTATCTATTGGTGTTAATGAGTTTTTAATCAAGCCAATTGATTCATTTGCCTTGTTAGAGACAATTGCCAAGTTATCTCATCAAAAGAAATCTGTTACAAGTAAACAGCCTAAGAAAAAATCGGATTCTAACAACTCATCAGAACTAGAAAACAGTTGGTATGATATTGGAGTGTTTGAACAACTACGACAACTTGATAATGATCCGGCTTTTATCAAACGATTAGTGGTGGGGTTTAGTGAAGATGGAAATAAACATATAAAAAGGATAAAAGAGGCCGTTGTATCTGATTATCCTAAACTTAGAGAATCTTTACATGCTCTAAAAGGTTCGGCAACTGAAATGGGCGCCAAACAGCTGGCTAATATCTGTCTTCAAGCAGAAGTATGTAAACCCTACGATATTGGTACTGAAAAACTTAAGAAATTAAGTAATGAGATTGAACAGGCCTATAAAAGTACTATTTATGCCTTAGATGCAGCAGCATCTAAGGCAGAATAATCTATTAAACAGACTGTAAATTAATAGCTTGTTTTTATATCCTCAAGATATATAAAAAGCTATTTACACCACCAAACACTACGCTGCCATTGAATTACTTAACAGCGTTATTCGTAAGGCGCTTAGAAGCGGAAGTTATTTCCAACGAATGATTCAGCGAAAAAGTAAGTATATCTTGCCATTCAAGATGCATCCAAAGATGGACAATGCCAATCAGAAATTGGAAATCAGCCCTCAATAGATTTATGCTTGAGTTTGAAGATAGACTGCAAGATTACATTTAACCCAAATGGCCGTTACACAAAATTATTTACAGGCTCCTATTTAAAAGCAAGTTAACTGTTTTTGGCTTTGTGAGTTTGTCTATTAACGAGACGTTCCATCATTCGTAAATCTTTTTCTGTTAGATTTAATGCTGCATCTGCCCATACCTTAGCAATATCCACTAATTCTTGATAAGGAACCTGATTACAAATATCTTTAACTTTTGATATTGCGTTATACGTATTCGGTGAGCGTCTCACCGCTTTTATATATTTATATAAAGCCAGCTCGCCTTCACCTTTATCAGCTAGAATATCAATTATTCCCATGTCATATAACTCTTCTGAAGTATACAGCTTACCTGACAAGATCATTTTTTCTGCTGCTGAAGCACCAATTTTTCTTGATAGAATTGAATAAGCGCCCATGCCTGGAAATAAATTAAATAATACTTCTGGAAGACCTAGTTTAATACCGCGTTCAGCAATAATTAAGTTGCTGGATAATGCCGCTTCAAAACCACCTCCTAATGCATCACCTTGAATAAGCGAAACAGTGGTGAGGTCAAGATCAAAATGATTCATGTTTTTATATACAATATCAATACATTGAATGGCGTAAGAGAGTAAACCTGCATGATTTCTTTCTTGAATCAATGAGCGAAATAAATTTAAATCGCCACCAAGATTGAAAATGCCATCAACATCTGAGCCAACAACAAGGTAATCATATTTCTTATTACCACTGTATGCCATTTCAGCCTTAACATTACTTAGGTAAGAAGTTAAATCATTTAAAAGGGTTGGCGTGAAACAAGGCCTAGGTTCACCACACATAAGGAACCAGCCAATCCTATATTCACTATCATAATATGTGTTAAGTTGAGAATATTGACTTCCCGTATTTTCACCATACTGTACTTGATATGATTCCTTTAAGTGTACGATATTACTCATTTCTATCTCCTATAAAGTAAATAGTCCCTGACTTATATTTGACAGATGACTAGCCTTACTAGAACGATAAGCACAAATCATGCCCAGTTAAAACTAATAGTATGGGGATAGTGTCTATTCTAGATTACCGACCTAGGAAAAACTTGACGGATAAGACGATTAAATTAATGTGATGGATCGTTCAGAAAGTTTGAGCTTGTTGCTAGGAAATATCGTTTTGTGATTGAGTTAAAACTTAGGGGCTGTCCCAGATAACACATAAAATGTATTCTCGAGGACAGTATGAAGAAGAGCAGATTAAGTACCTTAAAAAAGAACAAACTAATTGAGTATTTTGTGGCTGGAGTAACAGCCAGATGTGCTGCAGAGTTTACGAGAAATTATCTTTATAAATTTATCGCCGGAAGCCGACGAGTATTTTGGTGGGGAAGTGGAAGTAGATGAATCTTACTTTGGTGGCAGGCGAAAAGGACGCCGAGAACGTGGAGCCGCAGGCAAAGTACCTGTATTCGGTTTATTAAAGAGGGATGGCAAGGTTTATACAAAAATAATCCCTAATGCTAGCTCGGCTACATTGCTGCCAATTATTCAAGGAAAAGAAGACCCGATAGCATTGTATACTCCGATTGTTGGCAATTTAATAACCCAAAGCCACAAGCACAATTAAAACAGATGAAACAATGGGTTAAATGTGAATTTGGCTAGTTATCTGGGACAGTCCCAAAACGTTTAACCCTGCTCTTTGCGAATAAATTTAATAATATGCCGACGATCGCGTTTATTAGGGCGGCCTTTTTCATGTCGGAAACCTAGAGGCTGATCTTTTAGCTGTTGATGCAGGAGTTCACGTTTAGCAATGCTTTGTTCAGACTCCACATAAAGCTGTCGTGCTTCTATTGCTGGTCGGCGATATTTATTCAATCCTAATACCGTTACAGTATGCTCATAAGGTGGCATTGAGATGGTTAAAATATCATCTATTCTTATGGTACGGCTAGGTTTGACACGGTTATTATTAAGATGGACTTTACCGCCATTAATGGCTTCTGTTGCTAGGCCGCGTGTTTTATAAAATCGTGAGGCCCAAAGCCATTTATCGAGGCGCTGGCTATTATCATCAGTAGGATCACTTTGTTTTTTTACGTGTTTTACCACTAAGTCTTACCCTGTAATTGCGGGATAATAGATTCGTTTTCTAGGGTCGATGTATCTGATGTTATTTCTTCGCCTTTGGCAATGGTGCGTAGTAATCGACGCATGATCTTACCTGAGCGTGTTTTAGGTAAATTATCGGCATAACGAATATCATCCGGCTTGGCAATGGCGCCGATTTTCTCGCCGACCCAAGCACGTAACTCCTGTGTTAATTTATCATCAACACCGCCATTTGGCCGTTCACCTTTTAATACGACATAGGCAAAAACGGCTTCACCTTTTATCTCATGTGGTTTACCAACTACAGCAGCTTCAGCAACAAGTGGATGGGCCACTAAGGCTGATTCTATTTCCATGGTGCCAAGACGATGCCCTGACACATTGAGCACATCATCGATGCGTCCCATGATCCAAAAATAGCCTTCTTCATCACGACAAGCACTATCGCCGGCAAGGTAAAACTTGCCATCAAAATAAGGCCAGTATGTATCTTTATAACGTTTCTCATCGCCCCAAACGGTTTGAATCATTGATGGCCAAGGCTGACGAATGACTAAATAGCCACCTTCATTAGCGGTGGTGATTTCTTCACCTTGTTGGTCAACAATAGCAGCATCAATGCCAGGTAGGGCAAAGGTGCATGAGCCTGGTTTGGTAATGGTTGTGGCGGGAATAGGTGCCAGCATATGCGCGCCCGTTTCTGTTTGCCACCATGTATCAACGATGGGACATTTTTCTTTACCAATCACGGTGTGATACCACATCCATGCTTCTGGATTAATGGGTTCACCGACGGTTCCTAATAAACGAAGTTTGGATAAGTCATAACGATTAGGAAAATCATCGCCTTGCTTAATTAATGCCCGAATTGCAGTCGGGGCAGTGTAAAAAATACTGACATTATGGCGTTCACACATTGCCCAAAAGCGGCCAGCATCAGGGTAGGTTGGCACTCCTTCAAAGATAACAATCGTCGATCCGGTCGCCAAGGGACCGTAAGCCACATAAGTATGACCCGTGATCCAACCGACATCAGCCGTACACCAAAAGACATCGGAATCTTGAATGTCAAACACCCAGCGCATAGTAGTAATGGCATTGAGTAAGTAACCACCGGTTGAATGTTGAATGCCTTTTGGTGTACCGGTTGAACCTGATGTATAAAGTAGGAATAGGGGATGAGTTGCGTCAACCCATGTTGGTTCACAGTCAGTAGATTGGCCTTGCTCAGCATCATGCCACCAAACATCACGACCCGTTTGCATTGAAATATCATGACCAGTACGTTTGAAAACAATAACAGATTGAATTGTTTCACAACCTTGTTCTAAGGCTTTATCTGTTGTGGCTTTAAGTTCTATGATCTTGCCGCCACGATGTCCACCATCTGCGGTAATAACAAGTTTTGCCCCCGTATCTTCAATACGATCTTTTAATGATGATGCTGAAAAGCCACCAAATACAACTGAGTGAATAGCACCAATACGAGCACAGGCCTGCATAGCCACTACGGCTTCGCTAATCATCGGCATATAAATAATAACCCGATCACCTTGAGTAATACCTTGTGCTTTTAAGGCATTGGCAAAGATACATACCTTAGTATGAAGTTGACGATAAGTGATGTGTTCAACATCCCCAGCATCACCTTCAAATATAATCGCGGTTTTATCCGCTTTATCGGCCAGGTGACGATCTAGACAGTTATATGAGGCATTCAGCTTACCACCAGGAAACCAGCGGTAAAAAGGTGCATTCGATGAATCGAGCGTTGTCTCAAAAGGTGACTGCCAATCTATTTCTAGTCGTGCTTGCTTCGCCCAAAATTCTTGATTATTCTCTTTAGCTTCTTCTCGCAAGTCATTGACTTTATTGCTTGATAAGGGTGAGTTATTAACGAAGTCAGCATTGGGTGAAAAATGACGATCTTCATGCAAGGTTGATTGGATATTCTCTTCAGACATCGTACAGGCCTTAAATTTAGTTGGATATAGAGTATAGCGCTCTATAAGCAGAAATTGTAGTGTAGCTAGAAATAAAAAAACGCCTTTACATGATGTTGTAAAGACGTTTTATTTAAGTTGTTTAGCCTTTAAAAGAAACCAAGAGGGCTCGTGCTGTAGCTAACCAATAAGTTTTTGGTTTGCTGATAATGATCTAACATCATCTTATGTGTTTCACGACCAATGCCTGATTTTTTATAACCACCGAATGCAGCATGAGCAGGGTAGAGGTGATAACAATTAGTCCAGACTCGACCTGCTTGAATGCCACGTCCCATGCGGTAAGCAAGATTCATATCGCGTGTCCATAGACCTGCACCTAAACCAAATTCTGTATCATTGGCAATCGCTAATGCTTCAGCTTCATCTTTAAAGGTGGTAACAGAAACAACAGGGCCAAAGATTTCTTCTTGGAAAATCCTCATATTGTTAGTGCCTTTGAATAAGGTCGGTTCAATGTAATAGCCCTTGTCAAAATCAGCACCTACTTGAGCAATATTACCGCCTAGTAGTAACTCTGCGCCTTCTTGCTTACCAATTTCAACGTATTCCATAATTTTTTCATACTGTTGTTTTGATGCTTGAGCGCCAACTTGAACATCAGTATCGAGAGGGTTACCACGTTTAATGTTTTTGGCACGTTCAATAACAATTGCCATAAATTCATCGTAAATGCTTTCTTGAATTAATGCACGAGAAGGACAAGTACATACTTCACCTTGGTTGAAAAAGGCTAAGACAAGACCTTCAGCACATTTACTGATGTAATCATCTTCTTGTTGCATGATATCTTCAAAGAAGATGTTAGGTGATTTACCACCCAACTCTACAGTTGAAGGAATAATGTTTTCAGCGGCACGCTTCATAATATGTGAGCCGACAGGTGTTGAGCCGGTGAAGGCAATTTTTGCAATTCGAGTGCTACTTGCCAGTGCTTCGCCGGCTTCTTTACCAAAACCATTGACGATATTTAAAACACCTGGTGGTAATAAATCACCGATTACTTCCATTAATTTTAAAATAGAAACAGGAGTTTGCTCTGCAGGCTTCATAACAATACAGTTACCCGTTACCAATGCTGGTGCAATTTTCCACACTGCCATTAATAATGGGAAGTTCCAAGGAATAATCTGACCAACTACACCAAGAGGTTCATGGAATTGATAGGAAACAGTAGTTTCATCCAATTCACCCATTGTACCTTCTTGAGCGCGCATACAGCCGGCATAATAACGAAAATGGTCAGCAGCTAAAGGTACATCAGCCGCTAATGTTTCACGAACAGCTTTACCGTTATCCCATGTTTCTGCAACCGCTAATAGCTCAAGATTTTGCTCAATACGATCCGCAATTTTTAATAATATATTAGAGCGATCAGTAACCGATGTTTTACCCCAAGCATCTTTCGCCGCATGCGCAGCATCAAGTGCTAAATTGATATCTTCTTCCGTTGAACGGGGAATTTCACAAAATTCTTCACCAGTTACAGGCGTGACATTAGTGAAATACTCTCCTTTGACTGGGGCAACCCAATCACCATTAATATAGTTACCATAACGTTCTTTAAATGAAACAACAGAACCTTCTGTTCCTGGTTTAGCGTAAATCATGGTATTTCTCCAATTTCTATTTTTAAGAAGTAAAAGGGCAATCATAAACGACTTAGTTTGTGATGTGGTTGACTGTCATTCCAAAAAACTTGACTAAACGTCCATAATCATCACAAAATTAGTTATTAATCCATCTTTATAGAATCGATATTTATGCAATTATCACCAACAACATTACATAAAAGGCGTTCCAAATGTCAATCGTTGATAGAAAACAAGGTTTCGTTTCAAGGCCCTGACTCGGAGCTTAGCATTTACGATACATATCGATCTGCATCTAGAGTAGGACTCGATGCGGAACAATTATTGTATTGCGGCATGGTATCGGGCAAAAAAATCATGCATTTAGGTTATCAAGATGATGAGCAAGGGCAGGTGTTTTTACCGCACGAATCGTATGTGATGTCGCCGGGTAAACATGTTGAGATTGACTTTCCTGATGCCAAAGAAAATCAACCAACAACCTGCTTAACAATCGAGTTTCCAAAAGAAAAAATAGAATCTATCTCACAACAAATGCAAAATTTAACACAATTGGATGTACTGGATCATGATTGGCAATATCAGCCACATATTATTCATACACATCATACAGCTGACACTCAACAACTATTAGAAAAGTTAGTGACATTATTTACTCAGAATCATCCTGACAAAGAAATCATGGTCGGATTAGGTGTGTCTGAGTTGATTATTAAACTATTAAGACAGCAAGGTAGAGAATTACTACTCAATTATTGCCAAGAGAAACCCGATGCAAGTGGCATGGTAGCCGCCATTCATTACCTTAATACAAACCTCGCTCAGCAGCTTAATATAGATGAGGTATGTCGCCATGCCTGTATGAGCCGGAGTAAGTTATATATTGAATTCAAAAAGCAGTTAGGATGTACACCAAGTGAATATTTACAACAGTCTCGACTAAAATTAGCCGCTAAAGAATTACGCTTAGGTAAGAAAGTAAGTGAGGTTTGTTATCGGGTTGGCTTTACCAATCTGAGTCATTTTAGTCGTCGATTCACTCGTTTTTTTGGCTGTCCTCCTAGCCAATTTCTATCTAAAAACAATAGAGAATAATATTAGTTATTAGACAATACTAATGGTTATTGGTAGCATAGCTGAGTGTTTTACTAGGTAATTCATGAAGTCCTTATTTTAAGGGCTTTTTATCAATTCAATCTCTATTTAAGGAGCCATTATGAGCGTTTTAGTTACTCAAGCAGCCCCAGATTTTACTGCAGCAGCTGTGATGCCTGATAACAGCATCAATGAAAACTTTTCATTGTCTGATTATAAAGGTCAAACTGTTGTTTTATTCTTTTACCCATTAGATTTCACATTTGTATGTCCTTCTGAAATTATTGCTCACCATCATCGTGTAGCGGCATTTAAAGAACGTGGCGTTCAAGTCATTGGTGTATCTATTGATTCACAATTCACCCATTTAGCATGGCGTAATACCGCTGTTAAAGATGGTGGTATTGGTCAAATTGATTTCCCATTAGTTGCTGATACAGATCAAAGTATTATGGCAGCATACGGTGTACGCCACCCTGCAAGCGTTGCGTTGCGTGGTTCTTTCTTAATCGATAAGGAAGGTATTGTTCGTCACCAAGTAGTGAATGATTTGCCTTTAGGCCGTGAAGTTGATGAAATGCTTCGTTTAGTTGATGCACTTCAATTCCACGAAGAGCATGGCGAAGTTTGTCCTGCTGGCTGGAACAAAGGTGATGACGGTATGAAAGCAGATGCTGCTGGCGTTGCTGATTACCTAGCTAAACATGGTGATGATTTGTAAGGTTAAACCTAACAATAATTACATATAAAAATGCCCCGATAATCGGGGCATTTTTTTGTCTGTATGTAATTAGGGAAAGTATTAAACTTTATTCTTTTCTCTAATTTCATCTAATGTTTTGCAATCAATACAAAGATTAGCGGTTGGACGCGCTTCAAGACGACGAATACCAATATCTGTACCACATGACTCGCAAAATCCGTAATCACCTTTATCAAGCTCTTCTAACGATTTCTTGATTTTTTTAGTTAATCTACGTTCACGGTCACGCGTTCGTAATTCAAGGGTGAATTCTTCTTCTTGTGTAGCGCGATCATTTGGATCGGGGAAGTTAGCCGCATCATCTTGCATATGATGCACAGTACGATCAACTTCCTCCATTAACTCCTGTCTCCAGCTTTCCAGAATAGCTCTGAAATGACCGGCCTGATCACCATTCATATATTCCTCCCCTTTTTTCTCGACATAAGGAGTGAACTTTGAAAACTCTGTTGAAGCCATACAAAAACCTCGGTAACATTTTAAAATAATTAAGGGCGCATTTTATACCAGATTACGCAAAAATGTGCAAAAACTTGCTATTATCGTACTTACATTATTTAGAGGAAAAGACGACTTATGGCACAATTAAAAGCAATCATTTTTGATGTTGATGGCACATTGGCAGAAACAGAGCGCGATGGACACCGCATTGCCTTTAATCAAGCATTTGATGATGCGGGTTTAGACTGGCATTGGGATGACGAATTATATGGTAAATTACTCGCTGTAACAGGCGGTAAAGAGCGCATTCGCTACTTTTTATCCGACTTCAATCGTGACTTTGTTTGTGATACAAATATCGATGACTTGATTAAACAGCTACATGCTGAAAAAACCAAATATTATGTCGCCTTACTACAAGAAAATACCATTGCATTACGTCCTGGTGTCGTACGTTTGATAAATGAATTGCGTAGCGCAGGATTTCGCTTGGCGATTGCGACAACAACAACACCTGCTAATGTCACTGCATTAATTAGCAGTACCTTAGGTGAACACGCCTTAGAATGGTTTGATTGCATTGCGGCGGGGGATATTGTGCCGGCTAAAAAGCCTGCCTCGGATATTTTTGATTATTGTCTCCAACAACTCAATTTATCTGCGGATGAATGTATTGTGTTTGAAGATTCAGCTAATGGTGTGATTTCTTCTTGTGGTGCCCAAATACCCACTATCGTTACTTTAAATAATTACACCAAAGATGATGATTTTACCGGCGCTATCAGCGTACTCGATCATTTAGGCGAAGCAGATTTACCCTGTAGCGTGATCAAGGGTTTAACAATTAAAGGTGATTACCTTGATGTTGATGACTTAATTGAATTGCATGCACAAGCATAAAAAACGGATTGCACAACGGGCGCAAGATATATCGCCCTTTTATGTGATGGATATATTGGCGCAAGCCAAACGATTAGAAGCGCAAGGCCACGATATTATCCATATGGAAGTGGGCGAGCCTGATTTTGATACGCCACAGCCCATTATTGATGCGGGTATTGCCGCTTTAAAAATGGGCAAAACACATTACACAGCCGCATTAGGCTTACCTGAATTACGGCAAGCTGTGGCGCAGTGGTATCAAGATCAGTATAACGTAACACTTTCAGCCGAACGGATTGTGATAACACCGGGCGCATCAGGTGCTTTATTACTGGTGATGGGCGCATTATTAGAACAGGGTAAGAAAGTCCTATTGGCAGATCCCGGTTACCCTTGTAATCGAAACTTTGCCCGCTTTGTTGAAGGCCAATCACAATCCATTGCGGTTGATGCAACATCAAATTATCAACTTACCGCCGCACATATTGAGCAATATTGGGATGAAGATACCGTGATGGCACTAGTGGCATCACCTTCTAATCCAACCGGTACCGTATTATCAAAGCAACAGCTATCTGAATTATCAGCAGCAATTACAGCCAAACAAGGCCATTTTGTGGTCGATGAAATTTATCATGGGCTGATTTACGATGGTTTAAAGGCGACAACAGCATTAGAAGTAAACCCAAATGCCTTTGTCATTAATAGCTTTTCTAAGTTCTTCGGTATGACAGGTTGGCGACTAGGTTGGTTAGTCATACCCGACGGTTATCAAGATGTGATGGACCGTTTGGCTCAAAATCTATTTCTTGCCGCACCGACTATGTCACAATATGCAGCATTATCGGCATTCAACTCAGATACATTGGCAATTCTAGAGCAGCGTCGACACTATTTTGAACAACGCAGAAATACATTATTACCCGAATTACAAAATATAGGCTTAGAGATAGAAGTCACACCACAAGGAGCCTTCTATATTTATGCCAATTGTAGACAATTTTTAAATGAACAGATCCCAGACAGCATGGCATTGAGCAAATATTGGCTACAGAAAGCAGGCGTTGCAGTAACACCAGGCAACGATTTCGGACACAATAAAGCCGAGCAATATATCCGTTTTGCTTACACAGCAGACACACAACGCTTATT
Source organism: Piscirickettsiaceae bacterium (assembly GCA_013215825.1). Taxonomy (GTDB): domain Bacteria; phylum Pseudomonadota; class Gammaproteobacteria; order Nitrosococcales; family Methylophagaceae. The sequence continues at coordinate 139,806 of JABSQN010000002.1, read as the reverse complement.
GCAAGCGGTAGAACGAATTAATACTATTAGGAAATAAGATGTCAACAATCATTTATACCAAAACAGATGAAGCCCCCGCATTAGCAACCCAATCATTGCTACCGATTATTAAGGCGTTTACACAATCTGCAGATATAACAATTGAACTGAGTGATATTTCATTAGCAGGGCGTGTTATTGCAAACTTTCCTGAGTATTTATCTGCAGAACAACAAATACCGGATGCCTTGGCGATATTAGGCGAGTTAGCATTAAAGCCTGATACCAATATCATTAAATTACCCAATATCAGCGCCTCAATTCCACAGCTAAAAGCGGTGATTAAAGAGCTACAACAGCAAGGTTATAACTTACCTGACTATCCTGAAGAAGCTGCTAATGATGAGAAAAAAAAGGTCAAAGATCGATACGATAAAATTAAAGGCAGTGCGGTAAACCCTGTCCTTCGGGAAGGAAATTCGGATCGTCGTGCACCACTCGCAGTAAAAAATTATGTACGGGCTCATCCTCATGCAATGGGCGCTTGGCAAGCGGATTCACAAACCCATGTTGCCAGCATGGCGGACAATGATTTCTTTGCTAATGAAAAATCAGTGACGGTCAGTTCTGCTGGAAATGTGCGTATAGAATTAGAAGATAAAGCCGGTAATAGTGTCGTCTTAAAACAAACTACAGCCGTACTTGCTGATGAAATCATTGATGCAACCGTGCTTAATATCAATGCGCTTCGTCGATTTATTGCACAAGAAATTGCTAGTGCCAAAGAGCAGGGTGTTTTGTTTTCGGTGCATTTAAAAGCCACCATGATGAAGGTATCCGATCCGATTATATTCGGTCACTTTGTATCGGTATTTTATCAAGATGTGTTTGATAAACATGCCGATACATTTAAACAAATAGGCGTTGATGTTAACAATGGCTTAGGCGATGTCTATGCCAAGATAAAAAGCCTACCGCAAGATAAACAAGCTGAAATTGAAGCTGATATTCAAGCGGTTTATGCAACGCGTCCTGATTTAGCAATGGTGAATTCAGATAAAGGCATTACCAATCTACATGTACCCTCAGATGTCATTATTGATGCGTCGATGCCGGCAATGATTCGCTCTTCTGGTCAAATGTGGAATAAAGACGGCAAACAACAAGATACTAAAGCTGTGATCCCTGATCGCTGTTATGCCGGTATTTATCAAAAAACAATTGAATTTTGCAAAAAGCATGGTGCTTTTGATCCGACGACCATGGGTAGCGTACCCAATGTTGGCTTGATGGCTCAAAAAGCCGAAGAATATGGCTCACATGATAAAACCTTTGAAATTTCTACCGCAGGAACCGTACGCGTTATTGATGATAACGGCACGACATTACTTGAACATCAAGTAGAGCAGGGTGATATATGGCGGATGTGTCAGGCAAAAGATGCTCCGATCCAAGACTGGGTAAAATTAGCCGTTAATCGTGCACGATTAAGCAAGACACCGGCTATCTTTTGGTTGGATAAAAAGAGAAGTCATGATGCACAACTGATTGCCAAAGTTGAGAAGTATTTGCCAGAACATGATGTAGAAGGCTTAGATATTAGAATTCTATCGCCAGAAGATGCAATTGAAGTATCACTAGAACGCATCAAAAATGGTCAAGATACCATTTCAGTTACTGGTAATGTGTTACGTGATTATTTAACAGATTTGTTCCCAATTTTAGAACTTGGCACCAGCGCTAAAATGCTATCAATCGTACCGTTGATGAATGGTGGTGGATTATTTGAAACGGGAGCAGGCGGCACAGCCCCTAAGCTGGTAGAACAATTTGTACATGATAATCACCTGCGTTGGGATTCACTCGGTGAGTTTTTAGCCTTGGCTGCATCATTGGCGCATTTGAGCAATGTAACGGAAAACTCAAAAGCTAAAATATTGGCTGACACCTTAGATAGTGCTACAGAAAAATTCCTAGATAATAATCGTTCTCCGGCAGCAAATATCGGTGAGATAGATAATCGAGGTAGTCACTTTTATATAGCGCTATACTGGGCTCAAGCATTAGCTGAGCAATCAGATGATCTAACACTACAGGCTCATTTTTCAGAATTGGCGAAAGCTTTGGCAGATAATGAATCTAAGATCATTGACGAATTAATTTCTGTGCAAGGAACGCCGGTTGAATTGGGCGCAAGCTATTTTATCGATGACGCATCAATGTATAAGTCAATGAGACCCAGTGCAACCTTGAATAAGTTGATAAAAGCTTAACTTTCAATCGATTGATACTCATCTAAATACAGCGCTGTTGCCCCGGCAACAGCGGCAGGTATTACTAAGAAGTTCACAAATGGAATCATAGTTGCACCGAGTGTGGCCAGCCCAAAGCCAAGAGCCAGACTACGTTTTTGTCTTAATAATGCACGTTGTTGTGGGAACTTAAGTTGGTGATTTGCCATTGGATAATCATGGTAATCTAATGCCAACATCCAACTTGATAATAATATCCATAAAATAGGCGCGATAATATTAATCACTGGCAGCCACGAAAAGATGAACAGGGGAATCATCCACAGTAAGAAATAGGCAATTTTTCTTACTTCTCCCCACATCATTAACGGTGCATCTTTGATTATTTCTAGCCAAGATAGGCTCAATAACTGTTCTCCAGACAGTTTTTTTTCAACAGCTTCAGCTAACACACCATTAAAGGGTGCCGCCAGTAAGTTGGCAATAATCGAAAAACTAAAGAAGATGAATAGTAATAATAAGCCGGTGAATAGCGGCCAGATTATCCACATCAACCAGCTTAATAACCACTCGGGTAACCACGTTGGCATTAAACTCGCAAACCATTGATCAAAGTTACTGACACCAATCCATATGGCAACGCTGAATAATAGCGTATTGATTGCCATGGGAATATAGGCAAAACGGCGGATGCCTTTTTGATGTATCAGACTAAAACCTTGTAGTAAATAACGTGCGCCTGTTGCTATATCGTTCATTAAAAATGACCTTTTAAAGTAGTAATTTTAGTCTCGCTATACAATATATAGTGATATACCTTTAGCTTTACTAAGATATTTTATATATCGACAACTATAAGTCTTGTTATTGCTGAAAGTACTAAGGGCATGACAGCAATAATTACAAACAGAAATTTTCTTTTATATCATAAAATGTACTATTATCTCGGATAATAACAATGGCAATACATTTTCCAACACCTTAAAAAATATGGTTACCCGATAAAATGGTTAAAACAACAGATGTTCTACTGGTTGGTGCTGGTGCAATGAGTGCTACGCTAGCCTCCATGCTCAAACAGCTGGATCCTTCTATATCAATTACTATGGTTGAACGGCTGGATAAGCCGCTTCAAGAAAGTAGTGATGGTTGGAATAATGCGGGCACAGGTCATGCTGCCTACTGCGAGTTAAATTATACACCACAGCAAGAAGATGGCAGTGTGAATGTAAATAGAGCCTACGGAATTAATGCTCGCTATGAAGTGAGCCTACAATATTGGTCCTTCCTTGTTAAATTGGGGGCGCTACCTTCGCCAGAAAACTTCATTAATCCAGTCCCTCATATTAGTTTTGTTTGGGGAGAGGATAATGTTGATTTTTTGCGTAAACGCCAACAAGCATTGATCACTCACCCTATGTTTGAAGCGATGGAGTTTAGTGATGATCCCAAAATATTAAGTGAGTGGATGCCTTTAATTATGCAAGGCCGAGAACCACATGAAAAAGTTGCTGCAACACGTGTTGCATATGGAACTGATGTGAATTTTGCAGCGGTTAGTCGAGCGATGATCGCGCATTTACAAACTCAGAAAGATTTCGATCTGTTATTAAATCATTCTGTTATGGATTTAAAGCAAGAGGATGATAGCCGTTGGAATATTACAGTTAAAAATGAACAACAAAATACAACAAGTATCATTAACGCACGGTTTGTCTTTATTGGTGCAGGTGGTGGCGCATTACAGTTGCTACAAAAAGCGGGCATTGCCAAAGGCTATGGTGGCTTTCCAGTCAGCGGCCAATTTTTAGTGTGTAAAAACCCAGAGGTTGTAGAACAACATTTAGCCAAAGTCTACGGTAAAGCCTCTGTCGGTGCGCCGCCTATGTCAGTACCACATCTTGATACTCGTATTATTGACGGTGAAAAAGCATTACTATTTGGACCTTTTGCCGGTTTTACCACTAAGTTTTTAAAACACGGTTCTGTTTTTGACCTTTTCATGTCTATAAAGCCGGATAATATCTGGCCAATGATGCGAGTCGGCATGAAAAATATTGATTTGATTAGCTATCTGGTAAAAGAAGCATTTCAGACACAAAAATCCCGCATGAAAGCCTTGCGTGAATATTTCCCAGAAGCAAAAGAAGAAGATTGGACATTACACAAAGCGGGGCAAAGAGTACAAATAATAAAAAAATGTCCAGAACTCGGCGGTAAAATTGAGTTTGGTACTGAAGTTATTCATACCAACGATGGTAGCCTCGCAGGTTTATTAGGTGCGTCACCCGGAGCGTCCATTTTAGTCCCCATTATTTTAGAGATTATTGAAGAATGCTTTGCTGAGCAACTAGCAACAAAAGAATGGCAAGAAAGAATAAGAAAGATTATTCCATCTTATGGAATATCCATTGTTTCACATAAAGATTTATTTATGTCCATTCACCAGGATACATTGTCCACATTAAAGCTTAGTTCACGTTGAGTTTTAATTACCATGGAAATATAGGCGAATAGGTGGCTCCCATTGTTAATGAATCACGTTAAATCATGTAGTAAATAACGCGTTACCTTTTCATTAACTTCATTAAGTAAACGTTTCATCTCATTGTTTTCATTGCGACTAATGCGGCTCCGTAAGCTGCTTCCGTTTGGTTTGGCGTGATAAAGTCTATGGTGAATTTACTTTGTCTAATTTGTTGCCACACTGGATTGATAGCACCGCCACCGACTGTGCGAATTGATGTTAACGTATCAGATCCTGCGTGCTGTAAGCAGTGGTATGCTTGCTTTTCGATATTGGCAATACCATTCAGCATTCCATATAAAAATGTAACATCATCTGTTTTGGGTGTTAGTTGCGGTTCTAAATGGGGATCATTAACTGGAAAACGTTCACCTTTTGATAATAAGGGGTAGTAATCTAAAGGTTTCGTATTTAAGTCGATTTTCTCACTTAATTGCTGTAGTTGTGATGCATCAAAATAATGTTTTAATACTGCACCACCTGTATTTGATGCGCCACCAACTAGCCAATAATCAGCCAATCTATGACTATAAATACCCAATTCAGGCACAAATAAAGGTGTTTTAGTTATTAGTTTCACCACTAAACTTGAACCTAGTGATGTAACCGCATCACCTAATTGATTTGCTCCTGTGGCAATAAATGCAGCAATGCTATCGGTAGTGCCTGCAATAAGTTCAGGGCGGTAATCTAAGTTAAATTGCTGACATAAATGGTTAGATAACTGTCCAATCGTCGTTGCTACGGGTACCACATCAGGTAATAACGAGCTATCTATAAGAGTATCAATCCAATCTGGCCAGTAACGCTTAATAGGGTCATAGCCTGTTTTAAGTGCATTATTTTCATCTGTTATTGCCAGTGGCGCACCTAGTTTGAAGTTTATCCAATCTGCTTGATGTAAAAGTTTGCTAGTGGGGGGGATATCAGCATGTTCTAGTTGGTAAAGCGCTTTTGATAATCCACTACTTACACCATGAGCGGCAGATTCTTTCGGTGCTATATCGGCAATTACATCACTTTGTTTCGCTGCCCTAGCATCGTTATACATAATGATAGATGTGAGTGGAGCGCCATGTTTATCAACAAATAAAATAGAGCCTGATGTGGCATCAACAGCAATCGCTTTGATGGTTAATTTCTGACATTTATGAATTACTTCGGACAGTACATCAAGCACAATTTGCCAATGTTCATTAGGATCTTGTTCTGATTTAGAAGAGGGCGCTTGTGCTTGTTTTAACGATTTATGGCTACTGGCTATGATCTGTTTATCGTCATCAATGGCAATAGCTCGACACCCTGAGGTGCCGAGATCAATGCCGATGTATGCATATTCCTGCTTCGTCATTCCCATGCAAATGGGAATCCATCGACAGTGAAAATAGTGATTATCGTTGAATCCCCATTTTCACGGGGATGACGATTCTTTGAATTAGGCTGCATCTTTAAGTGACTTTATGACTGAAATCCGACCTACGGCAATTGTACAGGTGTTGGTGCTGTCCAATCTTCGCGCTTATGCTCGGCAACAATCGTTGTATAAACACCACCGCGAACATTAAAGATACCGGTTACACGCATAAAACGAGGATCGCAAGCCGCAACTAAATCATCTAAGATCTGATTGGTTACTTTTTCATGAAATGCGCCTTGATCGCGATATGACCAGATATAAAGCTTATATGCTTTCAATTCAATACATTTCAAATCTGGTACATAATCAATCTGGATAGTGGCGAAATCTGGCTGACCAGTTTTAGGACACAGGCAAGTGAATTCAGGCGTTTCGATATGAATGGTATAATCACGCTCAGGAATTGCATTTTCGAATGTTTCAAGTTCTGTGCTTGGCTGTGTGCTCATGGATATCTCAATATGAAAAATAAAATGAACATTATCCCTTAGTTGGAAGATTAATTTAAGTGTTAGACATCATAATTATCACTGTCACTCTAATTGCCATCTTTGCTGGTGTTACTTGGTATTCAATTTTACAATCGAAAGAGAAACATCGCGCATATATGGCGCAAGCAACAATAGAAGCTGAAGAAGGAAGGATCGCCGGAGGGCAGGAGTTTAACGCACTATTAGAACAGGAAATGACACAGCAACAAATCGATACTTATCAATCAACGGTCGATGATGAACCTAGTGTAAGTTTATCAACTACAACAATAATTCAAGCCCCTTTGGTGGATATTGTGGAAGATACACTTGATCTAACGCCAATCGTGGATGAGCCACAAGAAGAAATACAAACAAAAATAGATGCAATTCCTGATTGGGATATGATGATTTCATTTACTATCCTAGCTCGCGATAGTGGATCACTTTTAGGGCTGGACATCAAAATAGCATTAGAAAACTTAGGGTTTTATCACGGTGATATGGATATCTTTCATCGACTTAGCGCCGATAGTAGCAAGCAACCCTTATTCAGCGTTGCTAACCTTATTGACCCCGGCACATTAAAACCCGATGCATTTTCCACAATGACAACACCGGGTTTATTGATGTTTGCTAAATTCCCAGCGCCCATTGATTCTTTAACCTTATTTGAAGAGCTATTTAAAACCGCAACATCAATGGCAGACATGTTGGGCGGTATTTTGTGCGATGAGTTACAACAAGTGGTTACTCAAGATACAATAGAATCAATGCGAGGAAAAATTTTGAAAATGAACTTCACGATACACATAGAGAATAATCAATATTAAGCAATGACTATCACAAATAAATCACAACAAGCAGCCAATCTTAGAAACTCAATTAATAAGTTTAACTATCAATATTATGTCAATGATAATCCTGAAGTTTCTGACTCCGAATACGATCGTCTTTTTAAAGAATTGCAAGCAATTGAAACGGCATATCCTGAATTGTTAACAGCTGATTCACCCACCCAAAGAGTGGGCGGGGCGGCACTGAATAAGTTCAATCAAATTGAACATGCTTTACCAATGCTATCTTTAGATAATGTATTTGATGGCGACGCATTACACGCCTTTGATAAGCGAGTACAAGACCGTTTAAATAGTATTCAGCCACTGGTTTATATTGCTGAACCTAAATTGGATGGCTTGGCGATTAGCTTGCGTTATGAGCACGGTATTTTAGTGCAAGCAGCAACGCGTGGTGATGGTAGTGTGGGTGAAGATGTAACGGCTAATGTGCGTACGATTGCTAGTGTGCCGTTGAAACTGATGGGTGACGGCATTCCTGACGTGATTGAGATCCGTGGTGAAATTGTGATGCCTAAAGCTGGCTTTGATGCACTTAATCGCAAGCAAATTGCCGACAATAAAAAGACCTTTGTGAATCCACGCAATGCGGCGGCAGGCTCATTACGTCAATTAGATTCAAAGATCACTGCCAGCCGACCGTTGGCGATTTATTGCTATGGTCTGGGTGATCTGCAAGGCATGGATAAACCAAGCAAGCATAGTGATGCCATGAAGCTGATTGCCGGATGGGGTTGCCAAATTTCAGATGAAATACAGTTGGTAGAAGGTGTCGAAGCCTGTTTAGATTATATTAAACAGTTAGGCGAGCGCCGCGATAGCTTGTCTTATGATATTGATGGCGTGGTGTTTAAAGTCGATGATAGCCAGCTTCAACAGCGATTAGGTTTTGTATCACGTGCGCCACGTTGGGCGATTGCCTATAAGTTTCCAGCACAAGAAGAAATGACGGTGGTGGAAGAGATTGAAATCCAAGTAGGTCGCACTGGTGCATTAACGCCTGTTGCTCGCTTAAAACCAGTTTTTGTTGGCGGGGTCACCGTGAGCAATGCAACCTTACATAATCAAGATGAAATTGACCGTAAAGATGTACGCGTCGGGGATACCGTTATTGTACGTCGTGCGGGCGATGTTATCCCAGAAATAGTGCAAGTTGTTTTATCCAAACGCTCAGAAAATACCGTGACATTTAAAATTCCCGGTCACTGTCCCGTCTGTGATTCAGATGTTGAACGTATTGAAGGTGAAGCAATAGCACGCTGTAGTGGCGGTTTATATTGTCCTGCCCAGCGTAAAGAAGCCATTAAACATTTTGCCTCACGCAAAGCCTTAGATGTGGATGGATTGGGTGATAAATTAGTTGAACAGTTAGTGGATGAAGGTCTAATTAACGATCCTGCTGATTTATTTCAACTGACTATCGAACAACTATCCTCATTAGAAAGAATGGCTGAAAAATCAGCTAGCAATTTAGTCAATGCGTTAGAACATGCGAAACAGACTAAATTTGCTCGTTTTCTCTATTCATTAGGAATTCGAGAAGTCGGTGAAGCCACTGCTCGTTCTTTAGCCCGTCATTTTCTAAGACTAGATGAATTAGCACAAGCGAATGAAACAGCATTAATTGAAATCGAAGATGTTGGGCCGATTGTCGCTCACCATATTGTGACCTTCTTTGGCCAAGCTCATAATCAACAAGTGATTGAGCGTTTATTAAATGCAGGAATAACCTGGCCAAAAGAAGAAAAACAAACCTTTGATTCAGCATTAAATGGCAAAATTATTGTATTAACCGGCACATTAGAACAACTTTCTCGGAGCGAAGCCAAAGAAAAACTGTTGGCATTAGGCGCTAAAGTTTCTGGTAGCGTGTCAAAGAAAACTGACTTTGTTGTAGCAGGACGTGATGCGGGATCAAAACTAACTAAAGCGGAGAAGTTAGGGGTCACCGTGGTCGATGAAAATGCCATGCTAGACTGGCTTCAATAAAAAGAGAAACAAACAATGAACATCCTACAATACCAATCCAAAATATGGGCAACCGCTGACTAAAAGAATATTTGAAAATTCAAAGAAAACTGGGGATGTGAATCCAAGTAGTAATGTTCATGAATTAGTTGAATATTTAGAGAATCTGAAAAATAGAATGGGTAAAGAATAATGAAAAATACTGAGGGCTTGTTTGATGTGATCGTGGAGTCTCGTGATGGCAAAGATATTATTAAAATTACCGTTGCCACTGGTAGTGAAAAGCCATATTACTCAAAATCTAAAGGTATGACAGATCGTGGTTGTTTTGTTCGTGTGGGTAGTGCATCTGAGCCTATGACCGAGCGACAAATTGAAGACTTATTTTCTCGTCGAGTGCGTAATTCTATTGGCACTATTGAATCACGTAAAAAAGACCTCACCTTTGAGCAGTTGCAGATTTATTATAGTGGGACGACTTTAAGGCTGAATGATAAATTTGCTCACAATCTAGAATTATTAACTGAAGATGGCGAGTTTAACTATGCCGCTTATTTACTTTCTGATGTGAATGGTAATTCTATTAAGGTGGCAAAGTATGCAGGTTTAGACCGCATTAAGCTGATTGAGAATGAAGAATATGGTTATTGTTCATTAGTGAAAGCAACCAAAGCCGTATTAGAAAAACTAAAAATTGAAAATAAGACATTTGTAAAAACAACCTATGAGAAACGTTTGGAACGAAAACTGCTTAATCCAGAAGCGATACATGAGGCGGTGATTAACGCGATTATTCATAATGATTATAGTAATGAAGTGCCACCTAAGTTTGAATTCTTCTCTGATCGTTTGGAGATCACGTCGGCTGGAGGTATTCCTCAGGGTTTGAATGAAGATGATTTCTTTATGGGCTATTCGGTGCCACAAAATAAAGAGTTGATGCGTGTTTTTAGGGATTTGGATATGGTGGAGCAGTTAGGCTCTGGTGTTCCGCGTATTTTATCGTCTTATCCTAAAACTGCATATCATTTCTCACCTAACTTTATTCGCCTTGTTTTACCTTTTGAAGAAGGTTTTGAAGTATTGACCGGACAAGGTGACTGGCAGGATAAGACTAATAAAAGTAAAGAGTTGTCGGGTAATTTCGGAATAAGCGATCAAGCTACCGGACAAGGCTTAGGACAGGCTGCCGGACAAGTTGCCGGACAAGTTGCCGGACAAGGTTCAGGACAAGCTGTTGGACAAGGTGAAGGGCAAGCTACCGGACAAGATAATGAGCAAGTTACCGGACAAGGTAATGAGCAAGCTACCGGACAAGATAGGGGACAAGCTACAGGACAAGCTGAAAAATTAGTAGAATTCTGTGCTGTTCCACGATCAACCAAAGAAATGATGGCGCATTTACAGCTCACTCATAGGGAGCATTTTCGGGATATGTTATTGCTACCCTTGATGGCAGAAGAAAAGTTGAATATGACAATTCCTGATAAACCTAAGAGCCCGAATCAACGATATGTAGCAAATCGTGAAAATAAGGATAATGGCGAATGAATGAATTACATCTGCAAGATAAATTCTTAATCCCATTTTTTAGGGATGGTTTGCTTTATAACGAAGAAGAAGCCAAAGTTGGATCTTTAATAGAGAATTTTCAATCGAAAATAACTGACTTTTTCGATTATGTTAGAAATGAAGATAAGGATGGAAAACGATTAGTTGTAAAAATAAATTCACAGTCATCAGAATCTGAAATTATTGATGATTTCTCAAAGATATATCGACGCTATAAAGCACTTAAACGCAAAATTGTTGGCGATTATTTTTTCAAAGAAACAGAAAGTTTGGTTGAAAAGTTGAGTGCAGATTTTGAGGAGCCTATTAGAGGTGCCGCTTTGATGAACGAACAGGAAGTGCTATGACAGCTTTAACAGCAGCGATCAAAAAGGTCGCAACAGGCCCTCATTTAAATAAAGATTTATCACAGAAAGAAGCCTTTGATGCGATGACTGAGATATTGTCAGGGCAGGCGGATGAGGTGCAAGCGGCTATTTTCTTTATTGCCTTGCGTATTAAGCGTGAAACCAACGATGAAAACCTAGGGATTTTGCAGGCGATACAAGCACAAACTCAGCAAGAATCAGCTGATATTGATCAGCTGTTAATCTTATCTGATCCTTATAATGGCTATAATCGACATTGTCCGATTACTGCTTTCTTACCAGCAGTATTAGCGGCATCAGGCTTACCGACTATTTCACAAGGGGTGAATGAAATGGGGCCTAAATTTGGTGTGACTCATTCACAAGTGTTAGATTTCGCAGGAGTCGCCACTAACCTATCGATAAAACAGGCAAGGGATAGACTCAATAATCCAGAATTAAGTTGGGCTTATATTGATCAAGCTCAAGCAAGCCCTAATTTATATGCATTGCAAACACTTCGCACACGAATGATCAAACGACCGAGCCTATCAACATTAGAAAAATTGGTTATGCCCATTAAAGCCAAGCTTAAAACTCACCTACAAATAGGCTTTGTACATAAAGAATATCCACCGATATTAGCCCGGTTAGCACAACAAGTTGGTTTTAGCTCTGCATTGATTATTCGTGGAATTGAAGGGGGAATATTACCGACCTTACGTGAAACATCGAACTGTTTTATCCTGCGATCAAATAATTCAAATGAAGCACAAGCTTATCTATTAGATCCGACCGAGTTTGGCATCCATCAATCCACACGTGGCGTATTGCCAGCAATATCACAACAAGTTACTGCTGAAGAAACTGCTGATTTAGGACTAAAGGCTTTGGCTGGGCAATCTGGCGTGGCATTTGATAGTTTAGTATTAGGCGGTGCAATGGCTTTATATCACTGTGGCTTACAAGCATCACCTCAACAAGCCGCTGATTATATACGACAAAACATCAAATCTGGTAAGGCAAATTCTTATTTCATGCAAAGGTCTCACTAATGGTATTTCAACAACAATTAAATTTTGCTACCCGGGGTAGAAGCACCACCAATATCACCAATGAAATACAACAAATCGTGGCTAAATCGAGCATTTCAATTGGCACGTGTCATGTGTTTGTGCAACATACCAGTGCATCATTAATGTTGTGTGAAAATGCGGATCCTGATGTGCAGATCGATATGGAAACCTATATGCAACATATTGTGCCAGATGGTGATGCCATGTTTCTCCATCAAGATGAAGGGCCTGATGATATGAGTGCTCATATTAGGACGGTACTGACCAATCCTGATGTGACGCTACCTGTTAGCAATGGCTGTTGTGACCTCGGTATTTGGCAAGGTTTGTTTCTATGGGAACATCGTACTCATCCACATCAACGGCGGGTGATTGTAACCGTGCAGGGTGAATGATATTATTTTAAAAACTGTGCAATATATGACGATGAAACAATTGGTAGCCGGTGTCAGATTCTGGTTTTAAAGTATTATCACGACGGTGATTGTATAGGAATAGTGATCTGGAATTGTGTTTTTGATTCATCTGAGGTGACGTGAATACTGCCGCCATGTGCTTCAACAATTGATTTTGTAATTGCCAAGCCCAATCCTGTGCCTTCACCAGCACGTTGACGTGAAGGATCAACACGGTAAAAGCGGTCAAATAATTTTGGTAAATATTTAGAAAAAATGGGTTCTCCTGGGTTTTGTACTATGATGTTGGCATGATTATTAAGAATTTCAAGTTGAATTGTTACGCCATGATCTTTGGGTGTATGGCGAATTGCATTGGATAATAAATTACTTAATGCTCGCTGTAGCATCAGACGATTACAATGAAGATGAAGTTTTCCTTTAACGATTAGAGAAACTTCATTATCTTCAGCCCACGCCTCGTAATAATCAAATAAATTTTGTACTTCTTCATATAAATTGACATCTTCCATCTCGATTGGATCAATTTTATTGTCCGTTTTAGCTAAAAATAGCATATCAGAAATTATCTGAGATAATCGGTCAAATTCTTCCATATTGGAATAAAGAACGTCCTGATATTCTTCATTACTACGAGCTCGAGAAAGTGCTACTTGAGTCTGAGTGACCAAATTAGTAACCGGTGTTCGTAATTCATGGGCAATATCATCAGAAAAGTGAGATAAGCGTTCAAATTCTTTGTCTAATCGTTCTAACAACTCATTAAATGAACGAATCAAATCTGATAATTCACTGGGAACAGTATCAGGATCAAGTCTGGTGCTGAGTTCATTGCTACTAATATGACTGAGTTGATTAATAATTTGGCGTAGTGGACGAAGGCCATAATACACGGCTAACCAGCTCATAATACTCATTACCACAATGCTAGAAACAATCATCAGCCACAAAATAAATCGAAAATTACTCAAAAAGCGTTGATGGAAATCGGTAGAAATAGCAACGGTGATTGTGTATGGCATTGCATTATTGACTGGAACTTGTTCCGTGAAAATTCGGTAATTATTATTACCCTTTTGCCACTGCTGCAGCTGTTCTTGATTAGGAGTCGTGAAATGTGGCAAATCAATTGAAGTGTTTTTAAGTTCAGGGCTACTGTAAAGCGTATTACCCTTATCATCCATTACTCTAAGTAATGGATGATGGTGACCAATCAAAATATCATCAAAGCGTTGTTGAATTTGTGATGAATTCTGTTCTAGTCGCATTGTCTGGAGTGGTGCTTTTAAAGCTTGAGTGATGAGCTTTAATTCTTTAATATCACCTAATTCAAAGTGACTTTCAATTGAACGCTCAATAAGCCAGCCAAATGACAATAAAACTAAGGTGGCTACGGTGCTAAATAATAAGGTAAGCCGTAAGGTAAGGGAGCTGGGTTGTTTCATCACGCGCTCTTATTCAGATACATCAAGCATATAGCCCATGCCACGGACAGTATGGATAAGTTTAGGCGAAAAATTATCATCAATTTTAGAGCGCAAACGCCTAATAGCAACATCAATGACGTTGGTATCGCTATCAAAATTCATATCCCAAACCTGAGAAGCAATAAGTGAGCGAGGCAAGACTTCGCCTTTATGGCTGATAAGTAATTCCAACAGCAAAAACTCTTTAGTAGTCAAATTTATTCGTTGCTGGGCTCTGCTTACGCGATGACGTGCTAAATCCAATTCTAAATCGGCAATGCTAAGAATATTATCTTTCGGAATTTGAGAACCGCGTCGTATTATGGTGCGTACACGTGCTAACAACTCAGAAAATGCAAAGGGTTTAACCAAATAATCATCTGCCCCTAATTCTAGACCTTTAACTTTATCTTCGATGCTATCTCGAGCAGTGAGAAATAATACAGGCATAGTTTTATCTGCATCCCGTAAGGATTTTAATATATGCCAACCATCAAGATCAGGTAGCATTACATCTAATATCACTAGGTCATAAGGCTCCGTCATAGCATGATGATAACCGTCAAGACCATTATTAACGAGATCAACAACAAATCCTGCCTCACTGAGCCCTTGTCTAAGGTATTCACCCGTTTTAACTTCATCCTCGACTATGAGTAATTTCATTTACTAAATATACCTTTATCAACTATCCAGATACTCTGAATGATAGATAAAGATTACCTGATATTGCCTATTATTAAAAGAATTTCTCCATTACAAAATTGTAATGAACAGGTCATAAAACAGACAGGGAATACTCTTTAATATTTACCTATGAAATCAACATTTATAGCTTTAATTAAAGGGGGAAGAAAGTTCAATGACATTATCTGATATCTGTCATGTTTGTGGCATGAAGCCTGATTCAAGCATCCCATCACTTGAATATCACAAAATGTATTTTCACTTTTGCTCCCAGCAATGCCGAGACACATTTAACGCTCACCCAAGTCTATATAGCGTGAAGATAGAAAAGCAACAAAAACACATTCTAAAACGCAGAATTATGACTTTGGCTACGCCATTAGATCAAGATTCAAATGAGCTGCTGAAAACAAACTTAACTGAAATGATGGGAATCAAAGATGTAAGTATTGAAGATAATAAAGTTTCTATCAGTTATGACCTGCTACAAGTAACAAGACAACAAATAGAAAATCGATTGGCGGAGATTGGTATAAAACTGGGTAATGACTGGATGGAACGTTTGCGACGAGCTTGGGTTCACGATAGTGAAGAAAATGAATTAGACAACCTTGCCGCTCCTATACATTATTATCACCGGCCTGCACCCAAACATTAGATAAAAAGGTTCCCAATTAAGGATAACAAATGAATAAACAAGGAAAATTCAAACTATCAAAAAAAATTCAATTATTAATTCTGGTTATTGTTGTAAGTATGATTGGCATCAATACATGGAATAAAGCATCCAATAAGACAGCTAATGTAGGTTCTTCAACAACCATAATAGAACAAGTCTTACCCGAGATCGTGGTCTATAAGTCAGCTACATGTACTTGTTGTCATAAGTGGGTAACGCATCTTGAAAATGAAGGTTTCACAGTTCAAGCACATAATCGTGAAGATATGAACAACGTTAAATCATCACTCGGTGTAATACCTGGTTTGGCATCATGTCATACTGCTGTGATTGATGGGTATTTAATAGAAGGGCATGTACCTGCCAGTGATATTAAAAGATTATTAACAGAAAGACCCAAAAATATTGTGGGACTTACCGCACCGGGAATGCCGCGATTCTCACCAGGTATGCAAGCTGAAGGTCAGCCTCCCAGAGGTTATGACGTATTAACATTTGATGAAGATGGAAATACACACGTATTTAGTCAGTATTAATTTAAATTGCCAAAATAAGGAATAATGAGAATGCCAGAAATAGTCCCGAATTTTCATCCTATATTAGTGCATTTCACGATAGCATTACTCAGTATATCCGTCGTATTTTATGTGGCCAGATTGCTATTATCTGTGAATCATAATTGGCGAGAACAGTGGTTAAATATGGCTAATTGGAGTTTATGGACAGGCTGTTTATTTGCGGTGGTCACCGTAATCGCTGGTTGGTTTGCATATAACTCCGTGGCGCATGATATGGCATCACATGCAGCGATGACGTTGCATAGAAATTGGGCAATACCCACCGCTGTTTTATTTTTACTGATAGGTTTTTCAAGCATACGTTTAGCTATAGTCAATAAATTACCCGGGTTCAAATTTATATCGGTTTCTATTGTTGCCGTTATCATGTTGATGGTGACTGGTTGGTTGGGTGCTGAAGCAGTGTATCGCTATGGATTAGGTGTGATGTCATTGCCTAAAGTTGAAGCAGGGGCTGATGGACACAACCATAGCCATGAAATGACACCAGATAAAAGGGTAGACAAAACGATAAGTGAATCAATGCAGCCTATGGCTGAAGATCATGGTAACAATACTAATGGCACAATGGAGGAGATGCCTGTGCAAGCTATGCCATCATCGGATGGGCATAATCATGCACACTAGTAGCTAATTATTAAATATTTAAAAAACGTGTTGACCTGTGTGTAGCACCTAGGACTTACACTCTTAATTAAATCGAAAGAATGTAAATGGAGAACATCAATGCTAACAGTGGGTGAATTATCAAAGAAAGTGAATGTGACAGCGGATACGATACGCCATTATGTACGAATTGGGCTATTAACACCGGCACGTGATCCTGATAATGGCTATAAATTATTTGGTCAAGAAGATGTGAAAAAAACAGTCTTTATTCGCCGTGCAAAATTATTGGGGTTCACATTGCATGATATTCAGATTATTTTGAATCATCGTGATAAAGGTCAATCACCTTGCCCACTGGTGAGAGATATTATCCAGCAACGTCTTACAGAGAGTAAAGAAAGACTAAGCGAATTAAATGCCATGCACTACCGAATGGTGCAGGCAATGGATAAATGGCAATCGATGCCAGATAGTACGCCGAATGGGGATGCAATTTGCCAATTAATAGAAGCAATCGATGAAGGGAAATAAGATGAAAACTGATCCAGTATGCGGTATGAAAGTGGCTGAAAATAGTGAACATATTACCGAATTAGAGGGTGAAACATATTATTTTTGTAGTGAACATTGTTTAACTAAATTCACCGATTCATCTCAGGAATATTTGTCAAATGAGAAAGAGGGTGGCTGTGGGTGTGGTTCTAGTAAAACAGATCCTGTTGAAGAAGAAAAAGCAGGCGGGTGCTGTAGTGGAGCGAAGAACCATGACGCGAAGCCCCTAGATAATCAACATGGCTGTTGTGGCGGGCATGAACAAAACAATGTTGTTTTACCTACAATTAAAGGTGTAAATAATGGTGAGATAATTTATACCTGCCCCATGCACCCTGAAGTCGAGTTAACAGATCCTAATGCACCCTGTCCGAAATGTGGCATGGCTCTGGAACCTAAAGATGTCCCACTTTCGAATACGAAGACAGAATATACTTGCCCAATGCACCCCGAAATTGTGCAGGATCATCCGGGTAGTTGCCCAAAATGTGGCATGGCATTAGAATCGCGAACTGTAGAAATAAATGAAGATAACAGAGAGCTGGACTATATGACACGTCGGTTGTGGGTAAGTGCCATACTGGCGATTCCTATATTTTTTAGTGCAATGATTTCTGAGTTTTGGCCTGAAACAATTAATACCATTATCTCTCCAGTCACAAGACAGTGGGTTGAACTTATATTATCAGCGCCCGTTGTGTGGTGGGCAGGTTCGGTGTTTTTTCAGCGGGGTTGGCAATCCATTATTACTCGCAATTTAAATATGTTCACCTTGATTGCGATTGGTGTGGGAATAGCTTGGATTTATAGCTTCATAGCGGTTGTTGTACCTGGAATATTCCCCCAAGCCGTCCTCAGTGAATCAGGTGTTGTTCCCGTTTATTTTGAAGCCGCCGCTGTTATTATTGCATTGGTATTGCTTGGGCAGGTGATGGAGTTACGAGCAAGAAGTCAAACAAATGCTGCCATAAAGTTATTATTGGGGCTGGCCCCTAATACGGCTCGAATTGTGAGGAAAAATGGGGATGAGGAAGATATTCCACTTGAACATGTCCAAGTGGGTGATACCTTACGCGTCAGACCGGGTGAAAAAATTCCTGTTGATGGTGTTGTCATTGAAGGTGAAAGCAATGTCGATGAATCTATGGTGACGGGGGAACCTATCCCCGTTGTCAAATCAAAAGGAGAACAACTCATTGGTGCCACGGTCAATGGTACCGGTAGTTTATTAATGCAAACCGAAAAAGTCGGTGCAGATACATTACTTTCACAAATTGTCAAAATGGTAGCCGATGCCCAACGCTCACGTGCTCCGATACAAAAATTAGTGGATGTGGTCGCAGGGTATTTTGTCCCTGCCGTGATAGTCATTGCAATAATTACATTTATTGTTTGGAGTATCTGGGGGCCTGAGCCAGCATTAGCCTATGCTCTTATCAATGCTGTTGCCGTGTTGATTATTGCCTGTCCCTGTGCACTGGGTTTGGCCACCCCCATGTCAATCATGGTAGGCACAGGAAAAGGTGCCATGATGGGGGTGTTGATAAAAAATGCTGAAGCATTAGAAATTTTGCAAAAAGTTGATACCTTGGTCGTGGATAAAACGGGTACGTTAACCGAAGGTAAACCCAAGTTGGTTTCAGTCACTGCGACAACTGATTTTAAAGAAGATGAAAATTTACGTTTAGCAGCAAGTTTGGAAAGAGCGAGTGAACATCCATTGGCTGAATCTATTGTAAGAGGTGCTGAAGATAAAGGAATTAAACTTTCGAAAACAGATGATTTCCAGTCTATTACGGGTAAAGGAGTAACAGGGGTTGTCGATGGTCATAAGCTTGCATTAGGTAATATTAAATTACTTCAAAGCTTGAACATCGATGTTGGTGAGTTACCTGAGCAAGCAGATAAACAACGTGCTGAAGGTCAAACGGTGATGTTACTGGCCATTGATGGTGTTGCGGCAGGACTTATTGGGGTTGCAGATCCTATAAAAGACAGTACTCCTGAGGCAATACGCGCTCTTCACGCCGAAGGCATACGAGTAGTGATGCTGACCGGTGATAGCCGAAAAACTGCACAAGCAGTGGCATCCAAACTAGATATCGATGAAGTTCACGCAGAAGTATTGCCCGAGCAAAAAGCTGAAGTAGTGAAACAATTGCAAGCAGAAGGACGGATTGTGGCTATGGCTGGCGATGGAATTAATGATGCACCTGCCTTGGCTCAGGCTCATGTAGGTGTGGCGATGGGAACAGGCACCGATGTCGCTATGGAAAGTGCGGGTGTCACTCTGGTTAAGGGTGATCTTCGCGGTATTGTAAGAGCCATTCGTTTAAGTCGTGCGACCATGAGAAATATCCATCAAAACTTATTTTTTGCCTTTATCTATAACGCAGCAGGAGTACCTATTGCTGCGGGTGTACTTTATCCGGTTTTTGGGATTTTATTGTCACCCATGATTGCAGCACTAGCAATGAGTTTTAGTTCAGTGTCGGTCATTTTAAATGCACTGAGACTTAATAAGGTGAAACTGTAAATTAATAGGATCAGACTTATGAAAAATAATAAAACGTAAAGTGATTGCCTGTGATATTGCATTTCCATTAAGCGCTAGTGAACAATCAACGGATGACTATCAATATAGCTTTCCGGGCATTTACGCTGTAATAATGGACCTGAATATATTGGCCATAAACTCGCTGCTTGGGCGGAAAATTACACTATCGCGTTATCCTTTTTCAGCCAGGTAATCCACAGAAAAATGCTTATATTGAACGTTTTAATCGAACGGTAAGATATGATTGGTTAAGCCATACAGAGCAACACAATGGTTATGGACTTATAACCATGAACGACCTATTCAAAAACTAAAATTAACACAGAGAAAAATATCTACTACTATTAAGTTTGCTATAAAACATCTTATCCTAAAGCTAAGATAACCGTGTAAACATTTGGTTTCATTGCAATTACTGTATAATCGCTGTCTGTATTTAAAGTCACGAAGAATAGTCCAATGTTAATTATTTCCCACACTGTATCCCTTGCTGATAATGAAATTGAACTATCTGCAATTCGAGCGCAGGGAGCAGGTGGGCAGAATGTTAATAAGGTGTCATCTGCAATACATCTTCGTTTTGATATTAATGCCTCATCATTGCCTGAGTTTTATAAAGAACGATTGATGAATTTATCTGATCGCCGAATTAATAAACAAGGCGTTATCATTATTAAGGCACAACGATTTCGTAATCAAGAAAAAAACAAAGAGGATGCGCTAATCCGCTTACAGATGCTAATTAAAAGCACGGCAGTTATACAAAAGACCCGACGAGCAACTAAAGCAACCAAAAATTCACAAAGGAAACGTATGGATCGTAAAACTAAGCATGGCAAAACCAAAGCCTTGCGAGGCAAAGTGTCTGAATAAGATTTACTGTATAATTCGGCGATTGTTATCTATTGTGATGACTCAATACTATTGTAAAAAAGGGAAATAATATGCTGTTATCAGCTAAACAAGACTGGGTTGGTAATATTCGAGGGGATATTCTGGCTGGTATTGTAGTGGCATTGGCATTGGTGCCAGAAGCAATTGCATTCTCTATTATCGCCGGTGTTGATCCTAAAGTGGGTTTATATGCGTCATTTGCCATTGCGGTGATGATTGCATTTGTTGGTGGTCGAGCAGGCATGATTTCGGCAGCAACAGCGGCTACTGCCTTATTAATGGTGACACTGGTTAAAGACCATGGCTTGCAATACCTATTAGCAGCAACAGTTTTAGCGGGTGTTCTACAAATTGCAGCAGGCTATTTAAACTTACATAAGTTTATGAGTTTCATCTCAAAATCGGTTATGACAGGCTTTTTAAATGCCTTAGCCATACTTATATTTATGGCACAATTACCTGAACTTACCAATGTAACATGGCATGTTTATGCCTTAACAGCATTGGGTTTAGGTATTATTTACCTTTTCCCTTATGTGCCCAAATTGGGCCAGATGCTCCCATCACCATTGGTTAATATCGTTGTTATTACCTTGATTGTGTATTTCATGGACATTGATGTGAGAACCATTGGTGATATGGGTGACTTACCAGATACATTGCCAATCTTCTTGTGGCCCGATGTACCATTAAACTTTGAAACACTCAGCATTGTATTGCCTTATTCGATTTCAATCGCCATTGTTGGCTTATTGGAATCATTAATGACAGCCAATGTCATTGATGAATTAACGGATACGGAAAGTGATAAAAAACGTGAATGCAAAGGGCAGGGGATTGCTAATATCGGTTCTGGTTTAATCGGCGGAATGGCTGGTTGTGCCATGATTGGTCAATCTATTATTAACATTAAGTCTGGTGGTCGTGGGCGATTATCTACTTTAGTTGCTGGCTCTGTCTTATTGATTTTAGTCGTGTTTTTAAGTGATATATTATCTATTGTACCCATGGCAGCATTGGTTGCCGTGATGATTATGGTTTCGGTTGGCACCTTTGATTGGAGCTCAATCAAATCACTAAAAACCAATCCAAGCAGTGCATCAGCAGTGATGATATCAACCGTAGTGGTGGTTGTTTGGACTCATAATTTAGCCTTTGGTGTATTTACTGGCATCTTAATTGGTTCATTGTTTATGGCTCAACGTTTAAGCCAGTTTATGTATGTGGATAAGCAATATGATGAAGCCCGTGATACGCGAACATATAATGTAGTAGGGCAAGTGTTTTTCAATTCATCCGACAAATTCATTGCTTTTTTTGACTTCAAAGAAGCCGTTGATAAAATTGTGATTGACGTTCATCGTGCCCATTTTTGGGATATTACAGCCGTATCTGCATTAGACAAAGTAGTGCTTAAATTGCGTCGAGAGGGTGCTGATGTCAGTATTATTGGCTTAAATGAGGCCAGTGAAACATTATTAGATAAGTTTGCTGTTCATGATAAACCAGAAGAAATAGAAAAAATAATGGGAGGGCACTAGCATGGCAACATCAGAAAAAGGGCTAATATTAGCGGGTATCGATGGTTCAGATCTTGGTAATTCTGTTATTGACTACGCTATTTGGCTGGCAAAAAACAGCCAGTCACCACTCAAATTATTACATACTATTGAACACTCTCACCACAGTGAACATCCTCATCGAGAAGGCACAATCACTCCGAACATGAAAGAACATCTGCTTGACGAGCTATCAGATGAAGAACATGCAGAAAGCAAAAAACTGATCGCTGAGGGCAAAACAATCTTAAGCAATGCCAAACAAAAATCAGAAAAGGCAGGCTTAACAGATATTATTGCCAAACAACGCCATGGCACATTATCAGAAGCATTATCAGATTTAGAATCTGAACTGTCAATGGTCGTGTTAGGTGCAAAAGGTGAAGATCACAAGGGTGATAAAAAGGGCTTAGGCGCTCAATTAGAAGAAGCTATTCGCTCAATAAACACACCGGTCTTTATCGTTAAAGGTGACTTTTCAATACCAAAAAAACTCATGCTTGCCTATAACGGCAGTCCGACATCAAAAAAAGCATTAGAACAAATAAAGAATGCAACAATCAGTCAGCAACTTGAAATTCACATTGTGAGCGTAAAAAGTAATAAAAATGATGCTCAAGAGTTAATCGATGAAGCTAAAGCTAGCTTTGTAGATTCTAAACTTTCAATAACAACGCAAGCCTTAGTAGGTGAAGCTATTGAACAGCTAACAAGCTATCAACAGAAAAATGATATTGATATCACCGCTATGGGTGCGTTCAGTCATGGACAAGTTCACGGCTTCTTTTTTGGCAGCTTCACAACAAGAATGCTACTAGAAAGCAAAACAAACTTTTTGCTACTTCGATAATGCCGTAGGTTGGACTTCTGTCCAACTTCCAGCTATTGAAAATATCCATATTGAGTTTTAAAACCTAGCACGGAAACTACGCCTCAAGCATCTCCAACACTAAAATATCACAGGCTCCACAGCCTGTGCAAACACCTGTTGCATCAGAAATTTCATCCAATGTCGTAGCACCATCATCTATAAGCTGCTGTACTTTTTTATACGTAGTCCCTGTGCAGTCACAGATAATGTCTTCTTTAATCTCTGATACGGTCATAAGTCTTTAGCGAAAAAATTCGGATGATAATTATAACAGACCGTATGATCATCTTGGATCTTGGGGCAATCAAACTCGAGTTTGGAATTTTAAATCTAGGTACTTCACTTCTGACACTAAACTTAAATCCAAATTTTCGTCATAATTTAGCGTGAGAATAATGATTTGATATAAACCAATGACTTATTCGCCTTGGTGAGAAAGTAATGCTGCGATGCTCTTATCAGAGTCTTGAATTTCTTTTCTGATCCGAGGCGTAGTCTTGGCGCCTCCGTGAAGTAAATATCCCATAAGTGGGTCTCCTGTAGTTGGGCTAATGTTACTCCATAAGACTTAGGGACTAAACAGCTAGTACCTAAGTTTTGTTACGTTGCAAGTGCTTAGTAACTTCTTTGTTATTTTTTATGGCGAGCAACTGATGGTGTGACGGCCGCTCAGAAAAATCGGT
This sequence comes from Piscirickettsiaceae bacterium, assembly GCA_013215825.1. GTDB lineage: Bacteria > Pseudomonadota > Gammaproteobacteria > Nitrosococcales > Methylophagaceae. Next base: position 115,790 of record JABSQN010000002.1, on the reverse strand, counting down.
TATCTCATAATCCCTCAGTACATAAATTAAACAAGCCGCATTGGTTTGGACAGTGATTTTTTTACTCGTCATGTTGAAATCAAGGGCGATGATATCTTGTTTTTCGTTGGCTAAGGTGGGGTTGGGCTGAATCACTATATCAATAATAGTCTCCCACTTATTATCTATGGGCACATCATTGTCAGTGTTTATTTCCTCGGTGATCACGCCTGAAACCCTTGAAAACCTAAAGTCCTTGTAACTTTCAGATGCTGGTTCATAAGCGCGAAAATGCCATCGGAATCCAGAATGAATAATTCTCACTGGGATAACGTGTCGTTCACTTTTCTTGTTTGGTGAATTAAGTGAGCGGTAATGAAATTTCAACCCTTTATTATCTTGAATCGATTGAATAACGGGCTGAAATATTTCTGGTTCCATTTCATGGTGAGTTGCGCTTAATTGTGTGATCTTATCGGTCCGATCAGCATTAAATTGAATGTAGTCATTGAAATGGGTGCCGCTTAAATAGTCAGGTAGTTTTTTATCGGTAACATATCGGCGTTGGCTTAAATCGTATTTTGCTGCGCCAGGATAATTAGCCGCGAGAGCCTTAAAGTCTTTTGTTGCTTGAGTTGATGCGATTTGAAACTCAGTCATAAGATCTTGTCGGCTGATACGCCCCTCCCACTGCAGTTTTAATAGTATGTATCTAATACGGTCCGTCATCGTCTCAAGCTTTTCAAAAATTATGCACATGTTATCATAAATTATCGGTTATAACACATTGCGATAACATGACACTTTATGTCATAGTGTCTCACACTTTTATGGAGGTAAGCATGGCGAATGGATTAAAACGAGTTATCTTAATTGATAGCTGCTTAACAGGAATGATTTCAGAAGTTTCAGTGGACGGTCATACCGTTATTAACGGTGACAATGGTAAAGGCAAGACCAGCTTGTTACGCCTCGTCCCTATTTTTTATGGCGCCAGACCAAGTGACTTACTAAAAAAAGGGGATGGCGGCACATTAGGCTTCACTGAATTTTATTTGCCACGTCAGGGATCGTACGTCGTTTTTGAGTATAAGGCGCACGATCAACTTAAAATGGCTGTATTCATTGCGGTCAATAACGATCCCAGCAAGCATCGACAAATTTTAATTGATGCACCGTATGATTCTGAATTATTTTCCGATCAAAATTCAGGTTCTGGTCTTCCTTCGGCTTCCTTGATCCAGCGTATTGATGCAAAAGGCTACCCCCGTGAAGCAGTTAAGTCTTTAACGGATTATCGTAAAACCTTATTACAGTCTGGTCGTAGCAATTATAGCCTGGCCACACAAGGTAGCCAATTAAAAGACTTACTTCCGTTACTGGTCAGCATGTTTAAAAAGAAGGCTGACTTTGATGATTTAGCAAAGATCATTCAACACTGGTGTTTTGATTCGTTAGAAGAGGATTCAAAAAATGCCATTGAAAACTTTGGCATTAATAAATCTGAAATTGAACAATGGGTCGCCGACTTTGATGCCGTTAGCGATTTAGATCGACGTCAAGATAAAAATAATGAATTGAACTTGTCAATTGATGAATTGCATCGCTTAGAGCAGAACCTGTCCGCTATCGTTATGGCATCTGAGGCGTTATATGCTGTACGTATTAAAGAAAAGCAAGACGGTGTTACGGCGTTTGAAAAAGAAACTACTACATTCAATACAGGTCAGGCTGATCTCTCTTTGCGTATTGAGCAGGAAAAGACCGAGCAACACGCATTGACGGCCACACATAATTTAGCGAAAGCGGAACGCGATGACTTAACCGCAAAACACCAGTATTATGTTGATAAAAAGGTGCCTGAATTTGAACGTGAACTACATGTAGTAGATGCCAAAAAATCCCAACAAAGTCACCTTGAAAAAACACGTGATGAAGAGCTGTCGGCGGTGATTGATGTGCGTATGCATGTTGCTGAGCAAAAACAATCACTGGCAACACAATTGACGATTGATGTGGCTACCATTGAAGATAGCAAAGAAAAACATAATGATACACACCAAAAACAGGTCGTTCTTCTCAATACTGAGCAAGATAAGGTACTTACAAGATTTGATAAGCAAGTACGTAGTAAAGAAAGTGACCTCCAGAGCGTCGCCAAGAAAGCTTTTTCAGAGTTTTGTGAGGCAAAGGCAGGTATACAGACAGCTGCCGCCTCGAAAGAGTGCTTAGCTACACTACAGGCATCTATTGATCACGCTCTACAGTTGGAAGACAAGCGTGAAGATGAGCAAGAAAAAGTAGACTTAGCCAATGACGGACTGACTAAGGCAAAAGAAGATCGCTTACAAGCCGATAGAAACCTACAAGAATGCATTGATGATATTGAGCGATTGGGAACGGGCATTAATGCGCAAATGCATCTTCGTGGTGAGCCAGGCACTTTAATTGATTTTTTACGCCTCAATAATAAAGGATGGGAGGCGACGTTTGGTAAGGTGTTTAATACCCAAACTTTACTGAGTAAAAACCTGTCTCCTTTGGCAATTGATGACGCCGATCCAGAAACCATCTTGGGGGTGAGGATTGCGATCGATAACTTGCCAACACAAATTGAAGAGATTGAAAAGATCGAAGCCAATATTACGCGCCTTAATGCCGAGCTAAAGCAGGCTGAAAAAGATGAAGGTGAGGCTGATAAATCGCTTGATAAGGCACATAAACACGCCTTAACTCAAGAGGCCGTGGTGCTTAATCTGCAAAAAGCATTAGCAAGTGTTAAAAGTCAGATCCTTGTGGCAAAAGATCTTATTAAAACAAATCAACATGGCGTGGAACGTGAACAACAAGATGCCGCTAAACTTGCTGCGGCGCAAGCAACTGAGAAAGAAGCGAGCAACACAAAAGCAGAAGGTGCTCTTACTAACTACACACAAGAAACCACATTCCACCGCGGTGAGCTTAAAGTGCGTTTTAATAGTCATCTCAATGAGAAAAAAGAAGCACTGTCAACGGCGATCAAGACACTTAATAGTCAAAAGTCGGCGTTAAATCTGACATATGAAGCCCAAGAGAAGGATCTTGATGATGAAATGATCCGAGCGCTGGAAGGTAAGGGAATCGATCCCAATAAGACTCGGCAACGTGATCTTAATATCGCCCAACTTGGTAAGGAAGTAGTAGTGCTGACTAAAAAAGCGGTCGAGTACGCCACCTATGTGACGTTTGTGGAGATGGAGTACAGCGCACTACCGTCAAAGGATGAGGCATGTAAAAAAGCAGAAGTGGTACTGAACAAATCAATTGAGCAATTGAAAGCACGTAAAGAGCGCTTTACGATTAACGGTGAACAGTTTAATGTGAAGCGTACTGCCTTTGATGAGCGCCAATCATTATTAGAAAAAGAGGCTAACCGCCTATTAAATAATGTTATTGATGTAAAACCAGACACATTGCCGGCTATCGAAGACGGTGGGTTAAGGATGCAATGGGGTTTAGCAGACGTCACTAAAATAACCACCAGTTTTCAACAGTATTTAAAAGATGCTGGCGAAGCCAATAGACGCTTACGCAGTCAAGCAACGGAATTTGTCAACGTCTTTAGATCCAAGGCTACGTCTGTTTGTTATGGCTATTGGGAAGCGTATATCTTACCTCACTGGGGTAACGATGACATGGTTAAGACGGCTGAGGCAGTTTGTAACTATTATAACTTTGGTTCTCACAAGGATCATGTTGAGCAACTAAATTATCGTTTAAAAATGCTTCGCTCTATTAATAGTTACCGTGAATATATTGAGGAATTTGAAGGGCGCGTTAAATCTTTCGGGCGCGCCTTAAATCGTGAAATGGACGAGAGTGTTCAATTTAAAAGCCTGACCAAAGTAGAGGCGTCGTTAAGTTTCACGCCACGAAATTTAGAACACTGGAGTGATATTGAATCTCTCTCAAGCAGCTTCCAAAAATGGAATCGTACCCACGGTGCAGACAAGCATGCCTTACCCGAAGAAGATATTGTCGCAGCAATGCGTAATTTCTACCTTAACATCCCCGAAGGCCGTATTGATGGTCACGCATCAGAGTTGTGGCGTAAAATTAAGTTTCGCTTTCAAATCATTGAAAATGGTAATGAAAAAACAATTGAAACAGCCAATGGCATTAATAATGCCTCATCAACGGGCTTATCCTACTTGATCCTTATTGTGACCTTCTTAGGCTTTATCGATATGTATCGTGGCAAGGTTAAAACACCGTTAGCATGGTCGCTGGATGAACTGTCTAACATCGACAGTAAAAATGTGGATGTGCTGCTTGATATGCTTGAAGAGCGAAATATTAGTTTAGTGGCAGCTTGTCCTCAGCTTAATCATGCTGAGAAAGAGAAGTTTACAAATAAATACATGCTGGAACAAGATGGGTTAAGCACGATCATTATCGATCAGTCGCGTCAAATTCTATTGCCTAATCCCTTTGAGCAGGCTGATATTAAGGAGGCAGTGCAATGAGTATCTCTTCGATTGAGTTGGGGCGTAAATTATTGGTAGGTGATGTGATTTGCCCATGGACATCGCCTATGGAACACCGTCACTTATCCGATCCCAGTGTCCAGGAAGCCTTTAATCATAACTTTAGATTTTTAGGCGCATCACTGTCAACGATCACCTCTGAGACAGGCAGTAGTTTTTATCTCACAATGTCGCCAGATTCTGGTAGCATTGAAAAGCGCAGTCGAGAAGTCTTTTCTACGATCATGCGAAATATCCGCCCAACGATGGAATGGCTTAATATTTTTATGACAGTGATGCATCCTGACAGGGTGATCTTGGGTGGGGAAGATCTACGTTTAAGTGATTTATTTTCAACTGTCTCAAGCAATGTTTCACTGCAAGAGTCCTTGAACCGTATTCCAAGGCTAAAAGGTGAAACCGTTAAGAAGCAACTGGAACACTTAATTACCGATCTAAAAAAAGAAGGGATCTTAATGGATCTTAATGTCACTCATGACATCTATCGCTTCACCGGTAAAATTGATTTAATTAATGAATACCTGATCTTTATTACGGAGCACGAACAAATTGACGTGGAGGATGCAGCACCTGAACAGCAGGGGCATTTATTATGAGCGAGTCCAGCACAAGTAATAATAACCAGATGATTGAAATCATTGAGCACATGTATCAAAACCGCCATATTTTGGCGACAGCCTACGATGAGCGTGGCACCACCTTAAGCGATGACGAAATGACACGGATCTTACCATTGGTTAAAAACTATATGGTGAGAAAGCAAGGTGGCAATAAAATTAGGCTTGATCGTAATTTCAGGAAGCTATTCGATCTTCCTTTGTTGCGTCACAAATTTGTAGCTATTGATACGAATCTGCATAGCGTAGTTGATGAGATTGAACATTTAGTGTTAGAGCTCTCCGACATTAAGCCAGAACATGTTGATGTGCGCATGGATAAGGTGGAAGAAATCAATGAGCTGATTGGTGACATTTACAATATGTTAGAAAATGCGATCGATCAACTTCATATTAAGATTGAAACGAACTTTGGCTTGCTCTCTATGAGTAAATCAAAACAAGCTGAAAATGAGCGTTACATTTCTGATATTAGTAAGCTACTCACCAGCTATGGTGAAGTTGAAGATATTTTAAGTGGCGGTGTCCGCCGAGATGCCCCGGAAATCAGAGATGCTGTGACCAATTTGCAGGTCCGCTGTATCTCAGCGATTGATAAAATCAAATTTATTGATAAGCGCTTACGTGAGTTCATGTTTAAGCAACGTGAGATTGAGTTTAAGGCAAGGCAAGTTAAAGCACTGATCCGCCATGTTCAAAAAACGCCCAATTTCAACCCTGAGCGCAGCGAAAAAGCATTTGAGTCTCATATTCAAGGCAGAGCGATTAAGCCCTTTAGCGTTGCGCTATACCCTGATGTACAAGACAAACAGTCTGAAGAATTGTTTGCAGCGATGGTGATTGATATTCAATCGAAACTCCGGATCCGCTATGAAAATGAAATTAAACGTAAAGAATCGATTATTACACATCGTCAAAATAAAAAAGAAGAGGAGATGCCTTCCCCATTGTATAACGCTATCACAGCAATGTTAGTCTCTGTGCACCAAACTGGCAAACCTGAGAAGCTTACTAACTATTGGCAGGTTAATATTAATCAGAAAATCAATAAAGAACGCTTCTCTTTTGATGAGTTTGCTTATGAAACGCTCCTTTATTTAGATCATGATCCCTCCTTTGGTCGCAAGCGGGCGTCAGATTATATTGCCAGACATCTCGTTTTAAAAGATGTGCCCTTATTTACAGGTAACAAATTACTTGAAGATGTCTATATTTATCCAGCAGTGCTATCTCCCATTCACGTAATAAGGACACTTTCGTGAGCGAAAAGCAGCTGGCTTTATTTATCCTAAAGATCACTCAATCTAATGAGGTTCACTTTGCTAAAAACAAAAGTGGTCTATTGTTAGTAGAGCTGGGTTATGCGAATGAAGAGGGTAAGCGTATTGCGGTAAGCCTTAAGCAACGTGATGCACTTAAAACCTATTTAAAGACTCGCTTTGACATTGACTGGACCGTGTCTGCAAAAAAACTATCCTCTGGCTCTCGTATTGATGTCGCTTTGCACACCAATCGTGAAAAATTTAGCCGGCAAAAAGTAAAAGAAACTTGGCTCAAATTAAAGCCGTTAACGGCGGGCTGCAAGCTTAATAACACCGATCTCCCTGTGATGAGCGCAGGGCACATTGAAATAAATCAGGATGATGTGACGTATATCGATATGGATCACTTATTAGTTGTTGAAAATGCTGAGGCGTTTTACCAGCTGCAAAAAGTGGCGCTATCTTCACCGGTACCCGATAAATTGCTGGCCGTTTATCGTGGAGATCCACAATTAGGCAATACGATTAATTGGGCAAAAGAAGTCAGTAAAGATCGCTGTAAAATAGCGTGCTATCCGGATTACGATCCTGCCGGCATGCAGATCGCCCATAGCTTAGGTATCGATGCTATTTTATTGCCAACCTTGCATGAGCTGGACACCATCAACGGGGATAAAGAGGCGTTTAATAATCAATATCATCAATTAGATGCACTACTAACAAGCAACAAAGGCTTTACATCCACCTTGCAGGTGTGGTTAGACTATTTGCGCATGAGGAAAATGGGCTTTACTCAGGAAGTCATGATTGCCAAAGAAGTGACACATGAGTGGGTTTCAATTCGTAAATAAGCAATATATTTAAAGAATTTAATTAGATGTCCCAGTAGCAGGGGAACTCAAGCCAAAATGGAACTACCGACGCCGATTTCACTGCTAAAACCAATTTTTTCATTCATGAACGTGGTTAAGTCTTTGAGACTGTAAATTAAATTGTGTGTCTGCACGGCTTCTCAATATCGCAATGGCATGAATGGCATCACATCTAAAGTAACGGCCATTACAACTCAAGCTTCTGCATTCTAAAGCACACTCATAAATCATACTGGAAAGATCGGCTATTTTACATAACAAGAATTATGCGAACTGATGATGAGAGGTACTTTTATCTTCCTCAACGTCCAATATCTCACCCTACCAATGGTTCGCATAATGTATATTATGTTAAATTGACTGTGAACCATAAATGGCACAATAAGAAAGTAAGCGCCAACCTCACTTTAATGGCTTAGTATTTGTATGTACATACACGGATGCACGTCACCAAGCACGCATGACTCGTAAACAAGTTGCAGAGTATTTGCAATTATCAAAACAAACCATTTCCCGATATGAAAAAACAAACAAAACACCAAAGGCGATTTAGGCATATTTCAGTATTAGAAATTAACGCCTGAAGAAAACCAGAAAACATTGAGAAAAAATCACTGATATAATTAAAATTGTAAAAAATGACTTCATATCTACAAGGGGTTTAATAATGTCTAAAGAAACAATAAGAATGCTTTTGATAATTCCTGCGTTACTAGTTTTCGCAGGAATACTTATCTGGCTTGCCGCTCCATTCTTTGAATCGCTATTCTCTAACATGTTTTAAATTGTCGGTTGCTTATGTTCTATTTTAGATTGTGTAACAATTAAAGATTAGTAGATTGTCAGAATTTAAAAGAAATCGCTTAACCACGATACTTTACCTTGAAAATTACATTGTCAAAATATTGTTTCAGATTTAGATAATGCCTTAACAAATGCTACTCTTCCACACATTCTGTGGGTGTAATCTAATAATGAATCAGGAATATTAAATTTAGCTTTGTCTGCCCATGATAATGTGTGGGCAATTAATATATCAGCCATTGTGAAATATTCTGTAACTGCAAATTCTTTATCTGCTAATTGATATTCTAGTGCTGATACTGTTTTCTCAAATTCCCAATGTACGGTATTAGAAATTTCTTTTAAGCGATATTCTTTGGGCAATATAAAGCGATGTTTTGAGTAAGTCCATAAAGGTTGTTCTAGTTCAGATAATACGAAGAAACAAAGCTGGTCATACTTTGCTCTGGTAACTATGTCAGTTGGAATAAGTTTAGCTTGTGGGTTTTGAGCTGCAATGTAATTTACGATTGCTCCGCTTTCGCTAAGAACAAGTCCGTTATCGCTTAACGTCGGTACTTTTCCTTGAATATTAAGTTTTTTATAGCTCTCTGTTTGTGTACCATTATCGGTATTTCCACCAATTTTGACTGATTTATATTTATAAGGGATTCCTGCTTCTTCAAGCGCCCAAAGAGCTCTAAAAGATCGTGATTGACCACTGCCGTATAGCGTTATCATGTCTTATCTCCTATGATTCATATTCTTTCATGCAATGTTTCATTATATGAATTACAGTTTAAAGTAGCTAGTTTCGGTATAATTACGTTTTCCGAACTAGTTGAGTTTTCTAATGAAAGTATGTGGTATTGAATTAAAAGGTAATGATGCAGTTATTAGCTTGATGTCATTGAGTGATGGCCTGTATGCCTTGCATGAATGTCGCGCTAAGAAATTATCAATTAGTGATGCCACTGATAGCGAGCAGTTGCGTAAATTTCAGTTTGATTTTGTGAAGTTAATGGCTGATTATCAAGTTGATCATGTGGTGATTCGTGAACGTATGACCAAGGGTAAATTCGCCGGCGGTTTTGTCGGCTTTAAGCTTGAAGCGGCTATTCAACTTAGTGATGACTTAGAAGTGTCATTATTATCACCAGCCAAGGGAAAAGAAATACTTAAGAAAAGTAAGGTTGTTATGAACTTTGAAGATACGGGCTTAAAACAATTCCAAGAACAGGCGTTTATGACTGCATTTGCTTATCTTGAAGGTTTATAATTTCTTATTTAAGAGCGTGTATGTTGTTTAAAAAATTGAGCAACATCATCTATATTTTGCGTGATCGGCATGGCCGGTAAACTCCGTAAGAATAGCTTGCCATAAGGTTTTGTTAAGAACCTTGGATCACATAAAACTAAAACACCGTAATCATTTGGATCACGAATTAGACGCCCTATTCCTTGTTTAAGCTGAATAACAGCTGCTGGAATTTGAATAGATGAAAAGGGATTGCCGCCCCGCTCTTTTAAAGTATCAATTCGCGCTTGTAGAACAGGATCGCCCGGTGATGCAAATGGAATTTTGTCGATAATAACGCAAGATAAGGCTTCACCTCGAACATCGACGCCCTCCCAAAAGCTATTGGTTCCCAATAATACCGCATTACCATGATCACGAAACTCATCTAATAATGTAGCTTTTGATGCACTGCCCTGCACCATTAAGGGATGATCGCAATCTTCTTTTAATGCAGCAGCAACACTGTGCATGGCGCGATAGCTGGTAAATAAAATAAAAGTACGACCTTGACTATAGTCTATTAATTCTTTGGCTAATTCTGCAATATATGTGTTGTAGTCGTCATGTTTGGGTTCAACCGGAATGGTTGGCATATAGAGTAAGCTTTGTTTTTCATAATCAAAAGGGCTTAGCCATATTTCTGATTCCGCATCGTTAATGCCTAATTGATTACTAAAGTTATTAAACTTACCGGCAACAGTGAGTGTTGCTGAGGTAAATATCCATGATGTTGGTTTTTCATCCATCCATTTCTGAAAATATTGACTGACTTCATGGGGTGTTGCATGAAGAATTAAACCACTGCCACGAATGTCAGCCCATAAAACCATGGCATCATCTTTTTTATCTTGATTAAACACCGACAGCGTATCGATTAAAACGTGACACCGTTCATGGCATTGTTCCAGCCCCTTGCCCCGCTCTGATGCTATTTCTAATTGTTCTGACAAATCATCTAGGCTTTCCATTAACTCAATAAGTTTGGATCTAACACCTAAATTATCACGTAATGAAAGCCAGGGGACTCGCTGTTCTTTATCACCAATACTTAGGCGGAATCTTCTCATTACCGCTTCTATTTTATCGGCATAATCTCGAATTTTAGCCATATCATCCGCATCTTGCTCCATTTCACGGATACTATCTCGGCAAAGTTCATGTATTTGATGACTGCTAATACGGTTACCTAAAAATTGTGTGGCTATTTCAGGCAGTTGGTGTGCTTCATCAATAATATAGGCATCGGCACTAGGTAATATCTCGCCTTGCCCTGCTGCTTTGAGTGCCATATCTGACATTAAAAGGTGATGATTAATCACCACAATATCCGCTTCTTGGGCTTTTCTACGTGCTTCATTGATAAAACATTCATTAGCATTCGGGCATTCTTTCCCTAAGCAATTATCAATCGTTGAGGTCACTTTTGACCATAATGACGAACTGTTCTCTAATAAATTACTCTCAGCCAAGTCACCTGTTTTAGTTTTTCCTGACCATTCTTCCAATGCTTGCAAAGTAGCATAATGAGGCTTTTGCAAGGGATCACCTTGTGCCATTTCCAGTCGATAATGGCATAAATAATTACTACGACCTTTTAATAATGCCGCTCGAAATGATACAGATAATGCTTTACGAAGCATTGGTAAATCTTTGTTAAATAATTGATCTTGTAAGTTTTTAGTCCCCGTTGAGATAAAGACTTTTTGACCCGATAAAATAGCCGGCGCCAAATAGGCATATGTTTTTCCTGTCCCTGTTCCTGCTTCTGCAACTAATACGGTGGCTTCTTCGAGCGTTTTTTCAATGGCCTGTGCCATTTCCAATTGCTGGGGACGAGGTGCATAACCATCAATATGCTGTGACAATAGCCCGCCTTGGCTAAATACATGTTCAAGATCTTGCATTTTACAATCCTAAACGTGTGTTAATTGCCCAAATAGCGATGCTTCCACTACTAAAAAAGCTTATCAATGCAAATAATGATTTAAGTTTATATTTCTTAATCAGTTTCTTTTCTGAAATATTAGATAAGATAAAGGCTTGATCATTATGAGGACTATTCATTAGCACGTGCAATTGTTCCATTTTAGTTTGTTGTTTTTGTTGTTTTTGTTGTTGTTTAACTTGCCATTCCGCTGTTTTTCTAACACGATCCCATTCTTTTTGGCTTATATTACCATCTCGATTACTATCGAATTTATGCAATAATTGTTTGGGATCACGTTTCCATTGTTTAAGTAATTCAGTGATATGTTCTTTTATCTTTTTTTGTTCAATATTAGCCACTGATTTAAATAGACCAATGGCATACAATAATTCATTTTCAAGTAACAGTTCTTCGGTGAATCGTCTATTCTCGAGTCGTTTATGCCAAATACGTTTATGGGTAGTAATAACATCCGCATGATCGGGATCAATAATACATTGTCCCGTAGCATCTTCTAACAAAAACAACTCTTCACTTGTCTGTTCTTTGATAACTTTCCAGTGTGACCTTGACATTCTTTTTGAGCTATACGTTCTTACCTTCTCTTCTATTTTATAATGATACCAAACACAGGGCTTACCTGTTAGAGGTGATATGATTTTAGGTCCATCCATTAATAAAGACTGACCGATTATTTCAATATAGCCTTGAGCGGCACTACGGATCTTAGCAGTAGGAATGTTTTCAATTTTACGGGCATTACGATACCAGCGAACCATCCAATAAAAAGACAGTGGACAAATAACGATACAAAAAACCATTGCTGGCCAGAACTCATCGGGCTCAATCTGTAATAATAGCCCCTCGATCGAAGCAATGAACTCTTGCACTATTCGCCTTAACTATTAAATAACTGACTAACATTAACATCTGTTTTTTCGTCATTGGCAAACTCTAGCAAGTTATGTTCTTTAAACTTAAAGAATCGAGCAATCAATACATCAGGAAATTGTTCAATACGAACATTATTGTTATTGACGCTTTCATTATAAAACTCACGGCGATCAGCAATATCATTTTCCAAACCTGTAATACGAGCCTGTAAATGTTGAAAAGTTTGATCGGCTTTAAGGTCAGGATAAGCTTCAGCAACAGCAAATAAACTACCTAGCCCCATGCGTAATGCACCTTCTGCTTGACCTAATGCAGGGATATCACTTTGCTGTCTGGCAGCGGCGACAGAGGAGCGAGATTTCATAACATTTTCAAGGGTTTCCTGCTCAAACTTCATGTATTGTTTGCAGGTTTCAATCAGCTTAGGAAGTTCGTCGTGACGTTGTTTTAGTAACACATCAATATTAGCCCATGCTTTGCTAACGCTATGCTTTAAACTAACGAGGCCGTTATAAACTGAAATGAGATAAAATAATGATACGGCCGTTAAGCCCCAAAAGATAAATCCCGATACAGTCATAATAATTATCCCTTCTGATTAATTATTTATGATTATCCCATATTTCCGACTCTACGCCATTTTCTTGTGTCCATACGAGTTGACTAATAATTTTGAACTGAGCAATGGACATTGCTCCTCGTTTCTTATTGCTATTATTGGATTTTGTTTTTAATACTGCTTTGATGTCTTCATGTGTTGCTTCATACATTTCAACTGCTTCATAATTATCATCAAATAAGATTAAAACAACATTGTCCCATCGTTCATCAGGTTTAAGCTGCCCGATACGAGGGGTTGATCGACTGTCTTCAAATAAAACACGACCTTTAATTAGTATGCGTAGACCTTCACGATCACCTAAGCCAATAGCATCATAGCCTAGAGTTTGATCGTCAGTGAGCTGTAAATTTAATGCTTTTGCCACATCATAACGGGAAATTTCACCCGTAACAGGTAAAGTACTACCTGTCGTCTGGCGATATCTAGCTGCCAGCTGACGTGTTTCATGCATTAATTTATCAATGGAATATAGATCCATTTCACGCTCTAGGTTATTGCTCATCTATTGATTATACATCTCAAAAAAAAACGGTCTAACCGATTTAGCGGATAGACCGTTGATTTCTTGAGATAAAGACGCTATTTATTTAGCTTTTTTAGCATCTAAAGCTCTTTGGTAGTATTTATGTACCAATTTTTCTTGATTTTCTAATAAGAAATCAATGCTTGGCTCATTATTCATTGCTTTTTCAATCGCTTTACGCGTTGCTTCACGGTGAATATTGAATAAAGCTTCGTGATCTAAGTCTTCAACTTTTTCAACACCTGGGCTTAACCAAACAGAAACGATAATACCTAAATCATTCGCTTTTTCTTTAGGGATTGTACCGTTACGAACTGCATCTAGTACGCCATTTGAAATAGCGCCTTGAACAGTACCCATAAGGATATTGGTGTAAGCAACGTCTTTAACAGTCACTTTGCTGACCATAATTGTTGCAGGCTTAACCATCATATCTGTATTCATTAATGCTAAAACACGAGTATGACCTTTAACTTGATCACCAAGTAGATTTGCAAATGCAGTACCAAATGGACCATCTAATTCACCGATGATAACTTCAGGTTCTGCTGCTGTGAATGGTGGGCCACCTGCTAATAAACATTCGCCAACACGCATTGTCATTTTTTCGCTCATTGAATTTCTCCGAGATTAATTAACTAAAACCCGTTAATTATCCTTGTCTAGTTGCGATGTAGCAAGTAATAGACTTTATAAGCGGTGCAAAGAAGGATAAGATCACACTAGTTTTTAGTGTTGAGTATCAATAATGTCCGAAGTAATTACACCTTATGAGCGAATTGGTGGTGATAAAGCCGTTCGTCGCTTATGCCAAATATTTTATCAAATCATGTGTGATACGCCACAAACTCAGCTAATTCGCGCAATGCATCCACAAGATATTAAAATTAGTGAAGATAAACTCTATCTATTTTTATCCGGTTGGATGGGTGGTCCGCAGTTATATGTGGAAAAATATGGTCATCCACGTTTAAGAGGTCGTCACTTGCCATTTTCTATTGGTATTGAGGAGCGTGATCAGTGGTTGTATTGCATGGCTCAATCATTAAAACAGATGGATTTAGATGAGATGTTAACGCAACAGTTAATGAGTTCATTTGTGCAAACTGCTGACTTTATGCGTAATAAAGAAGTGTTATAGCCAGTTAAACCAAAGCGGCAATGTAATGAGGCTAGTTAGCGTCGTTACCGCAACAGCCGCGGCATAAAGCTGGCTATCGAGTTGATAACGTTCACAGATAACAATGCCAAATACCATCGTTGGCATGGCGGCTATTAATGTCACGATAATGATTTTATCCGCATCAAAGTTAATAATATGGCTGGTTGAAAACACGACTAATGGCACCACTACTAATGATATTAATGCCACAGGGAATAATAGTTTTAGATAGTTAAACCGCAAGCTCTGCCAACGGATACTCATGCCTAAGACGATCAACATCAAGGGTACAACACCGCCTGCCAATGTCATTAAGCCTGCGTGTACAATTTCAGGTTGTTGAATACCCAGTGTATTTAAGGTAATACCAATGATGACAGCCCAAAGAGGCGGCACTTTAATTAACTCACGAAGTGGATGCACCTCGGTATTGCTGTCGCCATAATAATGCGCGATCAACATACCAATCGATAATAAAATAGGTGTGCATGCAAATAAGTCATATTGCAAAACTGTTGAGCGTGTATACGAGCCGATAACTTGATCTAATACCGGTAAGCCAAGATAGGTAGAATTGGGAAAAGAAGCGGCTAGCAATAGTGTCCCCGTTTGCTTTTTTGATGCCTTAAAAAATCGAAGAACTAGCCACATTACAATTAAACCTGTTGCAATGCCGCAGGTGGCTAAAAATGATATTTGTAATGAAGATTGATTTAATGGCGCTCGCCAAATCACATCTAATACTAATGCTGGCAGTAATATATAGAAAACAAGATCAGTTAATGTCCGGCGGTGTGTTTGGCGCGTACTATGTGATGGCGCAATGCGGTTCCATAAAGAACCACAGGCGATAATCAGTGACATTTGTATTAGGACAGTGAGCATTTAGACTATTTTTAATTATGAAGAAGGCTTATATCCTACAGTCCAAAACCTAAAAATAAAATAGGCTAGATACACATCGTCCTAATTTTAGGGTTAAATTTACTGCTAATAGCCCGCTATTGCTACGTAAACAGACATTGATATTCGTCACAGTTCAAATAAACTACAGCTGTCGAGCTGGACAAAGCATGTTCCATTAAATAAGTCTTTGTAAACAAAGGCATTACTACCATTTTTCATCCAAATTTCAGTTTAGATAGAATAAAATCAATTGTATTTGCGTATCCGTGTAGGTACAGGTATCGTTAGCCTTATCTTTCATCATTATTGTTACTCCAATAAGTATTTGAATAGGCTGCATACTATGTCATTGTCCAAACAATTATTAATTTTAATTTCTTTTATTTTCTTCATTATTTTCAGTGTTAACTTCGTTTTAAGTATTGAAAACATTAAAAGTTATCTTGAAGTTGAATCTGAGATCCATGTGCAGGATACTGCCACATCATTAGGCTTATCTCTTAGCCCTCACATGGTCGATGAGCAAGACCCTATTATTCGCACCATGATGAATGCCATATTTGATATGGGCTATTACAAGGAGATGCGCCTAGTTGATATCGATGGTAACGACTTGGTGACATTAACAAATACTGAAACAATGGAAGGCGTCCCTAATTGGCTAAGCCGAGTAATGCCAATGGAGCCAGCCACTGCGATTTCTGAAATCAGTTCTGGTTGGAATATCAGCGGCACTCTATATGTCACAACCAATCCTGGTTATGGCTATCTGAAGCTTTATGAACAAGCAAAAACCACCTTAAAATTCTCATTGATTATATTCTTAGGTGCGCTGGCATTACTTATTATTGCACTGCGACTTACATTACAACCTTTAAAAGATATTGAGAAGCAAGCCAATGAAATATCATCAGGCAACTTCACTATAATCAAAAAGTTACCATGGACACTTGAAGTAAGAAATGTAGCTCAATCAATGAATAGCATGTCAGATAAAATTGGCAATATGATTGCTCGACTGAATAGAAAATTGGAAACATTAAGTGAAAGCTTAAAAAGAGATCCACTGACTAAACTTTTAAACCAAACCACGTTTAACACCAATCTCAAACAAGCTTTAGTCTCTGGACAATCTGGTTATTCTGTCTTTATTAAGTTCGATGATCTTTCTCTTATTGCAAAAGACAAAGGTAATAAAGGAGTTAATAAATTATTGGTTAATTTTGCAACTCTATTACAAAGGACAGAGCAATCTGGCACCCTTTCTTATCGTTTATATGGCTCCGAGTTTGCCCTACTTTGCTCTAACTTTGATAAGGATAGTATTATTTCACTTGCCGACTCCCTACAAAAAGATATAACAAAATTAGGCCAACAAATTGGGGTTCATGATTTGGTCCATATTGGTATTGTTCGATTTGAACGCAGTAGTGATTTTGATAAATTATCCCCCGCAATGTTAGAAGCCTATGAACAAGCGAGGAATATTGATAGCAATGCATTCTTCATTAAAGAAGATACCGTTAGCTCAATGAGTGATTTAGATTGGAAGTCAGTAATTAATAATACGATTAATAATAATATGCCAGAAATAACATTAACGTCTGAAGCTTATAATTACGCAAGCGATGAGCCTGTTAAAGTTATGCAAGAAGCATTTACTGTTGTTAAAGACGATGTTGGCAATACATTATCGATTGGTACTTTCTTTTCTATGGCACAAGAATTTGGCTTAGAAGAAGAACTAGATAAATGTATTATTACTAAAATAATTACATTAATGGAAAAAGCCAAACAATCTGTACCAGTGACTATTAACCTGTCCATGACCTCTGTGTCATCAGCATCATTTGCAAGTTGGTTACAAGAAAAGATGGCACAATCACCCTTAAAGACTGAACTATTAACATTCAGTGTTACGGCTTATTCAGTCCAAAAAGACCTTGTCAGCTTTACGAATTTTAGTACATTTGTAAAATCACTAGGGGCTAGAACCTTATTGAAGCGTTATTCCTCAGACATTATCGCCATTGATTTGTTAAAGGGACTTAATATTGACTATATTCGCTTGGCTCGCGACTTAACACATGATATTGAAGGAAATAGTACCAAGTCTGACTTGCTCCATATTATGCAAGAAGTTGCACAATTATTAGACATTAAAGTTATTGCAGAAAATGTCACCGAAGACAGTGACTTTGAATTAGTCAAAAACGCTGGGCTTTACGGCATAGGTCGCTAAAACACACCATTCTTATGTTAATGCTACAACACTATCGTCGAACCTTGCATGTTTTATTTGTGTTTATATGCATTGCTATATCTTTGCCTATTATTGCTGATTTAAATATCACCGAAACACTATTAGCCAAGATAGAATCTAAATATAACCACTTTGCTCGACAGCGCGTCGAAGATTGGCAACAACTTATCAATACATCACGAGACTTGCCTGATCTTGAAAAACTAGAGGTCGTAAATACATTCTTTAATTCAAATGTTTTATTTATTAATGACTTAGCCTTATGGGGTAAAGAAGATTATTGGGCTACTCCATTAGAGTTTTTATCTATTGGTGCTGGTGATTGCGAAGATTATTCTATCGCTAAATACTTCACATTAAAAGAATTAGGCATGGATGAGAATAAGATTCGAATCACCTATGTTAAGGCAATTAATCTTGGTCAAGCACATATGGTGTTGACCTACTTCGAAACTAAGCGCTCCATTCCTTTAGTCTTAGATAATCTTGATACCGACATTAAACCCGCTAATGAGCGTACCGATCTTGTACCCGTTTATAGTTTTAATGGTGAAGGGCTTTGGATGGCAAAAGTACGTAGTAGCAAACGAGTTGGTAATTCTTCTCGACTTTCATTGTGGGAAGAGCTGAAACAGAGAATGGAAAAAGATTTAGAATAATTAAAACTCAAACTCCGTTAATAAGCGCCAAGTTGTATTAGCTGTTTCTGAATCCAAGCCCCAAATAACACCCATTTCCCAGTGTAATTTCTTACCCTTTCCGATACGAATATCACCTAGCATTGTAGGCCCCAATCCTAGCGTATCTTCACCCGCATACAATTCAACTGCCGGTTCAAAAGAACGAGAATAACGATAACGCACTTGCAGCGCTAATGCGGATTCTAATTCATTTTTTATATGATCACCCCATTCATAAATCGCCCATAAATTAGCTGTCCCGATCCATCTTCCCCACTCTTTTTCTGCTATCAATCCTGTAGCAAATTCCCATTGCTCATTATCTAGTTCTTTTTCAAGTTCGACAATAACAGCCCAGTCAGCCGCATATTCACCCTGCTCTGTTAATTGCCATTTTGCTTCAATCTCAAAGGCTTCTAATTTGAAGTGATTATTTTCATCTTTTGCGATTAAATAACCTTCAATAAATAGACGATCAGATAAAGATTTACCCAGTCCAAACCGATGCTTTTGATCACCATCAGCAGAAATCATTCGCCATTCAACTTCATGCTCTAATGCTTGAACGTAGGGGTGATAAATCTTATCAATAGTATTACCGTCAGCCAATATAGTATTGGGTAACACGAGTGCCGCAAGCAAAGCATATTTTATCTTATTCATTACCGCTCCTCAGCGCTACGGTGATGAAGTGTATTTAGGCTTAAACCTATTGTTATTATTAAGCTACTAATATATAACAGTGTTTGTATCGGTGTTGGCGTTGCTTCATAACCTATTAATGCATATAACATTTGCCCAAGTAATGAACGTTCACTTATCAGTGAAGACGTATTCCAAAGTGCCTGCTGGCTTATTATGAAATCTGCTTGAATAAGTAATTGTATTGCCTGTGAAACCATGCCGCCTGCAATCAAAACCAGTATAAATAATCCTAGCTTAATACCTTTATCCAACGATATATTACTAATTAAATAATAAAAGAAAACACCTACACTAATGCCAATACCTGTGCCGACAATGCTACCAATAATGACAGGATAAAATAGATCAGGAATCGACATGAATCCAGTGATGTAAACAATAATTTCAGAGCCTTCACGTATCGTAGCAAGTGCAACGCAACTTAACATGCTTATTACCATTGCTTGATGGTAAGTTCGACTTCTTAATGACACAATCAAAACAACAATAAAGCTATAAATCAGAATATGCAGGCTGGCATTAACAAGCTCTTGCCCAACCCCCTCCACAGCCATCGAAATCTGGCTAATATTCATTGCATATACCACGGAACCAATCAGCCCCAATACTAATGCAATCGCCAACCATGAACGAGAAATAGTTAGCTTTTGACTCAATGCCAATAAGACACTAATAATCAAGGCGGCTTCAAGCACTTCCCGTAAAATAATAATGACCGAATTTAGCAACATAATACTGACCTATTTAACAATGACCTTGCCCTGTGCTGTTTTAGGAAAAAACTCACCAAAAAATGGATATTCGCCCGCAGGTAATGGCCCGATAAAGACGATGCCTTTGCTATTACTGGGTATTACTTTTTCACGATTCATTTCATAACTCTCGAGCTCTTCGGCAGTACTGTCTTTATTGATAAAAACCAGTTTAACTTTGGTATCAACTGGTATTTCAATTTCACTTGGCAAGAAAAGGTGATCTTTAATTACAATTTCAATAATCGGCACGGCAAACGCCGAAATACTAGTCATTGACAGTATCAGCCAGATTAAAGAACGGATCATGTCCTAACCTTTTGTTGATGAGGAAAGATAATAGTGATTTTAAGGCCGCCAAGTGACGATTTTTCAAGCCGAATCTCAGCACTATGGAGTATGGCAATATGATGAACAATAGCCAGCCCTAAACCACAGCCGACAGTTCCTGAATCATGTTGGTCTCCATTTACACGATAAAAACGCTCAAATACACGTTCATATTCGCTTTCTGGAATACCTTGACCCGAATCTTCAACTGATAATTTAATCATCGTATTTGTTTGCTGAATACGGACAAGGATCTCACCATGATCGGGAGTATATTTATTCGCATTTGTAATTAAATTTTGCACTAAGGTTACCACAGCAAAATGATTGGCAAACAATAAACACCGTTCATCACTAGTTAGGCTAATTAGCTGGTGTTTTATTGCTATTTGATCATAATATTGAGCAATAACCTCTTGTGTAATAGCACACAGATCAACGTGCTCTTGTTTTAACATAGCCTGATCTGGCGAGTGTCGATACAGTGATAAAATTTGCTCTATAACCTGCCCCATTCGTTCAATACCATCGACAAATGGCTGTAACTCTTCTTTATTTGAGGCATTGTGTTGTAAGTTATGAACTTGTACTTTTAATGCACTAATTGGCGTGCGTAGCTCATGTGCGGCATCTGCTGAAAATTGTTGCTCACGTAGAAAGGCACTATTTAAACGCTCAAATAAAGCATTAGTTGTTATGACTAACTGTGTAAGCTCTTCTGGCATATCGTTCACTGCTAATGGCGTTAAATCATCAGCTTGCTTATTGCTTAATTCCTTTGTGAGTGCGGTTAATGGTTTCAAGCCCAGACCAATTGCAAACCAAATAATAAATCCAGCCACTGGAATCGCAAGAACAATAGGAATAATAGAGGCTGTCACAACATTCTCGGCTAAAGTATAACGAATATCTGTACGCTCAGCAGTGATTATCCAGCGTTTTAACAACGTATCTCGATAGGTAAATGTCCGCCAACGATAACCATTAAAATTAATGTCTTTATACATGGCTTCAGAACTAATATCCGTTAAAAACCGTGTCGGCGCATTACTTGAACGAGCCAGTAATCCCAATTCATTAGACCAAATCTGAAAAATAAGCGTGGGAGATGCTTCAAAACTATTGTCAAAATGAGGATGAATATCGTGATTGGCATTAGCAATAACCTTAGCCATATCTCGTAAGCGATCATCAAATAAATCATGTGCTTTTTTTATGCTTGATTGATAACCGTGTAACAACGATAAGAATGTCACAATAGTAATAATCGCTAATAAAGCAAGCAATAGATAAGTACGAATTGATCTCATGATTGTTTAATAATATAACCAATGCCACGCAGGGTTTGTATAAATTTATCGGGTAATTTCTTTCTTAAATGATGAATATGCACTTCAATGGTATTGCTTGCCACCTCTTCACCCCAACTATAAAGCTTAGATTCAAGGCTATCTCGAGTTTGTACCCGCCCCATATTTTCCATTAATGCTTTTAATACCATAAACTCACGCCGTGAGAGTTCAACATCTTCTCCTGCCACAAAAACTTGATGGCTAACACTATCTAATGTGACATCACCAATGGTTAAGCCAGCATGTTTGAGTGTACTTGCACGACGTTCAAAAACCCGTAGTCGCGCTAATAACTCATCAACTTCAAAAGGTTTAGCTAAATAATCATCGGCTCCTAAATCAAGTCCTCTTATCTTATCTTCAAGGCTTGCTCTAGCTGTTAGTACCAATACAGGAAGATCAGCACTGACTTTGCGAAATGCCTTTAATACGTCCGTGCCATCTATATCGGGCAAACCCAAATCAAGTATTACTATATCAGGCAATTCCATTTTTACAGCGTTAATAGCCAATTTACCCTGTGCTAAATGATTAACCGTAAAACCTTCATGGCTTAATGTTTGAATTAACGCCTTAGCTAAGGCAATGTCATCTTCTATCAGTAATACTTGCACTATTCTTTTTCTCTAATTGTAAGCGAACATTGTTTAATGATATCGTTATTTTATCGTGTCGACCTTTATCTGCGACTAGACGATTAAGCCTTGCTGGCGCCTGTTGAGCCTTTAATAAAAACGTTTCAGCTTGCTTATATTGGCGTTGTTCTACTAAATACTCAGCATAAAAATAATTACTATCAATACCATCAGGATTAACACTCAACGCTCTTTCAAGTAATTCTTTTGCTTTATCATCATCACCAAAGCCCAACGGCCAACCGGGTACTTTAGCGTATAAGGTACCCAAGCTAGTATAAGCCGATCCTGACATAGCATCACCATTGAGTTCAATTGCTTTTTCAAGATCTTTCTTTGATGATTTCGCCAACGATAATGCACCTAAACCACCTTTAGCGGCCGCATAGCTAGATTTGATAATACCTTGCCAGATCCATGATTCAGCTGCATTAGGATAGGATATTGTGACACCTTCAGCCTTGATAATCAGAGCTTCGAACGCTTCTTTTTGCGCCTTGCCCTCTAAATTATAATTAACCTCCGCCCAACGCTTTTGTAACTGTACAACATCTTGTTGTACATCTGAAATCACCACTGATGATGTTAATAAACTAGTGATCAATACGATTTTACTTCACCAGCAGGCTGGAAGCCCATTACGGCTAGTAAGCGCCCGTCTGTCGCTGTCGATAATAAATACGGTAAAAATGTCTTAATCTTTGCCTGATAACTGCGATAAAATTGATCGGCAATATAGTTTTCTACTTCATGCCTATTCGGTGATGATAAGACATCAAATTGTAGCGGTAGATGTGGCAATAATAAGCGTTCATACGATGACGATAAATCCTTATCTTGCTCTAAATGAAACTGTAATGCTTCCATCAGTTCTAGACCTTATTTCAATAATATGGTGTCTAGCTTACGGATGTTAGCTTAACGGAAACTTATATCTATAAAATAATACCCAACGCTTGATTTACCTTAGCAATAGTATATTGAATATCAATTTCCAAAGTGCTTTTACGGTTATATGCATCATTGGCAAGTGCCTGACTTTGCAATAAGCTAACGAGATCAATTTCACCTAATTCAAACGCACGTTGTTTCAAAGAATAATACTGCTGAGTTGCCTTATTCTGCTTACTTATCAACACAAGTTGCTGTTGTTTGGTTTCTAGAGCATGTAATTGCGAAAACAATGTTATATTTAATTCTCGCTCAAGTTGTTGTCGAGCAATTTCAACATCGGCTAATTCTTTTGCTGCATTGGCAACAGCGGGACGACGATAAACATCATTGTCTAATGCAAAACTAATTCCCACGCTAATATTATTATTAAAACTCTCGCCACGGCCACCACGTTCACGACGTAAACCTACAGATAGACTGGGATTAACTGCACCATCAAAATAAGCCAGGTCTTGACGTGTTCGTAAGGTGTTTATTTGTTGCTCTAACAACATTAACGATGGATGGTGTTGATCTATCACCGCTAAAGAATGATGTTGTTGAGTATAACCGCCGTCTTTAGGCAATCTTTCTTCATAGATTGTCGGCAACATATTGTTGCCCGTTATATATCGATAATTACTTAAAGTATGTTCTAACTCCGATTCGGCAAGTAAATATTGGCTATGCATTTCAAGTACATTTGTACTCGCTAGCAAACGTTCTGTGCCAGCTAAGTCTCCTGCCTGAACACGTATATCGACATCGTGTTCCAAGTCTTGCGCTGTTTGCCAAACTTGATGTGCTTGCATATTGGCATTATTTGCCAATATAACATTCCAAACTAACTCGCGTACTTTTGCCGAAGCATTTAATTTTATTTGGTTTTTATATGCGGTTACTTCTGCTGACATTTTGTCAGAAAGGTTCAGTTGTTGTTGTTTTTGCCCTGGTAGCCATAATGGCATATCAACACTACCTTCCCATTCCTGCAAGCCATCATTATTATCAATAATATCATTGTAATGATTGAGATTAATTGTTTTAACATCCACAAAAGTGGCGTTGGCTAAATCTGTGTTCGCATTAATTTGTTGCTGTTGAGCCAACTCATTGTGAAGTGCAGGATGTCGCTCATAGACATACTGCATGAGCGAAGACAGAGTAAGCTCTGATGATTGTTCTGGCTGTATCGTTTCTGCCGAGCTTATATGTGTAATTCCCATTCCGATGATAAAACACAACAGAGTTAAACTTTTTTGAAACGACATAATGACGTATACCTTTGTAATAATGATGTTCTGAAGAACACTTTTGCAAAAAATCAGTATTGTTAAATAATACTTTGAGATCTTATCGTAAGCGTTAATCTTATCAAATACTGCTGCTTTCTGATAAAGGTATTAGCCAATAATGTAATCCACTGCCTGAAAAATAATGTTTTAGAACGGCTAAAATAGACGATGTTATTTTCTTATCTAGTTCTATGTTGCTGGTAGACATGTTTTTTCAGTATGGTTTCTTGAAGATTTTTTAAAAAATAAATTTTACTGCAATTCAAGTCGAACATTTATACCCGTGATCATTCAAGTTGCAGGTTTTTAGTGCTCATAATGGTTGTGATAGCAAGGCATATACTATTGATGTAATAGTTATTTATCTCCATGGATGGAGTGTATGCAATATTTCTTGTCTATTGCTCAATAATGGGCTACAAAGCTGCAACTTGAATGATCACGGGTATATAGGCAGATCGCACTCTGCTATCAGGATCATCCAATACTATTGAGAACGTCCAGACCACGATAAATGACGTCGTTACAGATTCGTTAAGCTGATAGTCATCTCGATGTTTTGCTGAAACAGTGTCAACATTGACTGTTTTTTTTAAAAGCCAGCTTCTGTGGCGAAAGTTCTTAAAGTTGTTCTAGTAATGTTTCAGCCTTAGAAACACCAAACTCACCTGAACCTTCAACACCTAAATAAGTGACCACACCATCATCGACAATCATACCGAAACGGAAACATCTTACGCCCATTCCATTAGCAGTAAGGTCACGCTCTAATCCCAATGCTTTAATATATTCCGCACTGCCATCCGCCATCATTCGAATAGTGTCTGATACATTATTATCTTTACCCCAAGCGGCCATAACGAAGGCATCATTAACCGATACACACCAAATATCATCCACACCTTTAGCGTGTATCTGATCAGCAAGGGCAATATAGCCAGGCAGATGTTGGGCAGAACAAAGCGGCGTATAAGCACCAGGCACACCAAATATAACTATTTTTTTGCCTTGACTAAGTGCAATCACATCATGCGACTGCGGATTTGTTGGGCAACCATTTTCAGGCGAAAATTCATTACATTCTGTTAAATTACCAGCCGGTAAGCGTTGTCCAACTTCAATAGTCATGGAAATTCCTTTGTTCGTTAAATTTAAGTAGATATAGCATAAGCTAAAAGAAAGCAGATAAAAACACTAAAATAACAAGGTTTTATAGTGATGGAGTTCATCGCTTAGAATCGTTATGATGTTATTACATTTTATTTGTGGATATCAACATTATGACAACAAAATCAGTATTAAATTGGGGAATATTAGGAGCTGCCCGCGTTAATGAACGTTTACTGCCAGCTATCATCACCGCAAATAATGCCAAATTGATTGCCATTGCCAGCCGGCGCCCAGGAGCGGCGGCAGAAACCTTAGCAAAGTATGCACCGCAAGAATCTGATGTATTCACTTTCAATAATCCTGATGACTTGCTCAATCATCCCGATATCGATGCTATTTATCTACCAATGGCAAATGAAGAACATACTGAATGGGCTTTGAAAGCAATAAAACAGGGCAAACATATATTAATTGAAAAGCCAATGGCATTAACAGTAGATGATATTGATGCAATTGAATCAGCGGCAACAAAACACAATGTCACCGTAATGGAAGGCTTTATGTATGTTTTTCATCCGCAACATCAAGCGGTGCAGAAGATCATTGATTCGGGTGCGATTGGTGATATTCGTACGGTAAAAACGTGTTTTTCATTTCCAATGAAACCGGCCAGACTTTATCGAATTAACCGTGATATTAATCATGGTGGCGGCGCAATGTGGGATATAGGTCCTTATGCAATTCATACTGCTCGTCAATGGTTTAATCATGAGCCTGTGTCTGTGATCGCCATGGCTAATTTTAATGAACATGGTGCAGATACTAGCTTAAGCGGCGTACTTGATTATGGTCAGGGGAAATATGCACAATTTGATATGAGTTTTGAACGTGCTAGGCGCAGTGAATATGAAATTATTGGTACTTTAGGTGGCATTAAATGTGAAACCGTATGGAACAACCCCGATGATAATCCTATTGTATCGTGGTGGACCGATGCAGGTGAACAACACACACTTGAGTTAGCACCTGTTAACCACTTTGTGCTTGAAATTGAACACTTTAGTGATGCCGTATTGAATAAGACAACACCTATTCTCGGTTTTTCTGATGCAAAATCCAACTGCAAGGTCATTACAGCGGCATTACAGTCTGCAATTACCGGAAATAAAACAACGATTAACTAAGATTTTACCCACTTATCAGCAATACTTTCATGCACCGACAATAATGCAGGAATAACCAACAACACCAAAACCGTTGCGAACATTAGGCCAAATGAAATTGAGATCGCCATCGGAATCAAAAACTGTGCTTGCATAGATGTTTCAAATAATAACGGTGTCAATCCTGCAATTGTGGTTAATGATGTCAATAATACTGCTCGTAATCGTTGTGTTGCAGCATTAATAATCGCTTGTGTGGTGGCAACACCTTGTTCACGTTGATGTTTGAAAAATGTGACTAAGATAATCGAGTCATTCACCACAATACCTGATAAGCCAAAGATACCGAATAATGACAGAATTGTGAGATCGACCCCCATTACCCAATGACCCACAATCGCACCAATCAAACCAAATGGAATTGCCGCCATCACCACTAAAGGCCAGCCATAAGATGAAAATACCCACGTTAAAATAAGATATATCAAGACAAAGGCAATGACGACACCTTGTTTCATATCATTCATGGTTTCAGCCTGTTCTTCAGCTCGCCCTTCAAAGTCAACGGCAACACCATAGCGAGAGGTTAAACTCTCTAAAAACGGTTCTAATTCGGCTAAGATTTGATTGCTATTATTTACGCTTGAATCAACCGTCGCCGTAATATGAATCGCTAATTGAGTATTAGTGTGACGCAAGACATCAAATCCCCGTCGTGCTTCAAACTCCACCACGCTAGTCAATGGCGCACTGCCTCCTTGAGGCAGGCGAACCATGAAATTCTCTAATGTTGCCATGGTGTTACGCTCACTATCTGGTAACATAACACGCACTTCAACTTCATCATCACCATCTTGGAAAATTTGCACTAACTGGCCATCAAATGCCGCACGTAATTGCCGCCCGACATCATTCACCGTCAAGCCCAATACTTCGCCCTGCCCTTTGATTTTGTAAATCAATTGCTCTTGACCATACGGCATATCATCTTCAATCGCATTGACACCGGGAAATTGCTGCAAGGTTTCAGCAACGTCTTGTGCCACTTGTTTTAATACCTCGGCGCTGGCATTGCTTAATCGAATATCAATATCACTGCCCGGCGGCCCTGTGCGTCGTTCAGATAGGGTAAAGGTTTCAATACCTGCGGGGAGCTGGATCCGCTGTCGCCACTCTGCAATAAACTCTTTATTGCGAACATCACGTAAGTCAGGTGAAATAAGTTCTACTTGAATAGAGCCAAAACGTTCATTATTTTGAGCACTACCATTTCGACTCGCGGTACTGGCACTGCCTAAACGCGTCACGCTGACTTCAATTAAGTCATCGCCTAAACTATCAGCCGTTTTCTCCAAAGTATCATTAAGGTGCGCTAAGAGTTTTTCAACTTTATCGGATGGCGTACCTGCTGTAAATCGTGCATTAGCATAGATCGTTGTCCCTTCTGGCGATGGAAAAAAGGTAAACAATAATCGCCCACCTACAAGCAACCCAATACAGATAATGAATAAACCGATAACAGAAGCAATCGTCACCCAACGGTATTCTACAGCGGCTGTTACCAAGGGCTTAAAGTAGTCATCTCGCAAGCTATTAAACTTCGTATCTAACCATTTTCTAATAGGTGGTGGTTTTGTATGATGTATTTGTTGAAAGGCATGACGTAAATGTCCCGGCAAGATCAAAAAGCTTTCAAATAGTGATGCAATGATGACGCAAATTACTACAAAGGGTATATCAAACAATATATTACCTATTGTTCCTCCAATTAACATTAGAGGGAGGAAAGATGCGACCGTGGTTAATGATGATGCAATAACCGGCGCTAACATTCGGCGAGCACCGCCCTCTGCCGCCTCTAAAGAATGTTCGCCTGATTGGTAATGTGATAAACCATCTTCACCCACCACAATGGCATCATCGACAATGATCCCCAATGCCATGATCAAACCAAATAGGCTGATCATATTGATACTGCCGCCAAAAATATACATTACAAATAACGTTGCCATAAACGAGATTGGAATACCGACAGCCACCCAAAATGCAACACGACCATGTAAAAATAAGAACAAAATAGCAACAACAAACGCTAAACCAGTCAAACCATTATTTACTAATAGAGTGATACGTTCTTTAATCAACTGCCAACTTTCATCATAGATAATTAACTCAACACCTTTCGGTAGTTGATGTTGATAATCATCCACCCATTGTCGCAGTATTTGAGCCGCCTCTAATGAATCTGAGCTTTCTGTACGCTGCAACTCTATTTCTACCGCGGGCTTATCCTGATAAAACACACTAACTTGCTTACGCATTGGGCGGCGTTCTATCTCAGCGATATCATCCAGTAGGATTAAACGTCCGTCATAACTTGTTTTTATTGGTAATTGAGCAAAGGCATGTGCATCACGGCGTTGCTCAAGGCTACGCAGCTGCCGAGCTGTGTCGGCATTGCCAATTTCCCCAGCGGGTAGATCACGACTTAATGCGGCAATACGCTGACTCACATCATTTAAACTTAAACCCAGTGACTCTAGTTTTTGTACGGATAATTGAATGGCCATCTCTTCTTTGGGCAATCCATTAATTTCAATACGTGAAATACCACGATCTAATAAATCATGTTCGATTTGATGCACTAAATAGCGTAATTCGCTTAAGTCTCCCTCGGTTGTCACCATCATTCTCGCCACGGTTTCATAGCGGGTAATTAATGTCACTTCAGGAATTTCAGCATCGCCCGGAAGATTTCGTAATTGTGCCACTCGATCTTTCACTTGATCGAGTGCAGGCCCCATTTCAGTGCCTTCTTCAAACTCTAAAACCACTACGGACATGCCATATGATGATGTTGAAGTCATTTTATCGATAAAATCAACTACACGTAGTTCTTGCTCCAAGCGACTGGTAATCGAATCTTCAACATCTTCAGCACTGGCACTTCGCCACTCGACACGCACCGTGATCAAATCGAGTGCAAAGGTGGGGAAAAACTGGGTATTAAGACGAGTTAATGATAATAATCCTGCAATGATCAGAATAAACATCAATAAATTAGCCGCGACCTTATGCTGGGAAAATAAGGCGATAAAATCACGCTGAGGCTTGATACTCATTTAATGAACCATCTCAACACGTAAGCCGGTCATCGCATTGGGTAATTGGGTGCTGATTATGTGATCCCCTTGTTGCAAGGCATCACTACGCACCAATAAAACAACATTATTATCCTTAATGACCTCACCTATGCGCTCAATATGCACAGCCTCAAGATAGCCTTCATTAATTCGATACACTTTATTGAGACCATATAATGCCGAAAAAGGAATCTCAATCAGTGACGATTGCTTGGCCAACGATAGTGATAATTCAACAAAAGACCCCAATACCAACGATTGCTGACGGTCTGTTAATCGAAATAAACCATCAACACCACCACTGTCCGCACGCACTTCACCCGATAATCGAACAAGTTCAAAGTTGACAGCTTGTTCATCAAGTATTGCCTTTGCTGTTAATTGTTGTCCTTTTTCTAGCTCGGTACGAGTTTGCTTGATAATACGATTTGGCAACTGCGCCCGTACTTCAAGATCAGAAAAATCATAAATAGAAAACAGCTTCTTACCCACGTTAACTCGCTCACCAATTGCAACATTAAGCTGAGCGATACGTCCGGTAAACGGTGCTGTAATAATAGTACGTTCTAAATTAAGTGTTGCCTGAGCTAGCAAGGCGTTAAAGCGGCTTTGTTTGGCCTTAAGATTAGCTAAACGGCTAGGATGTTCGTTGATATCATGCTGTAACCTTTTCAAACTGACTAACTGACGTTGCTTTACCGCTAAGGCATCATCAAGAAAAGACTGTGATGTTAATCGTTTTTGTTCTAATTTCTTCGCTCTAACAACAGAATTTTCAGCAAGTTGCAATAACGATTTCTCATTGTCAAGCAAACCTTGATCACGCTGAAAACGATTGTATTCGCTCGCAATCAGCGCCTTAATCTCGGCTAAATCAGCGCGACGCTGTTCAATCAACAATAAAACATCTGCATTATCCAATGTCAGTAACACTTGCCCCAACTCAACATCAGTACCCTCAAGCACATTAACCGCTGTCACATCAGCCACCAAAGCGGCATTAAGAGAGGCCAACCGAGGCGTTTCTACACGACCATAAACAGTGACCGTAGGAGAAACATCCTGAAAATTCACAATAACAGTATCAACACGCCATACTTTTTCAGGCGTTTGTAAGCTTATTTTTTCAGGCTTCGATGCTTTTAGACCCATAAAAATTGCAACTGCAATCAATAATATGACAACAGCTAAGAAAAGTCGTTTTTGCAATTTTGTGCTCCTAAAATGAATCGACTATTAAGATCAACGTAAGACACTAACACACAGTCAAGGTTCCGTAACAATAACCACTCTCAATGCATTTAAACTGATTGTAAAACATTGTGTCAGCAATTGCTCTAGGCAGTCCATTTTTTCATAAATTTTACTTAAGTTGAACATGTTTGTTTATGAAACTGTATCTCTAATTACCGCTGAGGACTCTAAAACATACAGTTCATTAAGCAATAGAAATTCACGAACTGCTTTCTCTAAATCATAAGTCTGCTCATGATGAGCACGCTTATTTCTATAAGCTATATATGTGCCTGTAAACAATGATATTCTTCCATTGGTTTCAGCAGCGTTTATTTTTGGCCAATGAATAGGCGAATCATCACCATGAAAGGCCTTAGAAAACCATTTATGTCCAGCCAAACCATCTAAGCCAACTCTATCTCTGACCAAACCTTCTAAGCGACGGTATCCCGGTCAAAGGGGATGCTACCCTTATGATTATTTTAAATAAAGGCGATCATCATCTGTGAAAAAAACATCTTCGCATCAATTGCCTCGTTGCGTAATATGGTGTGGAATATTGGAAAATACACCGCGGGCTAATCTAGGCATACAGCAGAACATACGCCATCTTAATATTAAAGGGTAGCGTCCCTTTTAATTGCTTAAAATCAAGCTGGCTGACCCCTTGATTTTATTATTTATTATTCAACTTAACCATCTTGTGATACCAACCAACATGCCACTCAGCAATAGAGTTGGCAAGACATCACAGCCTAAAATCATCACTATTTTTGATTGTAGCCCATGAATGTTAAAGTTTTTTTCAACGTCGCTTTGAAATTCATATCTAATATAATGCAGATAGACTGGCATAAATGTCGGGATAATAATTAATATCAAATAATCAACCCAAAAACTAGTTCCACCATAAGGCACCGATGCCAAATACAATTCAGGAGTTAACCCGGATAATCTGTAGAAAAAAAAAGTTAATAACACTGTATTAATAATACCCAACATATATATTATTAAACTAAATGGCATATCTACACACACTCCTTAATTGTGAAATTTAAAGAAATTTAAAGGGGACGCTACCTTTTGATTGTTTTAACTGGTCGCCCCTGAGGTTTATATCGCAGCGATCTTTTTGCTACCGCCTCAAGCTTATCAATAAAATTATCGTTTCCACAAGGCAAGCCTTTTTCTATATTTCGCTGAATAACGTCCGCCATACCC
Organism: Piscirickettsiaceae bacterium; assembly: GCA_013215825.1. Lineage (GTDB taxonomy): Bacteria > Pseudomonadota > Gammaproteobacteria > Nitrosococcales > Methylophagaceae. The sequence goes on along the minus strand of JABSQN010000002.1, from coordinate 83,599 downwards.
TGATTTTCAGGTAATGCCAACCAATCAGACCAGTTCTCTTGATCAATACCTCTCAGTGAAAGAGGAAATGGTGCCAGTAATGTATCTTCTTGCAAGCCACAGTGAGCTGCCGCACTTGACCAGCGGTAATCTTCTGATTTTTGTATCATGCCTGCCTGTACTGGATTTCTTTCAACATAGCGAATTGTTGACCAAGTATATTCGTCATCCAGCGGTGACGAAAAGAACCTGCCTTGCCACAAATGACCTTTCCAGCCTTTGATTTTATTAATATGCTGAGAATAGCGCATGTGAAGTGGCTTTAATACCTGTTGCAATCCCGTTTCAAAATGAGGTGTTAAAACAAGATGTACATGATTGGTCATTAAACAATAGGCGAGCACTGCGACATCATATTTATCACAATAATACTTAAGCCATTCTAAGTAGATAAGACGATCATCATCCGTGAAAAAAACATCTTCGCGTCGATTACCTCGTTGAGTAATATGGTGTGGAATATCGGCAAATACACTGCGGGCTAATCTAGGCATACGGCAGAGCGTACATTATTTTAATATTAAAGGGGACGCTTTGGGTTAACACGTTACCAAATGCATCAAAGGTGCGATTAACAATGCTGCCATTAGCTCGCGTGGTTTTGGTGGCATTGGAGTCGGCATCACTTAAGATGTTGCAATGATAACGTGCTGAAATATATATACGTGCCTGCCTTGGCATATCAATCCCTCTTCTATCTATGATTAGAACAACAATGTCAGTGGTTAATATTTAACCCTTCCGTCACCTTTATTTCTTTACGCCTTTTTTGTATTTAGTTATCAATTGGTTAAAATCAGTCTAGCCCCATTGACTCGTTTAATCAGACTACGGACAAACAAAATAACCATTAACTATCAATTAGTTACACTTAAAGGGTAACGTCCCCTTTAATTAGCCTGCTAAACATCATTTTCCCTATTTTTACACTGACCCCAAATATCGCGCTTTCATTCCCTTATTTCCATTATTGATTGCGGTTTAGATATAGTGGCCTCACTAACCAATTTTCTGTTTCGTATAGCTCTTCATTACTATTGGTTTCAAAAGAGAACTCATTTAAAGTCGAACCTTTCTCGTTGTGTCTAACATATAATAGATGTTGTCCATTATCAGATAGGTCATGCTCCGCCTCTGAACAATTGTCGCATATTTTTTCTACAATTTTAGTGTGTCTATTGTATACAAAAATATTATTGAATTGACTTTTTTCATCACTACAAGCGTAGCTTATTACCTGATGATTTTTAGAAATATTGTAGTCCAATATTCTATTGCATGATGGTGGCTTAAAGAAATATTCCTGTTGCTTTGAACTAGCAGAAAGGTTGAGCTTATAGATAATATTTTTATTTAAATAAAATATCTCGCGATTAGTACCAAATTTAATTGGGTAGTAGATCCCCTTTTGCTGATTTTTATAAACTACTTTAATTTCGTTTGAGGAAACTACATCATAGATATTAATAATATTCGACTTATCAATGTAAGCAGTTATTGCCAGTAAACCATTAGCATAGTTAATATAAGGACTATTAGGTTTTTTCAGCTCAGCAAAGTCTTGTCTATAAACGTCTTCCAATGTATTTGATTTAACCACAAGCTTAAAATCATCAAAGCCATTTGATGAAGTGTAAATTCCATCATCAGAATGTCTAATAAATAAATTGCCCGCATCTATATTTAGTAACGTAACATCTTGGTTCGCAATTGCCTGTGGCTCTATACCACGATTTTTTGTATTTAGTTTTTTTAAATTCCATCGCTCTTCTTGATGTTCAAACTCTTGGAAAAAAATTTCTGCGGAATTAGCAATCCCGCTTATTATTGCTATCGAAAGCAAAAAAAATTGACGAATCATTATTTAGCTCCTGAAGTCTAAAAGCTGGGACATTGGCCCGGTGCTCTGTGGTGGTTGCTACCTCGTTCTCTTCGAGCTGGTGCTTTATATTGCGGTAATGATACTACTTCTATTTTTTCCTCATCTTTTGTATCTCCTGTTCTGCCTACTTCCATCCATTCCCCCCACTGTATATCAATCAATTGTTCGGAAACGGTCTTACCACACTCTTCACAAGTTTCTTTAAGTGCACTTCCATAATTTTGATAAAATATTGTGATGTCAGTCACTGTCCTGTTATAAGCACATAACAAAATAGCTCTTGAGTTTTCTAGCTCTTTTTGAAACATCGCATTGACTAATAGCCAATCGGTTATTTCCTTGTCGGTGCCTGTCTTTTCATCTAGCAAAGAAACAGGGCTAACAGTACAAGTTTTTGCTAATCCATAAGCATCCTTGTAACTCAACGGATTTCCATCCACATACCCAAAGGTATTAATCCCCCCACTTAGCCCAATCGGATCCGAAGTAATATATCGACCTAACTCCGGATCATAATACCGATTCCAATTATAGTGCAGATTAGTCTCTTGGTCGAAGTATTGGCCGGGGAAACGTAAATTCACTTTAATCCCAGCCAGTTCTTGTGCAGGTGTATTACCAAACGCTTCCCCTTGCCATGTCCAAACGATGTTCTGGAATTCATCGGTGGCGAGACGGTTGGTCATTAGATGGTCGGTATGTAGATAAGTAATCGTTTCAAAACCAGATTGACTGTCAAACTGTGCTAACGGGGTCATGCCTTCTTGCCAGATATAGTCTTTGATTAAGTCGCCTTGTTCTGTTGTCTCAGTAATAAGGTAACCCATCTGGTCATAATGATAGATGGTGATGCTGTCGATTGTAATGCCATCACTTTGATAAATTGTCTTTCTGGTTCTCTGTCCTGCATCGTTATAGATATAGTCGGCTTTAAGTGCGCCGGCTTCTATCAGTTGGAACAGTCTGCCGACATCGTTATAGATAAGCTCACGATTGACTACCGTGGGAATAACGCTGATTCCGGTTTGTACGGTCTCTTGTAGGCTGATACGGTTACTGAGTGGTTGATAGTCATAAAAGTCTTGCAGGCTTAAGTCCTGTTTGGCTTTAGTGAGTCGGTTATTATTTTGGTCATAACTAAAGTTATAGGGTTGGTCGGTGTTGATGGTATCGCCGATTATCCTGTCTAGTTTGTCATAACCATAATTATTATCTTCATTATTGGTGTCAATATTGAGGATGTTGCCGTTCTTATCATAGCTATAAAGACGTTGGTCTATCAGTAGATTGCTTGCGGTTTGCAGTAGTTGGTCAGTGAGCCTGCCTTGTAAGTCGTAATTACGAGTGTCGATTAAGCCATTACCAAACGTCGCTTGAGTGCGTTGGTTATCGCCACGGTATTGAATATTGCTGACGATGGTTTGGGCATTACCATTGAGGGTGGTGTCGATTTGGCTAATGCGTCTAACACCATCACGGCTATAGTCGATAATTCTTCCCGATGGTAAGGTCATTTGGCTGATGTTGTTACCCTCATCATATAAATAGCGTGTGGTGTAGCTGATGTTATCACTTTCGCTAAAGTCAGTTTGGCTTAGGTTGCCATAAGCGTCAAAGCTGTAATTGGTGGTGCCGGATTCATCAATTCGGCTACAGAGATAACCAATACCAAAGCTACACGTATCATAACTGTAGTTAACGTCTTCTGTTTTACCCGCAATGGTATTGGGGTAGGTTTTGCTGGTGAGGCGTTCTAAGTCATCGTAGCTCATGGTGGCGACAATACCCCTACCCTCGGTAATGCTGGTCACGTTGTTGGCCAAATCATAACCATAATTAATGGTGCCTCGGTCTTGGGATATTTCTTAAATCAATGGGGTCAGACTCGATTGATTTATGCTTTTAATTAAAAGTAATTTAAAGGGGAAATTTAAAGGTAAAAGGGGACGCTACCCTTTGATTATTTTAAATAAAGGCGATCATCATCTGTGAAAAAAACATCTTCGCATCAATTACCTCGTTGCGTAATATGGTGTGGGATATTGGCAAATATACTGCGGGCTAATCTAGACATACAGCAGAGCATACGCCATCTTAATATTAAAGGGTAGCGTCCGCTTTAACTTCTCTTTAACTTGACCCTATTGATTCTCTTAATGATTTAAGAAATAGAATGTTAGTTTGTGAATCATTGACGACATTAATAACAATAAGAAAACTATAACTTTTACATGCTCATATTTTCTAAACCGTATATAACACCCAGCCCACATCAGTAGTATTATTGGGGTGGATATTAACCACGCTTCAGCCATGTTAACTTCATTTATCATATAGTTGCTTCGTACCACCTATACATTCTAAAAAAAACTTAAGGTTCCGTAACTATAACCACTCTCAATGCATTGAAACTTAATTGTGCTGATTGTAAATATTGCGTTAGCACTTGTTGTGATTGTTCAAGATATTCAATCTCTTCTGCTCTAATATTTGAGTTCACTTTTGCTAGTTCAATAAGTCGTGCTTGCTCACTTTGTAGTGATGTTGTCATGCTTGCAATAGCGTGTTCAATCAGTTTAGTTTGATGTGCTGATGCTAATTTTTGTGCTTGTGTAACTAATTCACTAATTTTTGGTCTTGCTTGGCGAATGAGTTCTTGTGCTGTGGGTTTGGGAATTCGCCCTGCCATGCTGTTAAAACGTGCTTCATCAAACACGTCACTAAAATCACGTCCGCTTTCATCGGTGATAATACGCAGATAGGAATGATTGATATAACGTCCTACTTGCAGTGATTTTGGTGCTGGACAGTTCATGGTAAAGATGGCTTCTAATAATAAGGTGCCTGCCGCCAGTTCATTGGTTGCCAAAGTACAAAATGCACTGTTACCAAAGTCACTATTTATCACCATATCTAGGCTGCCGGTGACCATGGGGTGTTCCCATGTTAGGAAGCTCATATCTTCTCGTACTAAGGCGCGGTGACGTTTGTATGTGGCGGTTAAGCCATCTTCCGGCAAGGCTGGGAAGTGATGTTCCAGCATATGATTGCCCGGTTCAATGATAATGCTATCTGCGCTATGAACTTGCTGTTCAACGCCATATTCATTGAATATTTTATCCATAAACTGACTAAGCTCAGTAGTTTGGCTTGAATATTCAAGCTCTTCAACCAGCTCCATAGCAACCGGTAGATTGCAGGAGTTAAGCTCTAATAAGCGATCACGACCATTTTGTAGCTGTGCAATGGTATCGCTTGTTATCTGCTGTGTCTCTTTGATTAATTGCTCTGATTTCTTAGTGTCACCTGCATTGCTTAAACAATATTCAAGCTGGTCTTTCATTGCTTGGAATATTGTTCCGCCCGCTGGGAAAACACGTTCAAAGGCGTTCAAACCTTGCTGATACCAATTTAAAAGCACTTCTTGGGCGGTATTTTCATAATATGGCACATGAAGTTCAATATTATGCTGTTGACCGATACGATCTAAGCGGCCGATCCGTTGCTCTAATAAGTCTGGGTTCAGTGGTAGGTCAAATAAGACAAGATGATGTGAAAACTGGAAGTTACGCCCTTCACTACCGATTTCAGAACAAATTAGAACTTGAGCGCCTTCTTCATCATCAGCGAAATAGGCCGCCGAACGGTCTCGATTAATTAACGATAAGCCTTCATGGAAAACAGAGCTTCGCATGCCTTTATTGATGCGTAGATAATGCTCTAATGTTTTGGCGGTTGCCGCTTGGGCACAAATAACCAATACTTTGTCTGACTTATGTTCGGCCAGCCAATCACTTAGCCACGTTACTCTAGGATCAAGCTCTAACCACTCATCCCCTAATAACGTTTCGGCTTGTAATAAGCGGGTAAATTCTTGATTATCACTATTGTCGAGATAATACTGTGGCACAGTTAAGGGATATGAATTCAAATGACGTTCGGGGAAGCCTGTCACGACATCGCGGGTATTTCTAAATAAAATCCTGCCTGTACCATGTCGATCTAATAAAGCACTAATGGCTTGCTGGCGTTGAGCTTCAAAGTCATCACTTTGTTGCAGTTCTTGATAGGTATCAGCACCTAAATAATGCTCAATCGCTATTTTTAAGCTACTTAATTTATCTTGAGCATCATCGGATAAAAGCTGACTGACTAAGCCACTAACCGGTTGATAATCTGCTTCTTGTTGGCGGAAAGCTGTTAAATCAAAATAACGGTCTGGGTCAAGTAATCGCAGGCGTGCAAAGTGGCTCTCAACACCTAATTGTTCAGGCGTTGCTGTCAGTAATAATAAGCCTGAAATATCATTCGCCAAGCCTTCAATGCATTGGTATTCAGGGCTTGCTAATTGTTCATTCCATTGCAGATGATGCGCTTCATCTACCACCATTAAATCCCACGATGCTTGACGTGCATCTTGATAAATCACGGGATTGTCAGTCAATGTTGATAAGTTACACAAAATAAGTTGTGCACTTTCAAATGGATTGCCTTGTTCTGCTTCCAGTAAGGCATCGTAACGCTCATCATCCATAATGGTAAATTGCAAGTTGAAACGACGTAGCATCTCAACTAACCATTGATGGATCAAACTATCCGGCACGATAATTAATATGCGATTAGCCTGACCGGTAATCAATAATTGATGCAAAATCAAACCTGCTTCAATGGTTTTGCCCAGCCCTACTTCATCAGCCAATAAAACACGCGGAGCATGACGTTGAGCGACTTGATGGGCAATATAAATTTGATGCGGCAATAATTGAACACGAGCGCCCATCAAACCAAAAACAGGAGATTGTTGTAAGCGGTGCTGGTGGGCTAAGGCTTCAATACGTAGTTCAAACTGCCGGTTTTTATCTACCTGACCGGCAAACAAACGATCTTGTGGCTGACTGAATTGTACAAAGCTATTGAGATCCATTTCATGAATACTAATCTCATTGCCATCATCATCTGTGCCTTGATAGATAAAACAGTCATTTATATCATGACGCGCTGTGATAACAAAACTCACATCTTCATTGGTTTTAACATGCTCACCAACAGGGTAATGCACACGACTTAATGGGGCTATATTTGCCGCATAAGTACGTTGTTCACCTGCCGCGGGGAAGCTAACTTCAATCCTACGTCCTGCATTTTCTTTAATAATACCCAGCCCTAATTCGGCTTCACTATTACTTATCCAACGCTGTCCAACTACAAACTCTGTTACTGCCAATGGTTTAAACCTTTAATGAAAATATTTATCTTTAATCTAAAACAATCATACTGTCTAACGTAATTTTCTAGCGCGAATAGAGCGCCCTTTCACTTTGCCTTCTGCAAGATAATTTAATGCTTGTCTGGCAGCCGTTGGTTCCAGTGCGACATAGCTAGACATATCAAAAATATCAATTTTACCGATATCTGAACCATCCAAACCAGCATCGCCTGTTAATGCCCCTAATATATCGCCCGGACGAAGTTTATTTTTACGACCAGAATCAAGTTGAATTGTTACCATCGGCGCTTGTAATGTGTAACTGGAAAGCCGATCTAATGATTCAGGTACATCACAAATACTCGGCTTCTTCTGATAATCTGCAATGGCATTAACTCGGACTTCCTCATAAGAGGTAAATAAACTTAGTGCAATACCTTTTTCACCAGCACGACCTGTGCGTCCAATACGGTGAGTATATATTTCAGGATCACGTGGTAACTCATAGTTAATTACCGCTTTAAGTGATTTAATATCTAAGCCTCGTGCCGCAACATCGGTGGCCACTAAAACTGCACAGCTATTATTAGCAAAACGTACTAATACTTGATCACGTTCTCGCTGATCTAAATCACCATGAATGGCGAGAGAATCAATTTGATTGTCACGTAAAAAAGAGGCGACCTCATCACATTGAATTTTGGTGTGACAGAATACGATGGCACTATCAGGCTGATAATGTTCAAATAAGCCTAATAGGCTATTGTTGCGTTGATTTTTTTGAACTTCATAAAACAACTGTTCAATAACACTGCTTTGATGCTCCGATTCAACCGTCACACGCACAGGATTACGTAGAATTGAGCGGATCATTTTTTCAATACTATCAGGGTATGTTGCAGAGAATAATAAAGTCTGACGATTTTCTGGTGTATAGGAAATAATGTCATCCATCACTTCAGAAAAGCCCATATCTAACATGCGATCGGCTTCATCTAAAACTAATGTCTTAATCCCATCGAGTTTTAATGTTTTCTTATGTAGATGATCTTGAATTCGACCTGGTGTTCCCACAACAATATGAGCACCGTGCTCTAATGAACCAATTTGAGGGCCTAACGGTTTGCCACCACACAATAAAACTAATTTAATATTTGGGGTGAATCGAGCTAATCTGCGGAGCTCTTTACCTACTTGATCTGCTAACTCACGTGTTGGACACAAGACCAATGCTTGCACACCAAAAAAGCGTGGGTTGATATTATTCAATAGGCCAATACCAAATGCAGCCGTTTTACCACTCCCTGTTTTTGCCTTAGCAATCAGGTCTTTACCTTTTAATACCTGCGGTAAACTCTGAGCTTGAATAGGCGTCATTTTTTTGTAGCCTAATGAGTCTAAATTAGCTATTTGTGCAGGAGAAATCGCAAGGGAAGAAAAGCTATCGTTAGCCATGGTGAATAGTCCGCAGGTAAATCAGGCGATCATACCAGAGGCGGCTCGTGAGGAGGTAAAACAAAAGTCAGGCGCTTAATACGTCCTTGATTATGCAGTTTTGTCATTCCCGCGAAAGCGGGAATCCATAGGCTGTGAATACATTCACTATCGTTGGATCCCCGCTTTCGCGGGGATGACGTATTTTTATCGTATAGTTATTAACTATGTTGGTAGTGCTTTTTCAATTCTTTTTTAACTTCCCATGATCCTTTCCAACCTAATGGAAACACAACCAAATCACCGGCTTTGAATGTTGTTTTTTCACTGCCATCTTCAGGTGTCATTTCACATTCACCTTCTAAGATAAATGCAGTTTCTGTTGTTGTGAAGTCCCAAGGGAATACAGATACTTCTTTTCCCCATGTTGGCCAGCTAGGCACACCCATTTTGTCTAAAAGTTCTTGGCTTGGGTTGCTATCAACTGTAATTTTTACCATTATTTTAAATTCCTAAAATCAATAATTATCTTAAGTCCTAATGACGTAAGAAGCGCTATGGTAAATTGTTCTGCATATTTTGCCTAATTAATCTTATTTCAACGGTAATTTTGCTTTTTCCCAAGCAACAATGCCGCCATTCATATTAGCCACATTACCAAAACCAGCGTGTTGTAATATTTCGACGGCTTTACTTGAGCGTCCACCAACAGCACATTGCATAATCAACTGCTTATCCTGATATTGCTTTAATTCATTCATACGACCTTTTAATTCGTTAAGCGGTATAAATACGGCTCCCTCAATATGCTTATTTTTCCATTCACTTACCGTTCTAACATCAATAATAACAGCAAAATCATTTGCGACTAATCCAGCAGATTCTTGAGGTGAAACCTGAGTAATTGATGCGTTATCTGATGAGCACGACATCATTAAGCTCAGTATAAATAATAAAGGGATGAGCGTTATTCGTAACGTTTTCATTGAAATATTCCCATATGTTTAGTTAGTTTGGATGGTCACGGGTATATAATGCCTCTCACATTATGAATAAGCAAACAACACAATACATTGTCACTCAAGCAACAAGCGCTGACTATGAAATCAAGAAATCACACTTTATTGGTGCAATTATTCCCTGCTCAACGGAACATGAAGCCTTGCAAGGGCTGCGAGCCTTAGCATCACAACATCCGAATGCCAATCATTTGGCTTTTGCATGGCGAATTAGGCAGCCCGATGGCTTTATCAATGAACGCTGTAATGATGCAGGCGAACCCTCCGGTACTGCAGGAAGACCAATACTAGCCCCACTCGAAGGCGGAAAAATCATTAATGCCGTTATCGGTGTTATTCGTTATTTTGGTGGTGTAAAACTAGGAACTGGTGGTTTGGCAAGAGCCTATGGCACGGCGGCCAAACTTGCGATTGATAAAGCAGAATTATTAGCTTGGGTTGAAATGGCTACACTTAAATTAACAATCGATTATTCACAACTTCAGATGTTGGAATATCAATTAAAAAAGTGTAAGGGACATCTTGTTGATCAACAATTCACCGATAGAATTGCTGTTGTTATTACGCTGCCAGCAACGGAAAAAACACAAATAGAATCACAGTTTACAGGATTCTAATTGATGAACTCAAGTGCAAAACCTTTACTTTTTACAAACCGAACAACTTTAGATTTTATAACAGGCGCATCTTCCATTTCTAGTGTCTGAACCTCGACTTCATCTCCTAAAACAATAAAGCCTTGTGTGGGACATTTAACAAATAGTCCTCCATCAGAAAAGTCGCTCATTTCAAGCACACGCTCATTGCCAGGTGAAATGATCACCTTTACTTTTGCAGTGTGCTCAATACGCTCATACCGGCGATCTTTTATGCTACCAGTCATAACCACCCACATTTTTCCATAAACTCGTTGAGTTATCATACATTAACATATTGCAAGTATGCAATTAAAACAATGAACTATACGATTATTTTAATGCGTTACTTTTATAGTGAGCTCTTTGCACAAGTCGTCTTTTGCTTTGTTTATGACAAAAAAGACGACTCGTGCAAAGAGCTTATATACCCAAACTACTTGCAGATGTAGGTTTCATTTCGTCATTCCCGTGGAAACGGGAATCTAAGGGCTGTGAATTAAGTTCAACTATCGTTAGATCCCCGCATACGCGAGGATGACGGACTTTATTAAAACAATCTGCAACATGAATGATAACGGGTATAGTAAAACTTAACGATTAAATAACGTTTAATTGACTAGCTATTAAACCAATCAAACCACCAAAGACGCCACCCCAAACAACAAGCCAGCCTAAGTGTTTTCTAATCATTGTTTGGATAATATCTTTCACCATATCAGGCGTAAGTTCATCCAGTCGAGTATTCACTACCTGTTCAATTTGTTGATGAATATTCTGACTGACTGGACCGCTACTCAGTTTGTCCTTAACACTTCGTTGAAAAGAATCACTATGCGCCATCTCATCCAATGATTTTTTCATCTTAACGATAAACGGTTCTTTTAGTGGTATTAACGCATTCGCACCACCAAACATCCCCAGCATGCTACCAAATGATGATTCCATAATCGTTTCGACCAAGCCATCAAATATTGGATTCATATCCGTTTCATCAATAACATCATGAAAATCAAGCTGATGATCAGCGTCTTCTGTCACCATCTCACTAAAGAAACGGTCAAGATTCTCCTTGCTAAAGAACTGCTCCATCACCAAGTTATTAATGCCCAGTTTGAACTCTTCAAAACGAGCACTAATCACACCTGAGCCATATAGCCCAGGTACTTTTTCAAACAGCATGTGAATAGCGAGTGAGTTAGTCACACTACCCGCCAAGGCAAACATCCCTATTGAAAGAATTGGATCGCGTAACGGCGCTGTAGCAAGAAAACCCGCCCCGACAAAGCCTGCTGCAATAGTGTTTGTTATCAGACTTTTATTCATCAACCCAGTTGCTCAATGCGGCGATGATTTTAGTTGCTTGATCTTTGCTAGAAATATTGAACTTTGAACGCTGGCTATATTCACCATTACGTTTTTGGTAGCGGCGAATAGTGTATTTATCTGCACCAAACTCACCTGTTTTGCGATCAAGATCTTGGTAGCGATAAATCAATGTTGCCCACGCACCTTTAGTTAATACGACTTTATCCAGTTCTTTCACTGTCATTTCGTCGCCTTCCATATATTCTACGGTTAGTTCATCTACTGTTTCAGCCATTGTCTTTTCCTATTTATTTTGAAGAATGTGTAAAAAATTGAGTCAATACCTTATTTAGCATATATGCATCTTGGCTTCCTGCCAATTCACGAATTGAATGCATAGCAAATGTGGGTACACCGATATCGATTGTTTTAACGCCTAATGAGCCCGCGGTAATAGGACCAATGGTACTACCACAGCCCATATCTGTTCTCACTACAAAGTCTTGCACTGGCACATTAACCCGCTCGCATAATTGGCGAAAATAAGCACTCGTATCACTATTGGTTGCATAACGCTGGTTAGCATTGGTTTTAATAACCGGACCATGATTTAATTTAGGGCCATGCTCTGCATCATGTTTATCTGAATAATTAGGATGAATAGCATGCGCATTATCAGCAGAAATCATCATTGAGCGTTGTAACATACGATGATATTGCTCAATATTCGGACATAAGCGCGACAATACAGACTCTAAAAATGAACCTTGAGCACCTGAGGTCGATACGCTACCCACTTCTTCGTGATCTGTGCACACCAATAAACTAGCTTGTGAAGCATCGCCATTAATTAATGCCGTTAAGCCGATATAACAGCTTAATAAATTATCAAGACGGGCACTACTGATAAAATCATCATTAAACCCCGTTACTGCCGCAGGCTGGGTGTCATATAAGCTGATTTCATAATCCACAACCTTGCTAATATCAAGCTGAGGCTGTTGTTTTAATAATTGCTGTTGTAATAATTCACGAAAATCAACGGACTCATCATCGCCCAGTTGCATAATAAGTGGCGGTAAATGCTTTTGTGCATTGATAGTACGTTTTGAGTTTGCATCACGATCAAGGTGAATCGCTAAACTTGGGATGGTCGCGATTGCTTTATCAAAATCAATTAAAGCATGATTGAGCCGTTGCTTAGAATCAATATAACTTACTCGCCCTGCCAACGATAAATCACGATCAAACCACGGGTTTAATAATGCGCCACCATAGACCTCAACCCCTAATTGCAATAGATTATGCTTAATCGTTTCAGGCTGTGGTTTCACCTTTAAACAGGGGCTATCGGTATGAGCGCCCACCATATTAAATCCAGAGTCCGCTAAATATGCATCCGGCAAAGTGAATGCAATAATAGACGAGGCATTACGCGTCACATAATAACGTCCCGCGGCTAGTTCACCCCATGTATCTAGTTCATTTAAAACCTTAAATCCTTGAGATTCTAACTGTGTAGCCATTGTTAAAACAGCATGAAATGGCGTTGGCGAATCATTTAAAAATGACAATAAACCGTGATTGAAATCTAATAATGATGAGGTCATCACAACAACTTTATTTGAGATTGAAACAAGCCATCATACCTACTTTGTCATGCCACTCAACTAAAAGTTAATTAAAGCTTGATTTATAATCAATGTCTCTTTACAATGCCGCTCTTTCTTGGGGTGTTTAGCTCAGCTGGGAGAGCATCGCCCTTACAAGGCGAGGGTCGGGGGTTCGATCCCCTCAACACCCACCAAGAAACTTTCTTTATCCTGAATATCGATAAATCAGCACTTTTAGTCCCTTACTTTGTATGGCGTTGATGAATATCTCAGGCGCTTCAACTTCAGTCACATACTGACAGTCTGCACACTCCTCTTTCACCGTTTGTTTTAAAAATTCAGCATCTAACTCTGGTGAATTTAAACACAGCATCAATAAACCATTTGGCAGCATAAAGTCAGGAATTCGTCTGATTATCTTTTTATAATCACGCTGAATATCAACACTGCCCTTTTGAAATGATGGCGGATCGCAAATAAGCAGATCATAAGGCCCATGCTTTTTGATTCGTCCAAATGATTTAAAAATATCTAATGCATCAAACTTCACTTTACCGGTATCTTGATTATTTAAACGATGATTATCTCGGCCCGTTGTTAGTGATGTTCGGCTCATATCAATATTAAACACCTGCTTTGCGCCACCTGCTATCGCGGCAATAGAAAAAGCACAGGTATATGAAAATAGATTTAACACGTTGGCATTTTGAGTGTGTTCTTGTACCCATTGCCGGCCATTCTTCATATCGAGAAAAAGCCCGGTGTTTTGAGCACGGCCTAAAGTGATTTTGTATTTCAGCCCATTTTCTTCAATGATTGTTTGTTCAATCGCATCACCTTGCAATAATTCAAAGGGAGCGTGTTTCAAATAACGGTATTGCACTTGCACAGAATGACAATCTATTATCGAGCTGAATAAACGTTGAGCGAGCTGTTTTAAATCCTCAGCCTCAACAGGCTTATATAAAGTGATTAAGGCAACGGGTGACAACCAATCTATCAAAACATGTTCATAAGCCGGATAGACATGTCCCCTGCCATGAAATAAACGTTCGGCTTGTTGGCTTACAGGTGAAACAGAAGGAATATCAATCAATAAAGCCTGGCCATCATCTGTCATTTATTCATCTTCTGTATCTTTTTTCTTTTTCCTTACACGGCGTGACGCGCCACCATGCATACGACATCGATCGGCTAACGCGCCCAGATCCCAGCCTTCTGGTTGACGAATAACAACGCTGTGTTTGCATTTCCGTCCATTAGATAATTTAGCCCCACATTCTGGGCGATAGCGTTTTACCTTTTCCCAATTATCTAAGGTTTGGCTGGCTTTACGAATTGTTTTGGCTTGTTTAGGTGTTAGTTCTCGATTGGGTACAGGCTTCTTAGTTTGGTCTTCAACATTACGCCACCAATAACGTACCACAGGAACCGGCAAGCTAAATCGTCGCGCCAAATCATCGGGTTTACGGTATATATCTAACTTTAATAAATAAAGTGCCGCTTTTTCAAGCCTAGCGGTTAACTCACGACTTTCTTCAGGTCTCATTTGAGTCTACTTTAGTGCCGTCAGATAAAGAGATAATGTCATTAATCAACATCTCAGGATCACAATCTTCTTTAGCAATATCACGTACCGAAATTCCCGCTTCAATCACACTGTTCGTATTGCCACTAATAAGAGGATGCCATTCAGGTAATGGTTCGCCCTCAGCTAATAAGCGATACGCGCAACTTTCAGGTAACCAATCAAAGTATTGCGCATTATCAATGCTAAGTTGAATACAATCTGGTATTAAAGCGCCACGATTTTCATAATTTTTACAGCGGCAGGTCGGAATATCTAACAAAGAACATGCGGCACGGGTGTAATAAATCCGGCCATCCTCCTCATCTTCCAACTTATGCAAACAACAGCGACCACAGCCATCACACAAGCTTTCCCACTCATCGTGACTCATTTGACTTAGTCGTTTATGTTTCCAGAACTCGGTAGATGTTTTATCCTGTTCCGTCATGACTGCTTATTCAGAATTATCAACAATACTTTCGCCTTTACTCCATAGCTATCAGCCAGAATCGATATTGATTGCAGGTGAACTAGCTATTCGTTTATATAAAAATCAGCAAGATACCAGAACACAGCTATTAACGACACCTTTTAGTGTTGAACAACTATCAAACCTTGAGCCAATAAACCTAGCGATTATCAGCGATGTTATCGAATCAATGACCAAGCCACAAGCAATAGAATGGCTAGCGATGGTACGAAACCGCCATGCACAACACCTTATCCTTATCGTAGACGCAACAAAAGCTAGCAAACAATCGTGGCAATTAGCTGATTATCTCGCGCTTGGCATGAACTATATTGATCATCATGAACAGTACCAATTCTTTAGCTATGCGATTGAATCCTACCGCCCCAAACACGATTGGCTAAATAGCCGATTTTGGGCAAACCCTGAGAACTTCGATAAATATCGTTGGTAAGCTCCTGTTTGTCCATATGGCAATAAATGCCGATAAATCGTTAAACTGCCTTACATATGTAACATCCAAGCTATATAATAAGAATTATGGAAAAATTAGATTTAAACAACCCTGAACTCTATCTTAATCGTGAATTAAGCATGCTGGAATTTAACTGGCGAGTGTTACAACAAGCTTTAGATCTCAATGTGCCCTTGCTTGAGCGATTGAATTATCTCTGCATATCTAGCACAAACCTTGATGAGTTTTTTGAGGTTCGAGTAGCGGGTCTTATCCAACAAATTGAAATCGGTGATCCGTATATTGAAGCGGATAACATTACTGCCAATGAAGTATTAAAACTTATTTCAACGCGCGCTCAAGAAATAGTTGATGAACAATATCGGGTACTCAATGACGTATTACTACCAAAACTGGCTCAAGAATCAATTGAGATTTTACCTCGTGTAAAATGGTCAGATGTACAACGTGACTGGTTACAAGCCTATTTTATTAAAGACATTGCCCCTATTCTAAGTCCAATGGGCTTGGATTCGGCGCATCCCTTTCCTCGCCTACTTAATAAAAGTTTGAACTTTTTTGTGTCACTTGATGGCAAAGATGCTTTTGGTCGCAATCTTAATTCTGCGATTTTACAAGCACCTCGTGCTCTACCTCGCATTATTGAGTTGCCAGAAGAACTCCGACAATTTCATGACCATGAGTTTGTTTTCTTATCATCAATTATTCATGCCTTTGCCGACGATTTATTCTATGGCATGAAAGTTAAAGGTTGTTATCAGTTTCGTGTGACTCGCAATAGTGATCTTGCCATTGATACTGAAGAAACCAGTGATTTATTAGTGGCTATTTCTGATGAGTTAAATCATCGAAACTACGGTGATGAAGTTCGATTAGAAATTGCTCACAACTGCCCAGAAGAGATGGTTGATCTACTTCGTGTTCAGTGTGGCATGCACCGTGATAATGTCTATCTTGTTAATGGCCCCGTTAATTTAAGCCGTTTGCAAGCCATATATTCCCTAGTTGAACGCCCTGATCTAAAATTCAAACCCTTTACGCAAGGTCGTCCATCAGGTGTTTCAAGTAATACTGATTTATTTGCCAAAATTAGTAAACAAGAAATCTTATTACATCACCCATACCAATCATTCTCACCAGTTGTTGATTTTCTTAAACAAGCCGCTGCAGATCCCTCGGTATTAGCGATCAAACAAACGCTATATCGAACCGGTGCTAAATCGCCTATTGTCGATGCGCTAGTGGTTGCTGCACGTGCGGGTAAAGAAGTAACGGTCGTTATCGAACTTCGCGCTCGCTTTGATGAAGCCGCTAACGTAGCATTAGCGGCTCGCTTACAACAAGCTGCAGTGCATGTTGTATATGGCATTGTCGGCTATAAAACCCATGCCAAAATGTTGCTTATTTTAAGACGTGAAAATAATAAACTTCGTCACTATACGCACTTAGGAACAGGTAACTATCACCGAAGTACATCACGTATTTATACGGATTACGGACTACTCACTGCCGACAAACAAATTGGTGAAGATGTTAGCAACCTCTTTGTGCAACTGACCAGCCTTGGCAAAATACCGAAGATGCACAAACTATTACATGCGCCATTCACTCTGCATGATGGTTTGTTAAAACGTATTAATCGTGAAATAACAAATGCTGAAGCAGGAAAACCTGCTCATATTATTATCAAAGTAAATGCACTTGTTGAGCCTGAAATGATTCAGGCATTTTATCGGGCATCAATCGCAGGGGTTAACGTTGATCTTATTATTCGTGGTATTTGCTGTTTAAAACCCGGCGTTAAAGGACTATCAGAAAACATTCATGTTCGCAGCATTGTTGGACGATTCCTCGAACATACCCGCGTTTTCTATTTTGAGAATAATGGTCAGCCTGAAGTTTGGGCGGCAAGTGCTGATATGATGAAACGTAATCTACTACGCCGCGTAGAAACGTGTTTTCCACTGGAACATAAGAAACTACGTCAACGCGTTATTGATGATCTTAACCTTTACTTAGCTGATAACAGCCAAGCTTGGATATTGTCCGATACAGGACGTTATAAACGGGTTGAACGAGATGAAAATGAGGATGTTATATCAGCTCAAACCAGCTTACTCGCCGCATTAGCTAAAACGTTTTAATCAATACCGTAGGTCGGACTTCAGTCCGACATAGGCATTAAAACAAAAGCTGAAAGTTGGAATAAATGTTCAGCTTCGCAGTTACTTCGTTTCCAATCTACAAATTAGTTTATTTACTTATCGTCCAACAGTAATGAATCTTAGGATTACGCTCAAAATCTTGCGGCAAGGTCGCTCGACTAATATCTTTGATGGTTAAATCTGATAAAGCATCATTATCCATTTTAAAATCACGTCGATTGGTTGAAAAGAGTAATGTGCCACCCTTTTCTAACAAATTAGCGGTCATTTTGATCAACGACACATGATCGCGTTGCATATCAAACACCCCTTCCATCCGTGTTGAGTTGGAGAATGTTGGTGGATCTAAGAAGATCAAACCATAACGCTGCTGCTCTTGTTGCGCGACTTGTAACCACTCTAAACAGTTGGCACGAATAAACTGATGCTGTTCACCATCAAAGTTATTTAATGCCATATTGTCTTGCGCCCACTGCAAATAGGTATTAGACATATCAACAGTCGTGGTTGACTTAGCTTGGCCTGAAGCAGCATAAACCGTTGCAGAGCCGGTATAGGCAAATAAGTTTAAGAAGTCTTTACCCGCTGATTGGTCGGCAATCATTTGTCGGGTAATTCGGTGATCGATGAATAGTCCAGTATCTAAATAATCCGTTAAGTTTATCCAAAACTTAAGGCCATATTCCATAACTTTCGTACGTTGTTTTTGTGAGCCTTGTGCTTCGTATTGCTGTGTGCCACGTTGTCTTTTACGTAACTTCAAGGCGACCTGTGAGGCAGGAACAGCTAAAACTTGTGGCACTATCTGCATCACATCATTTAACCGTTGCACGGCTTTTTCAGGATCAATTGATTTAGGTGGTGCATATTCTTGCACATGAATATGATCGCCATATACATCAATAGCCACCGCATAATCCGGCAAATCAGCATCATAAAGGCGATAACATTCAATCTTATTCTTTCTAGCCCATTTACCAAAATGCTTCAGATTCTTTTTTAAACGATTAGCGAACATTTCTGCATGTTCTGATAGCTCAATGTCTTGTTGAATAACAGGCTCGACTTCTGCTGATTGTACTGACTCTTCCAGTCGCGGCGTTCTATTTGAAATAGGTCGTGGCGCACGAAAACACACTACTTGGCAGGCAATCGGGCCATTATCAAATGGTTTAGTATCAAACACGGTTAAACCGGTAAATTTACCCAGTGCTTCATTATCGGTAATCATGGTTGTTCGCCATGCTGGGAATGATTCGGTGACAATATTACCCAAACTTTCATACAAATAATGCAATTCAGTCACATTACCCATTCGCTCACCATACGGTGGGTTACAAACCACTAAGCCGCTTGTCGGTAAGCTCTGAGCTTGTGACGGCCAATCTAATAGATCACGTTGCTCAACAGGCAATCGCTCTGCTAAACCAATTTCAGCAATATTATCAATAGCAGCTTGAACTGCTTTCGCATCCATATCACCACCACGAATGACCGGTAAACGCGCCAAACCACTATGGCGACGACGTTCTGCTTCCGCTTTTAATCGTTGCCATGCATCTGTATCATGCTGTTTCCAATATAAAAAGCCAAAATAATCACGATGAATACCTGGGGCAATATCAGCCGCCATCATCGCCGCTTCAATTAATATCGTACCTGAACCACACATCGGATCAATTAAGCCCCAACCTTGTTTTGCAAGTCGTGGCCATTCTGCCGTATATAAAATAGCGGCGGCTAAATGCTCTTTTAAGGGGGCGGATGTAGTGGCTACACGATAACCTCGTTTATGTAAGCTTTCACCTGACAAATCAATACTAACAATTGCTTGGTTATTCTTTAGATAAACATTGATCCGTAAATCAGGTTGATGCAAATCAACCGATGGACGCTCGCCTGTTTGTTCGCGAAAACGGTCAACAATTCCATCTTTAACACGTTGGGCGCCATATTGTGTGTGGTGGATTTTAGAGCGGAAACTATTAAAATCAACAGCCAGAGTAGTACCCTCGGCATCAATATGATCTTCCCACGGCAAATCATGAATACCTTGATACAGTTCATCAGGAGTCTTCGCTGAAAAATGAGCAATCGGCATTAGCACCCTAATAGCAATACGAGACCACAAACAAACGCGGTAGGCATCTTCCATTGTGCCAATAAATCGAATATTGCCCGGCTCTTCTTTAGTATCCTTAATACCCATCTCAATAAGCTCTTTTACGAGCAAAGGCATCATGCCGCGAGCGGTGGTAACGGTAAACTTATGTTTTGTCATTTGGTGTTCCTGATATAATCACTAATATATGATAAGTGACTGGTATATAACGGATATTTGGCGCGTCTAAATGCTTTATTTATTTGTTATGTACTCATTCATGCACACATTTATTAAAGCACCCTATTTCCATAATAGGTGTGAGTCCAGTTATTATATAGCAGTTGTGATTATTGGTTCAGCCTCATATCCTAAAATTGACACCCCCATCAACAATCATAATCTGCTTCAGGCAGTGGCACAGGCAAAGGAATGTCATTCTCCCTGCAGCTAATGATGTTTGCAGGTGCCACTGCCAAATATGAAGTAACCAGTAGTTATTATCTAACAGGCGGATAAGTGCCAAAAGCAGTCATTGGTTTTACCGCTTTACTAAGCAGTATCACACCCAGCCATAAATCAATCGAGTCTGACCCCATTGATTCTGATAATCCTTTGATGGCTAACGACCTACATAAGGGGCGCGAGGTACGAGCGTCCCAACGGAAGTCACGCTTTTTGTGGCTGGAGTGAATTTCATGTTCTTGTTAGAACATTTACTTGCTGAACGCCCACAATACAAATGCCCCAATAGCAATCACGGCCAAGTCATTTTTACCTTTTTGTTTCTTTGCCTCAACTTGAGCAAGCATTTTTGTCTCAAGCATTTTTGTCTTTTGATTATATAGATTAACTATACTTTCTCTTGCCTTCAATATTGCACTTGAGGGTTCTTCATAGATAGAAAGATATTTTAGATTGCTGATAAAGCCCGGCAAAGTAAGACCTTCTGTTAGCACTAGAGGTAATATCGTTTTCTTTAATGCATCTGCTCGGCCTATTTCTTGCGATACCCATCCAGAGTTTTTGGCATTCTCACTCCATAAAACAACAAATAAATCACATTCTTCAATTGCTTTTGATATTTTAGCCCCTAAATTTTCGCTAGGGTTA
Source organism: Piscirickettsiaceae bacterium (assembly GCA_013215825.1). Classification (GTDB taxonomy): domain Bacteria; phylum Pseudomonadota; class Gammaproteobacteria; order Nitrosococcales; family Methylophagaceae. Next base: position 62,570 of record JABSQN010000002.1, on the reverse strand, counting down.
ACCGAGTGTTCTGCAACAAACACATCAATAGGAGTGTCGCTTAGTTGCTGCATTAGGAGTTCAACGTGAGCAATGTCATGAGTTGAGTAACTAACGAAAATTTTATATTGCACTATATATCCTTGTTTGTTCTAACGCTTGAACTCAGTTGACCACAATACAGAGCGAAGCGGCGTATTGTTGGTCAACTGCAGTGACTTGTTATGCATTAATTACAGCCAGAGCTTCGTCTAGAATAGTGATTGCCATAGCTAAGTTAGATTTAATTTGGCTTTCTTTGCCACTAGATACTACTTTTTGCTCATGCCATAATATTGAATATTCTGGTTTTTGACTTTCTACAAGGTCAACTGTCCCACCTCTTGTTCTAGTGGCACAAATAATCACATTACACTTGATTTCGACAAATAGTTTGATGCTTGAAAATAAGCGACTACTTGGGTCTCCTTGGCTTTCTATACCAACTTTTACACCATTGACTGTAATAACAACCCTAATATCCACACCTATGGATAGATGTTCTATTTTTGCATCAGGAAATTTTGATACAAGAGACTCATAGACATTCTTAATTGTCTGCGACTTGCCAACATTGGCTATTCCTCTTAGAGCTATAATTTTATGTGTCATACCTTGTTTACCTTTTTATGCATAACGCCCAATTAACAGGCAAAAAATTGTTGGCTAAAATAGTGAACGGAGTGAACAAAAGCCAACTGTTTTTTGTCCTTGTTGAATTGCTTGTTAGCAATAATTTACGCCAATGCCTGCCTCATTTTACGACCACCAACAGGTATTAAACCATTTTTTTGGTAAAAGTTTAATGTTCGCTCAAACTCGGGTAAAGGTGGAGTACATAATTCTATGCATGACCAATTATGCTTTTTACCATAACCGTGAACTTGCTCTATTAACATAGAACCTACACCAGAAGCCCTAAATTCAGGAGAAACATAGAACTCTTGGATCACGCCAATTTTACCACCAGCATATAATGCATATGTTTCTGTCATAGTAACTACAGCAATAGGGTTATTCTCATGCATTCCAATAATTGCGGAATAATGGCCATCCTTAATTAGTTCATGACAACGTTGAATTGTACCATTGAGATCAATATCAAAATGCTGTGCTTTTGTTAACTCACAAATTTCAGTTGTAAGTTCTACGACCAAGGAACCTATTAGTTCAGAATCTTTAAGTGTGGCTTCTCTAAAGTTGATATTCATGCATACTCTTGATTATTGCTAACGCCCTAATAACGGGCAAAAAATAGTTTGCTAAAATGTTGAGGAACGAAACAGCAAACTGTTTTTTGTCCTGTTGATTAGCTTGTTATGCGCTGGTTGCGATTACCATAAACAACGCCATTTATATAACATTTTGTGGCAGCCCGACCGTAGAATTAAAAAACTCCCACGCAACGCGACGCACCAAACCATGAATTTCGAGCCACTTAAATAAAGTGATTTTTACCACCAAACTTACCTTGGCGAAAAACTGTTTAGCAAAAAGCTTAAACAGAATAATTGACACTTAAGTTACCAAAACAATGAAAAGGCAACAAGTGCAATAATATTTGTAAAACACAAACCACGAAAAATAAATTTAAAATAATTCGCGTCTGCCGCATAACGCCGTTTTAAGCGGCAAATTGCAGTTGGCTAAAATAAGTGAGGCACGAGCAAAAAGCCAACTGTAATTTGTCCGACTTGAAAACCCTTGTTAGGCATTGTACGTTTTAATGACAAAATAGCACATCGATGTGCACATATTCCTACCTAGACGAACATACTCCGCTTGACTAAAACCGAGTGGAATATGAGAGCCATTACTAATAAAAGTAAACACTGATGATAATGCACTTTCATCTTTTTGATCTATGAAGCCATTAGTTTTTAGGTGAGCTAATGATGGACCCCAAGTATTACCTGTCCTTGTTGTCGTAAACCCTTTTTCTAATGCAATTTCTCTCACAAGTGTTTCAAGTGCAATACGAATATTAGTTAAACTACCATTATAATCTGGTTGTGCTTTGACAAAATCATCGGCTGAAGCTTTTACTGCTTGTTTTACACCAACCTTATTTTGTAAGGTTGAATCATCGAGCTCTTTTATCAGTGCATCTTCAACAGGTTCAACCCCAACAAAATTCGGATCTAGAGCCTTAATCGATTTGTCTTCGATTAAATACCCATCAAGTAATAAAGATTTTTCTAATATTGAAAATTGCTCATCAAATTTATATCTAGGCGACACTCCATACCTAATGGTATTTTTGGTCTGTATCAATTCAATAATCAAATCTGAAAGAGCTTGCGCATCTGCATCAGTAATTTCATCACTGATGTTTTCTGGGGAAGAAACTGTATCTGGGTCTAACCCAAATTTTTCAAAAATAACACGTACAGTCGGTCGTTCTATAACAGTTAGTAATTGAGCTAAAGAAAATTTTGTTCGTCTAGATACTTGCATACTGCTCCTGGATACTAGTGATGCCTAACTTGTTATTAACAGGAAAGAAGTTTCCCTGTAATTCCTATACATATACGGACTATAATTCCTAGTAATTCGATAATCAAGACAAAACAGGGAATTATGAGTCTATCGGTTTACTTACCTTGGTCCATGCTATATCAAATTTTTCTTAAGCTCAATAGTATTGAGATAGTGATGTCCGTTTCGGGTCGTCAACAGTCACTTAAGTCATTCTAACCAAATTTTTCTTATTACGTCTGCACTGTGCCAGAAGCGGTCATTCATTTAGCTCCGACATCATGGCCTTGTTAGGCATATGATAGTTCGTAGCCATCTTTCATCTTGTATAAGACTCTTATACCGCCTTTAGCTGTTGTCTCTTCATTAAAGTCAAACAGCTCAGTTTTAATCATTAGTGATTTTAATGATTTATGTTCAGTACCTTTATGAAGTGATGCTAGTTCATCAGGGGCATGTTGTTTCACTAAATTCCCAGCAGTATTCATTAAAGTCCAACCATCTTCTCTAGCAACTTGGCTTGCAATTTCTGCAAGTAAAATAACTAATCGATCTTGCCTCAGAAATGAAAGTAACCACTCTTTTTCACATTCATCTGAACTTAAGTAATCAGCTAATTTTTTCCTGCCCTCTGAGAGGGCTTGAGCTATAGACTGAACACTTATAAGTTCATTACGGATTTTATCCGCTTGTTCATCAAGATTTTTCTCAACTTTTTTACAACTCTCTAAAGACTTTGGATCCAGTTCTGGAAGTAGATGATGAACTAACTTATTTCTTTCTAATACTAACTTCGATAGTGATTCTTTTTTTTCTTTATAACTGTTTTCATCAGTTTCTATTCGAAAATCATACGAAATACGCGGCTCTTTGATTTCATCAGATTCAGTCGAATAATCATTTCTTGTTGGATTACTGGTTTCAACAAATTGCCCAACTAGCTTCCCCAAAGTTTGCGTGTTTACACTAGATTTTCTCGTGGCAATAATGCTTTCTAATTCACTTGAATACCCCGAGAACTGCCCATTCGCAACTACATATTTTAATCCGTATTCAAGTTGTTGGAATAGAAGTATATTTCTACCTATTTTCCTTTGTATTTCTCTGACCAAGTTATCTAAGGACATCTATGCTCCATATGCCTTGTTAGGCGCTTTATTCATTTTTCGCTACAGATCATAGTTTTCGATCACTCCTTTATATTCCCAACTTTTCAAGAATTAATCAATGTCCGCTTTGGGTCGTCAACAGTCACTTAAGTCATTCTAACCAAATTTTTCTTATTACGTCTGCACTGTGCCAAAAGCGGTCATTTGTTTAACGCATTATTAAGCGGTATCAGGCCCAGCCATAAATCAATCGAGTCTGATCCTATTGATTTGCAATTTAAGCGCTTGTTAAAGCACATTCGCTGTTTCCCAGCCTAGGCTCGTTAGCTCGTAAACATCTCCGCTAAGGTCTCTCGATTTTACTAGTCCTAATTCTACTAACTCTTCTAGACCTTCTTCGTACTTGACGTAAGTCCTCTGATCTTCGGTTCCAAATGTGTCGGTTCCAGCATGAATGGCTCGACCCTGTAGGGTGGCAATGATTTTTATCGTTCCGTTCTTATTATTCTTAGTAGCAAGCAATATCTCTATTGCAGGATCAGATAATTTTGATAAAGCTAGCAAAGGGTCTTTTAGACTTTCTTTCGTGTCTTTTTCTCTAACTTCATGTGACAATTTGTCACGCTCGTTCCTGAGTTGCTCGAGCTCTATAGAGAGTTTCTCTTTGGTTTCTTCGTTAGCAATTGCTGAAACCTCCTCATCTCTTCTGGCTCGTTCAATTAACTCCTTTTCCTTTATTGCAAAGAAATCAGTCCTTGATTGTTCCAATTGTGCTTGTTTAATAGTGATTTTATGTTGAGCCTCTAATTTAAGAACATCTATTAATTCAATTGGTTTTTTTGATGAATATTCAAAGATTAATTTTACCCAAGGAGTTAGTAATGCTACCAAAGCCCCGATTAACAATGGCAATCCTAACAACGACGAAAAACTCGTTGCTTGGTCGAATTCAAGTATCCTAGCTTGAGGAGCGCTCTCGGACAGTAATATTAAAAATATCTCTCGCCAGTTCAGTGCGATAAACGCCAAAATAGAATATCCAAAATATGGAGATTTAATTCGAGTACCGATGGCATCAACTATTTCTTTCATTTGAACTCCAAGTATTTACTCATAATAATAATTAAATCAGTAACCATCTAACGCCGAGTTAATTTCGTAACCGTATATTTAAGTAGTTGAAAAAACAAGAAATATTTTCATACTGACTTATAATCATAAGAATTATAAGTCCAAAAATGCAAGTTATTTTTAATGTAAATCAATGGGGTCAGACTCCATTGATTTATGCTTTTATATCCAGAGTGGCAATAATCCCAGTTTGTTAGGAATTAATCAATGTCCACCTTGGGTTGTGAGTTCAACCGGTCGATAGTGACTAATTTAATTAACGCCCACCTTAGCATTATCCATAATGTTTGCAAGTGTACTGGCTCGAACGCCAACTTGACACGCCCATTTACTATCCAGCATTTCAATAGCCGCCTTCGAATAATCATCTTCACGCAATGCTTGGATCATCTTTTTGAAGCCAAGGAATCGAGGCAGGCCCAGGTGAAATATCATTTCAATGATCACATCTTGCCTTACATTATCTAACCGTCGATACTAGTTAAATTGTGCCGCCGTTTCAGTGGCCAGTCGGACGTCTTCTTCGTGAAGCATAATCGTGGCTTCTTCTTTTGATATGCCAATATCTTCTATGTTTCGACCATAGCCAATTGTTAGCTTCCCAGCAGAACAGCGATAAGGTTTAGTCGGCAAACTTATCGCCAGTACTTAAACCCAAGTATGCCCAAGCCGGTGCAGAGAATATGCCTGAAATATAGATGTTAAAATGATGCTGAATGATACACCGCACAACGCTAAAGCTCTGATATATGGCTGTTTTGATGCTGTGATTTATACCGGTATAAATCAGGAAGTTACGCACGTCATTATATGTTCCTGATATAATTGCCGTTCATTTTAATACAGGTAACATCTCGCATGGCAGTTAATGATAAACAAAAACGATATTTAAAGAGCCTAGCTCACCCACTCAAACCCGTGGTAATGATTGGTAACAAAGGCTTAAGCGATAACGTGTTGGCTGAAATTGATAAGACACTTGAGCAACACGAATTGATTAAAGTTCGCGTCAGTGGTTTAGAAAAAGAGGAACGTTTGGAAATGACCAATGAGATCTTGGACAAAACAAACTCCAACTTAGTGATGTCAATTGGCCATATTGTGGCAATTTATCGTGCCGCAAAAGAACCCACAATCCAACTGCCTAAAAAATAGGATCTCACCGTGATTGGTAAGCCAGCTGAAACAGAACAAGATATAGCCCCACTACTCTCTGAACGCTGGAGTGGTCGCGTTTTTGATGCTTCTACACCTATTAGCCATGAACAGATAATTTCCCTTTGTGAAGCAGCTCGCTGGGCACCCTCATGTTATGGCGACCAACCATGGCGATTTCTCGTTTGGGATCGAAATCAAGATGAAAGTGCTTGGAAAAAAGCATTAGATTGCTTATCACCCGGTAATCAAGAATGGGCAAAAAACGCACCTTTATTGATTTTAACGACATCGGTTCAACACTTTAGCCATAATAATGCAGACAACCGCTGGGGTGGCTATGACACCGGCGCGGCAAGTATTAGCTTATGTTTGCAAGCAACATCACTTGGTTTAACAAGCCATCAAATGGGTGGCTATGATGCCGACAAATTACGAAAAACATTCTCATTACCTGATGAAATTAAATGTTGGGCAATGATTGCAATCGGCTATCCAGCACCGTTAGCTAGTCTGAATGAAGAACAGCTTGAACGGGAACTAAAAGAACGTAACCGCCGTCCATTGACTGAACAGTTTTATATTAACAGCTGGAATAATCCAGTAAATTCAGGAGAATAGATAATGAAGTTAATGTCACTTATAGCTGGAATAGTCATAGTTTCACCCGCAATGGCTTTCGACCAAATTTATATTGATCGCTTATTTGAAACTAAAATATGCCATCACTGTAATCTAAGTGATGCTGATTTAAGTGGTAAAGATCTTAGCGGTGCAGATATGAGTGAAGCCACTCTTAAAGGCACAAATTACAGTGGTGCTAAATTAGTCGGCACGTGGTTCACTCGCTCAAGAGTACAAGGTGCAAACCTCGGAAACACCGATCTATCGAACTCATTATTAGATAACGCAAACTTCACTGGCGCAAACTTTAAAGATGCTAATTTATCAAATGCTAAATTTAACTTCTCTGATTTAAGCGATGTCGATTTAACCGGAGCCACAACAAAAGATACGAGTTTTCGCGGGGTGAAATTCTGTAATACCACCATGCCTGATGGAAAAATCAACAATAGCGGTTGTTAATATGTCAGATAATAATATCCCCACCCAACGCATTATTGTTACATCAACGAAAAGTGTCGGAATATCACTGATCCTCACTTTTTTATTTGGCTCAATAGGTATGCTTTATAGCACTATCTGGGGTGCAGTTATCATGTCAGTAGTCTCAATTATTACTGCTGTAATCACCTTCGGTATGGGCTTATTCCTTGTTTGGCCTATCTGCATGATCTGGGGTGCTTTTGCTACCGCATCGTATAATAAAAAACTGTTTGAGCAGATCAAACAATAAAATCTAACCGAACAGCTAAATTATTTTGAAACAAAGACTACAACAATTAGAACAATTACTGAAAACAACAATGTTGGCAGATCAATTTCCGCTACGCCGTAAACTCAATTATTTACGTCGCCAAGAAACGATTAAAACCGATCACGTTGATACCTTAGAAAAACAAATCAGCAAGTCTGTTGCACGTCGTGCTTTACGCCAACAACATTTGCCGAAACCGATCTTCGATGGTGATTTACCCGTTATTGATAGACGGGAAGAAATAGCAAAGGCAATTGAAGAAAACCAAGTAATTATCCTCAGTGGTGAAACGGGATCGGGTAAAACAACACAGCTCCCTAAAATTTGTTTGGAATTGGGTCGCGGTGTTGCCGGCATGATTGGTCATACTCAGCCCCGACGATTGGCGGCACGAACGGTAGCAAATCGGATTGCTGAAGAGCTTAAAAGTGAGCTTGGTGATATTGTTGGTTATAAAATCCGTTTTCATGATCAAGTTAATGCCGATCGTAGTTATATCAAGTTGATGACGGATGGTATTTTGCTGGCAGAAACGCAAAATGATCAATTCTTAAATCAATATGACACTATCATTATCGATGAGGCGCATGAACGCAGTCTTAATATCGACTTTTTGCTGGGTTATCTCAAACAACTTTTGCCAAAGCGTCCTGATTTAAAAGTCATTATCACCTCGGCAACCATTGATACTAAACGATTTTCCGAACATTTTAATAATGCACCTGTGATTGAAGTAACAGGTCGAACCTTCCCGGTTGAACTACGTTATCGCCCGCCTGCTGGTGACGATGACGAGCAACGTGATTACGATATGATCCGTGGCATTGTTGAAGCTGTAGATGAGTTATGCAAAGAAGGTCAAGGCGACATTCTGGTCTTCTTATCAGGTGAACGTGATATTCGTGATGTCTCTGAAGCCTTACGCAAACATCATCCGCCTAAAACACAGATTTTACCCCTACTTGCTCGCCAATCAGCCGCAGAACAAAACCGTGTTTTTAAAACAGGCGGTCATCGTCGAATTGTTTTGGCAACCAATGTGGCAGAAACGTCATTGACTGTGCCAGGTATTCGCTATGTAGTTGATCCTGGTTTTGCACGAATTAGTCGCTATAGTGTGCGAAATAAGGTGCAACGTCTGCCAATTGAGAAGATCTCGCAATCTAGTGCCAACCAGCGTTCCGGGCGTTGCGGTCGTGTTGCCGCCGGTATCGCAATTCGTCTTTATGATGAAGATAACTTTAAGAATCGCCCTGCTTTTACCGATCCTGAAGTATTACGCACCAATCTTGCCTCTGTTATTTTGCAAATGTCATCGCTTAAATTAGGCGATCCGGCTCAATTCCCATTTATTAATCCTCCACCAGAGAAGATGATTAATGATGGTTTTCGTTTATTAGAAGAACTTGGCGCGGTAAATCGTCAGCGTAATCTTACAGAATCTGGGCGACAACTGGCAAAATTGCCGATAGATCCTCGTATTGCTCGTATGGTGTTATCAGCCCAAAAACAAAACTGCTTAACTGAAATACTAATTATTGCCAGTGCTTTGAGTATTCAAGATCCACGTGAACGCCCGATGGATAAACAACAAGCGGCAGATGAAGCACATAATAAATACAAAGATGAACGTTCTGATTTCTTAGGTTTTATCAAACTGTGGGCGCTGTATCACGATAAGAAAAAGCACCTGACACAAAACAAATTACGCAAATACTGTAAAGAGCATTTTTTATCCTTTATTCGCTTGCGTGAATGGCATGATATTCATCAGCAATTACATGTGCAAGTGACACAAATGGGTTTAAAACCTAATCAGATCCCTGCTGATTATCGTGAAATACATCAAGCCCTACTGTCTGGTTTATTGAGTAATATCGCAGTTAAAACCGATAAATCAGAATACACCGGTACGCGAAACCTGAAACTTAAAATCTTCCCCGGTTCTGCATTGCACAAAAAAGGTCCCAAGTGGATCATGGCGGCAGAACTAGTTGAAACAGGCCGTTTATATGCTCGTATTGTCGCCAAGATTGAACCGGAATGGATAGAACCTGTTGCTGGCGACTTGGTGAAAAAGCAATATTCCGATCCACATTGGGAAAAGAAACCTGCTCAAGTTGTCGCTTTTGAACAAATATCATTATATGGATTGCCAATTGTCGCCCGTCGTCGAGTGCATTTTGGTGCTATCGATCCGGTTAAATCTCATGAGATATTTATCCGTGATGCCTTAGTACAAGGTGACTGGTACTGCCCTGCGCCGTTCTTTAATCACAATATTGAATTAATCAAAAGCATTGAACAATTAGAACAAAAATCACGTCGCCGTGATGTCTTAGTCGATGATGAAGTGCTGTTTGATTTCTATAAACAACGCATACCCGCCCACATTGTTAACGGTGCTGGCTTTGAAAAATGGCGTAAAAAAGCCGAACAACAACAAGAGAAATTGCTGTTCTTAGATCGTGATGAATTAATGCATCACCAAGCTGATCACATCACCGATCACGCTTATCCGGATCAAATGCTGGTCAATCTTGTGCCCTTAACATTGGAATATCATTTTGAGCCAGGAAAGTCACATGATGGTGTCACTCAAAGCATCCCGTTATCACTGCTAAACCAAACCAATGCCGAACGTTATGAATGGCTGGTTCCCGGCTTGTTACGTGATAAAGTTATCCTTCTAATCAAAGGCTTACCAAAATCACAACGTCGTCATTTTATCCCTGTGCCGACCTATGCTGATAATTGTTTGAAGAATATGTCTATCGAATCAGGTAGCCTGCTTATTGCATTAAGCGAACAACTTCGCAAACAAACGAGCATTGAAATTGCCGTATCCGATTGGAATGTTTCCGACCTACCCAATTATCTGCAAATGAACTTCCGATTGCTGGATGAAGATGGAAAACTGCTTGATGAAAGCCGTGATTTAGAGCAATTAAAACAAAAATGGGCAAAAGAAGCTGCCGCCAGTTTTAGACAAATGCCCGACAGTGACTATGAACAACAAGGCTTAACATCATGGTCATTTGATGACTTGCCAGAAAGCATCACTCTCAATCAAAATAGCTTAGAAATGACCGCCTATCCAGCCTTAGTCGATAAAGAAGATTCAATTGATTTAACCCTGATGGACACCCGAAAACAAGCCGATGCATTCACTGCAAAAGGCCTACGCCGCTTGTTTTTATTGGCACAGAAAGATTCTGTTAAATACCTAAGTAAACACCTGCCCGATATACAAAAAATGTGTCTGCACTATGTCAATGTTCAACCCTCTCCTTATGGTGATGAAGAGCAAGACAATAATAAAACACCATGCGAACAGCTTAAAACAGATTTAATTCATCTCGCTGTTGATCGCTGTTTTTTGCTCGACCAAGCACCCATTCGTAGTAAACAAGACTTTGAACAACGGTTAGAAGATAAACGTAGCGAGCTAATTTCAACCGCCACAGAACTTGCCAAACAAGTTGCCATGCCATTGGCTGAATATCACACTATCGCTAGACGATTATCAGGGAAAATGCCACTCACAGCACTAAATGCCATCAAAGATATTAAACAGCAACTCCATTATTTGCTCTATCAAGGCTTCGCTCACCACACACCTGATCATGCTCTAAAACGCCTGCCGCTGTACTTTAAAGCCATCGGACAACGCTTAGATAAATTAGCAGAAAACCCAAGCCGCGATCAACAATGGATGAATGAAATTAAACCCCATTGGCAACACTATTTAAACAATATCAACAACCAATCATCAACCGAGTTTGAACACTACCGCTGGATGATAGAAGAGCTTCGAATATCACTCTTTGCCCAAGGTGTTAAAACTGCCTACCCTGTTTCATCTAAGCGTTTAGATAAGCAGTGGGCTTTGTGTTGAAACACTAATCCCTATGAATTTTAATCCACATAGTTAATTCATTGTTAATAACCCGTTAGGCTAAAAACAATATGAGCGATACAATAAAAATTGACTCATTAGATTTTGCAGGGGTATGCAGAAAGAAGTGATGGAACCTTATCTGATTTAATATCTAAAAATAAGACATTTTCTGAGTCATATAAAAAAAGAAGTATATCTACTAACGTTATAGCCGTTAACAATTCTTCTAAATGCTTTTTTTGCAAAGCACTAATGAATGAAAATGATCGTGGTGTTTGTTCTAAATATGGTTACTGGGATTCTAAATCATGTGAAAGGTATGTTGATGATTTTCCTTTTTAATTGTTACCAAATGGCTTAGATAAAATATAACACCATAATTTACAAGAAGATTGCTATTCAAATATATTAACAGCAGTCACTATAACTCTCATATTTTAAAAATCCAATAAATTCCAAATCATTCAGTTTCCATTCAGTTTTGCTTTGTTAATCTACACACAACAGCTAACAAAACAGGAGGGCTGTCATGAAACATTTATTAGCAACTACAACATTAGTATCTCTATTAACATTATCTTCAACTGCTCTATTAGCAGGCGACAAACATCATAAGCGGCACAATCAACATCGCTTTGATGATACGGCTCGCGTTACACATGTAGAGCCTATTTACACCTCTGTTCGTGTGGCTTCACCTCGGCGCGAGTGTCGTAGTCATAATTATCATAGAAGTGATTATCAACCACGTGAGTCTTATACAACAACCATTGCCGGCGGTATTATTGGTGGTGTTTTAGGCAATCAATTGGGTGGCGGCAACGGTAAAAAAATATTAACGGTTGCGGGGGTGTTATTGGGTGGCTCTATTGGTCGTGATTTAGGCTATCAAGCTCAACCAACATCACGTTATAACCGTGGTGATGAGTGTCGTACCGTTCAATCATATCACCAAGAACAGCGTATTGATGGCTATCAGGTGACATATCGTTACCAAGGTCAGACCTATACATCACGTATGGATTACGATCCTGGTAATCGTCTTCCCGTTGAGGTTTCTGTTCGTCCTGCTAGTCGTCGTTATTACTAAAAAAATCGTGTTCAGCTTAGGTTCATTTTATTTTGCTATGGTCTTAACATCATCCATAAAAACTAAGTAACACTATTTTAAATCTGGAGAGAAATATGAAGAATTCAAAAATTATCATGTTGATTAGCGCAGCCACTATTGCATTTTCTACGGTATCACTACCTGCGCATGCCGATGAAAAACCATACACAGTGACAAATGACAATCATCTGGATGCCGATAGTTACAAAGGCTTTAAGTTATATCGCAATTGGTGTGCTCGTTGCCATGGTACTTATGGTCAAGGCATGGTTGGACCCGATCTAGCCGAAAGCTTAAAATTCATCAGTAAAGATGATTTTTTCTCAACAGTTGGTAATGGTAAGTCTGGCACAATAGGCAGCATGCCAGCATGGAAAAAGAACAAAAAAGTCATGGCAGGTCGTGATCAGATGTATGCATATTTAAAAGCACGATCTGATGGTGCTATTGGTGTTGTTAAACCTAAAAAAGCAAAATAAGTTAATGTGCTAAGTGCTAAGTGCCACATCTCTTGGTGGCACTTAGCACGCTTAACTTCAATATGATTAAAACTACTCAAAATATAAATGTTACGATACACTATTACTCTCGCCATTCTTTTAATATCCTCTCCGATATTTGCAACGCAATTGTCTGATGATATTAAACTTCCACTGTCTAAAGAATCTGCAGCAAAACTGATTAGATCAGAGTCAAATGGCAAAGTATTGTCCATTGAAACTACAAAAATTAATAATAAAACTGTTTTTCAAGCCAAAGTTCTTCATGATAACGGTACAATGAAGATGTATTTAATTGATCCTAAAACAGGACAGTCTCCACGCTAGGAACTCAGATAATTATGCGAATTTTACTTGTTGAAGATGAAATTCACTTACGTGAACAAATAACAGAACAACTAAAAAAACAACATTTGACGGTTGATTCTGCTGCAGATGGCGAAGAAGGTTTATATCTTGGTACAGAATATCCCTACGATGTTGCCATTATTGATTTAGGCTTGCCAAAACTATCTGGCATTGAACTTATTCAACAACTTCGTAGTATAGGTAAAGATTTCCCTATTATCATCCTAACCGCTCGCGGTCGTTGGCAAGATAAGGTGGAAGGCTTAGAATCTGGTGCAGATGATTACCTTGTTAAACCCTTTCATATTGAAGAATTATTAGCCCGGATTAATGCCTTAGCGCGTCGCGCATCTGGCTGGAGCAGTTCAACTCTGCAATGTGGGCCGATATCATTGAACCCCAGCAGCCAAGAAGTGGCCAATAATGGTGACATTGTTGATTTAACCGCATACGAATATCGCCTACTTCATTATTTAATGCTTAATGCCGGTAATGTCTTATCTAAAACAGAATTAACCGATCATATATATCAACAAGATCATGATCGAGATAGCAATGTCATAGAGGTGTTTATAAAACGTTTACGTAATAAATTAGATCCCGACAAGTCACTTAACCCCATAGAAACATTACGTGGTCGAGGATATCGACTGACTTTACCTCGTGACAATTAAACAACTTTCACTTAACCAGCGTCTACTGCTTGCTGTTAGTCTGGTATTAACGGCATTCTTAGGGCTGTCTGCTTTTAGCTTGAATAATGCATTTCAGGCTAGTGCCGATAGCGCTCAAAGAAAACAAATTCAGAACTATATGTATAGCATCTTAATTGCTGCCAAGTTTGATGATTCTGGTTTTGTTGCTATGCCCAACGACATTGCGGAACCTAAATTTGCAGTGCCAAACTCAGGGCTATATGCTCAAATTACTAGCAGCAAAGATATTATTTGGCAATCGAAATCCATGTTAGGTTTATCAATCCCTTTACCCGATTATCCTGGTGCAACCAATGAACATTTCTCTACTATTTGGCTGAATGACAATATCAGCATGCTGAATCTAGCCTATGGTATTGTTTGGGAAAATGAACAAGGTGAACAATTTCATTACACCTTAAATATAGCCGAAGATCTTGATATTATCGTTCAGCAAAAAGCCGAGTTTCAGATGAGTTTATGGCAATGGTTAGGTGGAACAGGTTTAATATTACTTATTGCTCAAGCCTTTATTCTACGTTGGAGTTTACGCCCATTGCATGATGTGGCAATAGATTTACAGGCAATAAAAACCGGTGATCGCAATCGTTTACCCAGTGATTATCCTAAAGAGCTAAACCAAATAACAGAAAATATTAACACCCTACTCAGTCATGAAGAATCACGTCGAGATCGTTATAAGAACTCATTAGCAGATTTGGCTCATAGCCTAAAAACACCATTGGCCGTATTTAGAGGTGAACTCGAAAATAGTGCCGATTTAACAGGGCTAAAAAAATTAGGTCACGAACAAATAGATCGCATTAGTGACTTAGTAAACTACCAACTACAACGCGCCTCCACAGAAGGTCAAAGTAGCTTCCTAGCGCCCGTCTCTTTAGCCAATATTATCAATAAGATTTTATCCTCACTCGATAAGGTATATAAAGCTAAAAACATTCACCAACAATGTGAAATCGAACACGATATTTATATTCATGCTGATGAAGGTGATATGTATGAATTATTAGGTAACCTACTCGAAAATGCCTATAAATACTGTAATAGTAAAGTCACTGTATTTATGACATTACAACTCAATCTGGTTGAAATCCATATTGATGATGATGGCAATGGCATCCCTCCTCACGCCCGAGAAGACATACTCAAACGAGGTAAACGGATTGATACACAAATTGAAGGACAAGGACTGGGTTTGGCGATTGCCAGCGATATTATTACCGCCTATCAAGGTGAAATAAAACTAGAAAACAGTCACCTCGGTGGCGCTAAATTTATTATTCAAATTCCTAAATATTAATCAGTCTGAGCCTGACACTGTTGCAAATATTTAAATAATAAGCGTGATGATTTAGGTGGCTTTTCAAGCTTTTCTTCTTTATTTGCATTTCGAACCAATTGCCGCACATGTTGCATATCAAAGTCTTCAAATTGATTCCGTAAAATAGTCATTACCTCTTTATCACCAGCCAAAAGTTCATCACGCCATTGTTCTAATTGATGAAACTCTTTCACCTGACCATTATGTACTTGTTTTATCTTATCTATTTGCAGTTTAATAGCATTATGGTCTTCATAAACAATAAAACCACCGATAGTGCCTATTTGTCGCTTCAACGCGCCTTTGACCATGCCTTGCGCTTTCATAAGTGATTCATATAAGCGTTCTGACAGATTCAATTTATCTAAATCTTTGATTGGCAGCTTTAATAACTCTTTACCCAATTCTCTAAGCTCTAATAGCTCACGTTTAATTTGAGATTTACTACTTTCATCCTCAAATTCATCCTCGTATACACCTTTTTCACCAAACTTCTTCATATTTCCTACCTTAAACCACTTTATTTAGGAAATCATTTTACTTGAATACCAACACTAAGATGAAATTAATATCAGATCAACTATTAGCTAAATCTAACATCAATTGCATTATTTCATTGCTATCAGTTTGATGCTGTTTTTTATTCAAGCCTCTAAGCAATCGTTTAATCCTAGAATAAAACACCTTAAAACAGTCTGAAAAAGCGTGATGTTTATCCTCATCAGAACCAATAACAGCAGCAGGATCTGGCTCGCCCCAATGAATATGTTTCGGCTTGCCAGCAAAACATGGACATATTTCTTGTGCCACATTGCCACAGACCGTAATGACAAAATCAAAATTCTCTCCAGAAAACACATTCCAACTTTTACTATATAGCTCGAAGTCGACCGAAAAATCACTAATTTATTCTAGTGCCAAAGGATTTATTTTTCCAGTTGGATCACTATCTGCATTATTGAGCAGTACTGAATAAGACGTTTAGTATTAAATATTGTTACATTTTAGATCTGATTTTTTGATAGCGA
Organism: Piscirickettsiaceae bacterium; assembly: GCA_013215825.1. Lineage (GTDB taxonomy): Bacteria > Pseudomonadota > Gammaproteobacteria > Nitrosococcales > Methylophagaceae. The sequence goes on along the minus strand of JABSQN010000002.1, from coordinate 46,376 downwards.
TTTAAATCATCAATGACATCAACATCCCACTGTTCTTGGGTTTCAATGCAATTTAAGTTGGCTTGTTTAATTCGCTGTCGAGTCATATCCAACACAAGATCATTTCCCCATGCAATATTTCTGAATAGTGATGGATTAGCTCGCTTCATTCCGATCATGACATAACCGCCATCTTCAGCGGGTGAAAGTACAATATCTTCATTTTGATGTAATACATTAATAGCAAAATCTAAATCTGCAACAGTAAGTGATGGGCAATCACAACCCACTAGCAATACCTGTGATGCTGTTTTTAATGCTGTCACAATGGCATGGGACATTCGCTCCCCCAAATCATGTCCTTGTTGTTTATGTAGCGAAACGGAATACTCTTTCACACAATCCGCAAAAAAAGGATGTTTCATATCGGGGCTACACCAAAGTTGTATAGGACAGAGATGCGCATTAAACAATAATGACAATAAACCCTGGGTGAGTTCTTTATGCACATTTTTTGCTTGTTCAGCAGTAAGTTCCGGCATTAAACGTGTTTTAACCTGCCCTGCTATTGGTGCTTTGCAAAAAACGAGTATTGCTGTATCAGGATAGTTATATATCACGCTTAAATGGCATTGCTAAAAGCGTCTTTAATTGAACATCATGTTCATCTTGATAGCCTGACAAACCAATCTTCATATTAGTATGGCCTTGTTGCGGTTGATCAATATAGCTATTGAATAAGTGATCCCAAACACTGATTGAAAAGCCATAATTACTATCTGTTTCTGACTGAATAACGGAGTGATGCACTCGGTGCATATCAGGCGTTACCAACACTAAACGAAGCACTTTATCAATCATTAATGGAATTTTCACATTGCTATGATTAAACAGTGCACAACTGCTCAAGATAATTTCAAATACAAGAACGGTAAATGGATCCACACCTATAATTAAGATAACAAACGCCTTGTAACACATTGAAATAAATATCTCTATTGGGTGAAATCGTATTGCTGTTGACACATCAAAATCTAAATCTGTATGGTGTACTTTATGTAGTCGCCACAGCCATTGCCAGCGGTGTGATGCTCGGTGCTGACCATATATTGCTAGATCTAACAATATAAGCCCTAATATTATTGCCAGCCAAGGTGGTAATTCAACAAGGTTTAATACCCCCCAATCATGCTCTTGAGCAGTGCCAGCAGCCCAAAGCGCCGCACCAGCAAGTGTGAATCGCATAATGACCATATTGAATATTGAAAGTCCAAAATTAGTGGTCCATCGTTGTTTGCGAGATCTTGAAATTTGTCGCCGAGGCGCAATAAGCTCGCCAATAATCATCACGATTAACAGTCCAATAAAAATAGATAATCGTTCTAATCCTTCCAAAACTGTCCCTTTCTATAAAGTTGTTCTAATTCGGAGGGGCTAGTACCCAAAAAATAACGCAATCGTAACGACCACATCAATAAAATAGTTTTAATAATGCCAAATTTCAACCATCGTCGACCTGAACTTATCACCTTACTCGGGATACAATACGCTTGACCTAGCTTATTAAGTCTTGATGTCAGCTCAATATCTTCCATTAAACTAATATCAGCAAATCCACCCAACTTCGTAAAGATTGTTTTATCAATGAATAAGGCCTGATCACCCGTTGCTATTCCCGTCAAACGTGATCGTTTATTCACCAGCCAAGCAACGATTGATAATAAATAATGCCCGGTTAATTTAATGTTAAACCATCCCCATTGATACCCCAGATTAGTCGCATAGTGAATTTGTTCAATAGCATCAAGTGGCAACAAAGTATCCGCATGAAGAAACAATAGTATTGGAGCATTAGCAACAGTTGCACCTTTATTCATTTGAATAGCTCGCCCTGCAGATGAAATAATAAGTTTGTCCACATAAGCACTTGCCAACTTCATCGTATTATCAGTACTACCACCATCAACCAAGATCAGTTGGCATCGAGGGCGTAAAGACTGTAACGAACTTAAAAAATCAACGATCCCAGTCTCTTCATTTAAACTGGGGATAATAATACTTATTTCAGCCATTCTAAGAGATTAGCAACAACTAGATTCATTAGCACAACACTCATTGCCACTATGCGTACCACCTTTTGTTTCACTCGCTGGGCGTATTGTGCCAGCAGGTGAACACCATGATTTTGGCTCTTGTAATATTTTTGGTGTAATGCCGATAAAGTCATCACCATAAACACCTTGTGTCATCAATTCAAAGGAGCGAGCACAAGTCGCAATACGTTGACCACGTGGATATACATGGCCTTCATCATCATACACTTCAGAGTAAGGCCCTCGATAAATCACCGCATGACCGACATCTAAACAAGGTTCATCTTTGGGTTTAGTCGCAGTAATGGTGACAGAGCGAAACTCAATACCTTCAACGACCTGCCAAGGTTCACTTTCCCATTTATCATAAGAGACAGCAACGAATCCTGCTTTAACAAAATCATCCAACATCGCTTGTTCTTGCAAGGCACCTGAAATACAACCACTCCATAATATCGGATCATCTTTAAGGTGTTGTGGCACATATTCATCACTCACAATATCAGAAATAGCAACTCGTCCCCCCGGCTTAACCACACGAAAAATCTCATCAATCATTTTAGATTTATCACTATCATGCACAAGATTTAGCACACAATTAGACACCACTAAATCGATGCTATTATCTGCAATAAGCGGGCTTTGGCTTGATTGTTCCTGTTGCCATTGTTGGTGGCGAATCAGGCTTTCAGCATCACTAATGGGTGTTTGTTTAAGATGATGATCAACGGCATCTAAATCAATAGCGAGATCTTGGATTAAACCTTTAACAAACTCAACTTTATTGCCGCCTAATTTCTCAGCCATTTCAACTTGATATTTGCGAGCCAAGGCCAACATATCATCATTCATATCAATGCCAATCACCTTGCCATGATCACCAACAAGTTGAGCTGCCATATAACAGATCTTGCCCGATCCAGCTCCTAAATCAAGCACAACATCGCCTTCTCGCACATAACGAGAGGGATCGCCGCAGCCATAGTCTTTATCAATAATTTCTTGCGGCAATAACTTTAATAAACTGGCGTCATAATCAACAGGGCAACAAAGTTCAGGCTGTCGCGCTTCCGCTCCTTCTGAATAACGATCTAATACGCTGTGTTCTAATTCCATCTTTGTTCCTTATCTTTGTCTGTCATCCTATCCTCGCGAAGGTGGGGAATCTATGAGCCGTTACAATATCGACTATCGTTAAATTCCCGCTTTTGCGAGAATGACAGCTAGAAGTTAAATTTAAGAGAGAGCACCACCACAACTACTACCTTGCCCTGCGGTACAGCCATAGCAATGTTGTCGTGTTGCAATATAGCTTTGTTCTAATGAGTCGTTTTTCATCTCAGTAATATGAATGCCACTGCTTTGATCAGCTAACGGCAAATCAAGCATTTGATTAAAATCACAATCATACACATAACCTTGCCAATCGATACTAATGGTATTGAGACACATTACCTGTCCAATAATGTCGGGGTTATAGCTATCAACAAGCAACTGCATATAATCATCAAAAATACCGTTACTGAGTAAAGTGCTACCAAAACGTTTAATCGGCATATTAGTGATGGTGTACAACTGATTGAAATCAATATCGTAATGCTGTTTTAAATACGTTTTATAACTTTTTTCCAATGTATCCTGTGCGGGAGGTAATGTTGCACCCTGTGGATTAAACACTAGATCGAGTTTTAAGGAACCACCCTCTTGACCATAGCCCAAGCTATTCAAACGTTGCAATGCTACCAAGCTCTTTTGGAATACACCATTGCCTCGTTGTTTATCAACATTTTCTTCTAAATAACACGGTAAGGATGCCACCACAGTGACTTTATGTTCTGCTAAAAACGCAGCCAAATCTTCATAAGAGTCTTCTTCTAAAATGACTAAATTACATCGATCAATAATGCTAATATTACGCTTTGTAGCTTGTTCAACTAAATATCTGAAATGGGGATTCATCTCAGGTGCGCCGCCGGTTAAATCCAGAATTTTAACTGCTGTTTTTTTAGCAAAATCTAAAACTTGGTCAATGGTTTGTTTACTCATCAATTCGGTGCGTTTCGGCCCTGCATTGACATGACAATGCAGGCAACTTAAATTACATAAATAGCCCAAATTAAGTTGTATAATTTCTAAATTGCCACGTAACAATGTTGGAAATGTTGAGTTTTCAAACTTCGATAAAGTTTCAAGCATAAATTTAAGCCGTTTTTTTCAAGGTTATTTTAGCTTTTCGATATCGCATTATTGTCGTGGTGATTAATGCTAATACACCAATCATGACAAATGATAGTATGACCTCAGTGGTAAATAATTGCTCCATACTATCAACCGTTGACAAGGATTGACCTAAATTAACAATCACAAAACTCACCGGTAACATGCCTAAAAATGTGCCTATCGCATAGTGACGAGTATCGATCGGGCTAAATGCAAACACCATATTAACAAACCAAAATGGAAACAAAGGCACTGCTCGCATAAACAAGAGATAACTAAAGGCATCGTTTTGCAATTGCGCCATAATATTTTGGGTTGATTTCATTTTTTCTAAACGCGGTCTTGCCCAATCAGCGATTAAATAACGGGCAATCCAAAATACCAGCACAGCACCGATTGTTGCTGACGATATTGCCAATAAAGTACCATACCACCGACCAAAAATGAAACCGATTGCTAATGACATAATAGCCGCACCTGGTAGATTTAACATGGTTGATAAAATATAGATGCCACCAATGATAAAAAAGGTTTGCCAAAAATTAGCATTCGCATAGCTTAATAATTCATTTTTATGTAGCTTTAAACTGTCAAAGTTTAAATATTCTTGCCCCCCATAGATAAAGAATAAGGCAAGCAGTCCGATCAATACTGCAACAAGCAATAGTTTTTTAATCATGTTTACCTCGCAAGCCAAATAGGCGTTTTATCCATCGTTTACGGTTGGGTGTTAATGCTTCTTTCCTTCGCTGATCGGCTACCCGTCGATTAATTTGAGCCAGTGTGGGATAAATATGAATGGTATTACTCAAGGCTGATACATTCAATCCTTGTGAAATTGCCAATACATACTCAGCGATCAATTCTCCCGCATGAGCGCCGACAATACATGCGCCTAATAATTTACCATTTGGCGCAGTGATTATTTTAACTTTACCCTGCGTTTCACCGGCGATAATAGCGCGATCTAACTCTTCAAATGCAAAGGTATAAACGCGATGCTTAATACCTTGTTGTTGTGCTTCTCGTTCCGACAAGCCTACACGAGCAAGCTCTGGATCGGTAAATGTACACCACGGTATGCCCTTTGTTTGTGATTTGGCCGGCAAATGAAATAAAGTGTTTCTTAATACAACTCCTGCTTGATGTTCCGCCATATGAGTAAATAAATACGGTCCTGCCACATCACCACAGGCATAAATCCGTTTGTTAGTGGTGCGTAATCGCGCATCAACCACTAAACGGTTATTTTCAATGGCAACACCTGCTTTATCTAGCCCTAGATTATCAATATTGGCTTGGCGCCCGGTTGCAATTAATAAATGACTACCTTCTATCTGAATGACTGAATCATTATTGCCTTCTGTTAACGTGATACGAAGTCCATTGTCTATTTTTTCAACCTGTGTCAGCGATGAGGATAAATAGAGCTTAATATCATCAGTGATAAACTGCTGTTTAACGACTTCACTCATATCGGTATCTTCATGAGCTAGTAATTCTGAACGCCCAACTAAACTAACTTTGGAGCCTAAACGAACAAAACTTTGCGCCATTTCACAGCCAATTGCCCCCGCACCGATAACGATAAGATGTTCAATATTCTCTTTAATATTAAAAATGGTTTCATTGGTACAATAATCAACAGAATCTAAGCCGTTAATAGATGGAATAAAAGGACGCGTTCCTGTTGCTATAACAAATTTACGCGCCGTTATTTCTCGCCCATCCACTCTTAAGCGATCGTCACTAATAAACTGTGCTTCAGCAAATATAACCTCAATTCCCATTGCCCGAAAACGTTCGGGACTATCGTTAGGCTCAATAGTTTTAATGACTTCAGAAACGCGTTGCATCACCTTGCTTTGATCAACAACATCAAGCTGGGCAGAAATTCCAAACCGGTGCGATTCTTTAATTGTATGAGCCACTTTGGCAGAATGAATGACTGTTTTGCTCGGTACACAACCCGTATAGAGACAATCTCCACCTAGCCGATGCTTTTCAATTAACACTACTTTTGCACCTAACGATGCCGCACCTGCTGCTGTTACTAAGCCTGCGGCACCTCCACCAATAATACATAAGTCATAATCTGTTTTTTGAGCCATTGCATACCCTTTAGATGGTGTTTATCCTTAGACTCGGTACTACACTAAAACTTACAAATAAATCTAATAAAAACTAAATTCAATTCTCGTTGTCCCTATTTTAACGTGGCATTATGCCAAATTAAGGATTACACTTAACAATGTTATGAACAAAGCAACTAGAAAACTACTTTTGATTTTAATCACAATCATGGCGTATTTACCCATGACTGTTGTTTATGCTACGCCTGATTCTGCGATGACAGAACAAGTTCAATCTATGTCAACAATGGATATGAGCGATTGCCACGGGCAACAAGTTAAACAAAAATGTGGCCATTGCTCTGAGCAACACAACTGTAACGGTGCATTAGGTTCATGCTCAACTAGCTTTGGCATACCTTCTCGCTCTTTTGAGTTAGTTGTTAATCAAAAGCTAGATACTTGGTATATGGCATATCATGTCGATACCCCACGACAATATACTTCGACCCTCTTTCGCCCCCCAATATCTAATTAACTACCACAGTTGTAGAAATTAAAACAAGTTTGTCATCCTCTCGTATGCGGGGATCCAACGATAGTTATTACTTCTACAGTCCTTAGGTTCCCGTTTCCACGGGAATGACAAAGACGTTTATTTCTCCTAGCTAATATCTTACTACATTGTAAATATTGCTATGTGTCATAAAATCAGGTATTTAATCATGTGTAATATAAAACCAAGCTTATTATTAGCTTTGCTGTTCTCAAGCCAATTGAGTCATGCAGCACCCTTAGATTTAGATCTGCCTGAAAGCAGTACAACTCCGCTAATACAATTAGATGTACTGACTATTCAAGCGGCACTTGATCGTGTTCAACGTGAAAATCCAAGTATTGCTGAAATGATGGCTCGAGCCGAAGCCATGTCTGCCATTCCATCACAAGTGGGTAGCTTGCCCGATCCAATACTTAACTTTAATACGCTTAACTTACCTGTTAATACCTTTGATCTTGACCAAGAAGCCATGACACAACTGCAATTTGGTATCAGTCAAAAAATACCCTATCCCGGTAAATTAGCATTAAAAGAGAAAATAGCCTCATATCAAGCCGATGCTGCTAATAGTACGGTTGATGAATTACGATTGCATTTGAGTCGTGATGTAAAAACATTGTGGTGGCGCTTATTTTATTTAGAACGTTCGCTTGACGTTATCAATATCAATAAAACATTGCTTCGCCAATTTATTAGCATTGCTCAAACCAAATATAAGGTGGGTCAAGGCTTACAGCAGGATGTATTGCTTGCTCAATTAGAGTTATCTAAACTGATTGATCGTGATATTCAGTTTGTCAGCATGCAAAAACAAGAATCCGCACGGTTAAATGCCTTGCTTAATCAAACAACTGATAAAGCGGTTAATTTACCAAAATTAAGTGAAATTAATATTGCATTATTATCCTTAAAACCAGCATCTACACTGTTTGATTTGGCTAAAATAAATCGTCCTGCACTCGCTGAACAGAGACTAATAATTGATGCGGCAACAGCTAGAAAAGAATTAGCTGAACGTGATTTATTTCCTGATTTCAATGTCGGTGCTTCTTATGGTTTTCGTCAAGGTAATATGCCAAATGGCAATGACCGTGCTGATTTCTTATCCTTAAAAATCGGGATTAATATTCCTTTATTTGCTGAATCAAAACAGAAAATGGCAATTTCACAACGCCATAGTGAAATGAAACAACAACAATATGCCCTGCAAGATAAATGGCTTACTATACAAGCCGAACTAACAGTAATTATTGCTGATTATGAACGTGCTAAACAGCAAGTGTCGCTCTTTAAAACAGGTATTGTACCGCAAGCACAACAAACCGTAGCATCAATGCTGGCAGGCTATCAAGTGAATAAAGTTGATTTCCTGAACTTGGTGCAAGCTCAAATCACGCTGTATAACTATCAAACCAATTTATGGCAAACCATCAGTGAAGCAAAATCGGCACAAGCACGATTAATTGCGACCGTCGGTGAGGATAATATCTATGAATAAAGTTCTTTTAACACTTCTTACCTTAGTTATTGGTATTACTGTTGGTATTGGCGGCATGTTTGCCTTTAACAAGCAGTTTATGTCGATGCCTGCTGCCGAAAATGCAGTCAATCTAGAAAAAGAAAAACCACTGTTTTATCGTAACCCGATGAACCCAAATATCACCTCACCGATCCCTGCGGAAGATGAAATGGGCATGAAATATATACCTGTTTATGCAGATTCAGGAATTAATAATACGCTAGTAAGTGGTACCGTCATCATTGATCCCGTAACAGTACAAAATATGGGTGTTCGCACTGCCATTGCCAAAATATCCGAGCTTTCACATGATATTAAAACCATTGGCCATGTCACTTATGATGAACAACGAATCACACGCTTGCATCCTAAAACAGAAGGCTGGATTGAAAAGCTATTTATCTCCAAAACAGGAGAAGCCGTTAAAAAAGGCACCATGCTTTTAAGTATATATTCACCACAATTGGTTAGTAGCCAACAAGAATATCTGCTTGCTCTATCGAGTTTAGAAACACTAAAAAACAGCCCATTTGATGATATTCGCATCGGTGCGGAACAAATGGTTAAAACAGCTAGAGAACGTTTAGAATTGCTTGATGTACCTGAACATCAGCTCCATGATTTAGAACAGTCAAGGAAAATCAAAAAGGGCTTACATATCCACTCCCCTTTCAATGGTATTGTGATTAATATCGGTGCACGTGAAGGACAGCATATTACACCGCAAACGGAGCTTTATATGTTGGCTGATTTATCCAAAGTTTGGGTGTTTGCCGATATTTATGAATTTGAATTACCGTGGGTTAATGTTGGTGATAGTGTCGAAATGACATTAACCGGTATTCCAAACAAAGTATTCAAAGGTAAGTTATCTTATATCTACCCTTATGCAGAAGCGAAAACTCGCACGATTAAGGTTCGTTTGGAGTTTGCTAATCCTCATCTTTTACTCAAACCCAATATGTTTGCCAATGTCACTATCAAAACTCAACAGCAAAATAACACGGTCAGCGTGCCATCTGAAGCCATTGTTAGATCTGGAGAACGCAATCAAGTTTTTGTAGTACGAGAACAAGGAAAGTTTGAGCCTAGGATTGTTGAAATAGGGTTGAATTCCAACGGCTTAACTCAGATACTTAAAGGAATATCTTCTGGAGAAGAAGTGGTTACATCTAGCCAGTTCTTGATTGATTCCGAGTCTAAATTACGTGAATCCACAGCCAAAATGTTAGAAGCAATGACGAGGGATAAAATAAAGTCAACGAGCAGCATGAACGATATGAATAATACAATGCCTGATACTTCTACAGAAATCATGCCGATGATGGATCATTCATCACATGAGGGGATATTAAAATGATTACTCGCATCATAAGTGCTTCTTTACATGATAAATTTCAGGTATTACTGGCGACTATTGTCATTATTTTTGCTGGAATTTGGGCATTTAAAAACACCCCTTTAGATGCCATTCCCGATTTGTCCGATGTACAAGTGATCGTATTGACTGAATATCCAGGCCAAGCACCACAAGTAGTTGAAGATCAAATCACCTATCCACTGACCACCGCCATGTTATCTGTACCCAAAGCTAAAACAGTGCGTGGTTATTCCTTTTTTGGCTTATCTTTTGTTTATATTATTTTTGAAGATGATACCGATATGTATTGGGCGCGTTCACGGGTTTTAGAATATTTAAACTATGTAAGTGGCCGCCTGCCTGATAATGTTAATCCTAGCTTAGGGCCTGATGCAACGGGGGTCGGATGGATTTATGAATATGCCTTAATTGATAAAACAGGTCAGCATGACTTGGCGCAACTACGGTCGCTACAAGATTGGTATTTACGCTATCCATTACAAACCGTCGATGGTGTGGCTGAAGTTGCCTCCATTGGTGGCTTTGTAAAACAATATCAAGTCGAAGTCGATCCTAATGCCTTAATTAACTTCAACATCTCTTTATCGCAAATAAAACGGGCGATTCAACGTTCTAATTTAGATGTGGGTGGCAAGCTCATTGAAATGGCAGAAACTGAATATATGGTACGTGGCTTAGGTTATATTCAATCATTGGATGATTTAAAATCTATTGCCATTAGTGTCAGTGACAATGGTACCCCGATTCGTTTAACCGACGTTGCTAACATCCATTTTGGACCAGAACTACGCCGCGGCTTAGCCGATTTAAATGGTGAGGGTGAAGTAGCTGGCGGCATCATTATTATGCGTTATGGCGAAAATGCGCTTAGTACCATAGAGAATGTCAAAGCCAAACTTGCCGAATTAGAAAAAGGTTTGCCAGCAGGGGTTGAAATAGTACCGGTTTATGACCGCAGCAAACTGATTAATCGTGCCGTTGATAATCTACAAAATACATTGATTGAAGAATCCATTATTGTCAGCCTAATTTGTATTTTATTTTTACTGCATATTCGTTCTGCTTTAGTCGCCGTGATCAGCCTACCTATTGGTATCCTATTAGCCTTTACGATCATGCGTTGGCAAGGAATTAATGCCAATATCATGTCCTTAGGAGGTATTGCGATTGCCATAGGCGTGATGGTAGATGGGGCGATTGTCATGATAGAAAATACCCATAAACATCTTGAACAAGCTGTCAAAACTAAAGGCAAAGCACTGTCTAATAGTGAACATTGGCAAACTGTCGCCAGCGCGGCAAAAGAAGTTGGCCCAGCTTTATTCTTTTCCCTAATGATTATTACCGTGTCATTTTTGCCTGTCTTCACCTTGCAAGCACAAGAAGGTCGCTTATTTGCACCGCTGGCTTACACTAAAACCTATGCCATGATGGCGGCGGCATTATTAGCGATTACGCTTGTACCGGTATTAATGGGTTATTTAATTCGAGGTAAAATCTTAGCAGAACACAAAAACCCCATTAATCGGCTATTACACACTATTCACCGCCCTATTTTAGCCTTAACCATGCGCTGGCGCTGGCTCACTTTATTAGCAGTATCAGGCTTATTGATCGTCACCTTAATACCAATAAACAAGTTGGGTAGTGAATTTATGCCACCTTTAGATGAAGGTGATATTTTATATATGCCGACTACTTATCCGGGAATTTCAATCAGTAAAGCACGTGAGTTATTACAACAAACTGACAAGATTTTAATGAGTTTTCCAGAGGTTGAACTCGTATTTGGCAAGGTCGGTCGGGCTGAAACAGCCACCGATCCAGCACCTCTCTCCATGCTAGAAACGACCATTACGTTAAAGGACAAATCCGCTTGGCCGGATCCTGAAAAAACCACCAAACAATTAATGGCTGAAATGGATAAGGCGATACAATTTCCCGGTCTTGCTAATGCCTGGACAATGCCGATCAAAACCCGTATTGATATGCTATCAACCGGCATCAAAACACCGATTGGCATCAAAATTAGTGGTTCCAGTCTCAGCGTATTAGAAAAAATTGCCTCAGATATTGAACAGGTGATTAAACAGATGCCTGATACCCTATCTGCCTTTGGTGACAAAGCCGCAGGCGGTTATTATCTTGATTTTGATATTAATCGTGATGAACTGGCTCGCTATGGTTTGCATATTGCCGATGTGCAAGATGTCATTCAAACCGCCATTGGGGGCCTGAATGTAACAGAAACGGTGGAAGGTTTAGAACGTTATCCGGTTAATCTGCGTTATCCTCGTGAATTGCGTGACAATGTTGACAAGCTAAAACGCATTTTAATCCCCACGCCTACAGGTGCCCAAATTCCATTGGGTCAAGTTGCCACTTTATCTTTTCACCGTGGTGCACCGGTAATTAAAACCGAAAATGCACGGCCTAATGCTTGGGTCTATATTGATATAAAAACCGATGATATTGGCGGATATGTCAGTAAAGCTAAGAAAATTGTCGAACAACAAGTTACCATACCCGCCGGTTATACCCTGTCTTGGTCGGGTCAATTTGAATATATGGAACGTGCCGCCGAGCGACTTCGCATTGTTGTGCCCATCACCTTATTCAGCATATTTTTACTGCTTTACCTTAACTTCCGTAATGTCAGCGCGCCCTTAGTGGTTATGTTATCCGTGCCATTTTCACTGATTGGTGGCATTTGGTTAATCTATTTACTAGGTTTCAACTTATCGGTTGCCGTTGCGGTTGGTTTTATCGCTTTAGCGGGTGTCTCCGCAGAAATTGGCGTTTTAGTTTTAACCTTTATCGACCAAAAAATAGCCAAACTCAAACAAGACAAAGGCCAGCTAAGCCAACAAGATATTATCAATGCTGTGCAATCTGGCACCTCAGAACGAGTACGTCCCATCATCATGACCTCAACAGCAACGGTTGCAGGCTTATTACCCATTATGTGGAGTAACGGCACGGGATCAGAAGTTATGCAACGCATTGCCGCCCCGATGGTCGGCGGCATGATTACCGTTACTATTTTAAGCTTAGTGGTATTGCCGATTGTTTATAGCTTGGTATTGCAGTTTAAAAACAAGAAATTATAATGTACTAATTTGTATGGATTTTGTTAATTTATGGTTTTATAATCAGAACCATTAAAGGAAGATGGCAATAAATTCTTTGATTTGAGTTTAAATGTAGACTTGCAGGAATTTTAGTCCATGTATTTATATCAATTACAGAGACTTATTATTCTCGTTAATAACAAGTTATGTTTTCAAGGAAGTTTTATGATTTATTCAACCACCGAGTCCATTCCAGGCAAAGAAATCGAACAAATAGTAGGTGTAGTTACAGGTAATGTAGTTCAAGCAAAGCATATTGGACGTGACATAATGGCAGGTTTAAAAAGCATTGTCGGTGGTGAAATTCGCGGCTACACGGAAATGTTAACAGAAGCTAGAGATATAGCCGTTCAACGTCTAGTTGAAAACGCGTATGAAAAGGGAGCTGATGCTGTTGTAGGCATTCGCTTTACTACAAGCGCAATTATGGATGGCTCATGTGAAATAATGGTTTTTGGAACAGCGGTTAAATTAAAAACATAACAAGAACTTCAAACGGAAAAAATACAGTTGGTTGTTTTCACTCCGTTCAACATTATACCCAACTATATTTTTCCGCTTAAGTAGGCGTTAGACATTTAGGGTTTGTTATCGGAGAATTTACTGGCGCTGCGGGAACCTTTTATGGAAACAAATATACAGACCAAAGAAACAAATTCGGTGTTTTAACCCGATATGATAAAAGCTGGAAGTTAGAATGAATTCTAACCTACGTACATCAGAAATTATAAAGCGCCAGCTTCAAGCAATAGTGTTTGTACCGCTGTAGCCATCACACTATAACCCGCCGCATTAGGATGAATTTGATCTGATTTCATTTTTGGATCACGTTCTATTGTGGGTAGTAACTCTATATCAATCGGCAGCTTATGCGCTTCTGCTAGTTCTGAATATAAATCAGGTACAGTCAACATCAAATTAAAGGTTGGAACTCCGACTAATACAACATCTGCCCCACTTCGTTGAATTAGCTTAATCATTTGATTCAGATTATTTTTAAGCTGTTCTTTGCCAATACGGCGAATAAGATCATTGCCGCCGTGACATAGGATAACGAGGTTTGGTTTTACCGCATCCAGCACCAGAGGCAGTCGCTTTAGACCTTGTGCTGTTACTTCACCTGAAATGCCTGCGTTGATAACGGTGATGCCGGTGATATTTTGTAATACAGCTGGATAGCTTTGTGTGCGTACATTGGCACCAAGACCAAAGGTAAGGCTGTCACCATAGGCAAGAATTACAGCATCATGGGCAAGCGGCGTTAGTGTGGCCTTATTATCCGAGCAACTAACAAGAACGAACATCACTAACAGTAATTTAGCGAAGTTCAAAACTCGTATTTGTTTAAGATTCATTATTATGAGACCTTTGCACGATAAGTATTTTTGTCATAACAAGGAAAAAAGTGTCGAAAAAGCACAGTTTACTAACGCAGGTATGGCAGAAAAGACGACTCATACAACGGTCTCATTATGTTGTTGTAAATAAACGGTGGAAGTTGGCTGTTGTTGCCTGTGCAATATTTTCAACCGTATCGCCTCGAAGATCAGCTAAAAACTCTGCAACATGTTTCACATAGGCAGGTTTATTAGTCTTGCCTCGAAATGGTACTGGTGCAAGATAAGGTGCATCTGTTTCAATTAAAATACGATCTAGGGGTAATTTCTTAGCGACATCTTGCAAATCAACTGCATTTTTGAAGGTGACAATACCTGATAATGAAACATAGAAACCAATATCAAGTGCCCGCTGTGCTGTATCCCAGTTTTCAGTAAAGCAATGAATAATACCACCTGCTTGTTCAGCATTTTCTTGCTCTAAAATATCCATAGTGTCATCACGCGCTTCACGAGTATGGATAATTAATGGTTTCTTGCTTTGTTTTGCCGCTTCGATATGAGTTCGGAAACGATCGCGTTGCCATTCTAAATCACCTTCACTACGAAAATAATCTAGCCCGGTTTCGCCAATCGCGATGACGTTGTCATGTTGAGCAAGTTTGATAAGTTCATCAACGGTAAAGTTCTCTTCTTGGTCAACATTGGGGTGAATACCCACGCTTGCCGTTACATTATCGTATTGCTCTGTTAAGGCAATCACATCATAGCAACTGGCTTTATCAATGGCGATACTTAATATGTGGTCGACTTGATTTTCTTTGGCTTGTGCCATCACGGCATCGAGTCCACCCTCTTCTTCCGCTAAAAGGTTAAGGTGGCAATGTGAATCAATAAACATGGGATTTATCCGAGTAATACTTAACGAAAGGTCTATCCTAAGGATAGCTGTTACATGGTATGTGTGGCTTTATCTGAATTTAATCTATCTACAAGGTAGCTTTCTATTTTCCCTTTTACAATTTTAGCCGAGTCATCACCACCAATAGAACTAAAATGTACGCCAATACCTGCAGCCTGATTGCCTTGAGAGCCTTTGGGTGTCACCCACGCAATAGTACCTGCAACTGGAATCTTTTCTGGATCATTCATTAATGTCAGCAAGATAAAGACTTCTTCACCGAGTTGATACACTTTATTGGTTGGAATGAAGATTCCACCATTTTTTAGAAAAGGCATATAAGCATGATAAAGCATGGTTTCATCACCAATTTTTAGTGATAAAATACCTTTTCGCGGATTCATTGCCATAGTTTAATATACCTTGATTTTAGCGATTAAGTGCAGTGTTGAAATTTGCATCTTGTTTCATTGCTGAAACCATAAACTGCTCTATTAACAATATCTTGTTAATGTTATTTGATGACGATATTAACTTTATTGTGGCAATGATGCAATCGTAAAGAGTCCAATAACGCTTAGAGCCAGTTGCATTTGATCTGTTTTCACTCAACATGATCTGTTTTTTAATCAATAACTGCAAATGATTAAACACCATGATCAAATCATATTTTTGCCACTCTTTGGCTAAACTAACAGGGTTAGCTCTACCTTGTAATAAGGTTTTAAAGTCAATATCAAGCTGTTGAATGATTGCTAAAGTATCTATTTCAAGAAGTTCCAATACTTTGAGTGGTGCGCCTTTGGCTGTGGGTAATATCTGTTCAATCGTTGCTTTATCAAAACCGCCTTGCTGTAAACACCATTCCACACACACTGTAGCTTCTGGTGATGTTAATGACAATTTCTGACAACGACTTAATATCGTAATTGGCAATCGATAGGGTTTTGAACTCACCAATATTAATAATGTGTTTTTCTGCGGCTCTTCTAGCAGTTTTAACAAGCTATTATTGGCATTGATATTCATATTATCTGCCGGTGAGATAATCACTGTTTTCCATTTTGAAACCGTTGATGTTAGGGCTTGTTTGTCTTTTAGACGACGAATTTGTTCAATTTTGATCTGTTTGCCAGTTTCTTCCGGCTCAATCAAAATATGGTCGGGGTGATTACCCGCGGTGAATAACTGACAACTATGACACTGTCCACAAGCTTCTGTAGCATCTATCTGCTCACAAAGTACCAATGCAACCATTTGATCTGCCAAGGCACGTTTTCCTAGCCCATCAACACCGGTGAGTACAATGGCATGCGGTAGCCTTTGTTGTGTCTTCTGCTGACAGAAATAATGCCATTGCGTTGTTTGCCATGGATACATCACAAGGTTTGTAGAATTCGACTGAGTTGCACGCCAATATCATCGATTGATTGTGTTGCATCAATCACTTTTATCCGTTCAGGCTCATCTTCTGCACGTTGTAAATAGCAGTCTCTAATTTTTTGAAAAAAATCGACTTTTTCCTGTTCAAAGCGATCGATATCTTCGTTGCGACTAATAACGCGTTGCTGTCCAATCTCAACCGGCAAATCAAATAAGAAGGTAACATCAGGCTGTAATCCACTTAATGTCCACTGTGCTATTTGTTCAATACGTTGTTGATTGATACCGCGGCCACCACCTTGATAGGCAAATGTAGCATCGGTGAACCTGTCTGATATTACCCAGTCGCCACGTTCTAATGCCGGTGTAATAACTTGGGCTATATGTTCAGCGCGAGCGGCAAACATCAATAATAATTCAGTATTCACTGCCATTGGTATTTCTGACGGTGAGAGCAGTAATGTTCGGATTTGTTCACCAAGTTCAGTTCCGCCGGGCTCACGAGTAACCACTACAGTTCTACCTTGTTCACGTAAATAGTGTTGGATAAAGGCTAATTGCGTTGACTTCCCCGCCCCTTCAATGCCTTCAATACTGATAAATTTTCCGTTCATTTCTTCTTCAACTGATATTTGCGAACAGCCTTATTATGAGCCGTTAATGTATTTGAGAAAGCATGTCGTCCTTCGCTACCCGTCGCCACAAAGTATAAACTCTTGCCTTGCGCTGGATGTAAGGCAGCATCAATGGACTCTTTACTTGGTAATGCAATCGGCGTTGGCGGCAAACCATAACGTGTATAGGTATTATAAGGTGTATCGGTTCTTAAATCTTTACGCCGTATATTGCCTTTGTATAGTTCACCCATACCATAAATAACGGTAGGATCAGTTTGCAGCCGCATACCTATATTAAGGCGACGTACAAATACACCGGCGATTTCAGCACGTTCCTCAGCGATTCCAGTTTCTTTTTCGATAATAGATGCCATGATTAACGCATCATACGATGTTTTATACGGTAAGTTTTTAGCCTTATTCTGCCATGCTTTTTCTAAATAAAGTGTCATCGCTTTATGGGCGCGGTTTAATATTTCTTTGTCAGTCATACCAGCCGTAAAGTAATATGTTTCAGGTAAAAATTCCCCTTCTCCATGATTGTCAGGCTTATTGATATCAGCCATAACCGTGGTTAGTTTTGTATTTTCTAACGTGGAAACTAAACGCGAGTCATTACTAATAATGGTAATAAGTTGTTGCGCTGTCAGCCCTTCAACAATAGTCAAAGGATATTGAATCACCTGTCCATCGACCAGTTGGTCGAGCAACTCAGGTAATGTCGTATTTGGCAGGATCAAATATTCACCGGCTTTTATCAAATGTGCTTTTTCAATTAATCTGCCATAAATATACAAATAATATGGGTGGAATTCTGATAAACCGTTTTGTTGAAGCGCTTTACTTACCTTTTGTAAGTTACTTCCTGCTTTGACAGTAAACACATGGCCTTTTTGATCAATATTCAGCGGTGTTGAAAGAAAGCGATTATATTCGTAAATTCCAGCGATAAAAGAGATAGAGAGTAATAAAATTAAAGATAAAAATAGACGCATATTATTTTCCTAACTTTTGCAGTGCATTTTGCAATTGTTGGGTAATAGTACCGACAGCATAGATTTTATTAATATCTACAATCTGTGAAACAGGCAAAATACCCATCACACTATTACATATAAAAACTTCATCGGCATTGAGTAACTCTTGCTGACTAATAGTGGCTTCATTTACTGGCAAAGCTAACACATTGGCCAGTTCAGACACTTGTGCACGCATAATACCCGCTACACCTGATTTATCTAATTTAGCTGTGATTAATTGCCCCGATTTTACAATAAACACATTACTCATTGTGCCTTCAATCACATCACCATCATTGTTAAACAGTAGTCCTTCAACAATGTTTGTATCATGCCATTCATTACGTGCTAATACTTGATCCAAACGATTAAGGTGTTTAATGCCTGCTAATACCGTATTTTCAGATATGGGATGCTGACAGAATCGAATAGAGACGCCTTGTTGATAATAACTATCGGGATAGTTGGGCAATGGGTGACTGGAAACAATACGGCTTGGATTTATATCAGATCCAGCAAAATAGCCGCGGCCACCACTGCCACGAGTAATAATGACTTTAATCACTGCTTCAGCACGTAATGACTGGCAAACAGTTAGTAAATCAGCACGAAGATCGTCACTATCTTGGAATGGAATTTTGAGCCGTTTACAATCAGTAATAAGACGTTCTAAATGTGCATCAAGAAATTCTAAAACACCGTTACGATAAACAATAGTTTCAAATAAACCATCACCATATTGTAAGCCACGATCTGAGATGTTGATCCTATCTTCGGCAATTCCGTTAATAAGAATCATATTACTATTAAGTGTTTAGCTTAACTTCTTAAAGATAACTGTACCATTAGTGCCGCCAAAACCAAATGAATTAGACATGGCAATTTCAATTGGCATTTGTCGAGCCGTATGAGGTACAAAATCTAAATCACATTCCGGATCAGGATTATCTAGATTAATTGTTGGTGGAGCAACTTGATCTTGAATAGCCAAGATACTAAAGATAGCTTCAACACCACCTGCCGCACCTAATAGATGACCAATCATTGATTTGGTAGAACTGACTGCAAGATCGCTAGCAACAGAACCAAATGCAGCTTTAATCGCTTGGGTTTCACCCGCATCACCCGCCGGTGTAGATGTACCATGCGCATTAATATAATCAATTTGATCAGTATTTAAGCCTGCATCTGCCATGGCATTTTTCATACATCTAGCTGCGCCTTCACCACCAATGGATGGCGAGGTCATATGATAGGCATCAGAACTCATACCTGAACCTACAAGTTCAGCATAAATTTTTGCACCTCGCTTAACCGCATGTTCATATTCTTCTAAAACGATAACACCAGCACCATCACCGAGTACAAAACCATCACGATCTTTATCCCAAGGGCGACTTGCCGCTTGTGGATCATCATTTCGTGTCGATAAAGCACGAGCAGCGGCAAAGCCACCTAAGCCTGTTTTTGATGTCGACATTTCAGCACCACCGGCAACCATCACATCGGCATCGCCATATTGAATAAGTCGCGCCGCTGAAGAAATATTATGAGTACCACTTGAACAGGCCGTTGCTATTGCATAGTTAGGCCCTTTTAAGCCGAACATTATTGATAGATTGCCAGCAACCATATTGATGATATTACTAGGCACAAAGAACGGCGATATTTTACGAGGACCACCTTTTAGGTATGCGTCATATCCCGCTTCGATCCCTGGTAAGCCACCGATGCCAGCACCAATAGCAACACCAATACGTTCAGCATTTTCATCCGTTATTTCAATGCCGGAGTCTTCTATCGCTTCTTTACCCGCGGCAATCCCGTAATGAATAAAGGTATCCATCTTTTTAGCATCTTTCTTTGGAATAATGGATGTAATATCAAAATTTTTGATACTGGCACCGAAACGAACAGAAAACGCAGACACATCAAATACAGTCAGTGGCGCGACACCACTTTTACCGGCTAAGATATTTTCCCATGTTTCCTTAACATTTAAACCAACTGGAGTCACAGCTCCTAGACCAGTTACAACTACACGTCGTTTAGACATCAGGTATCCCCTATTCCAAAAAAAGTTCTACTTCATAAACAACATAGCCGCCTAGCATGACAAGCACACTAGGCGGCTATGGTTACTTCTCTGTAAGATTAAGACTGAACAGAGTTAATGTAATTTACAGCTTCTTTAACTGTAGTGATTTTCTCAGCATTTTCATCTGGAATTTCACATTCAAATTCTTCTTCCAGCGCCATAACTAATTCAACAGTATCTAAAGAATCAGCACCTAGATCATCGATAAATGAAGCATCTACTGTTACTTCATCAGGGTTAACACCTAATTGCTCAACAACGATGTCTTTTACGCGGGCTTGGATATCACTCATAACGTTATATTTCCTTTGTGGATTAATTCTCAAAACGTGCTGGCATTTTATAGTGCGAGCATTTTATAAACAAGCCATATTGCATTGAAATGACTTTCTTAACTTCTAATTACTTAATTATTATTAAAATTAAGCAATTAATTCATATACATACCGCCATTAACATTTAGTGTTTCACCCGTCACATATCCGGCATCTTGACTGGCTAAAAAGGCAACTGCCGCAGCAATTTCTTCTGGCTCACCTAAACGTTTAACAGGTACATTTGTTAGTAAGGCGGTTTTATGATCATCTGATAATGAACTTGTCATGTCGGTATCAATAAAGCCTGGAGCGACTAAGTTGACGGTGATGTTACGTGGGCCAACTTCACGTGCTAATGACTTACTAAAACCAATCACACCGGCTTTAGCTGCGGCATAGTTTGTTTGCCCGGCATTACCCATTACACCGACAACTGATGTGATCGTTATAATACGTCCCCAACGCGCTTTGGTCATTGCTCGTATGCAACGTTTACTCATTTTAAAGATAGGCGTCAGATTGGTGTCAATAATATCATTCCATTCTTCATCTTTCATACGCATTAATAAGTTATCACGCGTAATACCTGCATTATTAACTAAAATAGCAGGAGCCGCAAAGCGTTCTTCTGTAGCCGATACAACGGCTTCAATAGAGTCAGCATCTGTTACATTCAACACCATGCCAGCACCTGTGATACCCGCGTCTTTCAAGAAGTCAGAAATTGTTTGAGCACCGGCTTCTGATGTTGCAGTACCGACAACCGTCGCGCCTTGCTGACCTAAGCGTAATGCAATTGCACGACCGATACCACGTGTAGCACCTGTAATAAGTGCAACTTTACCTTCTAAGCTCATGATGTTTCCTCTTCTAATGATTTAATGGCTTTTTCTAACGATGTCGAGTCAAAAACAGCTAATCCTGTAATTGATTTATCTATCCGACGCGTTAATCCCGCCAATACTTTTCCTGGACCACATTCAACTAGCTTATCAACGCCTTGAGCGGCGAAACCTTGTACAGTTTCAACCCAGCGCACTGGACTCTGTAATTGAGCTGCTAATAAGTCTCTAATCTCTTGTTCGTTTTTTGCTTGACTGATATTGCTATTATGAATCACAGGAATAGTTGGCATAGACACAGAAACATCTGCTAGTGCTTGTGCCAGCTTCTCAGCAGCAGGTTTCATTAATGCACAATGTGACGGTACACTAACAGGCAATAAAATAGCGCGTTTCGCCCCTTTTTCTGTTGCCAACTCAATTGCTTTATTCACTAAGTCTGCTTCACCTGCAATAACAACTTGCCCCGGTGAATTAAAATTTACTGCTTCAACAACGCCTGTTCCTGCAGCTTGCGAGCAAACATCTTTAACAATATCATCCTCTAAACCAAGAATAGCTGCCATTGCACCGGTACCTACGGGTACGGCTTGTTGCATAAATTGGCCACGAAGTTCAACTAACTTAATTGCATCAGAAAAATTAAGAGAACCTGCCGCAACAAGTGCTGAATATTCACCCAAACTATGACCTGCAAAATAATCAGGTGTAACACTTGATACTGACTGCCAACAACGCCAAACAGCAATACCTGCGGCTAACATGGCAGGTTGTGTGTGATCAGTTTTATTTAATGTTTCTGCAGGGCCTGATGAAACCAGTTCCCATAAATCATAGCCAAGTACTTTTGATGCTTCATCAAATGTGGCTTGAACTTGCGGAAATTCTTTTGCTAATTGTGACAACATGCCAACAGATTGCGAACCTTGACCAGGAAATACAAAAGCTAAACTCATGCATTAAACCTCAATTTAATATTTTAGAAGTGCAGAACCCCAGGTGAACCCACCACCAAAAGCTTCCAATAGAAGTGTTTCACCACGTTGAATTCGGCCATCACGTACTGCGGTATCTAATGCTAAAGGAATAGATGCGGCAGAGGTGTTGCCATGCTCAGCAACAGTCACAACAACATGATCCATTGACATGTTTAATTTCTTTGCTGTTGCTGAAATAATACGAATATTTGCTTGATGCGGAATTAACCAGTCCACATCTTGTTTTGTTAGGTTATTGGCTGCAAGTGTTTCATCGACAATGGCACTTAATGTGCGTACAGCAACTTTAAAGACATCATTGCCTTTCATTTCAATATACGGTGCAATTTCACTAGCGGCGGAACCAACACCTGTTGGCACTGATAATAGTTCGTTATAGCTACCATCACAGTGAATATGCGTGGATAAAATACCTTCTTCTTCGGATGCTTGCAATACAACAGCACCGGCACCATCACCAAATAGCACACAGGTATTACGATCAGTCCAATCGACAATGCGTGATAATGACTCAGCACCAATCACTAATGCATTTTTGACTGTGCCTGATTTAATGAATTTATCGGCAACGGTTAAGCCATAGATAAATCCAGTACAAACCGCTTGCAAATCAAATGCAGGGCAACCACTGATCTTTAACTTTTCTTGGACTAGTGAGGCTGTACTTGGAAATATGCGGGTTGGTGTTGTGGTTGCAACAATAATAAGATCAATATCACTATTATTAATACCCGCGGCTTCTATCGCTTTTTCTGCCGCATTGAATGCTAAGTCCGTTGTTGTTTCATCATCGGCAACAATATGGCGTTTTTTGATACCTGTTCTATCTTGGATCCATTGGTCACTAGTTTCGACCATTTTTTCAAGATCATGGTTAGACAGGATTTTTTCAGGTAAATAACTACCTGTTCCAGCAATTCTTGAATAAATCACACAGTTTTTCCATCTTCAAGTAAGGCTTCTAAATGTTTACTGATCTTACTAGGCACATCATGTTCGGCTTCAATAATCGCAATTTTAATAGCATTAGCAAAGCCAACATCATCGGTACCACCGTGACTTTTAATCACAATACCTTGTAAACCAATAAAGTTTGCACCGTTATAAGCTCGTGGATCAAGTTCATCGCGGAAGTGTTTTAATACTGGCGATGCAATTAAACCGGCTATTTTAGTAAAAATATTACGACCAAAGGATTGACGTAAGAAATGACGAATCATGTGGATAACACCTTCACTTGCTTTAAGTGCAATATTACCGACAAAGCCATCACAGACTAAAACATCGACTTCACCACGATATAAACCATCACCTTCAACAAAGCCGTGATAATTCAAATCAGTTTCTTTCAGTAATCGCGCGGCTTCTTTAACTCGCTCATTACCTTTTATTTCTTCTTGACCAATATTGAGCAAGCCAACAGATGGGTTTTTATTACCATCAACTAACTCGGCAAGTACCGCACCCATCACAGCAAACTGCACTAGATGTTCGGCACTTGAATCAATATTCGCACCCAAATCAAGAACATAAGTATGCCCTTTAATCGTAGGTAACGCAGATACAATCGCTACACGCTCAATGCCCGGCAATGTCTTCAGCACAAAGCGTGCGGTTGCCATTAATGCCCCAGTATTTCCAGCACTAACGCATGCAGCGGCAGTCCCATCTTTTACTAAGTTAATAGCAACGCGCATAGATGAATCTTTCTTACCGCGCAATGCGCTAGCAGGTGATTCATCCATTTCTACTTTTTGTGATGCATGATGGATGATAAGTCGTTCATCATCTTGGGCATTATGTTGTAGTAAAGCATCATTAAGTACATCTTTATCACCCACCAATATTAAATTGATTTTGGGATGTGCTTCTAATGCTCTGATTGCAGCGGGAATCACGACACTAGGGCCGTAATCACCACCCATAGCATCAATTGATATTGTAAGACTCAAAGTAGTGTCTTACTCGCTTTTATCAGCGATTACTTTACGACCACGGTAGAAACCATCATCTGTTACGTGGTGACGACGGTGTAATTCACCCGATGTAGAATCAACAGATAATGTTGTTGCTGTTAACGCATCATGTGAACGACGCATGCCGCGACGTGATGTACTCTTTTTACTCTTTTGTACTGCCATGTTCTTCTCCTAACACTAAAAATATTACGTTCGACAATCGACTGATTATCTTAATCTTTTGTTTTCAAACTTTCTAACATTGCAAAGGGTGAAATACGCTCTTCTGTTACCTTTGCAACCTCTTCCTCACCCACAGACCATACATCGTCAGGCAAACATGCCTCATCATGCCTAGGTACTAAGGGCAAAGACAAAATCAATTCATCCTCTATTACCGACTTCAATAATATAGGATCGCTATTTTCTAACAGCCAAGGGTCATACTGCTCAGCCAACCCTTCAATTTTTCGCTCACCAATAATCATTGCCAACAAACATTTAACATCTAAATTCAATGTCATCGGTTGCATACAGCGCTCACAAACCACTGAGACTGTCGCTTTAAATTCACCACGCATATATGGCGTACCGATTTCATCGATCTCAAAGTCCATTTTTATATCAGCGTTACCCTCTGTACTGTGGAGATATTTAGCTAATCTCGACAATCCTACTAAGGGTAATAAGCCTTCTAATTTCAGCCCGTTTTGAGCCAAACGGAACGGATCTATTTCTTTCGGTAATTTCTGATGCATAATCGCCGGAATTATATAAGAAAATCAGTTAAACAGCAAAGGGTAGTCATCAATAAGTACTAGTTATTATGAATTTCTATCACAGCATTGCTTTCGTCAGCATGCTGTTTAGAATCATCATTGCGTAATGAGTTGATATAATTAAGGTAGCTTTTATCAATGTCACCCGTAATATACTGACCATCAAAGCACGATGTATCAAAGTCTGAGACATGATCATTGTATTTAACAGCATCAATCAAATCATCTAAATCTTGGTATATTAACCAATCAACGCCAATTTCTTCTGCGACTTGTTCTACATTACGATTATGTGCCACAAACTCATCTGGCGAAGGCATATCGATGCCATATACATTCGGATGGCGCACAGGTGGCGCAGCAGAAGCAAAATACACTTTGTTCGCACCCGCTTCGCGAGCCATTTGTACGATCTGTTGTGATGTTGTACCTCGAACAATAGAGTCATCAACTAAAAGCACATTTTTACCACGAAACTCGAAATCAATCGCATTCAATTTTTGACGTACTGATTTTTTCCGTTCTTTTTGCCCTGGCATAATAAATGTTCGACCAATATAGCGGTTTTTAATAAAGCCTTCTTGGTAGATAACGCCCAAGTCATACGCCAATTGTAATGCAGCACTACGGCTAGTATCAGGAATTGGGATAACCACATCAATATCATGATCTGGAAATACACGCTTAATCTTATCCGCAAGCTTAGTGCCCATACGAAGGCGACTTTTATGCACAGAAATACCATCAATAATTGAATCTGGCCGTGCAAAATAAACATATTCAAAAATACAGGGATATTTCACAGGAGCTTCCGCACACTGTTGCGTTGTAATATTACCGTTCACATCAATGAACACGCATTCACCCGGTTCAATATCACGAACAAGTTTAAAGCCTAAAGAATCAATCGCTACACTTTCAGATGCAATGATATGTTCAGTTCCATCATCTGTTTCACGAATTCCAATAACAACCGGACGAATACCGTAAGGATCACGAAATGCGACAATACCAACATTAGCAATCATGGCAACAACGGCATAAGCGCCTCGGCAACGATTATGTAATTGTGAAACCGCTTTAAAAATATCATCCGCTTCAGGTTTTAGTCTTGTTGATTTTTGTAACTCATTCGCGAAAATATTCAATAAAACTTCCGAATCCGAATCCGTGTTCAAATGACGGCGATCATTTTCAAATAATTCTTTTTTTAATTGTTTGGTATTGGTCAGATTACCATTGTGAGCTAATGAAATACCAAACGGTGAATTGACATAAAAAGGCTGTGCTTCTGCAGATGTAGAACAGCCAGCCGTTGGATAACGAACATGACCTATTCCCATATTTCCTTTTAAGCGCAACATATGGCGCGTGTGAAAAACGTCTTTTACCAAGCCATTATCTTTGCGTAAGAACAACTGCCCTTTTGCATCACAGGTCACAATACCCGCAGCATCTTGACCTCGATGCTGAATAACAGTTAATCCATCATAAAGTTGTTGGTTGACTTCCGATTTACCAACGATACCAATAATCCCACACATAATATTGTCCTATCAGCCCTAACTAAAAGTGTATATATTCTGCAAGATCTGCAGGTAAAATATCGCGAGCCGAAATAGCTAACGTTTCAAAATGTTCGAGTAATACAGAGTCTTGCCACCAACTATCACTTGGCATCGGTGTTGCTCCCGCAAGAAGTACTAATAAAATAACAATGGCCACGCCACGCAACAAACCAAAAACCACACCTAAAGCGCGATCCGTACCTGAAAGGCCTGTTTTTTCAACCAAGGTTGATATTAGATGATTGATCAATGCGCCAAGAATTAAGGTAACAATAAATAATGCAAAGAATGCTGAAAATAAACGCAGTGATGGGCTCGCAATATAGTCGGTTAATAAGGTAGATAAATTAGGTGAAAATGTTAACGCCACCCAAAATGCTAAGGCCCAACTAACCAGCGAGAGGACTTCTTTAATAAAGCCTCGGACAATACTAATACTCGCTGAGAATACGATAATGCCGATAATTACATAATCAACCCAAATCATTATTTATCCAGCTACTCATATGTGAATTTTGAAAGGGAGGATTTTACCAGAAGGATGCGTTTCACCCCAGACATTTTTACGGCTTATATGAAAGTATTTGAGGCTTGATGTTTAACTGGCTTGATATTTTAGCCGCCATGTCATCTATAGCTTGCTTGTTCACTTCAGGTCCAATACGCACACGGTAGTTATTATCTTTCCGCTCTATTTTCGAATTAAAGCCTAATTTTCGAACTTTTTGATTAAGTGCCTGTGCATTTGCTTGCACACCAAAACTCCCTAATTGAATGATCCATGATTTTTCTAGAGAATTTTCTGGCGTTGGCGTTGGCGTTGGCGTTGGCGTTGGCGTTGGCGTTGGCAAAGTATCTGTTAACGTGTCAGCTATTTCAACATTATTTTCTTGATTTCCTAATTGATGCGGATCAAGTAATATTTCTCGTTCAGGCTCAATAATATCGGCAACTAATGGTTCAATCGAAGATGTAAACTCCGGCTGCTCTATGACTTCTTTATTTTCATAATGAGCATTAGTAATTAGAAAAGAAGCGACAGCCACAATGACGATTAACAACAGTAATGCACCGATTAATCGCTGTTTAATAATATCTGTCATTGTGCTTCCTTTAATGCGCTATTAATGTCGGCTTTCGGTACTCACTTCATGATAGCTTGTTTTATCATTTGTGATCACTTTTTCATCATCCTCTTTTGGTAAAGGCATGGTAAGTAATGCATTTTTTAAAACGTCGGTGATCCAACGCACAGGAATAATTGTTAATGTTTGCTTGATATTATCAGGGATCTCTTTCAAATCTTTAACATTCTCATGGGGAATAAGTACGGTATCAATACCACCTCGCGCGGCAGCAAGTAACTTTTCTTTTAAACCACCGATAGGTAATACTTCACCACGCAACGTTATTTCGCCTGTCATAGCAACATTTGCTCGCACAGGAATTCCAGTAATCGCAGAAACAATTGCCGTACACATTCCTGCACCAGCACTAGGGCCGTCTTTTGGTGTTGCACCTTCAGGTACATGAATATGCAGATCATGGTTTTGCATAAAGTCAGCCGCAATTCCCCAGTCCTTCGAGCGCGAACGAACAACGGTCGTTGCCGCTTGAATAGACTCTTGCATCACATCACCAAGTTTACCGGTATACGATGATTTTCCTTTACCTGGCATCACCGCTGTTTCAATAGTCAGCAATTCACCACCGACTTCTGTCCACGCCAAACCTGTTACTTGACCAACTTGATCACTTTCTTCTGCACGCCCATATTGGTAGACATAAACACCGAGATAATTTTCAAGGTTCTCTTTTGTCACCACGACTTTATCGCTTAATTTCTTTTGTAGGATCTCGGTCACAACTTTACGAGAAATCTTTGAAATATCACGTTGCAAATTACGCACACCCGCTTCACGCGTGTAACGACGGATGATTTCTAATATTGCATTGGATTGGATTTCAATCTCATGATCTTTCAAACCATTGTCTTTTAACGCATTAGGTAGCAAATATTTCATCGCAATATTCAGTTTTTCATCTTCGGTATAACCCGAAAGATGAATAACTTCCATACGATCACGTAATGCATCAGGGATATTTAGGCTATTTGCCGTACAGACAAACATAACATCTGACAAATCATATTCCACTTCCATATAGTGATCAGAGAATGTGGAGTTTTGTTCTGGATCTAATACTTCTAATAAAGCCGATGCTGGGTCGCCTTTAAAGTCTTGTGCCATTTTATCTATTTCATCGAGCAAAAATAGTGGATTACGCACTTTAGTTTTTGTAATATTTTGAATCACTCGACCTGGCATTGAGCCAATATATGTACGACGATGACCCCGTATTTCTGCCTCATCACGAATGCCACCTAATGCCATACGCGTATATTTGCGATTCGTCGCACGGGCAATTGATTTAGCAACTGATGTTTTACCCACACCAGGAGGTCCAACCAAACATAAAATAGGCCCTTTTGATTTTTTAACACGTTGTTGCACGGCTAAATATTCAATAATACGTTCTTTTACTTTTTCTAAACCATAATGATCTTCATCAAGTATCTTTTCGGCACGCGCTAAATCACGATACACACGTGAGCGTTTTTTCCAAGGTACATCGATCAAACATTCAATATAACTTCTCACTACGGATGCCTCAGCAGACATAGGAGACATCATTTTTAATTTCTTTAATTCTGATTCTGCTTTATCTTTTGCTTCAGTTGTCATTCCTGACTCAGCAATTCGTTCTTCAAGCTCATCGGTTTCATTTGAAACTTCATCAATCTCGCCTAGCTCTTTTTGAACGGCTTTCATTTGCTCATTGAGATAATATTCGCGTTGGCTTTTATCCATTTGCTTTTTAACTCGGCCACGAATTCGTTTCTCAATATGTTGCACATCAATTTCAGATTCAAGAAAAACTAATAACTTTTCAATGCGAGCATTGATATCTGTCAATTCTAATAATAATTGCTTATCGTCAAGCTTTAAACTCATATGTGCCGCAACGGTATCAGCCATGCGATCTGCATCATCAATACTAGATAATGATGCCATTACTTCAGGTGGAATCTTCTTATTTGATTTTACATACTGCTCAAACTGCTCAAGCAAGGTTTTCATTAACACACCCGCTTCAGGTTCTTTGGGCTGTTTAACAATATAGTCAGCGATATCTGCTTTTAAATAGTTATCTTCATCGTTCAATGATGTGATTTTTGCTCTAGTAGTACCTTCAACCAGCACTTTCACCGTGCCGTCAGGTAACTTTAATAACTGTAAAATAGTTGCCAAAGTACCTGTCTCAAATAAATTATCCATACTAGGCTGTTCTTCACTAGAATCTTTTTGTGCCACTAATAAAATTTGTTTATTTTCATCAGTTGCAGCTTCTAAGGCATTAATAGATTGTTCACGACCAACAAATAATGGAATAACCATATATGGGTACACCACAACATCTCTTAGTGGCAGTACAGGAACTGCAAAAAAGGAATTATCAGTTGATGTTGACTCTGTTGGGTTTGCCATTTAATCCAGCCTCTAATGAATCTGTTTTTGCCGAAATTTGGCAAAATTAATTGTAATTGAAAATTATAATGGGGATCTAAATACTAAAATTCAAGCACCTTAGTAAAACTAAGGTGCTTGAATAATCATATTATTAAATAAGCATTGGGGAAAAGGCAGTGTTTATTTATCGCTAGCCGCTAATTCAGTGGCTTGCTCTTCATAAATTAAAATTGGGGAATTTTCGCCATTAATCACATTTTCATCGACCACGACTTTAGATACATTATCAACAGAAGGTAAATCAAACATTGTATCTAACAGTACATTCTCGATAATAGAGCGTAAACCACGCGCACCAGTTTTTCGTTCCATGGCTTTCTTAGCAATAGCCTGCAATGCATCTTCTCTAAACTCAAGAGTTACATTTTCTAGTTCAAATAATTTGTGATATTGCTTAACTAATGAGTTCTTAGGCTCAGTCAAAATTTGTACTAATGCTTCTTCGTCAAGTTCATTCAAGGTCGCGACCACTGGCAGACGACCGACAAACTCTGGAATCAAACCGTATTGAATAAGATCTTCCGGTTCAACGGTTTTCAAAACATCACTGACAATAAGATTATCATCAACACTTTTCACTTCCGCGGAGAAACCGATCCCACCTTTATGTGAGCGGTTACGAATAATCTTATCAAGCCCAGAAAACGCACCACCACAAATAAAGAGAATTTTACTGGTATCAACTTGTAAAAACTCTTGTTGCGGATGTTTTCTACCTCCTTGCGGCGGAACCGAAGCCATTGTGCCTTCAATTAATTTCAATAAGGCTTGTTGTACACCTTCACCTGATACATCACGTGTGATTGATGGATTTTCTGATTTGCGAGAAATTTTATCAATCTCATCAATGTAAACAATGCCTGTTTCAGCTTTTTCTACATCATAATCACATTTTTGTAATAATTTTTGAATGATATTCTCAACATCTTCACCAACATAACCTGCTTCCGTTAATGTCGTTGCATCCGCCATTGTGAATGGTACATTCAGCTGCCGCGCTAATGTTTCAGCCAATAATGTTTTACCACTACCCGTTGGGCCGATTAATAAAATATTACTTTTTGATAACTCAACATCATCTGTTTTAGATGCAAAGCGGAGACGTTTATAATGATTATATACAGCAACAGATAGCACACGCTTCGCTCTATCTTGTCCTATCACATAACTATTTAATGCCTCATTAATGTCATGAGGTGTCGGCAAACTTTCTTCGGCTGACTCTGTAATGACTTCTTGTAATTCTTCTTTAATAATGTCATTACACAAATCAACACATTCATCACAAACAAAGACAGATGGGCCTGCAATTAGTTTTTTTACTTCATGCTGACTCTTACCGCAGAACGAGCAGTACAGTAGTTTATCATCGCTATTATCTTTATCGTCACTCATTTTCAATTACCTTAAACTATCTAACTTAACGTATCGGCACGTTATGATTTTTCTTCAGGCCGATTATCTAGCACAGAGTCAATTAAACCATATTCTTGTGCTTGTTTGCTATCCATAAAATTATCACGATCTGTATCTTTTTTAATATTTTCGATATCTTGGCCTGTATGTTTTGCCAAAATACCATTCAAACGTTCACGGATAGATAAAATTTCACGCGCATGAATTTCAAAATCCGATGCCTGCCCCTGAAAACCGCCCAATGGTTGGTGTACCATCACCCGTGAATTCGGTAAGCAATGGCGTTTACCTGCCGCGCCTGCTGTTAATAATACAGCGCCCATACTAGCAGCCTGACCAATACATAGGGTACTCACATCGGGCTTAATGAATTGCATTGTGTCATAAATCGCCATGCCCGCTGTTACAGAACCACCCGGCGAATTGATATACAAATGAATATCTTTGTCAGGATTTTCTGATTCTAAAAATAATAACTGAGCCACAACTAAGTTGGCCATATGGTCTTCAACCTGTCCGACCAAAAATATCACGCGTTCTTTTAATAAACGTGAATAGATATCATAAGATCGTTCGCCGCGTGGTGTTTGTTCTATCACCATCGGCACTAGCGCACTAGAAATAGAACTATCCGTAATAAATTCGTTAGTCATAATATTCTCGATAAAAATTTAAAAAAGACCTATTACACAATAAGTGTTTTATGTCATAACGGCCTTCAGTCATAAAATGCGACTCATATATTTGGCCTCTAAACCAAAATAGCCTGTACTCAATTTAATGAGTACAGGCTATGTTCTGTATCAGCGTGATGAATTATGCAGCGTTAGCAGCATTCATAACCTCACTAAATGTTGACGATGTTTCTTCTACTTTAACTTGATCTAAGATCCATTCAACTACGCTATCTTCAACAACCATCATTTGAATTTCTGATAGTTTTTGTTGATCATTCATATAAAACTTAACAACATCTTCTGGATCTTCATAACTTGATGCAATGCCATCAATCACGGATTTTACTTGTTCTTCTTCCGGCTTGATATCATTATCTGAAATAATTTTACCAATCAGTAAACTTAATAGAACACGCTTTTTAGCATTATCTTTAAAGTTGTCAATATTGAACGGGATACCATCAATATTCACACCTTGGTTTCTTAAGTTAGTTTTTGCTTGCTCCATCAAATGTTCAGCTTCACGCTCAACAGGAGTTTCAGGTAAGGCTAGCTCATTATTTTCAGTCAAGCTATCCATTACTTTACGCTTATTGCCTGTCTTCAATGTACTTGTAAGCTCACGGGTCATATTAGCGCGCACTTCTTTTTTAAGTGCAGCAATACCACCATCAACACCACATAACTCAGCAAAGGCTTTATCTAATTTAGGAATTTTTTTCTTGGCAACTGATTTAACAGTAATGACAAAGCTCGCTTCCTTACCTTTCAAGTGTTCTGCGCGGTAATCATCCGGAAATGTCATTGTGATCGTAGTTTCTTGACCCGCCTTAGTACCAATAAGTTGATTTTCAAACTCAGGCAACATATTGCCATCGCCAATCACAACTAAAGTATCAACACCTTTACCACCATCAAACTCTTCACCATCAATACTGCCGACGAAATCAATGGTGACACCATCTGTTTCTTTAGCCGCACGTTTTAATGGTTCCCAAGATATACGTTGCTCACGCAATGTCTCTAACATGGTGTCAACATCACTATCTTGGACTTCAGCAGTAATCTTTTCGACTTTAATCCCTTTTAAGTTAATTTCTTTAACGTCAGGGAAAACATCATAGCTCATGCTATAAACAAACATGTCGCCTTTTTCTTCCATTTTATCGATGTGAGGACGACCGGCAGGATTAATATTTTCTTGAACAAAGGCTTCTTGCATACTGCTTTGAACTAGGCTGTCGATAACTTCACGACGAGCAGATGGGCCATGTGATTGTTCAACCATTTTCATTGGTACTTTACCAGGACGGAAGCCTGACATTTTTACTGATGGCCGAATTGCAATTAAACGTTCTGCTATTGATTGCCCGATATTAGCATCGTCAATAGTTACCGTCATACGGCGACCTAGTTCGCTGACATTCTCTACAGTAACTTGCATTGTTTACCTCAAAATTTGGAAGTTAAGTAGTTGGTAGCTCAATTAGCTACCAACTATTCAATATGGTACGAGAGGAGAGACTCGAACTCTCACAGGTTACCCCACTAGAACCTAAATCTAGCGCGTCTACCAATTCCGCCACTCTCGCAAAAATCGTTTTCAGACAGTTGTATTCCGAAATAAGCTGGCCATTATAGACGTAGATAAGGAAGAAAACTAGCCTTGCATACTTAAAAAAGTTAATCCCATATTGGCTTGTTGGCAAAACTGTTGAAATACAAGGAGATCTTTCTCATTAATTACTCGCTTACTTGCATTTCTATCTGCTAAAAACATGCCTATTACTTTGCCGCGAACAATTGTCGGCATAATTAAATAGGGTGGCGGGCCTAATAATTTAAAAACATCGCGCGTTAATGTACCGTTAATTTTTGATGGATCGGCTGAAATATGTGCCACTTTTTTTGTTTTAATCACTTTATGAAAAATATTACTGCTAAGACTCACGTCAATCTTAAATTCCTCACACAACTTTTCATTATCAGTCCCCAAGGCATATTTACAAATTAATGTTTTACGATCTTTTGACAATATTGCAAATAAGGAGCGATCCATTCCCACCCCGCGATGAATGCCTTCTAACACCATCTCGAGGATAATATTTATACTTGGACTTTCTTCTATTGTCTGAACAATATCGTTTAATATGCTGAGCTGAACTTGTGCATCTGGCTCCGGATATAAAATAACATCTTGCTTTTGCAGTTCAATGTCACTGACATCAATTAAATCCTCATCTCCCTGCGTATATTCCTCATCATCTATTAAGTTATATTGCGCTTGAGGAATTTGTTTGCTGGCTGCGGTTACTCCGTACATTTTAGTTATAATTTTCGCTTGTTTTGCATTGGTATGTGCTATTTCAGTGACATCATCACTTTTTATATCTAATTTTTTTGCTATCTCATCGATTACACGTTGTGTTTCTTCCGAATCCCAACCTGATTTTGATGCTTGTGCTAATTCCCCACCCAGATTAACCAACATAATATCTGGATCATTCTTTTTTTTATCACTTAAAGAGTCATCTAATAAGTCACCTAATCCCCATGATTGACTCAAACCTTGCGTTAACTCCTTCAAAGAAAAGCCTAACACTTCTTTTTCAGCTTTTTGTTCGGTCATTTCCCCCGCTTCTACTAATTTCAGCAAAGCATCTGCTTTATCACCAGCAAAAGCCCAGAAAGCCATATTGCCGAGACGTGAAAGAAGCGTTGCTACAAAGATATTTTCAGGTTTTTTACAGTTTATTTTCTTGGCCAATTCTTGTGCTTGAACAGCCGCATGAAATGATTGGGCAATTTCTTCAGTGAGTTTTTCACGATGCTTGCCATTGGACAGTGAATCAACCAATACAAGTGACAGTGTTAATGCCCGCACTTTATCAAAGCCTAAAATCATAACAGCGCGAGAAACAGTACTCATTTCTTGGCCATTTGGGTTGTAAAAAAAGCTATTCGCCATTTTTAATAAACGACTTGTGAGTGACGGGTCCCTAAGAATGATCTGCGCCACATCGGCAGCAGAGGTATCCTGATCATTAACAGCAGTCGTTACACCCATGACTGTACCCGCAAACCCAGGCATGTCTTCATCACTTAACTGCTCAATCCAATTAGTAACTTTGTGATTATTTTGACTCAAGTTCAAACTCCAAACTTACTTGTTTTCATTGGCAACACCATGTGGCACATGCCCTGTTGCCACATGTTCTCGTGCTGAATCACAGTGACCTTGTTGGTCATCAAAGAATATATCCGCACCAAATGATTTCAAGAATGCGCCTTTATCAAGCCCGCCTAAAAATATAGCTTCATCAATACGTATTCCCCATGCCCGCAAGGTACGAATAACTCGCTCATGCGCGGGTGCTGACCGCGCTGTAACTAATGCGGTTCTAATTGGCGAATGCTCATCATTAGGAAATTCTTTTTGTAAATGATTTAAAGCAATTAGGAAGTTTTTAAAAGGACCATCACTTAATGGATCTTTAGCGGTTTTTTGCTCATTATCCGTAAATGCTTGCAAGCCTTTTTCTTTGTATATCCGTTCAGATTCATCTGAAAACAAGACGGCATCACCATCAAAAGCAATACGTAATTGTGATTTTTCGCTATTATCACCGACATTTGAAGGGAGAATAGTGGCTGCTGCAATACCAGCATCTAAGGCTTTGCGGACATCTTCAGGGCTTGTTGATAAAAATAAATTTGCTTTAAATGGAGCAACATAGCGATATGGGCTACTACCTGAGGTAAATACAGCACGTGTAATATCTAATTTATGATGTTGAATCGAATTGAAAATACGCAGTCCTGTATCTGTGCTATTTCGAGATAATAAGATAATTTCGACCTTTGCAACACCTTTAATCTTGTCATTTAATGACAATAGTTTTTTCACTAAGCTATAGGCCGCACCTGGTTTCAAGGGAATATCTTCATGCTCAACTTGATATTGGCAATACGCTTCCGTGCCCTGCTCTTCATATATATGATGACTTTCATCCAGATCAAATAAGGCTCGGGATGAAATAGCAATAACTAAGCGATTATCAGACATCTATTCTATACCTCATTCTTTAACTGATTTTCCATTTTTACGAGCGATACGCATTACACGATCCCAACTACGTTGCACCTTGACATCCATTGGGATAGTACTATTTATGGCTTGCAAATCCTCGGTCAAAGTATCCAAAGTGGATACTTCTTGAGGCTTGCCCTTAGGAAAGATTGAATTACTAGTGAAGATTATTCGACAAAAAATAGGAATATTTGGCGCCAAGGCTTTTAATGCCTGACGCGATATCTGAATTTGACGTAATGGATTATCGAACTTAAAGCTTTTACCTGCCACAATTTGTGACCATTGATCAATTTCGTCAGCACCAAATAAATTACCCGACATTGGATATGTTTTTACAAGTAGAAATCCTTGATTCAACAAGATTAAATGCTCAATTTCTAAAATTCCGCCAATTCCGTCCGGAATAATAAAATCTTTAACTTCTTCTTTACTATACGGCTTCAAAATAACTGCCACTTTGTGGCTATCACTGTGGTTACGCTTGTTATAAATACGTAAAGCCACCAAAAAAATAATGGGGATAATTACAATCAAGGCGATAGTAAGAAAATTATCGGTCAAAATGGTGAACACTCATTAATTAATTCTAGGCGTCAATTATACGAGATCTTCCTTGCTTTGTGAGTTAATAATCACTGGATCTTCATGAATAATAACCTCCGCTTCCATGAACAAGCCTTTCACTTTTCCTTCAATTTGTTCAGCAATGGCATGTGCCACGGCTAAGCTTAAAGATGCATCCAGCTCCAAATGTAATTGAATAAAGACGGTTGTTCCAGAGCGACGTGTTCTTAAATCATGACAACCTATCGCATCCGGATGATTGGCAATAACTTGTTCTATCTTTGTTCGTTCTTCATCAGGCAATTCATGATCCATTAGAAGATCAATGGATTCTCTGACAATTTCCCATGCACTATATAAAATAAATAAGGCAATACCAATTGCAAATAAAGCATCAAAATAAGACCAGCCATAGAATGCTAATAATAAGGCAACAATCACACTGCCATTAACTAACAAATCGGTTTTATAATGCAATGCATCGGCTTTTATTGCCGTCGAATTCGTATGTTTAATCACATATTTCTGAAAAGAAAGAAGCGCTAATGTCGCCATCATCGAAAATACCATCACACTGACACCCACTTCTAAGCCTGCAGAAATAGTTTGCGGATGAATAATTCGGCCAATAGCCTGTAACAATAAAAAACCTGCTGAACCAGCAATAAACATTGCTTGCCCCACACCCGCTAAGGCCTCTGCCTTACCATGTCCGAATCGATGTTCACTATCTGCCGGTTGTAAAGCATGATGTACGGCCACCAAATTGACCAGTGATGCCAATACATCAAGGCTGGAATCTAGCAATGTCGCTAATACACTAACCGAGTCGGTAATAAACCACGCCACTATTTTCACGATAATAAGAACAAGTGCGGTTGCTACGGAGGCATAGGTTGCCAATCGCATTAATCGTGCAGTATCAGGTTGTTGTTGAGTGCTTGTCATCAGAATTGTATATTAGCGTATAAATGAGTAATATTATCAAGTATCACTCCTCGTTCCTACTTTTAAGTATAGGTGAAAGCAATATGAGCATCCTTACCATCACAACATCGCCTTTTAATGACCAAAAACCAGGTACATCCGGTTTACGAAAAAAAGTGACTGTATTTCAGCAAGATAACTACTTAGAAAACTTTGTCCAATCGACCTTTAATGCCTTGAGTGATGTGAAAGGGAAAACGCTGGTTATTGGTGGTGATGGTCGATTTTATAATGAACATGCTGTGCAAATTATTTTAAAGATGGCGGCGGCGAATGGCTTTTCTCATGCGATTGTCGGACAAGATGGCTTGCTCTCAACACCTGCCGCATCCTGTGTGATTCGTAAATTTAATGCGGATGGCGGCATTATTTTATCGGCTAGCCATAATCCAGCGGGGCCAACTGAAGACTTTGGTATTAAATACAATGTGAGCAATGGCGGTCCTGCTCCTGAAAATATTACCAATGCTATTTTTGAAAACACCAAGACTATTGAAAGCTACCAAATCGTTGATGATACTGATATTGCGCTTGATACTATTGGCTCACAATCACTTGCGGGAATGACGGTTGATATTATCGATCCTGTCACTGATTATGCCGATTTAATGGCAGAATTATTCGATTTTGATGCAATTCGCTCTTTATTATCACAAGATGACTTCCAAATGCGCTTTGATGCTATGCATGCCATTACTGGACCTTATGGCAAAGAGATCTTAGAAAATCGCCTTGGCGCGGCGTCAGGCACGGTGATAAATGGTACGCCACTTAGTGACTTTGGTGGCGGCCACCCTGATCCAAATTTAACCTATGCCAAAGAACTGGTTGATGAAATGTTTGCTGATAATGCGCCCGCATTAGGTGCCGCATCCGATGGTGATGGCGATCGTAATATGATTTTAGGTGCTAATTTCTTCGTTACCCCCTCTGATAGTTTGGCTATTATGGCGGCAAATTCAGATTGTATTCCTGCTTATAAATCTGGATTATCTGGTATTGCGCGCTCAATGCCAACTAGCCAAGCACCTGATCGTGTGGCTGAAAAACTGGGTATTGAATGCCATGAAACACCGACTGGCTGGAAATTCTTCGGTAATTTATTAGATGCAGGCCGTGCCACATTATGTGGTGAAGAAAGCTTTGGCACAGGTTCCAACCATATCCGTGAAAAAGATGGCTTATGGGCAGTGCTTTACTGGTTAAATATCCTTGCTGTTCGTAAACAATCTGTAGCCGACATTGTGCAACAACATTGGCAAGAATATGGCAGAAACTACTATACGCGCCATGATTATGAAACAATTCCAAGTGATATTGCCCAACAACTGATGGCAGATCTGGAAGCCAAAATGCCAAGTCTAATCGGCCAATCATTAGCAGGAAAGACGGTAAGCTATGCCGATAATTTCAGCTACACCGATCCTGTTGATAATAGTGTTTCGACCAATCAAGGTCTACGTATTGGTTTTGATGATGGTTCTCGAATCATTCTTCGCTTATCGGGTACAGGTACAGAAGGCGCAACGCTTCGTGTCTATATTGAATCGTATGAAAATGATATGAATAAGCTCTATCAAGAAACACAAAGTGCCTTAAAAGAACTGATAGATGCAGCAAATGAATTAGCTGAAATAACTGTGCGTACAGGTAGAACAGAACCAACGGTTATTACATAATAATGCAACAACTTATTTTAGGTTCTAGCTCCCCTTTTCGTGCTGAACTACTTTTAAAGCTTGGTTTACCGTTTATTACGGCATCACCTGACATTGATGAAAGTACACTTAACAATGAGCAGGCAGAACAATTAGTACAGCGCCTCTCCGAGCAGAAAGCCTTAAAAATTGCAGAAAGTTATTCTGATGCACTAATTATAGGATCGGATCAAGTTGCCATACTTGATGGTGAAATATTAGGTAAACCTGGCAACCATGAAAATGCGGTAAAACAACTCACCGCTGCATCAGGAAAAACAGTCCATTTTTTAACGGGCTTAGCACTATTAAATAGTAAAACCGGCAATATGCAGTCCTTAGTCGAACCCTTTGACGTTAGTTTTAAAATACTTTCATCAGCTCAAATAGAATATTACCTCAACACAGAGCAACCGTATCAATGTGCGGGTAGTTTTAAGTCTGAAGGCTTCGGTATTAGCTTGTTTTCAACGCTTCATGGTGATGATCCCAACACATTAATAGGATTGCCGCTTATTAAGTTAATCAACCTGTTAGCTAATGAGGGAATCGATGTTCTTAACGCTTACACCCAAGTGAAATGAAAATTCAGATATGTGAACAAAGCCCGTCATCCTTCGTGGCAACGGGGATCCAAGGATAGTGCCTATTTTCAAGGCCCTAGATCCCCGCATATACGAGGATGACAAAAAAACAGAAAACTACATTTTTAATGATAACGGGTATAAATATCCACTTTAATTGAGTAGCTCGTACAAATTCCATGACATCTAATTATGTTTTTGACCTATTTATGTCTAGGTATTGTAATAACAACACCTCAATTCATAATACAAAATTGACGTGCTGAAATCAGGCGAATACGCTAAACTTTGCCCTAATTAAAAATACTTAAGGCTAAATAAATGGATCAACATGCCGTCATCGCGCTATCCGTTATTGGTGTCGTCGCCACTCTAAGCCAATGGTTTGCTTGGTGGGTGAAATTACCCGCTATTGTATTCTTATTGCTTGCAGGACTTGTTCTTGGCCCACTTACCGGCTGGTTAGACCCCGATGCTTTATTCGGTGATTTATTATTCCCAATCGTTTCACTCTGTGTTGCCATCATCCTATTTGAAGGCAGTTTAACGCTCAAATTTGATCAGATCCGAGAGCTACAAAAGGTTGTACGAAATTTACTCACCATTGGTGTTCTAATTATTTGGGCAATCATTACCATTGCCACCCACTATTTACTTGATTTTACTTGGTCATTATCACTATTATTTGGTGCATTAATGGTAGTCACAGGGCCAACCGTTATTGTACCGATGTTAAGAACTGTGCGTCCCAATGCCAATATTTCCAATATCCTACGTTGGGAAGGCATTGCTATCGATCCTATCGGAGCGATTCTTGCCGTATTAGTCTTTGAATTTATCTTATCGGGCCTAGGTCATGGAAATAGTTCGCTCAGTCATACTCTACTCATTTTTGGCCAAACTATTTTTGTCGGCACGGCTATTGGTGTTATAGCCGCCTATTTACTGGGCTTAGTTCTCCGATATCATCTAATGCCTGAATACTTGCATAATGTCGCCACCCTAACTTTGGTATTTGCAGTATTCGCCCTCTCCAATCATTTATCAGAAGAATCTGGTTTATTGACTGTTACCGTCATGGGAATCTGGCTGGCTAATATGAAAGATGTCCACATTGAAGATATTCTCGATTTTAAAGAAAGTCTTAGCATCTTATTGATTTCTGGGCTATTCATCCTCCTTGCCGCCCGCTTAGACTTCGCTCAATTTGAAGCTATTGGTCTAGGTGGAATTTTATTATTCCTCACCATTCAATTTGTCGCCCGCCCAATTAAAGTTTTCTTATGCACACTAGGCTCGGATCTATCGTGGCAAGAACGTACCCTGATCAGCTGGATTGGTCCTCGCGGTATTGTTGCCGCCGCCGTAAGTGCTTTATTTGCATTACGTTTGCAGGATTTAGGTGTTGAAAATGCAGAGTTATTAGTTCCTCTTGCCTTCACGATTATTATCGGTACAGTTTTTCTACAAGGTTCAACCGCCAAGTTCTTAGCACAAGCATTAGATGTCGCCGAACCTGATGACAAAGGATTCCTTATTATAGGTGCTAATCCTGTGGCTCGACTCATTGCCAAAGCACTCAATGACTGTGGCTATCGCACCCGTTTAACGGATAGCAGTTGGACCAATTCCAAAGCCTCTCGCATGGAAGGGTTAGATACCTACTATGGCAATGCGGTGTCAGAACATGCTGATCGTCATTTAGACTTAATCGGACTAGGACAGGTATTAGCACTAACACCACAAAAAGAGCTCAATGCCTTGGCTGGATTACGTTATCGTTCAGAATTTGGCGGTAATAACATCTATTCACTCTTGTCTGAAAAAGATGACTCTACAAGCGAGCAAGTATCACGAACAACCGTCAATCATAATTCTCATATTCTCTTTGGCAATGAAGTTACTTTTTCTAAACTCGCCAGTTTGGTAGCACAAGAAGCAAAAATCAAACAAACAGGACTTAGCGAAAGCTTTAACTTTGAAGACTATCAACAACAATATGGCAACCGTGCAATACTCCTGTTTGCCATTGATAATAAAGAAAAGTTACATTTCTTTACCGCTAATAAAGACCTAAAACCAGAGCAAGATTGGACGCTTATTGCTCTAGTTCAAGAACAGTAAAAGTAAGGCTTATTGCCAACAAGATAATAGATCTCTTGTTGCTTGTTTATAATCATCAGCCTGTGTAATCGCTGAAATCATGGCCACCGAACCCACACCGGTTTGTTTAAGCTGTTTAGCACGCTCTAAATTAATACCACCAATGGCAACCAGCGGATAATGTCCTGCAAGCATTTTTACCCACAATTCTAGCCTTGCAATACCTTGTGGAGAAAAGGGCATTTGTTTGCTATTGGTTTCAAATATAGGCCCTAATGCAATATAACTAGGATTAACCGCTAAGGCGCGGGCTAACTCCCAATAGGAATGTGTCGAAACCCCCAAGCGTAAGCCAGACTGTGCAATCTTAAACACATCAGCATCATGTAAATCTTCTTGCCCTAAATGCACACCATAAGCACCCGCATCAATCGCATCTTGCCAATAATCATTAATAAATAAGGCAATATCATTATGCTTTGCACTAGATGCTATCGCTTGCTTAATCTGAGGTATCCGAATCGGTTGTTCGATAGCTTTTAATCGTAATTGTATTGTTTGAATACCTTCATCTAATAACTTATCAACCCAGTCGACATTATCAACAACGGGGTAAATACCTAGATCTTGAGAACATGATGGAAATTGTACTTCTTTGCCGATCCCTTGTTGGCTATAACAAAGCTTTGGCATATCTTGTAGTTGTACCCTTTCACCACTATGCGATAAAACAAGATAAGGTCCAATCTGTTCTGCGGTTCTTATCCCTCGTGACACATAGGCCTTGGCTAAAACAACCGCATCACGAAGATCTTGCTTAAATGCCAGTTGGCTTGCGATACTACTGGCAAGGCAGCAACCTGTACCTCGAACGTGTTTATCTTGCTTGTCTTGATAGCAATAAAAGTGATATTTCGCATTCACTAAATAGTCTGTTGCCCATTGGTCATCCCCGTCTCCACCGGTGACCAAACAAGCATCTAAACCTCGATGTAATAAAAGCTGACTTGCCACAATACAATCTGACTCGCCATCCGATAATAAGGCTAATTCTGCTTGGTTTGGTGTCAGCAGGCTTATCTTCGGCAGCATGTCATTAGCAATGAACCTGATAAGTTCACTATCTAGTCGCCT
This sequence comes from Piscirickettsiaceae bacterium, assembly GCA_013215825.1. GTDB lineage: Bacteria > Pseudomonadota > Gammaproteobacteria > Nitrosococcales > Methylophagaceae. The sequence continues at coordinate 2,760 of JABSQN010000002.1, read as the reverse complement.
ACCGCCAGATGTAGCCGATAAAACAGGGTCTAAAACGACCGGTACAGCATGTTGTTCTAAAATTGTTTTAATACAGCGTGCAATGGCAATATTTGGAATCAAACCAATCTTAATCGCATTAATTTCAAAATCTGCCACACAACTACGGTATTGCGCCATAAATTGTTCGGGATCTAAACTTCCTAACGCAGTTAAACCTTGGCTGGTTTGTTCTGTTAAACACGTTGTTAAAGGTACTGCATGCGCGCCATGATGTTGGACAGTCTGAATATCAACAGATAAACCTGCACAACCTTGCGGATCTAAACCACCGATTAATAATACTGCTGGTTTACTCATATTTGCTGCCAAATAGGTTGATCTAATGTCGGCGTACTCGGCTTGGCATTTTCCCGCTTTGGCATTACCCCTGCTTCATAAGCAAGTCGACCAGCATTAATAGCTTGGGCAAAGGCACTCGCCATTTTAGCGGGTTCTAATGCCTCAGCAACAGCCGTGTTAAGTAAAATTCCGTCATAGCCCATCTCCATTGCTTGTACCGCATCCGAAGGCTTGCCGATCCCTGCATCTACTAACAAGGTCATTTCAGGCAATCGCTTGCGTAACGTTTCCAAGGCGTAGGGATTAATCAATCCTTGTCCGGTACCAATGGGTGCACCCCAAGGCATTAATACTTCACAGCCTAAATCTGCTAGTTTTTGGCATAACACCAAATCATCCGTACAGTAAGGAAACACTTTAAACCCTTCAGCGATCAAGACTTTAGTCGCTTCTAATAAGGCAAAGGGATCGGGTTGTAAATTATAACTATCGCCCAACACTTCTAACTTTATCCAATTGGTATCAAATAATTCACGGGCTAAACGCGCTGTTTTAATGGCTTCTTCCGCGCTATAACAACCAGCCGTATTGGGTAATAAGTGGCTGCCTAATTGTTGAATTAACTGCCAAAATTGACTGCCATTTTCCGTATCAGTTGGTGTTTGCCGTCTTAGTGACACCGTAATTACTTGTGAATGCGAGGCTTTAATTGCATCGAGCATCACTTGTGGTGATGGATATAAGGCGGTGCCGATAAATAAACGACTGTTTAATTCCGTGCCATACACTTGCCAGTTTGATGCTTGCATCTTAACCCCCACTAATTGCGGCGATGGTCTCAAACACATCACCTTGATTCAGTGCCGTGTTCGCATAAAGCGATTTTGGTACAACATCACCATTCACCACCACAATAAACCGCCCTACCGACATCTCACCTTGTTGCAACACATTCTCAATTGACGTATCAAATAACACTGATACTTTGGAGCCATTAACTATAATTTGAATCATGTCAGACATTGTAAAATTTCCTAAAATTAAGCTGTTCTTGTTGCCCCTCTAAAATCATCAATAAATCAGTGATGATGGCAGGTGCAAATAAATAACCATGCCGGTAAAAACCATTAATCTGAAAGCCCCATTCTGTCCGTTTAATTGTCGGCATATTATCAACCATGGCAGGTCGACAATGCACTGCCATTTCTAAAATTCGGGCTTCTGCAAACCCCTTGTGAACACTATAAAGTGCTGACATCAATTCCATTCCAGATCGCACGCTCACCGGTGACATATCATCACTTTCAATTACGGTTGCCCCTAAAACATATTCATTATTAGGTCTCGGTGCCAAATAAAATGGATATCTCGGGTGAATAAGGCGAACAGCATGTTTGAAATTAACCTCTGGCGCTTTCACCCGAATGACTTCACCACGCACACTGCGTAAGCCCGCTAAATCTTGCTTAGCACCATTACCTCGACAATCAATCACCGCATCATAATCCGTCGAATTCTGATTAAAGTGTTGCTGCGATAATAAGGCAATAGTCGCCACTGTCAGCTGGTCAATCTCAGCACATTGTTGCCATCGACATAAGTCGTGTTCATTTAGAAATGTTGTTAACAAGCGATATAAATGCCGATTGTCTAAACAGGCTTCATCCTTAAAAAACAAGGCCTGATCAAATTGTTCGGCAAGCTGATGTTCTTTATCTGCAAGTTGAGTGTGCTCTAACAACTCAAAATCATCCGCTACTAAAGTATGTTCTGCCCGCCTTTTGAAGCGCTGCATTTCCGCCTGGTCACCCGCATGGGCCACCACTAAAGTTCCGTTATTTTGATAGAAAACAGTTTCTGGTAATGCGGCTAACCATTGTGGCCATAATGCCAGTGATTTCATGCCTATTTGTTGCACCATGGCTTCTGTAGTAATCGCTTCCGTTGCCGGTGAAATCATTGCCGCAGCCACAAAACCAGCACTGTCACTGCCTTGCTGATCATCTCGCGATAATACATCAACGGTATGACCAGAAAGCAGTAATCGCCAGCTGAGTAAGCGACCTATCAGGCCGCTTCCCACAATCAGATAATGTTTTCTATCTTGCTTCATCGTGCTAATTAAACTTTATGATAGATCTTGCTGCCACCAGCTTTAAATTCTTCTGATTTTTCAGCAAAGGCTTCTCTCACATCATGAGAAATCTTCATCGAACAGAATTTTGGTCCACACATTGAACAGAAATGCGCTACTTTTGCCGAAGGTTTTGGCAAGGTTTCATCATGATACTTGCGTGCCGTATCCGGATCCAAACCAAGATTAAATTGATCTTCCCAACGGAATTCAAACCGTGCTTTAGAAATCGCATTATCACGAATATCCGCACCTGGATGTTCTTTGGCTAAATCAGCAGCATGGGCGGCTAATTTATAGGTGAT
>JABSQN010000017.1 GCA_013215825.1 Piscirickettsiaceae bacterium | reverse complement strand
TATCTTTAAACCAGCACCAGCAATTGTAGAGCCAACCTGATCAATATCTATAGTAATCTCACCATCATCAGCAATATTAGGATCTGTAATAGTAGCTGGAGTTGTAGCACTTTGACTAGTCTTCTCGCCTGCATCAATACTCAACTTATCGCCTAAAACACTTACACCAGCTTCGTTAATATCAATAATCAAATCAGCATCAGTTGGAGCAGTTGTTACACTCGCCCTAACACTCTCTAAAGTAAATAAATGAGGCATTCTAAAAGTAAACTTATTAGTCCCTGTAGTAAGTGGCGTAGTTTCATCTCCAATATCTAAACGAATATACTCACGATTAGCACCAACAAGTAACTCATCAATCCTATCAATAGCAGCCTGGACATCATCACCAGTAACTAAATCCATTTGAGCAGTTCCAACACTTACAGCAGCTGCGCTATTAAGCGTGCCACTTAAAAAATTAGTTATAAAATCATTAACAGTAATTCTTTTGACCTGCTTAGCGCTTTTATCAATAACCATTAATTCATCATTTGCAGAATCATAAGCTAATAACTGAGGTATATCCCCTGCGTATCTTCTTATATTTGGATTACTCGTATTCATAGTTCTATTTTACTCCTTTATCGTTGCGTCACATTCTAGTCGTGTGAAATAACCACTGTTATCGATAATATGATCAGCACGCATCACATACCAACTTTGATTAACTATTTCCCTTCGATAACCTTGAACCTTTATTCGTTGACCACTTTGTAAATTAGGATTCCCTAAAGTGGTTAAAATTAACTTCTCATTACTTCTAGATAAATTTCTAAACTTAGTCCTAGCTTCATTACTAGCTATAGAGCCATTATCATAAGTCAAAGGTAAAACTAAAACATTATTACCTTCAGAACCAACTAAAACCTCAGCAACATCATCACCAGATTTATAATTAGCCTTAACCCCACTATAATTAACTAATTCGCTCACATTATAAGAAATATCAACTATATCACTATCTGACTTTGCATTAAATTTTAGAACTTGCTGATTAGCTACATTAGAAACACTATTAAGAAAACTTTCACGCTTCTTAAAATAAACAATATTATTTTTAACCTTAAAAATAGCATCATATCTTTTAGCAAGTTTACTTAAAAATGCCTGGTCACTTTCATTCTGAATTTGATGCCCTACATTGATACCTTGCAACTCAAAGTCTACATAGTAACCAAGTCCTGCACTATTCGCTAAACTGAAAACTACTTGTAATAAACTAGTCCCATCTACCCAAGTTTTTTGACGAGCGTTTGCTAATCCCTTAGTTGTATAGTTAATCCCTAAACCCTGAATCTGCAAAACCTGACCTAATTGAGCATTAATTCTTAACTGATAATCAGTAACTTTATACTTCCCAAAGGGAACTATCTTTTTATCGCTATATCCTAAACTAAACTCAAACTCTGCACCTCGTTCAGGTAAAGTAAAGTTCTTACCAGGTAACTGATTTTGAACAACTAAATTAAAACTGTCATTTATGAAACCAATGTTGTCACTAATAGTCAAAAATGGAGCCATACCGGCTCTATAAATTTGCGCTCCAATATTAACTGAACCGCTAGTTATATTTATAAGTGGTTTAACTCCCTTATTTACCATTAGCTAAATACATCCACAAAACCAGTATCTATTTCAGAATCATCAACAATTGGTAAAGTTATTTTTTCATTTGCCCTTAAAAACCAATCTTTCCTTCTAAGTAAATTAGGATTAGCTTCTAATATTTTCGACTCTAAACCTTCAACTCCATAATAAGCAAAAGCTATAGTATCTAATCTGTCACCATCTTTAGCCGTGTAAACGATATCTGCCATCTAACTACCAAATCCTCTTAATGGGTTCTTACCTCTAAGGACATCACCAACTGCACCAAATAGTTGATCTAATAAATTCTCGACTGAAGCGTCAGTTAATTCATCATCACCAAAACGAACCATTCTCACCAAAACATCTTGATCAGCAGCCATTCCATTTGACCTAATAGCTCTCTGTGATTTCTGAATACTATCTATGAACCATCTACCATAATACGTACCATTACCGTCTCTAAGTTTTTCTACGTCCTGTCTCTGGGCTTTAAATTCGAGTTTTTGTAAGCTTTTAGTTCCAACTATACCTGTATTAGTATTTAATGCACCTAAGCCCAGCTGAATACCACCTAAAGTGCTTGAACGAATAGGCATTAAAGGAATAACCTTTCCTTGAAGAATTAACGTCTGACGACCGACACCCATAGCTTGATGAATTGGTCTAGCTCCAACTCTATCTATTTGAACCCAACGATACTCTTCTAACCAGTCCATTTGGCTAGGTGAAAAAGTTGAATACTTAAAAATATAATCACCCCAAACTAAAACAGGTCTCAAAGGAAAAGCCTTTGCAGGATTTGTAAATAGTAAATTACCAATACTCATAACTGGGTACTCCTTTTAACTTGAGATACTAACTCATCATTTCTGTCATTCATTGCAAATTTAACAGCGCTTGCTATAGAGCTGGCGCTTGCACCCATACCACCACCAACGCTATCAGGGATATTAACAGTTACGGGACTAGTAATGTTAACTACATTACCACTACTAGGTGTTTGAGGTAAAACAGTAGAAGTTACAGCCTCACTCATCCTACCCCCCATACCAGCAAGAGTATTTTGACCAAACATAGCACCGCCTACTTGAATCCCTAAGTTTGTTAATTGAGCACCTATTCTGACCACTGAACTTAAGAGGCTAACCATATTCTGTAAAGCCATCTGAACCTCAGGGTCTTTTAAAGTATTTGCAAATACTCGCATAGCTTCAGTTGCTGTATCTATCAAAGCTGGCATAGTATCTCCTAAAGCGTCTATAAAAGCAAGTTTAACTTCTTCAGTAGCACTGGTTAACTCCTTCATTTGATTACCTAAGCTCGATCTAATACGATCAGCA
>JABSQN010000016.1 GCA_013215825.1 Piscirickettsiaceae bacterium | reverse complement strand
CCGACAAGGAATTTCGCTACCTTAGGACCGTTATAGTTACGGCCGCCGTTTACCGGGGCTTCGATCAAAAGCTTCGAACCGAAGTTCTAACCTCATCAATTAACCTTCCGGCACCGGGCAGGCGTCACACCCTATACGTCCTCTTGCGAGTTTGCAGAGTGCTGTGTTTTTAATAAACAGTCGCAGCCACCATTTCACTGCAACCTTACTTAGCTAAACGAGTAAATCGCATCACCAGTAAGGCACACCTTCTCCCGAAGTTACGGTGCTATTTTGCCTAGTTCCTTCACCAGAGTTCTCTCAAGCGCCTTAGAATTCTCATCCCACCCACCTGTGTCGGTTTGGGGTACGGTCCCTTGTTACCTGAAGCTTAGAGACTTTTCCTGGAAGCAGGGTATCAATCACTTCGTCCAAAAGAGGACTCGTTATAACGCCTCAGTGTTTAAATAGCCGTCCGGATTTACCTAAACAGCCCACCTACACGCTTGAACACGGACAACCATCGCCGTGCTGATCTAACCTTCTCCGTCATCCCATCGCAGTAACAAGAGGTGCTGGAATATTAACCAGCTTTCCATCGACTACGCATTTCTGCCTCGCCTTAGGGGCCGACTCACCCTGCTCTGATTAGCATTGAGCAGGAAACCTTGGGTTTTCGGCGAGGGGGCCTCTCACCCCCTTTATCGTTACTCATGTCAGCATTCGCACTTCTGATACGTCCACCATCCCTTACAGGCTGGCTTCATCCGCTTACAGAACGCTCCTCTACCATCCTCCTAAGAGGATCCATAGCTTCGGTATATCACTTAAGCCCCGGTAAATCTTCCGCGCAGGCCGACTCGACTAGTGAGCTATTACGCTTTCTTTAAAGGGTGGCTGCTTCTAAGCCAACCTCCTAGCTGTCTGGGCCTTCCCACATCGTTTTCCACTGAGTGATAATTTTGGGACCTTAGCTGATGGTCTGGGTTGTTTCCCTTTTCACGATGGACGTTATCACCCACCGTGTGTCTCCCGCGATTGCACTTCTTGGTATTCGGAGTTTGTAACGGGTTGATAAGTCGAGATGACCCTCTAGCCGTAACAGTGCTCTACCCCCAAGAGTGAGACGCGAGGCGCTACCTAAATAGCTTTCGAGGAGAACCAGCTATCTCCTGGCTTGATTAGCCTTTCACTCCGATCCACAGCTCATCCCCGCATTTTTCAACATACGTGGGTTCGGGCCTCCAGTAGGTGTTACCCCACCTTCACCCTGGCCATGGATAGATCGCCAGGTTTCGGGTCTAATCCTTGCAACTATTCGCCCTATTAAGACTCGGTTTCCCTTCGCCTCCCCTATTCGGTTAAGCTCGCTACAAAAATTAAGTCGCTGACCCATTATACAAAAGGTACGCAGTCACATAACAAGTATGCTCCTACTGCTTGTACGCACACGGTTTCAGGTTCTATTTCACTCCCCTAAACGGGGTTCTTTTCGCCTTTCCCTCACGGTACTAGTTCACTATCGGTCGATAAGGAGTATTTAGCCTTGGAGGATGGTCCCCCCATATTCAGACAAGGTTTCTCGTGCCCCGCCCTACTTGTCGCAAGCTTAGTACCATAATCGCATTTTCGTGTACGGGGCTATCACCCTGTATCGCTCAGCTTCCCAGCTGATTCCACTAATACAATTATTATTACTTGCAGGCTCTTTCCCGTTCGCTCGCCGCTACTTAGGAAATCTCGGTTGATTTCTTTTCCTCCGGGTACTTAGATGTTTCAGTTCTCCGGGTTCGCTTCCTAACACCTATGTATTCAGTGTAGGATGACCAGCTTATGCTGGCCGGGTTGCCCCATTCGGGAATCTTTGGGTCAATGTCTGTTATCGACTCACCAAAGCTTTTCGCAGATTACTACGCCCTTCATCGCCTCTTATCGCCAAGGCATTCACCATGTGCGCTTATTCACTTGACCATATAACCCCAAAACGCCTCGGTTGACCCAATTCATTTCAAAATCATATGATTGTTTTCGCTGTACATTGTTCATTCTTCTCTATTAGATAATCAAAGTCATCACAACTTCAATCATCTGCCTTGTTTACTTCCCATTTTGTTAAAGAGCAATGATCTCTCATTTCAAACAGGACTTTATAAATCCGGTTTGAAATAAGGTTCATTTATGTAGATAGATAATGTGGTGGAGCCAGGGAGGATCGAACTCCCGACCTCCTGCGTGCAAGGCAGGCGCTCTCCCAGCTGAGCTATGGCCCCTTTAAGGGTTGAACTGGTGTGGGCACACTGGAAAAGTTAATTTCTTGTTCTGCTTGGATTGTTTTTCTTATGAAGCGTGCGTTAGCACGTAAGTAAGGGAAATAATTCAAGCAGGGCAATAAAATGGTGGGTCTGGGTGGATTCGAACCACCGACCTCACCCTTATCAGGGGTGCGCTCTAACCAACTGAGCTACAGACCCAAGGTGTGTCTTGTGTTTATCTATCTTAATATCAAGTAATGTGTGTGGATACTCACATAAGACGCTTTGTCTTATTAAAGGAGGTGATCCAGCCCCAGGTTCCCCTAGGGCTACCTTGTTACGACTTCACCCCAGTCATGAATCACAAAGTGGTAACCGGCCTCCCGAAGGTTAGCCTAGCTACTTCTTTTGCAACCCACTCCCATGGTGTGACGGGCGGTGTGTACAAGGCCCGGGAACGTATTCACCGCGGCATTCTGATCCGCGATTACTAGCGATTCCGACTTCATGGAGTCGAGTTGCAGACTCCAATCCGGACTACGAACAGCTTTATGGGATCCGCTCACCTTCGCAGGTTGGCAACCCTTTGTACTGTCCATTGTAGCACGTGTGTAGCCCAGGTCATAAGGGCCATGATGACTTGACGTCGTCCCCACCTTCCTCCGGTTTGTCACCGGCAGTCTCCTTAGAGTGCCCAACTTAATGATGGCAACTAAGGACAGGGGTTGCGCTCGTTGCGGGACTTAACCCAACATCTCACGACACGAGCTGACGAC
>JABSQN010000015.1 GCA_013215825.1 Piscirickettsiaceae bacterium | reverse complement strand
AAAGATATGCTTGAGGCGAAGTATAAAGTTAAAGAACTTAATAAATACAAAGTTGGTAATACTGTTAAGTATCACGAACCAAGTAAGAAAGATGATAAGTACATTGAACTTTGTCCATTTGAATTTGAAGAAACTTCACTTAAAGATTTAGGTCTTTAAACCCAAAAGAAAATAATAAAGGTTACTGATTAGTATGCTTGAAAAGATATTAGAAAAGAAATGTGATTTAATAGTGTCTTTAGAGGATGTGAAAAGTAACCTTGTTATTTCTGAAGATGAAGATGTAATTGATAGTGATGAACTTCTAAAAACAAGAATTTTAATAGCTCAATCGTTATGCGAGCAGTATACAAATAAACCTTTAACGAAAACAAAGTATGCAGTACGTTATGACTTGCCATACAATAACCAGGACAGTTATTTGAGTTTTAGTGATCCTGGAAACATTTTTAAAAATATAAGATTACCTTATAGACCGCTTATAAGTGTTGAGTCTATGACTAGTGTCCGATATAATGGTGAAACTTTTCCAGTAGATGTTAGTGACTATGTTGTAGATACTGAGTTAGATATTGTTTATTTTAATAATTACCCTACTCGTGGCGAAATGCTTAAGATTATTTTTTTGGCAGGTTATGAAAGAGTAAGTGATGTCCCTGCAAGTTACAAGGGAGCTGTTATAAAGCTTATAGAAGAAGCTTACGAGCTTAGAGACGGTACAGTTGAACTGACTGAAAAGATTATTAATGACTATTTGAGAGGGGAGCGTGATTACTATATAAGTGATTCTTTCTAATGAGTATTTAATCAATGGTCACAAGGCGCACTAACAGAACAAAGAGAAGTTATTTTCACGCTGGTGATTTAAGGCAAACTATTACTTTGGCGCGTTATAAAAGAAAGCCTGACACGACTGGTAATGGCACTGACTCAATTTTTGATGTAACTGAGTACGCAAGTATAAGGGCTAAGGTTTTGTTTCCTAGGGAAGTTCCTAGGCATGGTGATTATGCAAATAGAGACTTAGAGTCTTTCTTTACTTTTTGTTTTAGAAAGAGAAGTGATGTAAGTGCTAGCGATATGATTATTTGGAATAATCGTTGGTTTAAGATTCAAGATATTTTACAAGATCAGTATGAAGATTTTACAAAAGCTAGGTGTGTAGAAGTTGCACCTAATGAAAAGAGAGATTATACAGCTTTAGATAGTGAAGGTGAAGTAATTGGGACTGGCGATCAAAGTTCTACTAATCCTTTTTTACGGTGGGATAGTTAGGGGGTGCTATGTCGTTTACTTTTAAGATTGAACTTTCAGGGCTTGACATAGAGAAAGATTTAAGGAAGAAGCAGAAAACTTTCATAGCTTTTTACAAGATACTTTTAGCTAAGTTCGCAGACGATTTACAGAAAGCCGTTAAGCGTGACATGAAGTATGGCGCTAAGTCTGGTCGTTTATATCCTAAGAGTGATGGTTCTAGTTTTTACAAAGCTTCTGCACCTGGTGAAACTCCTGCTGTAGACACTGGTGATTTATATAGAAGTGTTAAGACTCGTAGAAGTAATAATGGGTTTAAGCAAGTTGTTAGTACTGGTGTTGACTATGTAGGTGATTTAATGAAGATGAACCGTATATTCTTTGAAGACGAGTACAATAAAAGAGTAAGGAAGTTTCGAGCGCAAGTTAGAAAAGGTGGTTTTGCTTGATTACAGAAGCAATAATTAAAAGGTTGAGAGATAAAGTGGCATTAGTTAATCAAAGGGTATTTGATACTATCTCTTTTGCTTACAATGAATTAGCTGAAGCTGACCAGTCAAAAGAATATCCCACGCTTTATGTAACTAATGAGAGAGACGAGGTAGAAGACTTTATAGGTGGTAACTATACCGCGCAAAGAGTTACTACTAGCTTTGATATAGTCTGTGAATTAGATATTAGAGACAGGCATTTGAGGAATGCAGGTTTAACTTATTTAAGGTCTTTAAGTGATTTGAGAACTCAAATCTACAACGCTCTAATTAATGTTCCATTTAACGCAGCCTGCCCATATGATAGTAAAGGAAATTTAGTAGAAGCTGGTGAAGGTCTTGTAGGCAGTAGTCTTGGTGATGAATTGTTAAATCCTGGTGATGCTAATTCTAATACTGATTTTGTAAGATATGCAGGTTTTGAAATTCTTAAGGCAGAAAATGGTAGATTGCTTTATATTTGGACTTTTGAAGCTCCTGGATGGATTGATTATATGGAAGAGACTATTACTTACCCAACAATTACTCAGATACATATGAAGGAAGAGGGTAATAATTTACTTGATGTTAAAGTCCCTAAGAATGTTAATGGTTATTACGTGGATGACAGTAGTTTGATTCAGTACTATGTAGATGATGCTCAAACTAATCCACTGGAGGTAGAAGATGCAATTTAATGGTGAACCTGATGATAACCCAGTGCTAGAAGCAATTGCTAATTTGAATCAGCTTAACAGTAAGCTCAATTGGGTAGTGCATACCGGTAAAGTAAGTGCTGTTGACTTAGAGACTAGTACTGCTAAGGTTTTACTAGCCCCAGGTGTTGAAACACCTTTTATAAAGTGGATGACGGTGAGATTTTCTACCGGTAAATTAAATTACAACATTAGTGTTGATGATTCAGTATTAGTTTTATGCCCTAGTGGTAGTCCAGCTCAGGGTTATATTTTGCCAATTATTGCTAATGGTATGCCTGATGATGATCAGACTACTAACTTTAGTTTTGGTGACAATGGTTCGATTCAAGTTAATAATGAAAGAATTAATATTAATGCAGGTGATAACGTTAACTTAAATTTAAATGGTCATAATTTAAATATTCAATTTAGGGATGATCGGTTAACGGTAACTGGTTTTGGTCATAAATTAGAAATGGATAATGATGATATTCGTTTACAACATTCAAATGGTAGTTTTGTCAGAGCTAATACAGATACTGTGAAGATGCAAAAAGGTGTTAATGAGGTCGAAGCAAATAGTTTAGGTTGTAAGATGAGTGCGGTTGGTGGCACTTCTGTTGTTGATGCCACGGTTACTGGTGTTGCGATTACAGCACCCGTATTTACTTGGAATGGAGCAGTGGTTGCAGTATTACCTTAAGGAGTTTAAATGGTTTTAATTAGTAGGGTTACAGGAAGACCAATAGAATATAAAGCTTGGATTGATGAGCAGTTGGAGCAGCTTATTAAGACTAATCGTGGGGATTATATTTATGTTAATGAGTATGGTAGTGATATACCTGCTTTATCTGGAAGTCCTGACACGGAAGATAAGATTATTCAATTAAAAGCTTTACTTGCAGATGCTATAGGTGACTATATACCGCAAATCAAACTAGTTGCCCTAGAGGTTGGTTTTGATAATACCAATGATAGGCTGGCTGGTAGAATGAAGGTAAGGATTCGTTACGCTATTCGAGCTAATAACGATGAAGTAGCATTATTTGAGAGTGATTTAATATGAGTATACAAATTAGTTCTTTACCTGATCCCGATATTATTGAAGATGTTACTTCTGTAGAAAATTTAAAGGCTCAGCGTATTGAGGATTTTAAAGAGTTAGCGCCTGAGTATGAGATCTACCAAGATGGTGATATTGTTACTAAGAATGTAAATATCAATGCTGTTGCTGAAAATAGGTTTATAACTAAATTAAATGATGCCGTGAAAGCTGTATTGATTGCTACTTCTACAGGTAATGATTTAGATAACGTTGCGGCTAATTATAATATTGCTAGATCAATTGTTACCCCTGCTGATCCTGATGCTATCCCACCAACTGAGGCAGTTTTGGAAACGGATGATGCTTTTAGAAAT
>JABSQN010000014.1 GCA_013215825.1 Piscirickettsiaceae bacterium | reverse complement strand
ATGGTCGAACAACGTATTTTTTATTTTCTTTTTCTATGTCTAAACCATATTCTTGTAAAGTGATTTCCCAACCAAGAGACTTAACATCGGCTAAAGAAAAACGCTCTTTTAAATGATGCGTTGCATCGTAGATATCAATAATCGCAAAAGTTATTTCATTATGACCAGGTGAATAAAGTGCAGCAGATAATCTTAAGTTATTCCTATTGGCCAATTCATCAAGGTAATCAATCGCAATATATTCTTTTGGTTTTTCTTGGATAACAGGTTTAGTTTCAAGTGTAGAAATTTGAGTCATTTTAGGCTGTAATTGTGGTGCTGGTTTCAATGTGGTTTGGTCGATTGTTGCAGAAGCAAATGATGGGTTTGTCATAAAATTATATAGGTAACTAATTGCAAAAATACCCATAATAAAGACAGCAGGAACTCCGAAAATGATAGATTTTCTTTTTAGAAGATTAGCTCTGTCATCGTTGTAATTTTTAGCTTTGTTTTCCGTGTCGTCAGTATGTGACTTATAAGTACCAAAGTATTTTTCTTCGTACTCGCCACCGCCTGAATTTATTTTAATAAATTCGATACCATCTTCATTAGATCTGCCTTCATAGGCCTGCCATGTATATTTGTCAGGCTGACCGATAGCAGTACGCTTTGTAAAAATGATTTTACGTTGAGTACGATTTCTCCAGAGCTTGTTAACATCATTGAAATTTTGACCCATCAAAATGATATCAAGACCTTCATGACGTTGACGTGTTACAAACTTCCTTTCTTCTTGTGAAATAGTTCTAAGATCAGAAGGATAAAAATCTTGTACCTCATCAACGATAACTAGAACATCTTTAGGGATAAATTCATGCATCTGCCTGACATCTTCATCAGGGAAAAAATGAATTAATGCCAACGTTTCTTCAAACGTTTTATCTATTAAACCTGCAATTTGAGCAGCACCTTCACGCAAGCCATTTACATTAGACCAAACCGCCCTACCTTCTTTAAGTGCTGGAATAGCATGTTTAACTATTGCTTCGTAGGATTTACCTGAACCGCCTAGACCTTCATGGAAAATAATCATTACCATTGCCCCAATGTAAATAATTTACGAAGTAGTCGAAATGTAAGACCAGCAGCCAAAAGTGCAAATGATTCAGTTAGACCAGACTTACCTAAAAAATACAGAATTGCAGGGTCAACATTATTTAAATAACTACCAAGGCCATTGCTTAAGAATTCAGGAACCGGAATTGACGTAATAAGTAGAGATAATCCCTCTAAAAATAATTCGAGGACTAAAATCCCAATATCAAGAAAGAAGTCGAAAATTGCTTGCAAGATAGCTTTGAACCAAGCAATTAGATCACCGTAAGCATTAGATAGCCAACTAATCATAAGACTGCCCACCTAAACGCCATAAAGCCAGAAGAAGCAATCATTATTGCCATGACAACAAGCAATAGAGTGTCCATGACAGCAGAACATTGCATATCAACAATAATAGGCGGGAACACCCAAACAGCGGGAAGATTCCAAATCGGACAAGTACCCGATACATTTACATCAAAAAAACCATCCATAGCCGTGAATAATTGCGTAGCCTGAATAGTGTCTGTAAAAGCAGTTAGGACAGAACCGAAAGTTTTATCTGTTTTTTCATAGAGACCCGTTTTATCAGAAGAAGCAAAAGAAGGACTATCTCCACATTCGGTATCATTAGGATTACAACCTTCATCAGATGAACCAGTATCAGAACCCGATTGAGTCGATGATGAATCAGTTAATTGTCCGGATGTATCATAATTATTTGTAATTGTTTCGTTATAAGTAACAGATTCAGAACTGCTATTTATTGTAGTGACAGCGCCAGTAGAATTATTAATAATCGAGGTTTCTTTATTTGGCGTATCAACTGTTTTATCAATAGAAATGACCTCTTGTTTAGAGCCGTCCGTTTGAGTCACTTCCGTTATTGTTTTTTGATAAGTTGTGACTGTTCCGTCACTAGATTCGACGTAGATATAATTATCGTCAGAATAGATACGACTTCCAGAATCAGAGGTTACGATCGTAGTTTCTGAATTGGTATCGGTAACGACTCCACTACCATCAGTTGAAGGAGTGCCATCAGAATAAGTGGTACTACTGGTTGATTGTTGTAAATCATTACTAGATGCATAAGTTACACCTTCTAAATTAGAATCAGGATCACCATTGCCCTCTTCACCAGTAAATGAAACAGTACGAGGACAAACAGCAGTACTACCATCGACAGCCAACTTGCAAGCCCCCTGAGAACCTTCGACATAAGTAGCTTCGCAACCATTAACTGACATTGTATTTTCAGCTAAAACAGCATCGACAAGAACCTCCAGAGTAGTACCAGCGTCTGGACAAGTAGAAACTTCAGCACAAAAACCAGTGCCATCATCTTCAGTGCCATCAGGACAGGTTGAGCCGACAAAAGTCCAGATATTTTGAGTTGTTACTTTTTGATTGAGAGTGTTATATAACTCACATTTAGCTGGATCACCATCTTGGACAATTGCAGAAGTATATGGCCCATAATTAATATCATTAGCGCCTAGAAAATCAGCA
This sequence comes from Piscirickettsiaceae bacterium, assembly GCA_013215825.1. GTDB lineage: Bacteria > Pseudomonadota > Gammaproteobacteria > Nitrosococcales > Methylophagaceae. The sequence goes on along the minus strand of JABSQN010000014.1, from coordinate 2,544 downwards.
TAAAACTGACAGGCAGATTCCTTTGATGTTTGATGCGGAGTAAAAGTATAAGAGGCCGAATACAAATTAGAAGCAGATGCTGAGAAAGAAATTAAAAATAACGCTAGAAATAATAGCTTACGCATTATCAAATCCACTGATTACTGCTAAACCGCTAGCAGCGCCGAGACAAAGAAAGAGAAATAGCCAAATCATAATAGTTATGGAAAAAGGATAGGCGTCCCTACCCTGTTAACCTTTTCTTATCGGATCCAACCGATAACTTTGTTGTAGCCCCAGCGTGCTACATTTGGAAGGATCTTAATTGCTGCGATTGCTGTTAAAGCTGCTACAACGGTTGTGGCATCTACTGCCGTAAGTACATTTGTAAAGTCCATGATTAATACCTCTCGTGTTTAGGACTGAAATAATTGACTACCGAGCCTAACGCCCATGATGATAGCCAGAGAATGAGAACCAAACTAAACGAAGTTTGGAACATTAATCCCAATGCAGATGCATCAGGAATTGCGAAAATATCTTGCAAAGAAATAAAGTTTTCAGTGCCCGATACTAAACTTTGAAACTGTGCGTATTCAGCTGGTGACAGCAAATGAAAGTCACAAGTAACACCGTCAAATTTGACCGTATTAGTGCCGTCAATGAATACACACGTTGCCATTATGAAAGTACTGCTATATCAGATTGACGATTAATAGAATTACGCATAAATGCATCACGTAAGTCCTTTTTAGCTGGACGACGATTAATAGCAATTACGATATGTTTATCCATTGCTTTGTTGGCTTTTTCCATTAACGTATTAACGTTGTCACCGAACAGAGATACACGTTCAATTAGAGATTGCATCTCGCCGATTTCATTTTGGAATTCACCCACTTTGATGAATAAATCTGTATTGGTATAGCCGTTTTCTGTGACTGTTTTAGCACCTTTACAGATGCCACTCAGTAAGAGCCCTTTTGGTAATTGTTCACTCATGTCGATTACTCCCTAATAGGTATAGATGCAGGTATTAAACGTTGAGGAAGTGCATCATCCCGCCGCAACTGTTCGACGACTACATCAGGGCAACCGTCATAAACTTGGAGCATGACTTCTACAAAACGACCGTAAGCCTGCTTGCAATAGTGTTCTAAATGCTCGAATGTGATTTGTTCAGATTTTTGTTCAGTAAGAATTCTGGACTGTTCTGAATGTAGATATTCCAAACATTGATAAGCGCCTGATAGATATTCAGAAATCTTATCTAAAATTTCGTAAGGAATACCGCGCTTTTTGTTGTGAAGTTCAAGCTCAAGACGAACCCAATCACTGGATGAATCGCCGAGCTGTTTACCTTTTTCATAGGCTCTGAAATATTTGCCACTTTCACGACTACCCACATATAGCGTGCAGCCTTTACCTGAACCACAATCATCAATAAACTGACAATTAGGATATTTTCCGCGAGACGAAGAACGAAATGTACCGGCGTCGTACCATTCGCGTACTTGAGAAAGATTGACCTCACCATATAGGCAATCGTGAGCAAGATCTATTCGAGTAATGTGGCCTTTTAGTTCTTCGATAAAATCGCGTATAAAAGCAAAACCTTCTTGGCCTATAGTCTTACAAGCCGAACCAGTGAGCGTAATACATATCGTATCGTTGTTGCCACCGAAACAGAAAAAACCAACCTCAATAGGTAGTTTGTCTTTAGCTTTGTACTCAATTTTCCAGTGGTGTTTGTATCCATTGCGTCCACCTTTAGTATCAGCGTTATAACTTAGGTTAATGTTACTTAAAAAATAATGGTCAATAGCTTGAGCAAAGTCTTCCAGATCTAAATATTTATCAAAACGGAATATATCCCTTGCAGGAAAAACAATAGTTAAAAAATCAATAAATGCAATCTGTGCTTTTTCAGTTGAAATTTGTGCCTCCCCTACTCGCTGACGCTCGTGGACAGTGCTTCTTTCCCCCGTATTACTATACGGGCGCTTCGCGTTCTCTTTATCCTTCCTAGTAGGTAGGGGGTATGAAATATCCGCTGCTATAGCTGAGATCATGACGCTTGAACCTTTAGAAATTCAGGCAACTCAATAGGATTCGTGTAACGTTTCCCAGAAAAGACACGTGTGCAATCAGACGCACGGAATAAAGAGCAGCTATGCACATAAATTCCGTAATGATGATTTTTGATTTTTGATGTGATCAGAGAATGAAAATCAATAGGCTTCATAGATGAGAACTGAGTTAATGTTGCGTAAACAAACCCATTAATATCAAAAAGGTTAATTTTGTATTGATGTCTAGGCATAGTCGGTTAATCCTTTAACTTGATGCCAGCGACGAAGAGATAAGGCAACCGACTAAAGAAACCCTCCTCGTCACTGGGCTTAAGTTATGAAGCTGAAATTGTCGGTTGTTAACGTTCATTGACGTTAACTATAAAACCATCAAAAATAAGTTGTCAACACGCGTTAGCAAAACAAGGCGTAATATTGTCAACATACATGAACGTTAACAGAGGTAGAGCAATGAATAGCGCCGATTACTTAG
>JABSQN010000013.1 GCA_013215825.1 Piscirickettsiaceae bacterium | reverse complement strand
ATACTTATCTGATTCTTTAAAACAAATAAACGTTTCTGCAGATTCAGCAAACCTACGGAAAACCCTCTCCGGTACACCTTTCGGGCTCGACATAAAATAATCTCTCAGCATTTTAATTTTTTCTTCGTTCATAAATAACCCTTTACATCTGTCGGAATTTCAAATTCTGCAAACACTTTGCCAAATTCGTCATACACAATCAAGACTTTATTTCTAAAAGAATAAGAAAAATCATAAAGCTGATATGTATCACCGTCCTTATTGAACAAAACATCAGCCATTTTTTGGCCATTTCTGATAACAAGCATATGACCAGCGTAACTAGCCGAGAGGTCAGCATCATCTACAGTAACAGCAGTTTTCACAGTGCTTTCAACTGACTCAGATTTTGAAAACTTGGAATATAAAACGTACCCAATACCCCCCACGGCGACAGCCAAGCAAACCCCTACGACAGCAAATTTTGCGTAAGGTAAATTCATTTTCTGAGTGTGAACAGTAGCCGATTTATAATACTTAAATATATCCTTATTAAATCTCATTTTCGTTTTAACAGCAGTATCGGCAGACTGAGACGGTTCAGGATTTTCGTTTACGGTTGGCCAATGCGAGACGACACGATATTTAACACCAAAGGGCCTGTAGCAGTGATAGTGATCGGCAAGCAAGCGCCTGCAGTCAGAGTCTATAAGCTTTGGGTGCTGAGTGATAAGGATAAAATCATAACCAGCGTGCCGGCGAACCTGAAGCAACTGAATCCAAGTTGGTTTTTTCTTGGTTGCAGGCTGAGGACTATAACCATGCGCCTGAGCTTCATCAATAACAAAAACCGCTCCCTGCTCGTGACTTTCAAGCGTTAAATCAGAAAGTTCAGGAAGCGGCTTTGTTTTTAGCGCGTTATGGTCGATTCCATCGATATTAGTATAAATTGTTCTTCTTTGATCATCGGGTAGCTTAGAGTTTTTAACTAGCTGCTCCATCACATAAAGAGTTTTTCCCGACCCTGGCAGACCGGTTACAAGGCAGGTGTTAAGATTAGCCATTACATGATTCTAAATTTCTTCAGTGAAACAACAATAACCGCAGTTGAATAAGCCGATAAAACTGTATTAATCAAAATATCAGCATGAACAATGCCAAGGAAATTCAAAGCTAAATCAGGAAGACCATCAAAAAGCCCCTTAATATCAGTCATAATATAAGAAAGCACTTGATCAAAACCAACATACAGAGCTACACCAAGACCCAAGCGAACAAGAAAGGCAACAAGAGCCACAACAACCAATTTACTAAATACGCCGCCACTAACGAGCGCTAATAAAGATTTAAGCATCTTTCATAGCTCCAAAGACAATTCGAAACCAAAGAATTGAGGACATAAACAAAACAAACGTTCGAATATATGACGCAAACTGACACATCATCGAGTAATCAATAGTTAACGTTGTAAAACTAAGATTCAGAACGGTAGGGGTTGGGCAGCTCTTAGGAAGCCAACCTGAGCCCTCGCGGTCGAGAAAATAATCATAAATATTTATCTCTTCAGTATCTAAAGACTGATTTTTCCCATCTAAAACATCATCAATATCAGAAACAAAACCCTCATCATTGCCGTCAACCTCAACAGGAGGATTTTCGGGAGTGCAGTCGTCAACTTCTGGATCACAATCACCATTACCCGCATCAGGCAATGATAAAGGCTCCCATATATCTGGAATATCACCTGACTCTATAAGTGTTTCAGGATTCTTCGCAATTTGTTCAGCTATCTCTTCACCAGTAACAGGCGCCTTTTCAGATATTTCAGGAGGAGTATCGCCATAAGAAACCGAACGAGTAACAACCCACCAAGGGCCATAATTTGAAGTAACACCATCATCAGTAGTGTAATCATCAGCTCTTCGTGAAATAGCATTTTCAGAGTCAGCCCACTCTCTAATCGAAGGGTTAAGATTGTTAGTCCAAAACTCCCATCTGCTATTTGATTTCTTAACAAAACAACCAACCTGATAGTGCCACTTAACGCTAGCTGGACTACCTATCTCAATAGGTATTTTACTAGAAGAACAAAGAGTACCTGGCTCATAAGTTTTACCATCCCCCGCAAAAAGATCACCATTAACTTCGTTAAAAACCCAGTTTAATGATGTAGCGACAAGAGCTTGGCCGGCTATCCTTGCGCCACAACCCAAAATCGAACCTTTGGCAGTACAGCCAAGCCAAAATCTTTTTGACTTTAAAGGTGACATTCTAATAAATGTTCTTCTTCTAACCCTGTTGCCCAACTTGTTTCTATAGCTAACATCAACATCTGCTCTAGCTGGATTATTTAACAAATCGTGAACTTTCAAAACAGTAGCTGGGCTTGATGAACCTTTAATATTTAGTTTATTCATCCTGTCAAAATACTTTTGAACATCACTAAAATCGCCAGGAGTCTGACCAGATAATGCAGGCGCTGAAATAATAAAAATGAGTACCAATAAATAACGCATATTTAATCCGAGAAGATAATCCAGCAGGCGCCGAGGATTGCAAGTATTACAAAAATAGCCATACCAAACCCTTAGAAACTTGAACTAGAAGAAGTGCAGCAAAAAGAATAAAACACGAAAGAACAGGACGAGTATTAATAAAGCTAATCACGAGAAAACTCCGTCATGAACATAATATAAATAACAAGTGCTGTGACTATTAAAGCTAAAACAGACACGCCTAAAGCAATCGGATTAGAAAAAATCTGGTCTAAAAACTCCACGCGACCCCCTAGTAAATAAAAAAGGGTGGCTATTGCCACCCAGTTCAAATTACATTGCGCGAGCAATCCATTTAATTGCCTTAATGCCAACGAGAACCGCCAAAACAGCACCCCCGACTAAAGCAACATCACCGCCAGTTGATGTAACTGTGTCAATAACACTAGTTACGTCAACACCTGAACCGCCAGTAGTTGGCTCTTCCATAAATCACCTTAAAAGTTTAGATATTAATTTAACTGAATAAGCTATAGCCCAAACTAAAGCTACAGCCCACGCGATACGCTCAGCATCTTCGATGCTTAACGAAAAAACAGCATCCATTACTCGAAAAGCTCTTTTTCTTCTGTAACTTCAACTGAATCAATCACGACGCTGGCTTTGCCCCCGGCCCCGGGGACCGTTGAAAAGGAAAGCGTCGCAAAAGCCGGAAGACGAGACTGGCTCGCCTTTAAATCTTTAAAAACATCAGATGACGCAGAAACCTTCGTTGGTTTATAACCAAGGCTCTTACCCGCCGAATCTCGGTAATCATTCAAATAAAACAAAGTCGTACCTTTTCGAAACTCACCTGTATTTTCGTCTGTCATTTCCCAAGGATCAGCGCTTAAAAGTAAAACATTCATATAAACTCCATATTTGAGTGCATTTTTTAGAATTGTAGCGACAAAATTTAAAAACGTCAACAAAAAAACAAAAAAGTTAAAAGTTAACCAAAAAGATACAATTTATAACTAATGCTATGCAAGGAGATTTTAGAGAGAAAAACCCATGAAAAACAAAAACTTACACAGAGATGTGCTAACACTAGAGGGGGTATCAGGTTGGTAGACCCCCGTATTACTAGAGGGGGTCAGAAAGAAATTCGCATCAGTCGGCCGCGCAAGCGCGTCCGCCTGACACGAATTATTGTCTGGCAGGGCGGTGAGTTTACACCGAGCAATAAAAAAGAGAGCTCGCACGTTAATGCAAAGCTCTCTTATAAGGTTGGTGTCTAGCAATAGGGGTAAACCCCTATTTACCCCAATAAAGCCAGTGAAAAAAGCAGATAGGAACAGGTATATTCGGTACCTGCTCAATTACATCATAAATCCTGAGGTCTGGATTAACGGATTGAAGATGAATAGAACGCATCAAAATACACCGTAAAGCTCATCATTTTTAAATGCCACAATATACCTTTTAACATCTGCTACGCTTCTAGTTTCATCTATCAGATGAACGAAGTCAGCTTTCGATGAAGAAGCATAAAGAACACGGCCAGGTAACTTAAAGTATTTAAACAAAGATCCATCCGGAAGAGAAAAAACAGCTTCCTCGCGAGAGTTAGAAAGTGTCTGTATATCAGATTGCCTAATCCTAATTTTCGTACCAGATGAATCATAAAAATCACGAACCAAATCATCAATACAATCACCAGAGCCAAGTTCTTTAAGCTCATTAGCAGAAATCATCAATTCATTAAAGCGGCTCATATCAACATGTTCAGATACTGAATTAAAAACCTTTGCATACTGCTTAACAAGATGAAGAAAAGATGAAAAAAGCGGAGGTTCTTGCTTACGCTCTGGCGGCTTAAATGAAATGAAATTATCTAATATCTCAGTACAGTAAAGACTGGCCCAGCCGGAAAAAGCAATCAGCGATGAATAATCACCCTTACAGTGCATATGCCAACATTCAAACGAAAAACCCTTAATAGCATTAAATTTAGAAGGCTTAATTTCAAACTCTTGACGGAGCCACAGTGGATCACCTTCCATCTGCTTTCCTTTCTCATACAAACGCGAAAAACAACCGGTTGAACCTCGACTCTCATACGACGGTATAACGCGAGTACTGGCGTCACACTTAACCAAATCTCCGTTATAAACATACTCACAACTATCTTGAACCTTTCCTGTTCGACTAACGTTTTTTGAAGCGAAAGCCCTTATTTTTTCATCATACTGGTCGAAATCACCCTTAAAATCATGAGCATAATCAACGCGAATAAGAGCAATTTTACATGGCAAATCGTTAAAATATGAGGACAAAAGAACATTATATCTCTTTGCTTTTTCAGAAGTGGCCAAGAACATAACCGAATTAGGTTTAGAGCGCATAAAATGAAAAGAAAACTCTGAATCATCAGGGTTAGATGAAGAAACAACAGAAAACGAAGTATCGTAAAAACGCAAAGACCTCTGTCTCTGCTCGATACTGTAACCAAGAGACTCAACCAAAGATTTACAATACTTGAAAGGGTCACGGGAAGAATCAAAATCAACCCTGAATTGCAGCCAATCGACTTGCCAATTTATATCTTTTAATGCCATAATTACACCGTCTAGCTAAGACAACACAAGCAAAATGCACAGAAAAGGCGAGCCCGCACAGCTCGTCTTTTTTGTTTCTATCTAACCAAAGTGATCATCAGCGGGTTAGCTTTGCACGTCTCTGTCACGTAATTAATGACAGTATCCATACTCGAAAACCAACGCGGAACATCCTCCCTGGTTCTATGCAAAACGACATAAGACAGTGATTTAGTCTCAACATCAGCCAAAGGTGCAGCAAGCAAATACTTATCTGATTCTTTAAAACAAATAAACGTTTCTGCAGATTCAGCAAACCTACGGAAAACCCTCTCCGGTACAC
>JABSQN010000012.1 GCA_013215825.1 Piscirickettsiaceae bacterium | reverse complement strand
CTTCAATAATTTCAATAACGCCGTCAAGCTGCTCATTTATTCCAGATTCTGACAAAGCCGTTGATGGTGAAAAAGCATCAAAACCAGAAATTGAGATTTCACAAGCTGGTTGATTAGGTGCGCCACAACTGCCAGCAACAGAAGCATCACCAGACACAGGCGTTTCAGGCTGAAAAGTATCTGTAGTTGATGTTGTAACAATAGAGCCGTCTGGATAAGTCGTAGTTGTTGTAGTCGAACTAGATTGCAAAGGAGTTGAAGCTGGTGTCGTAATGGTAGAACTACTACCATCATTACCATTTGTCGATGTTGTAGACGACGAACCAAAATGGCTTGAAGTTGTTGTTGTAACAATATCTTCAACCGTATTGTTACCATCATCGGTTGAAGTGCTTGTTTGGGTATTTGTTGTAGTTGTACCGGCACTATTTGTTGTTGTAACGCTAGTACCATCGGAAGAGGTAACAGTCCCCTGCCCGTTTATATAAGTTGAAGTAGTAGAACTGATAGTGACACAAGTATTTGAACCATCACCATTGGCTACACAGACAGACTCAGGCGGTAAGAACGTATCATCTTGTGAGGTAAAACGAGTATCTTGATCGGTTAATTGACCCGTCAAACTATCAGGCGAAAAAGGCAGACGAAGAACAGTACCGGCTTCGGGCGATAAGGTATCACAAGAATTTGAAGTTTCACCAGCGGGCGCAGTTGTATACGTTAAAGCCATCGTATTGTTTTGCGTGATTGGAACTATGCCGGAATCATACGCACAAAGATTATCTTCTCCTTCTGTTTGCGGTATACAAATACTGGACGGGAATAAGCCACCATCAGGGCGAGTGACTTCAACAACAGCGACCTTACCAGAACTACAGGAATAAACCGGAGCTTGTTCACAAGTGCCAGAACCATTATCAGTATATGAGCCATCACCAATAACTTCACAGCCTAAATGGGAAAGATAAACAGGTGCGCTAGAGCCTTTGAATTGACCCGAACCGGAACGATATACGCTACACGATGACCCGTTGGTGGTGTAGTAAGTTGGAAAGCCTAATATTTCAGTTGCTTTTTCGTTGTAGTAAAAGCAGGTATCTTCGACGCTGGCACCGTATGCAACATAAACAGACCAGTATGAGCGCCAAACATCGGCAGCATTGGAAGAAGATGAAGCCAGCAAGAGCAGAGCAACAAATGCATATCTGATTACTGGCGACAGTCCCATTCTGATTAAATGCCGTTTACGAAGCGTTTAACTAGTTTGTAACCGATTACCAGACCCATAACAGTTAACATGACAGGCAAAACCGCGTCGAACACTGTAGTCGCATCTGTTGTGATAGCTGAAAGAGAAGTGGTTAAATCACCAGAAGTGATAACGGCGTGTGATGGAGCAGATGCTACTAAAAGAGCAACACCAGACGAAAGGGCTACGCCCATTTTTTTGAAAAAGTTCATATTGCTGTCTCCCGACATGATAGAACGTTGAAAAAACCCTAGATTAGATTTTCTCTAAAAATACCTTTGTTGTTTTTAAGGTGTAACCAAAGACAAAACCACCTACCCATGCAAAAAAGCATTGAGACACTAGTTCTAGTGCTTCAGGACTCATCGCATATGTCCAAAAATCGCACCCAATCCGAAGCTGACAATGAGGCAGAAGATCACCACAAACTCATTGAGTTGGGAAATAGTTTCCTCGGTTGCTGGCTCGGCAGAAACAACAGCAGATGCCAGTAACAAAAAGAGCGCGATATATTTCATGCTAAGACGCTTGCGCGAGTTTTGCCTTTTCTTGTAAAGGCTCGATTTTAGTAAAATCTACTTGAGGATTATTATTACGATCCAAAGTGAAAGCATCTTCGGTCAGCTGATAACTACCAAGAGCAAAAGGTTTAGCATCATTAGCTTCGCGTTCGTCAGAAGTGACCATTAAAGTAAGATCAAACTTATCTGGATATTTAGAACCTTTTTTAAACATCAAAGCTGGCTGTTCAGCAATGTACCAGCGAGCATCAGGATTATTACGATTAGGGCGAGATACGACAATTTTTGATGCAATTTCAAATTCGACATGCATGATTATTTCCTCTAGTTAAGCTACAAGTTTTAGGTGATTAGTGGCAGGACGTTGATACCATTCAGGAATTGCCAGTTCGAGAACTTCGATTTCTCTTATTTCTTTAATGCGTACAGCGGTATGTTTGGTAGTGTCGCAAGTCTCAGCAATATCAATAGATAGACGACGAAGACGAGCACGATGTTTTTGTATGTGTGATTTAGATAAATCGAAAGATTGGCCATGCATCCACATAAAGTAATAATTGGCGGTAGCATTAGCAGAAGCAGTAGATTTACAGATAGCTTCGATTTTTAATAATTCAGCGATAGATTGATAAGTCATGGCATTAATACCCAGTTTTTTGTCGATATTTAGAAATTCGTTATGGATTTTAGATAATTTAGTGAAGTCAGATAAACCCCAAAATTGGAGTGATTCTCTTCTGAGATAACGAGATTTTAATTTTTGCTCGAAACGTACAACGCCGTGCTTGTGGCAATAGTCATAGACACCGGTAATGTAACCAAATTCGGGTGAACTAACGCCATGAAGACGTTTAATTTTGTCCATTTGGTGAAGCTGTATCTCGTTAGCCTTAATATATATAGACGGATAAATAAGGGCGGCATTTCCTTTCTTTGATAACCAATCGACTGTAGTTCCATTAGCATGCAATCGAGGTATAGAATTTCTATATCGCTGAGTTGATATGCCCCTAATGTAATCTTTTTCATTGCCCTGCCCCACTGATTTATTGGTTGTTATATGTAATTCCTGAATTATTGCGCCATTGGAAAATGTGTCAAAACGTACCGTCTTATCATTCCAAATTTGATAAGTCTTAGTGCATTTAGTAAAGGGTGGAAGTCCGAGGGACAGCATTATTTGATTGTAAACGGCTACACAATCATCAATATTGCTATACCCAAAAAGGTTATCAATACGATTAATGCGAGAAGGATTGCCCTTAATTGTTACCCGACGACCTGAAATGCGTATAGAGATTGAAGTGGAAAAAGAACCTTCATGTTTAAAGGCTGGCTGACGTTCTGTAATTGGCTTGCCGGTTGCAACGTCAATGATGATCTCGCACCTATCGGAGAGATAAGGGAGATCAACTTCAAAGTCCTGATAAATGGTAAGCCAGTCAAAAAACATAAGGATATATTTTCTTAGAAAATAGATTAGGCTGAAATATAACAAAATATTTTCTAAGGTGTCAACTTTCTTATAATATATTTTATAATGGTAGACTCCCCATTAACCGGAGGACGCTATATGCCGAGTCAACACATAAAAGACGAGACATGGAAGAAAGTAGAAAAGGAAGCTGTGCGCGCAGTGATTCAAACGAAAACGCACATCAGACCAACTGAAATACTAGACCTACTAGTAATGAAAGGTTTAGAAGTGATCGATGAAGTCGATTACGACAAGTTAGCAAGAACAAAGCAGTAATACCCCGCAAGTGAGGGGTAAAGTACGGGTGTCACAGGAACCCGTACCGATTAAGAAAAAACCCAAGGCATAGCTTGAACCTTAATGACCTTGACAAGACAGTAAAAACACTATCTAGAAAACAAAAAAGAACGAAAACGCTAAGTTATTGATATTACAGTGATTGACCTTTGCCAGGGAAACGGACCTGGCGCGACTATTTTGCGCAAAAACAGGGGTGTAATGGTAAAGGTCAACATTTTTTAACAGCTTAGAACTCATTATAGAAGCTCAAACTTAGGCCGCTATCGCGAATGACCTAATAATTACATTTAACCAGGCATAAAAAGCATGCTTGGTTAAACATAATGATCAGGTTCGGATAATCACTTTATGCAAAATAGCCCCAACAAGCGGGGCTATTCTTCGTTTGGGGCTAAGTTACATAAAGCTACCTGTGCATTATGCGAACCTGTAAGAAATCAAAATAAAGAAGAAAAACAGAAACAACTAATTACTGTTAGTTTTCTTTATCTGTCGTTTCTACATGCTTAATAAGATTCGCAGCTACCAATAAGTGATCAAGCTGTTGTTGGTTATAACGTGGATCACAATCAAGATTTAAGACGAACTCTCTTAATGCGTGAGCTAAAGAGCCAAGATATGAATCTTGTAATGCGTTTGCATTAATCATTTAAATTATCCTTTAGTTCATCAATTACAGATTGTAAAAAATAAGTCCTATCTTCTAATTGAGTAACAATGTCGGAACTGATCACATTAGTATCACCAACGGTAAGCGGATATTGATTAGGCGCTTTTCCAAAATCACCAAATTCAACCACTTTCTGGCCATCTATTATCGAGACGATATAATCATCAGCCAAAGTAAGTTGGGAGAAAATCAAAGTTAAGATCCAACCCCAGACCTGCGGGCTGCGGCCGGATCTAAACTTTTCAAAAAAGTAATTATTAGCCATGTTGGATATATTAAAACCTCAAATAAATTCCTAGGAATTGGGTACTTAATTGATTTGTCGTAACGCCCAACTAAATGCCAATGAGAAAGACCAGAATACAAAGCTCGCATATCATATTCTTGATTATTGTAAGTTTGCATATCATCTTTGAAAACTTGTCTAGTATCGTAAGCAGCGTAAAGATCTTTACCTCGATACGTCCAACGATCTGCAACTACAGCAGATTCACTTTCGCCATAAAAAACCTTTGCAGTGTGGATTTTTGGCATGGTCACTCGATGCCCTGTTAAGAATTTTACAACGTGAGAAACGACAGGAATACGAAGACGATCCAAACGACGACAGATAACAAGATGTTCACACAATGAAATCTTAATCTGGCGATCAATAAGCTCGATATCTTGAATGATAAAAAGAATGTCCCATCCGTATTTTCTTGCGTGGAGCATCCAGTCAATAAACAACTTTCTTTCTTTGTCATTCCATCCCCTTGCATTTAACCAAGTGCCACACTCATCAAGAACTATCAAACCAAAAGTAGATTCTTCGACATCATCAGAACCTAGACCGATATTCTTTAAATCCTCAGGTCTTGGTTTATCTGGCAGACGATAGAAAGGTGTTTTATTAGTCTTTTTTACTAGTTGTTCAATATTCAGATCAAGGTTAGTCGCGACTTTTTTGCCCTTGCGTAAATACTCTTTAATTTTACCAATGGTAATAAGCGTTTTACCGCTACCCAATTTGCCAGTGATAAAATAAACAGCCACTAGTTGACCAGTCGGAACGCGATAATGTTGCGCCAATAAACATAAACTTGTGCGCCAACATAGGCCGAAGTCATAGCTGTTAAACAGGCGCTAGTATTATCAGGTAGAAGACCAAAACCAAAGAGGAAAGCACCCGACGGTAAGCTAACAGCAATGCCGGCAATAGCCGCATCAATAGCAACTTTGAATGCAAGCAAGACACTTGTAAAAGCAGTAATAGCCGCCGCGACAATCGTCAATCTTTTACCTAAAAACTGAGCAAAATAAGTAGCTAGGCTGGTAAAAATACCCCATAAGAAAATTGGCATGTTATGTCATCCTCACGATAGTTTGAAGGTAGACGCGATACAAACCGAACAACGTCAACGCATAGACAAAAAACCTGAAAATTGGGTGTAACTGTGAATCATAGACAGTGCAAAATTTAGTCATTAAATTAGCTGATTGACCATGATAAGTAATATCAAAAGCTGACGGATTACATACGCCAAGAGTTGGCAGAGAAAACGGGATTATATCGATAACACTTGTTGAAATATCATCATCACCAATAGCTTCAATAATTTCAATAACGCCGTCAAGCTGCTCATTTATTCCAGATTCTGACAAAGCCGTTGATGGTGAAAAAGCA
>JABSQN010000011.1 GCA_013215825.1 Piscirickettsiaceae bacterium | reverse complement strand
ATGATTACCTTGTTACGAAACGCAGCCCAGAACTCACTCAAGTATAAAACTGAGCTCGCAATAGTGAAAGCGCAGAACGTTGATGTCACAAACTTTGAGAGCGAGCTGGATGAGTTTAGGAGTGGGTTTGCTCGGAACTATGAGCTAGCTTCTAAGAAGTTTAAAACAGCTATTCATGAGATCGACAAAACTATCGACCATCTTCAGAAGACGAAAGATGCGCTGCTTGGTTCTGAAAACAATCTCAGGCTTGCCAACAACAAAGCCGACGACCTAACCGTTAAGAAATTAACCAAAAAAAATCCCACAATGGCAGCAAAATTTGCCGAACTCAGAAACGACGATAGTATCAATGTTACATAAGAACTGCACAAGGTCGGCCAACAAAGAGATAGTAGTGAAAGGTTGTTTTTATACGTTACTTTGACGTGTTTAAACACGTCACTTTGATGTCTAATTATAGTTGGGCGGGGAGTCGGATATTTTCTACTAGTAAGCTGTGAGGCTACAGCCTAAAAATTAGAATAGGGGTGGAGACTAAGCCTGGTTCACGTTGTACTTAGGGGTGACAGACCACCGACCGCAGTAATTTGGTGGCCTACCTCGCTTAATTTCCTAGTACATCGGTTTTAGTTTTCTTTCTTTGCTTTCTTTGCCGCCTTCTTCTCCTTCGCGGTTAAAAGCGGTTTCTTTTTGATATTTTTTTTACTGTCTTGTCCTTTGCTCATCATATTCACCTATAGCTATAAATGCATTAATCCAAAGTCAGTTTAAGCCAACCTGAGGGCGGTTTCTAGGTATTGACACCAAAGCAGTCTGTGATGTCGATGCGTAGAAGTGTCAGTATGCCCCTAATGAAGAACAACTGGAAGGGGTTATTATGATTAGGTTAAAAAGTAAAAAAAGGTGACGGAGGGATTAAGTTTTAACCACTTCGCCACCTTGATTCTATTGATTAAGAAACAGTTTGGTATCGAATCGCCAATGCATTGTAGATATGCTCTGCCGTGTTCGAAATACTGTCATTAATATCTGCCAGAATTTGAAACAACACTTCGTTATCTTCAAGGCCATTCCATATCTTAATATAGCTGCCATCCTTATAACCATTATGCTGTCTGAAACGGTTTAGGGTGTTTTTGCCGAGGTACTGCAAATACAAGTCGTCAAAGCTTAGGCCGGTCACCGAAAGCATTTTGTAGAATATGTCGGTATCAAAGTTCTTTTCGCTAGCGAGATGACCGACAAAAAGATCGATTAACTCACGTAAATCATCGCTGAACTCTCTCTGATGCTCACCCGGTGTTAATAGATCAGCAAGAGTATCGTGAGAATCTGATTTTTCCAGATAATGACTCAACATAAAATGCCAGATATCAACGAGTTCTAAATGCACTTGAGCCATGTCTGGTGTTTGTTTTTTCCACCATTTAAAACCAAAGTGTTCTAGCATTTCGATGCTTTCAACCATCGCTGCGCGATACCATGGATAACCTTGCTGTTTCCAATTTTCAGTCACGACAGTGTTAATCTCGTCCTGTAGCGTCAGCATTTCTTTGATTTTCGATTTCATTCAATAAAGCCTTCATGTGCGTAATAGTAAATTACGAAATACCTTAGTCAAAAATGACTAAGTAGGCAAATGTTTATTGATTGCGTTTTAATTGTTGAAAAGCAGTTGATTCCCACGGTCTGATGGCAAGGAGAAGTCCAACTCCTTGTCTTGAACTTACCGGTAATTTGGCATCGTCGTTTTGCATATCGGAAAATTCGTTAATGAGCATTTCAATTTTTTTATTTAATAGATCGATGGATTTATTGGATAAGCTACCCGATAGATAAACACGTTGTTCTCCGGCGTCAATAAAATGGGAGTGTAGGAATTCAGATTGGATTTCTTGTTCAAAAAACGTTTCGATAGGCCCACTTGGCAACCATTGAAAGTCTTGCGCCACCATTCTTCTTATTTTGTTATTTGGCAGTAGTTGAATGATGCCTAAGCGGTCTAGTCGTATTAGATAACTGATGCATTCAGTTTCTGAGATGGTGTAGTGATGGACAATTTCTTTAAATGTCCAAGTGTTTTGTACACATAAGGCGACCACAAGGAATTTGAGATCAGACACTAATTCTTGTTCTTGAGATGATGATAAGTGGGTTATTTTTTCTTGTTCATCATCAAATACTCGTAAAAGATCGACGAAATCCATCTCGATCATTCCACAAATGGCACTCAGTCGGTTAAGGCTAAAGTTGTTGTGGGAAAACATACGTTTGATACTTGTCTCACTCAATTCAAGCTGTTGGGCAATATCAGCATAGGTCACGCCTCGTGACCGAAGTAACTTTTTTAAAGATTTTATTAAGATTTTAGTT
Organism: Piscirickettsiaceae bacterium; assembly: GCA_013215825.1. Classification (GTDB taxonomy): domain Bacteria; phylum Pseudomonadota; class Gammaproteobacteria; order Nitrosococcales; family Methylophagaceae. Next base: position 5,570 of record JABSQN010000011.1, on the reverse strand, counting down.
TGTGACATAAAGCGCTGCTCACTTGAATACTAAATAGATAAATGTACTGATTTAGCACTAAAGTATCATATAGTGATACTGGAGGTGCTATTAAGTTAGACGTTAGAATAAATGGTTCTTCTCTATGTCTCTTTTAGGTAAATTGATTTCCACCCAACCGGGGAAAATCAACATAAAAGGATAGATGATGAAATCAAATATTTTTAAATTAGCGATTGTGATGCCACTGTTATTTGGCTCAATGAATGTAATGGCGGCGGGTTCTTTACAGCATTTATCTAACGCATCGGCACATTCAGTACAAGCCATTGTTCAAACCTCTGTTGCTGGCGTAAAAATTGTATCAGGGGTTGTCGCCGTGCCATTAATGATTGTAGGTGGAGTTGGCGAAGCCAGTGGACAAGCAGGCGACGCATTGTGGGATGAGGCTACAAAACCTATTGGTGAGCCATTGGCCATTACTGACGAGATCCTCACTACAAGAGTTTCACCAGAACAGGCTATGAAAGCGGAAGGAGAATAGTCATGCAAGGACGCAAATATATTTTAGTCTTTAATTTAGTACTCAGTTTGTTAGTCACCAGCTCATCTTGGGCTGGTAGCCAACAGGGAGGAGAGCCACAATTTTCTATTGAGCAGATTGCAACACTTACCAAGAAAGTGGAAAAAACAATGGCAGCAAAAGGTGTTCGCATTTTTATCATAGGACGAAACGGTCGGCCTGTTGAAGACTTACCTCGTGGTGTTAAATATACTCATGTGGCTTTTGGTGTGTATTCAAAAATTAAAACGGATGATGGCCGAATAATACCGGGCTATGCCTTCTACAATTTGTATCAGGATGAAGAAAATGGAGCTAAAAGTAAGCTGGTAACGGATTATGCGATCGATTTTCTGGCAGGAATTTATGAACCAAAGGTCGGCATTGTGATCCCAACAGCAGAATTACAAAAACGTTTATTAAGTTTTATTGGCACCGCTGAATATGAGTCATTACATAATCCAGAGTATTCAGTCATGGCCAACCCGTATAACGCTAAATATCAAAATTGTACTGAATATGTATTGGATGTGCTTAATGCCTCGATATACAAAACAGTGGATACACAACAATTAAAATTATCGGCAACAGATTATTTCAAAGCGCATGACATTCATGTATCGCCTTTCAAAACCCTGTTAGGTTCGATGTTTGTACCTGGTGTGCGTAAAGATGACCACGTTGGTCAAATAAAAACGGCTACCTATACAACTATTGCGACTTATCTTCAGAGTTTTAATCTTGCACAGGAAGTAATGACTATTGAAATGTAATGATAAAGAACAGACTAAAAAGTGAGTGTGTTTTAGTATAAAATGCCTAGGCTAAAATACACTGAGATTTTGTTTCACTGACTATGAATTTTTTATCTACCTTCCGACTAAAAGCACAGTAAATTGGTACAAGCACTCTTCACTCGCATAGAAAGCTTGATGCCTGATTTTAGGGTACGTCCACAGCAAGTGGAGATGAGTCAATTTATTGCTGACACTATGAAGCGACCTCCACAGCAGCGTATGGCGGTGGTTGAAGCGCCAACGGGTGTGGGCAAGACCTTGGCCTATTTAGCGGGCTCTATTCATACGGCGTTAGCCAATAAGAAGATGTTGGTGATCAGTACGGCGACGGTGAACTTGCAGCAACAACTGATGCAAAAAGATTTGCCTCAGTTTGCCAAAACATTGGATGAACCATTGAAGTTTGTGCAAGCTAAGGGCCGTCGTCGTTATCTCTGCCCGAGTAAGTTAATGTCTGTGGTTGATAGTGCGGATCAACAAGAGCTGTCATTTGATGTTGATAGCAAATATCTTCAAGCAAAACGTCGTCAACAGGCTAAAACCATCTTTGAACAATGGGATACGCAAGTTTGGGATGGTGATCGAGATAGTCGTAAAGATACGATTGCACCCGAGCTTTGGCATCAAATATCTACCGATTCGGAAGGCTGTGCCGGCAAGAGTTGTTCGCAGTTTATGCGTTGTCCTTATTACATGGTGAAACGGGAAATGGCAACGGCCCATGTGGTGGTCGCCAATCATGACTTGGTATTAAGTGATGCTGACTTGGGTGGTGGTTTAGTGTTGCCCAATCCTGAAGAAGTGTTGTTTGTCTTTGATGAAGCCCATAATTTGCCACAAAAAGCGCTTGATCATGCCGCTAAAGCATTGAATTTTGCTCAACTCTATCAAACAGCTGAAATTGCCGACAATGTGTTAAAGAAGATCCCCAAAGCCTTGGCTCATCGCCAACATGACTTTGGTTATATGTTGATGGAGTTACGACGTGACTTGCCAGCAATAGTGACTATATTGCAGCAGATGGAAACCTTGTTGCAAAGTGATGACTTAGTGTCTGATGTCATTGCTGGCAAGGTGAGTGAACCACGAATATTTTGGCAAAGTGCTTTAGTGCAGGCTTTGTTAATCCCGTGTCAGAGCTTATATCAACGGGCTAATGTGATTTATAAGCATTATGCGGTGTTTGGAAAATGGATTAAAGATGCGATAGAAACACAGCAGATCCCTAATAAAGTCGCTGAAGTATTATTACCTCAAGTGGGCACGGTGCAGAATATCTTTGGTTATGTGATTGATTTTATGGGCTTGTTTTTGGATGAAGATAAGCCTGGACAGCCCCCCAATGTACGGTGGTTATCGTATGAAACCTTTGCCAAACAAGAGACCTTGGTGATACATGCTGGGCCGATGACCGCTGCCTGTTTTTTGGAGAAGAGTTTATGGAACCGTGCTTATGGGGTGGTCATGACCTCGGCGACCTTACGTGGTATGGGCTTGTTTCATCGCTTTAGAATCGATTCTGGCTTATATCGTTTTGATGAAAGTCATTTTTTGGCGGTGAAATCACCTTTTGATTATGCCAAGCAGGCCAGTTTGTTTTTGCCTGAGATGAAAGCATTGCCTAATGAGAACTTTGCCTTGTGGCAACAGGAAGTCGGGCAGCAGTTAGTCAACATAATAAATAAAGACGAAGCGACCTTAGTGTTGTTTACCTCGAAACAGGTGATGGATACGGTCTATCAAAATCTGCCACCAGACTTAGCAAGTTTGGTGTTATTGCAAGGTGATAGGTTATCACCGAAAAATATGATCGTTGAACATACACAGCGGATAGCAGCCGGTAAGGGCAGCATTATCTTTGGCATGGATCGTTTTGCTGAAGGCGTGGATTTGCCGGGTGATTTATGTAGTCATGTGATCGTGACAAAATTGCCATTTCCAGTATTCACTAGGCCGATAGAACAAGCCAAACAAGAATGGATATTACGTTCGGGTGGCCAACCTTTTGTTGCTTTATCCTTGCCTGCAGTGAGTATTCGTTTGATTCAAGCGTGTGGTCGATTATTGCGTAAAGAAACCGACTCGGGGCGTATTTCGATTTTAGATCGGCGGTTATTAACCAAAGGCTATGGCAAACAGTTATTAGAACATTTGCCTGATTATCGTATTGTGAGCTAGATACAAAAAAGCCTTATCATTGCTGATAAGGCTTCTAGGTAGAATTTGTGATTAAACAAAATTCATCGTTGGCTTATTCGCTGCGGCTAGTCACATCCAATAGGTGATAACCAAATTGTGTTTTAACAGGACCTTGAACGGTATTCAGTGGTGCTGAGAAAACAACTTCATCAAATTCTGGCACCATCATACCTGGGCCAAATTCACCCAAGTCACCACCTGAGCTACCTGATGGACAAGAAGAATGTTCTTTTGCCACATCAGCAAAATCAGCACCTTCTTCGATTTCTTTTTTCAATTCAAGACAGATTTCTTCACTGTCGACCAAAATATGACGTGCAGATGCAGTTGCCATGTGACTTTCCTAAGTTAGATAAAAATGGTGGCAATATTATACAAGCTAAACTAAAACTTTGGTTAATAAATGAACAAGTTAACTCTTAGCGATGTAGGCTTTATTCAGTAATTTGTAATGTTTGCTCAGCAAAGCTGATGGTATCGCCAGCGACAATTTTTTTACGTTTTTGTATTTCGGTTTTGCCATTCACTTTAACTTGTCCATCGGCGATAAATGTTTTTGCTTCGCCGCCACTGGAGGCAAGGCCTTCAAATTTAAGGATCTTATACAGTTCAGTCGGTGATTTTTCTAGCTTTACGGTAGTGGTGTTTTCGCTCATGATTTATATCTTGGGTAAATTAAAGACATAGTTTACTTGGAAATGGCGTTGATACGTGAGTTTCATGTCAATCTAATAGCTTACATCGTTCATTATATTAATCTAAACTAGTAACTAAAGAGAAGGTACAAAGAGGCAAGAGGTTAATGGCAGCAGAGAAAAATAAACGTTTAGATGAAATCGTTGCTCAAGCAAGGAAATATCAGGGTGAGCGTGAACAAGGCTATCGAGAACGAGCCTTAAAAATGTACCCATGGATATGTGGTCGTTGTTCACGTGAGTTTACTCGACAGAATGTAAAAGAGTTAACCGTTCATCATCGTGATCATGATCATGATAATAACCCCTCGAATGGCAGTAATTGGGAGTTATTATGTGTTTATTGCCATGATAATGAGCATTCCCGTTATATTGAACAGGTGCGTTATGGCAGTAATGATAACTCAACATCTCATAGTGCAGATACACACAATCCGTTTGCTGTATTGGGTGATTTGCTTAAAAAATAATTAATCAACTCGAGCAGTAGCGGTGACGTTGAATTGTAAGATTCTGGAGAAAAACATGAAAAGTTTGGTCAATAGCATTCAATATTTAGTTGTTTTAGTACTCCTCTACCCGATTTATTACGTTTGGCAAACGGATAAAGTGACAGACTTTTGCGAACTAATTGAGAGTGGCATGACCAAACAACGCATGGTCCAATTGGGTGAGCAAGCAAGTATTAAGATGATCGGTCCTGAAGATATGAGTTTGGAAGGTGGGAAATGGCTAGCGACTGTTGAGCCAGGCGCATTTATATCGAGTGATATCTGTGTCATCAAAGGCACGGGTGGTAAGGTTGCTACTGCAGGATTATTTGAAGCAGAGACACCTTGATAGACACCAACGATCTAGATGCAATAGTAACGTCCCAGTACCATGGTTAACGCTGGTATTACGAATAAATTGTGATGTGTTCCACAAAAGCCGTAAAGTAATTTCTAGCTATTCATTTAATGACGAATTTTGTGAACTTTATCGCTAATCCGCTTGATTTTTATAACTATACTTCGACCAAAAGGAGGCAGTGGTCTCAGGAGGTCGAGTGATGAAACAACTGGTGAATAGTCTCCAGTATGTAGTTGTACTAATTATTATCTATCCCGTTTATTACATTTGGGAAACAGATAAAGTAACTCATTTCTGTGAACAGGTAGAAACAGGTATGTCGAAAGAACGTTTTGTCCAGCTCAGTAAACAATCGAACGTTCGTATGATTGGGCCGCAAGATGATAGTTTAGTTGGCGGTAAGTGGCGGGCATTTATTGCGCCAGGGATGTTTATTTCTGCTGACGAGTGCGTAGTGAGAGGAGCAGGAAAAACAGTTGCGACTGC
>JABSQN010000010.1 GCA_013215825.1 Piscirickettsiaceae bacterium | reverse complement strand
CATTACTTGATATTATCTTTTTAAAGAGCGTTTGTTGTAGACAGTGTCTGCAACAAAGAAGCGAGAATTATACAGCCCTACGCTAGGCTGTCAATCATTTTCTTTTCATTTTTGTTGACTGCATATTTTCTGGCAACTCAATAAAAACGAGCATTCTACAGGGTATTTCACTGACGTCAACAGGAAAAAGTTCCCGATTACTCCATGTCGAGTCTAAACAGTTGAAAGCTTAGCAAATTTTCTTTTTCCGACTTGAATAATATGTTGTTTTGACCGTGTAATACGGAGGTTTCTATCATCAATCTTCTTGCTATCAATCTTTACCGCGCCAGCTTTAATCATTCTTAATGCTTCTGATGTGCTACTTGTAAGCCCAAGTTCTTTTAATACATTGGCAATAGGCATACCTTCATCCGCTACGGTGAGTGTGATTTCTTCAAGATCGTCTGGAACCTGACCTTTCTTGAATTGATTAGCAAAGCCTTCTCGTGCTTGTTTTGCTTCTTCATTACTATGAAAGCGAGCTACAATTTCTTCGGCAAAGGTCTTTTTAATATTCACAGGGTTGGCACCCGCTGCAACTTCATCACGCCATTGTTGTATTTCTTCTAAGCTTTTAAAGCTTAACAATTCAATATAACGCCACATCAAATCATCTGATATAGACATAAGTTTGCCGAATATATCTTTAGGGCTGTCATTTATACCTATATAGTTGTTTAATGATTTAGACATTTTTTGCACGCCGTCTAAACCTTCTAGTATGGGCATGGTTAATACTGATTGTTGTGGTTTGCCGTAAGCCTTTTGTAATTCACGTCCCATTAATAGGTTAAATTTCTGATCTGTGCCACCTAATTCAACATCTGCTTCTAATTCAACTGAGTCATAACCTTGTATTAAAGGATATAAGAATTCATGAATAGCTATCGGCTGTCCACTTTTGTAACGCTTATCAAAGTCATCACGTTCTAACATTCTTGCTACTGTGTGATGTGAGGCTAGGCGAATCATATCTGATGAAGACATTTTATTCATCCAATGTGAATTAAAGACAACGGTTGTCTTTTCTGGATCTAGGATTTTGAATACTTGCTCTTGATACGACTTGGCATTTTCTTGTACTTGTTCTGGCGTTAATGGCTTACGAGTGACATTTTTGCCCGTTGGATCACCAATCATTCCCGTAAAGTCACCTATTAAGAAGAGTATTTCATGACCGAGGTCTTGAAATTGCTTTAACTTATTTAATAGTACGGTGTGACCAAGATGAAGATCAGGTGCTGTTGGATCAAAACCAGCCTTAATACGAAGCGGTCTACCAGTTTCAAGCTTTTCAACCAATTCGCTTTCAACTAATATTTCCACTGCACCACGTCGTATTTCTGCTAACGCTTCTTGTACAGAAACCATATTTTTCTCCAATTAAATTCAATTTGTTGCGCATATTATCACAAGACAGGTCAACAAAGGCTTCCATTACAATGAAAATACTGCGAAAATGCGTAATTACCCATTGTCATATAGAGCGTCATGATGAAACGAAATAGATTGATAGACTCATCTAGCCGAGCAAATATCTTTTCCAATAAAGCATCACGCTTTGCAAAACGTCGTCATATAATGACCTTATCATTACTCACTATTATAGGTGTTTTTATTACATCTATTGTTTTAGCAACAAGTTCACCATCAAAACCTAGCACGCAATCAATCACTATTGATTTACCGAACCTACCGGTAGAAATGCAACGCTTATCTAATGCAGCCCCAACCATATCGACAATTAAATTACCTAATAATGACTTACTTCCTAGTCAAGATTTCCAACTAAAAGAGGATCTTTCCTTACTGGAAATTGCATCTATTGAAGAGCAAGAGCTTATTGAGAACGTCATCACGAACGTTGAATTAAACTTAAACTGGCAAGAAGTCACTATAAAGTCAGGAGACAACCTCTCTCGTATATTCCCTCGTGTCGGTTTAACGGCTCGCGATGTTTATAATGTTGCTCAGTTGGGTACGGATATCAAACCATTGCTTAATCTCATTCCTGGTCAAACATTACGTTTTGGCTTGTCTACAGAGCAAGGTTCTCCATTATTACAACAATTACAATTAGTATTAAGCCCTATTAAAACATTAAAGGTGTTGTCTACAGCAGAGGGTCTACACGTATCATTATTAACTCGTGACGTTGAACAGCGACAAATGCATACGTCAGGTGTTATTGAAAACTCATTATTTGAAGCAGGTATTAAAGCCGGTTTGTCTGACAAACTGGTGATGGAGCTGGCTTATATCTTTGGTTGGGATATTGATTTTGCGCTTGATCTTCGTAAACAAGATCATTTCCAATTGATCTATTCTGAAGATTATCTAGATGGTGATAAAATTGCCGATGGTGCTATTTTAGCTGCAGAATTTACTAATCAAGGTAAAACATTCCGTGCGGTGCGTTATACAGATGAGTCGGGATCGAGCCGTTATTATTCGCCCGAAGGTGACAGTATGCGTAAAGCATTTAGTCGATCGCCTGTACACTTTTCACGGATAAGCTCACGATTTAATCCAAACCGTAAACATCCCGTACTCAAAACCAGTCGACCTCATCGTGGAGTTGATTATGCTGCGGCACGCGGCACACCTATTCTAGCGACAGGTGACGGTAAAATTGATTTTCGTGGTACGAAAGGGGGCTATGGACGTACTATAATCCTAACGCATGGCGGCAAATACACAACATTATATGCACATATGTCGAGTTATAAGCGTGGCTTAAAGCGTGGCAGTCGCGTTAAACAAGGACAAACGATTGGCTTTATTGGTAGCAGTGGTTTGGCTACAGGCCCACATTTACATTATGAATTCCGTGTTAATGGCGTTCACCGTAACCCACTAACCGTTAAATTGCCAAAAGCAGAGCCGTTACCTAAAAAATACCTGATAGATTTTAAACAGCAATCACAACTACTGTTGGCTCAACTTGATAGTTTGAATAATACAGCTTTGGCACTAAACGATTAATAGCAACTTATTGCCATGAGTTATTATATTGGTGTTATGTCAGGAACTAGCCTAGATGGTGTTGACGTTGCTATCACTCAGTTTTCAGAATCTACTGATTTTCAATTCATCGCGGCGAAAACCTTCCCATTTCCTGATGCGCTTTATTCAACACTGTCGTCTTTTATTACTGAACAAAAATGTCATTTTCAGGATTTAGGTGAAGCGGATATTGCTTTAGGTCAATTAATTGGCGAGTCTATCAATAAGCTATTAATCTCACAGAAGCTATCAGCATCTGAGATCACTGCAATTGGTAGTCATGGCCAAACACTGTTCCATTCTCCAACCGGTCAATATCCTTTCAGCACACAAATTGGTAATGCCAATGTTATTGCTGAAATAACAGGCATTACGACCATTGCAGATTTTCGTCAGCGTGATATAGCGGCAGGCGGACAAGGCGCGCCACTCGTTCCTGCATTTCATCACGCCTTATTTGGCTCTGACTATCAAGATAGAGTCATTGTTAATATTGGTGGTATCAGTAATATCACCCTACTTCCAGCATCCTCCGATGCTATTATTGGTTTTGATACTGGCCCAGGTAATTGTTTGCTTGATTATTGGGTGCAACGCCACTTAGATCAATCATATGATGAATCTGGTCAATGGGCTCGTTCAGGACAATGTAATAGTGAATTTTTGAGCCTGTTATTGGATGAAACATTCTTTAAGCAACAAGCACCGAAAAGTACAGGACGTGAGCTATTCAACCAATTGTGGCTTGAAGATAAGGTTGCTCAATTTGGAAAAACACTTCAGGCTGTCGATATTCAAGCAACATTACTTGAACTAACAGCCCAGACCATTACCAATGATATAAACCATTATGCAAACAAAAACAGTTGTGTATTTATCTGTGGTGGAGGTGCTCAGAATAAGTATTTATTAGAACGACTTCAAATCTTACTTGCTGATAAAAAGCTGACAACATCGGCAAGTCTAGGCTTACATCCTGATTGGGTAGAGGCTTGTGCATTTGCATGGTTAGCATCTCGAACAATAAATAAGAAATCCGGTAATTTACCTTCCGTAACAGGTGCTAAACACTCTGCTATTTTAGGTGCTATTTATCAGGCTTAATCATCTAATGACGCTTCATAAGCCTCTGCTGATAACATCGCATTAATATCATTACGATTATCAGGCTGAATTTTAAATAACCAGCCATCGCCAAAGGCATCTTCATTAATTATTTCTGGCTCATCTTCTAGTGCTGAATTAATTGCTGTTATTTCACCACTGACTGGCATGTAAATATCAGATGCCGCTTTAACCGACTCTAATAACATGCATTCTTCTTGTGCTGAAAATCGTTGCCCTACTTCTGGCAAATCAGCAAACACAAGATCACCTAATAAGTCTTGTGCATGATCCGTAATTCCGATGGTAAGTTCACCGGATTCTTCAATTCGAACCCATTCATGCGTATCAGCATATTTTAAAGAAGCTGGATCACTCATTTACACTCGTCCATATAATTCATTTAACTTTTTCAATCTTGGTGCACAGTTTTCATCAATCATATTCCAGTCAAACTGCCAACGCCAGTTACCTTCCGTCGTACCGGGCACGTTCATTCTATGCTCGCCATTCAGTCCTAAAACATCTTGCATAGGAATAATGGAAAACTGTGAAACTGATGCCAGTGATGCCCGAATCAATAACCAAGGAAGTTCTTCTGTTGTTCCACCCAAATACTCATAAATTCTAGCTTTGACATTATCATCTTGATCTTCAAACCAGCCCATTGTCGTATTATTATCATGTGTGCCAGTATAAGAAATACTGTCTTTAGTATGCTGATGAGGCAAATATGGATTGCTAGCATCATCACCAAAGGCAAACTGTAGAATTTTCATTCCCGGCATAGCATATTTTTCACGCAATGCTGTCACTTCATCAGTAATAATACCCAGATCTTCAGCCACAAATGGCAACTCACCGAAGGCTTTGACTAGTGAGCTAAACAAGGCATCACCCGGTGCTTTCACCCACTCGCCGTCAATGGCAGTTTCACAAGAAGCCGGAATTTCCCAACACGCTTCAAAGCCTCTAAAGTGGTCGATCCTGATAAGATCAAACATCTCTAGCTGTGTCTTCAATCGCTGTTGCCACCAGTCAAAGTCATCATCAATATGTTGTTGCCAGCGATAAAGTGGGTTACCCCAACGTTGGCCTGTTTCAGAGAAATAATCTGGAGGTACGCCCGCTACTTTTTCAGGCTGACCTTCTTTGTTTAATGTAAATAGTTCGGGATTCGCCCAAACATCAGCACTATCATGTGCGACAAAGATCGGCATATCACCAAATAATATTACGCCACGTTCATTGGCATAGTCTTTTAATTCTTGCCACTGCTGGAAGAACAAAAACTGTCCGAACCGGCGAATATCCAATGCTTCATCTCGCTCATCACGTATTTTTTGAATTGCTTCGGGTTTTCTATCCCGTAAATCTTCCGGCCATTGGAACCATGCTGTTGTATGGTTTAAATGACGAATTTCTCGGTATAAAACATAATCATCAAGCCAATAATTCTGCTGCTGACAAAAGTCTGTAAATTCAGCTTTCTCAAACGTAGTTGCTTTTGCCATAAATCGACGATAAGCATGCACAAGAATAATAAGAAAACTATCACCATGGAGCTCGTCACCTTCCGCCCATGGTTGTTGTTTAACTTTATCCAAACAAATTAGTTTCGCATTGGCAGCATGTGCAGATAAACATTGGTATGGCGAACCATCATTATGCGTCGGACCTAATGGCAACATCTGCCAAACACTGATTGCTGATGCTTGCAAGAAATCAACAAAACGGTATGCATCCTCGCCTAAACCACCAGAAGGTAAGCTTGTCAGATGAAGTAAAATTCCAGCACGTCTTTTTTGAAAAATAGCAGCTTGATTCATTATTTATCCACCACGACGCATGGTGCCACCTTGTTCAATACCACCACCACCGTGTGAGACAGTTTCAGATAAACATTGCGGTACTTCTTCACCTAACATTTGATACAAATTAGATAAATGCAGTCGAAATAATCGTTCAAAATCACTCACACTCTCCGCCGAATTGTAATCACCAAACCACCAGAACCAATCTGATCCTTCACAAATCGCTAATTGGCGCAATAAAGCATGTTCTGTTTCAGAATCAAATTCTTTTTCTGCCATCACTTTATCAAAGACCATTTTCGCTTCACTTAACAAATCCCAGCCACGGTTTTTGTCAGGATCGCCTATCCAGGTTGAGAAAGACCCATAAACCCAACTACCTGCTACTAGTTTTGGTAGTTCAGCGGCTTGAACACCGTCTTGTAAGGCGTCGGAAAATGTTGTTAATTCAAGTTCAGGATGCCCTGCTAAACGACTATAAAGTGCTTGGAGGAAATAATAACCATTATATGAATAATATTCCCATGCATTTTCACCGTCCAAAATAACCGAAACAACGCGATCTTTTTTATCATTTTCCGTATTAGATTTAATCGTTAATAGGTGATTGATAAAGTCATCAACCGCATCATCTGCACCCCATTTAGTATAAGTAAAACCAATCAAATCAGATAAACCGTCATCACGGAAGAAACAAGCGGGACTTGCATCTGGTAATTTATAGGGCTTATAGATACTGGCATCCGACATATCAGATAGATTAAAACTATTACGCAACACATTTTCACCCGTTGCCGTCCAACTAAAGCCGTGACGTGCAATAAGCTTTAATGTATCGTCGGATACCGCGCCTTCTGAAGGCCAGCAACCTTTGGGTCTAAAACCAAAGTAATGTTCAAAAACACGCAAACCTTCTTCCATATGCCAGTTGGCACGCTCTTCACCACCCGGATAATCTGTAATTTCAGGTAATGGTGAATCAGGCATTGCTTCATGCGTACTGTTAATATCCAGCATTAATGGAATAATAGGATGCGCATATGGCGTGACTGATAATTCAACACGGCCAGATTCTGCTAAACGACGATAACGTGGAATAAGATCAGCTAACAACTCACCAATCACCACCATTAATTGACGGCGATCATGGAAGCTAAACTGCTTGGCTTTTTTCATTAAGTTTTGGATTCTAACATCAGTACGACGAACTGATTCCCCAATCCAAGCCAAGTGATACCACACAACAATATCAATCATAAATTGATCATTGAGATAGTTAAATCGTTCAGGTTCTTCCAACATTTCACGAGCCATTTTGGCTAATGTCGCAAATTGTGGAAAAGGTGCGATTAGTTTTTCATCATTTGCTCGCAAGCAATCACTAATGAGCTTTTTACGCTCTTCAGCACGCACCGGCTGAACAGGTGAATCTAACGCCATTAATAATGGATCTTTTAATCGACCTGTACCTTTAAATCGTGAGGATACTTGCTCATCATAATCGGCAATTTGTTCTATCAATGTCGGAGCAAAGTTAACCACCGCTTTAGCACCAGGTACATTTTCCAAATGCCAAGCCATATCTACATAATCTTTAATTGCATGTAAATATGTCCAGGGTAATTGATACATGCCCCCCATAGGTTCACTGTACTGTGGCTGGTGCATATGCCAGCAAAGAACAACTTTTAACTTATTTTTATTTTCTACTTGCTCGGTATTATCTGACATATCGGTAGTGCTGTCCTAACATTTCTGGTGTGACTAATACCACACCATTGGGGGAAATTTCATATTTTTCTGCATCTGCGACAGGATCTTCGCCAATCACTGTACCTTCAGGTACTTGGCAGCCTTTATCAAATACTACTTTCTTTAATCGACAATTCCGTCCGATGCTGACATCTGGCAATACAACACAGTCTTCAATCACAGAATAACTATGCACTTCGACATTAGAAAACAAGACTGAATGACGTACCGTTGAACCAGATACAATACAGCCACCTGAAACCATCGAATCAACAGCCATACCACGGCGATCATCATCATCAAATACAAATTTTGCCGGTGGCTGTTGTGCCTGATACGTCCAAATTGGCCAATCATCGTCATAGAGATTCAACTCGGGTGTAATGCCAATTAATTCAAGATTAGCAGACCAAAAGGCATCAATAGTACCTACATCACGCCAGTAGCCAGGATCATTACCTTGTACATCTTTATACGGAAAAGCAACGACTTTATATTTGTCGATCAATGATGGAATAATGTCATGACCAAAGTCATTAGTTGAATTTGGCGTATCTGCATCTTTAATTAACTGTTCATATAAAAAATCAGCATTAAAGATATAAATTCCCATTGATGCCAATGCCACATCATCTTTTCCTGGCATTGGATTAGGATTTTCAGGCTTTTCATCAAATGCCACAATACGACGATTAACATCAACCGACATAACACCAAAGGCTTTTGCTTCTTCCAATGGCACGCTCAAACAACCGATAGTCATATCCGCATTTTGAGCAACATGTTCCGCTAACATATCACCGTAATCCATTTTGTAAATATGATCACCAGCTAAGATAACAATGTATTTAGGACCATGATTACGCAGAATATCAATATTTTGATATACCGCATCGGCAGTCCCTGTGTACCAACCTTGTTCTGTTCGTTGTGATGCGGGTAATAGCTCAACAAACTCGCCCAGTTCACCTCGCATAAATCCCCAGCCTTGCTGGATATGTCGCATCAATGAATGTGCTTTATATTGCGTTAAAATACCCACACGACGAATGCCAGAATTGACACAGTTTGATAAAGGAAAATCGATAATTCGGAACTTACCACCAAAAGGGACAGCCGGTTTTGCTCGCCAATCCGTTAACTGCTTTAATCGTGAACCTCGTCCGCCTGCTAAAATCAGGGCTAAAGTATCTTTGGTAAGACGACTGACGAACCGCGTGCTATCATTATCTGACATTGACATAATCTCCATCGAGTGTTTGAGTAAGCTTCCAATGACTCCATCATACCGCATCATTGGGATATAATCAGCCTAAATATTAAAAATATAGGATACAATAAATGAGTGCTAACAAACCATTATCTGAAGACTTAATTAAAATTATTGAAGCACGCCATCACGACCCTTTTTCAATATTAGGTGCTCATCAACACGATGATAAAACAACAGTGACGGTCTTCCTCAGAGAGACTCTATCCGCATCTATAAATAACTCACTAGCACTCAACCGCATTGAAGGTACCGATATCTTTCAATGGACTGGGAAAACAGAACAACTTAAAAATCCATACACTATTGATCGTATAGCAAGTAACGGTGACAAAGTAAGCAATTACGATCCGTATTACTTCCCTCCCCAACTTTCAGACTATGATTTACATTTATTCTCTGAAGGTAAACATTGGCATGCCTATCGAATTTTAGGCGCACATCCTCGCCAAGTAGACGGCATTAATGGCATATTATTTGCGACTTGGGCGCCAAGCGCACAACGAGTCAGTGTTATTGGCAATTTTAATCAATGGGATGGTCGCTGTCACCCTATGCGTGCGCTAGGTAGTACTGGCGTTTGGGAACTATTCGTTCCAGACATTTCTGAAGGTGAAATCTACAAGTTTGAAATAAAAGCACAAGATGATTCATTACACGCCAAAATGGATCCCTATGGTCAACAAGCCGAATTACGCCCAAGTACAGCATCTATTGTTGCCAAAACCAGCCAACATCAATGGGCCGATGCTGATTGGATGGACAAACGTGAAAAAGCGGACTGGTTACATCAAGCACATTCGGTTTATGAAGTGCATATGGGATCATGGAAACGTAATGATAATGGTGATTTCTTAACATATCGTGAAATGGCAGATCAAATGGTGCCATACGTTAAAGAACTTGGCTTTACACATATTGAATTACTCCCAATTACTGAACATCCTCTCGACATCTCTTGGGGTTATCAAACAACAGGATATTTTGCGCCAACAAGTCGTTTTGGTTCACCTGATGATTTTCGTTATTTCATCGATCAATGTCATCAAAATGGTATTGGTATTATTCTTGACTGGGTGCCTGGACACTTTCCAAAAGATGCACATGGCCTAGCCCGTTTTGATGGTAGTGCATTGTATGAACATGCAGATCCACGTCAGGGTGAACATCAAGATTGGGGCACATATATCTTCAACTATGGCCGCAATGAAGTCACTAACTTTCTATTATCAAGTGCCTTTTATTGGCTGGAAGAATTCCATATTGATGGTCTGCGTGTTGATGCCGTTGCTTCAATGCTATATCTCGACTATTCACGCGAAGAAGGTCAATGGATACCCAATGAACACGGTGGCCGTGAGAACCTTGAAGTCATTAAGTTCTTGCAACATATGAACACCGTATTGCATAAAGAACACCCCGGTTGCTTAATTTCTGCTGAAGAATCCACCTCATATCCAATGGTGTCAAGACCCGCTCATATGGGCGGTTTAGGCTTCTCAATGAAGTGGAATATGGGTTGGATGCATGACACGCTTGAATATATGAAGCAAGATGCAATTCATCGCCGTTATCATCATGATTCACTTACTTTTGGCTTGCTTTATGCCTTTACCGAAAATTTCATCTTACCTTTTTCACATGATGAAGTAGTACATGGCAAAAAATCAATGGTGAATAAAATGCCCGGGGATGAGTGGCAACGTTTTGCTAATCTAAGACTACTTTACACCATGATGTGGACTTACCCAGGCAAGAAACTACTCTTTATGGGCTGTGAGTTTGCCCAAGGTACCGAATGGAACTGTGAACAATCATTAGATTGGTATACCCTAGATTATCCACTACATAACGGCATGAAATCCTTGGTTAGTGACTTAAATAAATTATATACCTCAAATCCAGTGTTATATAGCTATGAATTTGAACCGCAAGGTTTTGAGTGGTTAGATTGCAATGATCGTGAACAATCTATTTTGAGTTATATCCGTAAAAATGGTGAACAACACATTCTCTCAATTTTCAACTTCACTCCCATACCACGCGAGAACTATCGTATCGGTGTTCCCGAAGCTGGAACCTATGAGATTATATTAAACTCTGATTCTGAATTTTACGGTGGTAGTAACTTAGGTAATAATGCGGAATTCACTTCTCAAGATATACCTTGGTCAGATAGATCTTACTCGATTGAGCTAAACTTACCACCACTTGCAGGGTTAATTTTACGTAAGAAATAATAACAGATAAAAATATCAAAATAAAAAAAGGCCGTTGTATGAAGAATACAACGGCCTTTTAGTTTTACCTTACTACTATTTTACGTTCTTAAGTCTCTAATCAACTTAATTAAGTTTGTGGTAGAGCTATCATGGGCAGCAATATCACCATCACTTTTCAAATCGGGCCAAATAGCTTTCGCCAATTGTTTTCCTAACTCCACACCCCATTGGTCAAATGAGTTAATGTTCCAAATTACACCTTGTACAAATACTTTATGTTCATATAAAGCAACTAATTTACCTAGCATTTCTGGCGTTAGTTTCGAGAAAAGCAACGTATTACTAGGACGATTACCCGGAAAAACCTTATGCGGCAATAAGGCTTCAAGTTCTAGCCCTTCAAAACCTTCCTTCACTAACTCTGCACGTACTTCTTCCGCATTTTTACCTTTCATTAAGGCTTCTGATTGCGCCAAACCATTTGCCAATAAAATAGACTGATGATCAACTTCAGGATAGTGGCTGTTAACTGGCAATACAAAATCAACCGGGATTAATTGTGTACCTTGATGGATCAGTTGAAAATACGCATGTTGTCCATTGGTACCTGGTGTTCCCCAAATAACAGGTCCCGTTTTATAGCTGATACGTTGTCCTTCACGATTTGTTACTTTACCGTTACTTTCCATATCCAACTGTTGCATATGGCTAGGAAAACGCGCTAAGGAATGATCGTAAGGTACGATGGCATGGGTTTGTGAACCAAAGAAATTGACATACCACACGCCTAACAGGCCCATAATAACCGGTATATTTTCTTCTAATGGTTGATTACGGAAATGATTATCCATCTCATGAGCACCATCTAATAGGCGTTCAAAATTATCCATACCAACATAAAGAGCAATCGGTAAACCAATCGCACTCCATAAAGAATATCGACCACCGACCCAATCCCAAATCTCAAACATATTGTCAGTATCAATACCAAACTCAGCAACTGCTTTCGCATTAGTAGAGACGGCAACGAAGTGTTTCGCAACATCTTCTTGTTGAGCTGATTGTAAGAACCACGATCTTGCTGATTCTGCATTAGTCAATGTTTCTTGAGTGGTAAATGTTTTTGATGCGACCACAAATAGGGTTGTTTCTGGATCTAATATTTCTAAGGTTGTACTTAAATCAGTACCATCTACATTTGATACAAAATGAACGCTTAAACCATCAAGTTTATAGGGTTCTAAGGCGTCACAGATCATGGCAGGGCCCAAATCAGAGCCACCAATACCTACATTAACAATAGCTGTAATCTTTTTCCCGGTATAACCAAGCCATTCGCCACTATGAACTTGATTACAAAAAGTTTTCATCTGTGCTAACACAGCATTGATAGCGGGCATTACATCTTCACCATCAACCATCACCGGCGTATTACTGCGATTGCGTAATGCAGTATGCAATACAGCACGACCTTCCGTATTATTAATCGCTTCCCCTGTAAACATACGCTCAGTCCAGCCTGACATATCCACTGATCTTGCTAAGGAAAATAGTTTTTCCATTGTTTTTTTAGTAATACGATTCTTTGAGTAATCCAGCAATAGACTGCCGCAACGTACGGTAAAACGGTCAAACCGACCAGAGTCCAAAACAAATTCTTCACGCATCGATGTGAATTTCAAATCAGAATAATGCCGTTGTAAAGATTGCCATTCAGGTGTATTTAAAGGTGTCATAAAAACTCTTCTATTTTTATTGTTTTAGATAGTGTACTAATTCATTCCAAGCAATAGTTTCTTGCTCACCCGTTGCCATGGTTTTAACACCGACCACTTGTTGAGCAATTTCATCCTCACCAAGTATCAATGTCCAACGAGCTCCACTACGGTCTGCTCGTTTAAATTGGCTTTTAAAACTACCACCACCACAGTGGCTAATCAACTTCAATTGTGGAATTTGATCGCGTAACTGCTCTGCTAATAGTGCCGCTTGTTTTGCCGAAGCTTCACCTACAGCAACGATATACACATCAATTTTCTCAATAGTAGGCAAAGCATTCGTTGCTTCAAGTAAGGAAATCAAACGTTCAATACCAATAGCAAAACCAATTGCTGTTGCGCCTTTTCCACCCAGTTGAGACACCAATCCATCATAGCGTCCACCGGCACAAATTGTACCTTGAGAACCTAATTGATCAGTTACCCATTCAAATACGGTTTTGCCATAATAATCTAGGCCACGTACTAACCTTGGGTTGATTTCGTAGCTGATACCAGCAGCATCCAAGCTTTGACATAAAACATCAAACTCTTGTCGAGATTCATCATCAAGGTGATCAATCAATTTAGGTGCTGCATCATTTAATGCCTGCATATCAGGGTTTTTACTATCTAAAATACGTAGTGGATTAGTATGTAACCTGCGTTGACTATCTTCGTCTAATTCATCTTGATGTGCTTCAAAATAAGCGACCAAAACATCACGATACGCTAAGCGTGCTTCGGTCGATCCCAATGAGTTTATTTGTAATGTCGCACCAGTTAGACCTAATACTTTCCAGATCCGTGCTGTTATTAAAATCATTTCCGCATCAATATCAGGGCCACTAAAGCCATAGGCTTCGACACCTAACTGATGAAACTGTCGATAGCGCCCTTTTTGAGGACGTTCATGACGAAACATTGGTCCCATATACCAAAGACGTTGCGTTTGATTGAGCATGCCATTTTGCATTGCTGCACGTACACAACCAGCAGTCCCTTCTGGTCGTAAGGTTAATTTATCACCATTACGATCTTCGAAGGTATACATTTCCTTTTCAACGATATCTGTTACTTCACCAATAGAACGACAAAACAGCTCTGTTTTTTCAACAATAGGAAATCGAATTTCTTGGTAACCATAACTAGCAAGTACTTGCTTGAGTGCAGATTCAACTGCCTGCCAATAAGGTGTTACTTCAGGGAGAATGTCATTCATTCCCCGAATCGAACGGATAATCTCTGCCACGCTTAACTTATGTCCTTTATAGGGATGATATTTTCTGGATGTTCTACATTCTTCTGACGTTCAATTCTTGCTCGAATCTCCCGCTCTAATTCATCAACAATTGTCTCATTACTCACTTTATGGTTAGGCTTACCATCCACATACAGTAAATTTGGCTCACCACCAGTCAAACCAATAGCCGCCTCTTTTGCTTCACCAGGCCCATTAACGATACAACCAATAACGGCAACATCCATCGGCTCTAAAATACCTTCTAAGCGACTTTCTAATTCATTTACTACCGAAATAACATCAAACTGTTGACGAGAACACGATGGACAGGCGATAAGGTTAATACCTTTATTTCTGATCCGTAAGCTTTTTAAAATATCAAACCCAACGCGAATCTCTTCAACAGGATCAGCGGCAAGTGATACTCGAATAGTATCGCCGATGCCTTGCGAAAGAAGCATACCTAAACCAATTGCAGATTTAACAGAGCCAGAACGTAAGCCACCGGCTTCGGTAATACCAAGATGTAATGGCTGTTCAATTTGATCAGCTAGTTTTTGATAGGCATTTACTGTCATAAATACATCTGATGCCTTTAAACTCACCTTAAACTCAGGGTAATTTAGACGATCAAGAATATCGATATGACGTAATGCCGATTCAACAATAGCATCGGAGGTTGGTTCACCATATTTCTTTTGTAGATCTTTTTCTAGCGATCCGGCATTTACACCAATTCGGATAGGAATACCATGATCACGTGCACTATCAACAACGGCTCTAACACGGTCTTCTCGGCCAATATTACCTGGATTAATACGTAGGCAATCCACCCCTAATTCAGCAACACGTAATGCTATTTTGTAATCAAAATGAATATCAGCAACTAAGGGAATATTGACACGCTGTCTAATCTTACCAAAGGCTTCTGCCGCATCCATAGAAGGCACAGATACACGAACAATATCAGCGCCTACATTTTGTAATGCTATTATTTGAGCCACCGTAGCTTCAACATCGCAGGTTTCCGTATTGGTCATACTCTGTACTGCAATCGGGGCATCACCTCCAATCGGTACATTGCCCACCATGATCTGGCGTGACTTTCGTCTTACAATTGAAGATTCATTCGACATTACAGTTCAACTCCCAAGCTAAAACGAGCAACATCACCTTTCACATAGGCCGTTGTATCAATTTTTTCATCATTATATTTAACGGTAACGCCAGCAGCATGACCTAATAAAACAGCTAACGGCGGTTGACCCGCTAATACGAGTTTCTTACCTGCCGTCATTACTTTATTTACTAATACCTGTCCATCTGCATCAATAACTTCTGCCCAACTATCTTCAGTAAATTGCAGCTCAATAACAACACTTGTTGCAACCACCTCATCAATCACTGTTTCACTTGGTATTTCTAGCTGATCTTGAGGCTCTAAAATTTGCTCGTCCAAATTAGTCAACTTATCACCAACAAGCGGCTCAATATCGGTAACATTCTCATTATTTTCAACCGTCAGTTGTTCATTATCCGTATCCAATAATGGTTCAACAACACTTGAACTAAACGCATCGACTGCTTCTTGCTCACTCGTTACCTCAATTTTTAGTTCACTATTGACTTCACTAGGTGTCTGCCATTGCTGATAAGAAAACCATATAACAATAAAGACAATACCTATTAAAATAAAAGGTAATAATCGAGATTTATTCTGAACTGTAACTTGCGGAGAATGAATATGTAAAGGCTCTTCTGTCTTATATTCAATATTAAATGCCGCTAATAATTCATCTTTAGGCAATGCTAAAAAATTAACATAACTAGAAAGATAGCCTCGTGCATAAGCCCGCCCATGCAATTTATCCCATTGATTTTTTTCTAAATAAATAATTGAATCTTTCGTTAAACGTAATTGTGCCGCCACTTCGGAAATTGTAATTTTCTTTGCTTCTCGTGCCTGTTTTAGTTGCTGACCAACAGTAAGCACTGTATCAGCAACTACATTATCGTCATTTTCCGTTTCAGTCATAATCAATACTCTCCCCTTCGCACTTGTTGTGCTTGATCGGAGTCAGGAAATTTTCCTTTTAACAATAAAAGATGACTCGCCACTTCATTTTTTTCACCCAGTTTTTTTTCTATTTTGATCATAATTAAAAGAGCCTGAGGACTCCATAATGAAACTGATTGATACCGTTTCATATACGATTTTGCTTGTGTGTAATCGTGTTGCTGATAACTAATATCCGCTAAATTAAGTAATGATTTAGCCATGTTTGGGTTGATTTGCAAGGCTTTGTGGAAATGAGCTTCTGCGCGCACAAGATCGGGGATCCGACTCACACATAATCCTGCATTTTCTATCGCTTGGGCAGCGCTATTATATAAAGGATTTTTTATTGCTAATAAAAACTGCTTCTCAGATTCATCATACTGCTTTTGTTGGCACAAAAACACACCATAATTATTGTGCGCTTCGGAATAGTTTGGGGCACGACTAATCGACTCTTTAAAATGCTTTTCTGCTGTATCCAGCATTCCTAAACGTTGATATAACAAAGCAATTGTATTATGCGTACTGGGTAAGTTTGGATCTTGCTTTAAGGATTTTTCTAATTTTTCAAGTGCTACTGCATAATCACCACGTTGCATATAATTTAAGCCTAGGCGCATATTGATCTCTGCAGCTTTAGGATCAGGGGCAATATGTTGCTGAGGTCGAGTGCCACCTTGTTGGCAGGCTCCTAAAAATAAGAACGTTACGCCTAAGATTAAAACTCGTATCATGATGGCATCGCCTCTGATTGTGCAATTTTTTGTGTTCGTCGCGTACGGTCTTGCACTTCGCCCGCCAACTGTCCACAAGCTGCTACGATATCATCACCACGCGTTTTTCTAACTGTCGCGACCAATCCAGAATCTAATAATTGCTTTTGGAATCGTGCAATCACTGTTTTAGAAGAGCATATGTAATTCGTTTTAGGGAAAGGATTAAATGGAATTAAATTAATCTTTGTCGGCAATCCTTTTAAAATACGTATTAAGTCTTTAGCATCTTGAGCCGAATCATTAATTCCCGCCAGCATGACATACTCAATCGTGATATGACGACGTTGATTAACATCAACATAACGCTTACAAGCCGCCAATAATTCAGCAATTGGATACTTATCGTTTAATGGAATAATCTCACTACGAGTTTTATCATTCGCAGCATGTAAAGATATTGCCAAACTGACATGGCAATCTTCACGCAATTTATCAATCATCGGCACCATACCGGATGTACTTAATGTCACTCGTCGCCATGAAATCCCATAGGCTAAATCATCTCGCATTAAATTCATTGCCGAAATTACATTATTATAATTGGCTAACGGCTCGCCCATGCCCATCATAACGACATTGGTAACAACACGATTGCCCTTAGGCTCTTTACCTAATGCCTCATTGGCTAACCATAATTGCCCAATGATTTCACTGGCTGTTAAGTTACGATTAAACCCTTGCTGAGCTGTAGAGCAAAAGGTACACGCTAACGCACAACCCACCTGAGATGAAACACACAATGTGCCTCGACCAGATTCTGGAATATAAACAGTTTCAATTGAATTTCCGCACGATAGTTTTATGATCCACTTCCGTGTGCCATCTTTTGAGATATATTCTTGCACTATCTCCGGCGGTTTAACCTCGGCAGTTTCTTCTAGTTTTTGTCGTAAGACTTTGCTCAAATTCGTCATTTCAGCAAAATCCACCACACGATATTGATGTATCCATTGCAATAACTGACGCGCACGGAAAGGTTTCTCTCCTATTTCAGCAAAGAAACCTTCCAGACCTTTTAAGTCTAATCCTAATAGATTCGTACGTGACATAATGCTATCGAGTACGAGCGCAAAGTTGCTCTTCTGTGAAGAAGTAAGCAATTTCACGTGTAGCACTTTCTGTTGAATCAGAACCATGTGCCGCATTTTCATCAATACTTGCAGCAAAATCAGCACGGATAGTACCGGCTTCAGCATCTGCTGGGTTAGTAGCACCCATTAAATCACGGTTTGTTAAAACAGCATTTTCGCCTTCTAACACTTGAATCATCACAGGACCTGATGTCATAAAGCTAACAAGTGCGCCAAAGAAAGGGCGTTCGCTATGTTCTGCATAGAAGCCTTCTGCTTGTTCTTGTGTTAAGTGAACCATGCGCGCAGCTACAATGCTTAAGCCCGCTTTTTCAAAACGTGAATAGATGTCGCCGATTACATTTTTTGCTACTGCATCTGGTTTGATGATAGAAATTGTACGTTCAATCGCCATTATTGTTCCCTATAAATTTTAGAAGTTAAGTTGAAAAACAGCCCATTTTAACATTATATTGATGCTTATATATAACTATCTACCACACAATAATAGCGTTATGTTTAATATTTATTTAGACATACGCAAGCAAGACCTTTAACATTGAATTATTCACTATTTCAAGGCTCCTAAATTACACCATGAATTCACCTTTTAAACGCATCGGACTGTTCATTCGTAAAGATGATCCCATCATGGAAAATGCCGTCATTAGAGTCACGGAATTTTTACAATCTAAATTGCTTGCGCTTTTTACTAATGAGCCACTTGGATTTTTGCCTGATTTAGATGTTATTTCAATTACTGATTTCCCCCAGCGATGCGATCTGACTATTGCTATCGGCGGTGATGGCACGCTTCTATCTGCATCACGTGCTTTAGCGGGCACAGATTTGCCTATTGTGGGCGTTAATATCGGTCGGCTCGGTTTTCTTGCGGATGTCACGTTAGATAAACTTGAACAACAGTTATCACAGATCTTGGCCGGTGAATATCGAGAAGATACCCGCTTTTTAATGCAAGCGACAATCAATAACAATCCAGACGTTAACAAGGCAATGAATGATGTTGTTATTCATGCACATCAAAGCTTACGCATGATTGAATTTGAAACATATATTAATGGTCGCTTTCTTAATAGCCAACGTGCTGATGGACTTGTTATTGCTAGCCCCACTGGCTCTACAGCCTATGCGATGTCTACTGGCGGCCCTATTCTTGACGTGGATTTAGATGCCATAGTATTGGCTTCTGTTTGCCCACATACCTTAAGTAATCGACCACTGGTCATTGCGGCAAATAGTGTAATTGATATTACGATTAGTGAACATAATACCAATACAGCAATGGCCACCTGTGACGGTAGGCCTGGGATTTTATTGCAACCTGGCGATACAGTTCGTATTGAGCGTCACCCAAATACAGTAAAATTACTGCATCTTGAAGATCATGATCATTACTCCATTTTGCGCGCTAAACTTGAATGGGGACGGAAACTCGTATGTTAACGGCTTTAATTGTTCGCCATCTTGCTGTTGTTGATGATCTCGAACTGTCCTTTACCGGTGGCATGACTTCACTCACTGGTGAAACTGGAGCAGGCAAATCTATTTTAGTTGATGCCATGAGCTTAGTCTTAGGTGATCGTGCTGATTCTAATATGATTCGACATGGCTGTGATCGTGCTGAAATTGAAGCTAGCTTTAATACAACTCGAAACCCAGCATTACAACAATGGCTGGTTGAACAAGAGTTAGACGATGACGACGTCTGCCTTTGTCGCCGCACAATTTCACGAGATGGTCGTTCAAAAGGCTATATCAATGGACGAGCAGTGCCTTTAAGCCAATTACGCGCAGTCAGTGAACGTACCATTGATATTCACGGACAACATGAGCATCAATCTCTTGTTCGTAGTGAAACACAGCGTATTCTGCTTGATACCGTTGCCAATACTAAAACAGAATTAGAACAACTGTCACACGCTTATAAACAATGGCAATTATTACAAAAACGACTTACTGAACATCAGCAACAATCACATGATCACACGGCACGACTTGAACTATTACAGTATCAAGTGAGTGAACTTGATACCCTTGAACTCAGTGATGAACATGTTAATCAGTTAATTAAGGAGCAACAGCAACTTGCTCATGCATCACAGCTTATTAGCAGTGCGGAATCCGGACTGCACCAACTTTTTGAACAAGAGCAAGGATCTGCTTATAGTTTAATTAGCAATGTTCTTGCTAATTTGGAAAAGTTACAAGATATTGAACCGCGTTTTGTAAATCTAGTCGAAACATTAAATAACACTATCATCCAGCTTGATGAGTCTGGCAATGACTTGCGTCATTATTTAGATAGTATGGATATTGACCCAACTAAATTGGGTGAAATAGAAGAACAACTATCCGTATTACATGATCTTGCTCGAAAACATCACGTTGAGATTGAAGGTTTACCTGCGCATTATCAACAGCTGCATGATGAACTTTCAACACTGAAAAATAATGATGTGCAAAATGAACAGTTACAACAGCAACTAACTGAACAAGAGCAACGCTGTCGTGATTTATGTAAAAAGATTAGTCAGAAGCGACTTAAAACAGCAAAACCACTTGCCAAGCAAATTACACAATCAATCCAACAGTTAGCAATCCCAGAAGGTTACATTGAATGGGATATTAATCCCATGCCCAACAATCACTTTACTGAAACGGGCTCGGATACAATTCAATTGCTCGTTAGTACTAATCCAGGCCAAGCAATTGGTGAGTTAGGTAAGGTCGCCTCAGGTGGCGAGTTGGCTCGTATTAGTCTTGCTATTCAAGTTGTAACCGCCGGTTCGCGCACAGTACCTACGCTTGTTTTCGATGAGGTTGATGTCGGAATCGGTGGTGGTATTGCTGAAATTGTGGGTAATCATTTACGGAAACTAGCCAGTACACAACAAGTCATCTGTATTACTCACCTACCCCAAGTCGCAGCACAAGCTCACCAACAACTACAAGTGTCTAAAAAGCACTCTACGGATAGTACATATATTGAACTGACTGAATTGAATCAGGAACAGCGTATCGAAGAAATAGCGCGAATGCTAGGCGGCGTTACTTTGACGGCAAAAACACGTTCTCATGCTCAAGAGATGCTGGATCAAGCGCAAAATTAAGATTCATTTTTTTGCTGGCAATCACGACAAACACCATAAATATATAAACTATGATCAGTCATCTCAAAGCCTTTTTGCTGTGCAATTTCACGTTGACGCTGCTCAATAACCTCATCAATAAATTCTTCAATACGATTACAACGTATACATAATAAATGATCATGATGCGATCCATCTTCTAACTCAAATACCGCATGAGCCCCATCAATGCTAAGCCGTGAAACCAGTCCAGCGCCCTCAAATTGGGTTAAAACACGATACACAGTTGCCAAACCGATTTCTTCATCCATATTCAATAAGCGCTTATAAACATCTTCCGCACTCATATGCCGTTGCTCTGCCGATTCTAAAATCTCTAAGACTTTTAACCTTGGTAAGGTTACTTTTAATCCTGCTTTTCTTAAATCTTGACTTTCCATTATGATTAATGCCTCGTCGAAACTGAGTGATTAGCGTATCATCACGCTTTAGTTAATTTTATAACAGAATAGTAAATATAAATGAAAAACGTTCTCATTTACACCTTTTCCATCCTAATTTTAATTATTAGTGGCTGTAGCAAAGATAAAATTCCCGGTGTTTATCGTATTGATATTCAGCAAGGTAATGATGTTACCCAAGAGATGATCAATAAACTAAAACCAGAAATGACCAAGCATCAAGTTTCTTATGTAATGGGTACGCCACTGATTATTGACGTTTTTCATCCTGATCGTTGGGATTATCTTTATAGCTTTCATCCTGGTAATGGCAAACGTGAACAACGCCGTATTACACTGTTTTTTGAAAGCGATAAATTAACACATATTGAAGGTGATACTCGTACTGTTGCTCGAGAAGATTTACCACAAGTCATTAAAACAGATACAAATGTTGTTGTTCCTCTAACTGAGAAAAAGACAAGCTTATTTCAAAATTTATTAAATTCTATTGGTTTAGGTGATGATGATGATCCCGAAAGTATAGAGATCACCAATGATAAGCCTACAGAAGACATTACCCCATCGTCAGAAACAGCAGAAACTTCAGCTCAATAATATGCGACTATCACGTTGAACTTTCTATCACTTCAAAGGCACCTGTCTTAGGGTTAAAACTCAGTAATTCACCTGTAGAAATATCAAAATACCAGCCATGAATACTTAATATTCCCTGTTTAACTCGGTCGCTAATAAAATCAAACGTCATTAGATTAGCCAATGACTCAAGTATCGCTCGTTGTTCACAGGCCTTTATTTGCACATCTACTGATGACGTGGATAATTTATTTTTCACCCAATCTTTTGCTGGTTGTGCTATCGATACCCAGGGCTGAATAAATTGAGTTTGCGCATCGTTACTCTCTTCCCACAATGCTTTAATACCACCACAATTAGCATGGCCCATAATAATAATATTTTCAACTTCTAAGCCATTAACAGCAAACTCCAACGCCGCACTAGTACCATGATGATTATGGTCCTGTTCACAAGGAGGAATTAAATTGGCCACATTGCGCACCGTGAACAAATCACCCGGATCACAGTCCGTCAAGATAGCGGGATCAACTCGTGAGTCGCAACATGCCACCATTAATGTTTTGGCGGGTTGCCCTTTTTCCATACTTGCATATAGACGACTATCATCACCGAAATATTGCTGTTTAAAACGCTGAAAGCCTTCTAATAACTTGTCTGTACTTGCCATAAAATCTATTTATCTCAAAAATCGTAAAAAGGGGTTTTCTACTAACTCTTTGCCTAATGTAGTTACTGGACCATATCCACTGTGTACTTGTAACTCGGCAGGAAATGCCACTAAGCGACGTAATTCTCTTGCATCAATGGCAGATTGCCCATCGCTAAATCCGTTCGCCCAACACTACCCGCAAACAAGATATCTCCAACAAAGATTTCGTGGTCATCATAATAACATCCTTGCCCTGGTGTATGGCCCGGTGTGGACATAAAATGTAATGTAGTTTCGCCAAGTTCAATCGTATCACCGTCATCAATCAAATAGTCAATACGTCCACAAGGTCAGTTCATTTCTGACGTACCGAACCAGTCACCTTATTGCGGCAATGTATCAAACAGTGGGTTTTCTAGTCTGGGTAGATAAGTAGGCATATCAAATGCCTGCTGTAAGAGCAATAATGCACCCGCATGGTCTAAATGACCATGCGTCAATAAAATCATCTGGATATCAGCTGCAGGCTACAATGCTTGCAACTGTTGCACTAATTCATCACTTTCGCCCGTATCAATAATGGCACATGCACCAGTGGCTTGATCTTTAATTAAATAGGTATTGACCTGAAATGCACCAACCGTAAAACACAAAACATCGATCATTGCGTTAAATACTTATTTATTAGCGTCATACCATTTTTTTTGGCTTTCACGAGCGGCTTCAAGGTTAGCCTCATACCATTTCTTTTTAGTATCAAGATGTTTCACCATATTCGCTTCATACCATGGCTTGGCCGTTAATGATGCAGCGGGGTTCTGATTAGCTTCATACCACTTTGCATGCCCTTCACGAGTTGCCTCAGTATTTGCTTCAAACCATTTTTTCTTAATACGTTTCGTTCTAGCCTGAACAAGGTTAGCTTGATACCACTTTGTCTTGATGTCCATATGTGGATTTACGGCAATATTAGCCTCATACCATTTTTTACTCTTCTGACTACTACGTGCTTGCTCTAGGTTAGCTTCATACCACTTTTTCTTGGTTTCACTGTGCTTTTCATCACTAAACTCAAACCAATGCTTTTCAGTTGGTGTGTTATCTAAATTAGCTTCATACCATTTAGCCTGACTAGCTCGAGCTAGTTCTAAATTAGCCTGATACCACTTTTTCTTAATCTCTGCATGTGGGGTCGACTGCATATTCGCCTCATACCAAGGAACACTATTATTCGCTTGCTGCTGATTAGCTTCATACCATTTCTTACGCGTTGCTCTAACGGTAGTTACTGCCTGTTTTAAGTTCGCCTCATACCACTTGTTTTTAGTATCGCGATGTTTCTTCATATTGGCTTCATACCAATGTGTATCTGGTGCTTTAACAGGGTCTTTACTGGTTTCATACCAGTTTTTACGACTTTCTCTAGCCGTGCTTAAATTGGCTTCATACCACTTCGTTTTTATATCTATTGTTGTACTCATAACCAGTACCTCTTAAGTAATCTGTCACTTTCGATACTACAGCACATTGAGATAATAATACAAGTATCAGCCCTTATTCAAAGCAGTGTTTTTCGGCCTTAACTTGCTGAAACATCGCTATCTCTTGCTCAACCACTAATGTTCGCCGCTGTTCTTTTTCTTCGACTAAGGCCGAATACGTTAAATAAGAAAATCCTAATAGCTCACCGATGATAGGAATGGAATCCATGACTACTAAAGTTGTAGCCACTTTATTAGCATCATCTTGATAAAAACCGGGCTTATAACTATATCGATATGGATGCAATGTTCGAATATTATTATCTAATTCAACGCAACTAAGTTGCCGAATATCAGATGTTGCATTCACGACTGGTGGTTCAAAATAAATGGGGGCGGTTGGTACAGGAGGCAATATCACTGCCATGGAATTTAAACTATAAAAGACATTCAATAATACCAATACAAGCAACGTTACTTTAAGTTTCATCTATCTACAGCCGAATAAATTCTAATCACTATTGTTATCGGCAATAAAGTTAAAAACTACAGCGGTTATAACTAAAACCATACGAAACAACTAATTACCTATATTCCAAATTACAGCTTTGAAGCACATATACGACGGCGTTATATTCTTAAACAATAGAGTGACTATTACATCAATGAGACGCCTTAAATCACCGCCATTACAAGTACTAAAAACCTGCAACTTAAATGATAATGGGTATATACTGCCAATCAACAGCAATCTGAATTATTAGAGTATGGAGTGCATAAGGAATGGTTGACAGGTTCCACATAGAAAAGCGTGATTATTTACGAATGTATATAGAAACGCCCGTGACTTACACCATCAAAGGTGAGAATAATATGACTCATATTGGCATTAGCCAAGATTTTAGTGCAACGGGGCTTTATATGGTCAGTGACTTCGCCCCTAATCCTGGCGATGAAATTGAGTTTGAGCTAAATCCTAACAACAAAAAACTAACACCCTTTATCGCGAAAGCAACTGTTCTATCTTGCACACCGGATAAAGATAATATCAATACCTTTCATATCAGATCTAAGCTATTACCATGAGCGACATTACAAGAAATAGCTTGTTTTAGTCATTACTTTTGACATAACACCCATCACCATCTTCACTGGCAGTGGTAATTCAGCACCACCGGCTTCTAGAGCTGCAGTTCCATGATGTAATTCATCCACTTTCATTTGTTCAAGAATAGCTTTACTTATAGGGTCATCAACACTTATTTGTTCTAAGTGTTCATCCAAATGTTTCACCACTTGCTTTTCTGTTTCAGCAACAAAACCTAAACTCCATTTATCACCAATTTTTCCTGCAACAGCACCGATTACAAATGATCCTGCATACCATAATGGATTTAAGATACTGACATGACCACCAAAATATTGAACTCGTTGCTGACACCAGACTAAATGATCATTTTCTTCTATTGCCGCTCGCTCCATTGCTTGTCGAACTTCAGGTAACTTTGCCGTTAAGGCTTGTCCTTGATATAAAGCCTGAGCGGAAACCTCACCAGCATGATTAACCCGCATTAAACGCGTTGAAAGTAACTGTTCATTTTTAGTCAGCTCTTTATTACTTAGATCAGCACCTGGTATCGGACGATCTGTTGTTTCAGGTTTGCCAAAAACAGTTTTAAGCGCCTTATCACCTTCCATAATAACGGTATCAATTACACTATATAGGCGTATTGTCACATCAATTCCCGCTATTTATTATCATTAAAAAACGATTCCAAGGTGGCCGCTAATTCTTTTGGCTGAAATTTAGGCACATAGGCATCTGCACCGACGTTTTTACCCATCACTTGATTTGCTTCAGTGGATAATGATGAATGCATAATAACAGGTAGATGCTTCATTCTAGGATCTGATTTTATCTTCTGAGTTAATACATATCCATCCATTTCTGGCATTTCAACATCGGTTAAAACAAGTTGAATTTCACTGGTAATATTATCACCACGTTCTTCACATTTTCGTGCCATTTCTCTAAGCATTCTCCATGCTTGAGCGCCATTCATAGCCATATGATAGTCCACACCTAAATGCTCAAGAGCTCTCGTAATTTGTTTGCGAGCAATAGCCGAATCATCTGCAAATAAAATAGTATGACGAGTGACTGTATCTAACTTCGCAATATCATGAAACATTGTTTCATCATCAAGAAGGTCATTGGTATCTGCTAATACTTTTTCAACATCCATAATCATTACTAGTCGATCATCATCTAGTTTTGATACTGCTGTTACCAGCCCTCCTAAACGTTTAGATATTAGTGGTGGCGGCTCTTTCACCTGTTCCCAGTTTAAACGCTGAATCGTATCAACAGATCTCACTAAAAAACCTTGAACCTGCGTGTTATATTCCGTGACCATTAAAATATTTGGCTTATCCTCACTATTAATATTACAAAACTTTTGTAAATTAATAATAGGCACCATTTCACCACGCAAACTAACAAAACCTTCGATGCCTTCAGGCATATCAGGTGCGCTCGTAATGTCGGGAACATTTAATACTTCCCGCACCTTAAACACATTAATACCAAATACTTCTTCACGTCCAGTCTTGCTATCTTTGCCTAAATTAAATAGCAAAACTTCAAGGTGATTTGTTCCAGCCAGCTTGGTCCGTTCATCAATAGAATCTATCAGTGTCGCCATAATGGTCTTATTTTCCCAAAAAATAAAAATGGTGTCGAAATATTTCTTTTAGAAGGCAGATCTATCTATAAAACCAACAATTATTGCCGTTTTATCGGCAAATTATTCCTGATTTTCAATCTAACAACAACAATAAAACCCACCTAGTTGCATAACTCAAAATACAGCAAAATTTAAGCCGTTTTTCACTTTACCCTTTTTTCGCTTACACATCACAACAATAAGATAGGTTAGAATACTACTAAATATATAATCATGCTACGAATGATGCGATCGAGATCGCACCTCCCATTTACAAAGCATATTTCTACCGCTTGGAACTGTAACTAATGTCAAAAAAAATATTACAAGATAAACATTCACATCGTGAAGCCGAAAAATACGATAACCCAATTCCAAGTCGCGAATTTATTATTGATCTCCTAAAACAAAATAGCCGTCCATTAACTCGTCGCAATATCAGCAAGTTACTAGCCCTAAAAGGTGAGCAACAAATAGAAGCATTACGCCGTCGACTACGTGCAATGGAACGAGATGGCCAGCTATTACGCAACCGTAAAAGTGCGTATGGTGTTGTCTCTAAAATGAACTTAATCACAGGTCGGGTGATGGGCCATGCAGATGGGTTTGGCTTTCTTATTCCTGATGAGGCAGGTGACGATCTCTTTTTAAGCGAACGCCAAATGCGGGTTGTCTTACACGGTGATCGCGCGATTGCGAGTGTGACAGGCGTTGATCGTCGAGGACGAAAAGAAGGCGCAATTGTGGAAGTTATTCAACGAGGCAATGAACGTATTGTCGGTAGACTATTTTTTGATTCGGGTTATCACTTTCTTATCCCTAATAACCGCAGAATCAGCCAAGACATACTCATCCCGCCCGAAGGTTTAATGGGGGCCAAAGATGGTCAAATTGTTGAAATAGAAATCACCGAACAACCTCATAAACATCGCTCCCCACTAGGT
Organism: Piscirickettsiaceae bacterium; assembly: GCA_013215825.1. Classification (GTDB taxonomy): domain Bacteria; phylum Pseudomonadota; class Gammaproteobacteria; order Nitrosococcales; family Methylophagaceae. Next base: position 3,664 of record JABSQN010000010.1, on the reverse strand, counting down.
AAGGTCGTTACTATACTTGGTGACCACTTAGCACCTGGAATGGAAATTGACATTGCTTTACGTGATTTTGAATTACCACATACTTGGTCTGTTGATGCTTTGAATCAAGCAGAATCCTATGGTAGCGAAATACCAGAATCAGCAATTAAGAATCGACTCGATCTGCGTGCATTACCCTTAGTCACAATTGATGGTGAAGATGCGCGCGACTTTGATGATGCCGTCTATGCCGAAGCGTTAAAATCAGGCTCTTGGCGTTTATGGGTTGCTATTGCCGATGTCTCTTACTATGTTGAACCTAATAGTGCCTTAGATAAAGATGCCCAAGATCGTGGAACATCAGTCTATTTCCCCAGTCAAGTTATTCCCATGTTGCCAGAAGCGCTATCAAACGGCCTTTGCTCACTTAATCCCAATGTAGATCGTCTTTGCATGGTTTGTGAAATGGTGATTAATTCTGATGGTAAGATTGAATCTCATCAATTTCATCAAGCGGTAATGAAGTCAAAAGCACGCTTAACCTACACCGATGTCGCTAGCATTTTAGTAGATAAAGATACCGACTTACGCAAACAGCATCAGACTATTTTGCCGCATTTAGAAACCATGTATGACTTATATCAAGCGATGCTGAAAGCGCGTAAAGAGCGCGGCACAATTGAATTTGAATTAACCGAAACACAATTCATCTTTGATGATAATCGCAAAATACAATCAATTGAACCTAGCGAACGCAATGAAGCACATCGTTTAATCGAAGAATTCATGGTCGCAGCTAATGTCAGTGCTGCACAATTTTTATTAAAAAATGAACTACCGGCATTATTCCGCATTCACGAAACGCCCTCAGGTGAAAAACTCAGCAACTTACGCGAATTTTTAAGTGAACTTGGATTATCTCTAGGTGGCGGAGACGATCCTCAACCGCATCATTACGCCTCCTTACTCCAAACAGCAACTAGTCGACCGGATGGCCATTTATTACAAACGGTCTTACTGCGAAGCATGAAACAAGCTGTTTATCATCCAGATAATGTGGGCCATTTTGGGTTAGCACTTGAGGCCTATGCACACTTCACATCACCTATTCGCCGCTATCCGGACTTATTAGTGCACCGTGCTATACGCCACCTTATCACTAAACAAAAAATATCTAAGTGGCATTATTCTCACGAAACAATGGTCCGCTTAGGTGAACACTGTTCAATGACCAGCCGTCGCGCTGATGAAGCAACACGTGACGTCAGTGACTGGCTCAAATGCGAATATATGCAGGAACGTGTTGGCGAAGTTCATAATGGCACCATTAGCGGCGTGACTAGCTTTGGCTTATTTGTCGAACTCAGTGATATTTATATTGAAGGGCTCGTCCACATCACCGCATTAAAGAATGATTACTATAAATTTGATGCAAGCAGCCATAGATTAACCGGTGAACGTAGCCGAAAAACATACCAATTAGGAGGCAATGTCTCCGTTAAAATTGTCCGAGTTGATCTGGAAGATAAGAAAATAGATTTAGAAATTGTTTAAATAAACCAAATTTCACTTGACCAAAAAAATAAAGGACGTAGAATTACCGTCTTTCTGAACGAACACGGAAACATTTGTTTTCATCTTGGTAAGTTCATTAATGGTGAGTGTAGCTCAGTTGGTAGAGTCCCGGATTGTGATTCCGGTTGTCGTGGGTTCGAGCCCCATCATTCACCCCATCTAATTTCCTTGTTAAAAACCATCTCCACGTAGTTTTCATGGCTAACGCTGCTCAAAATTGAGCAGATTTCCACTCCAACGAACGATTATAAAAAAAAATATTAATTAATTCATTTTTTACTTGCTATGAAGACATTGCCCCCGTATAATTTCGTTCTTCTTAAAGCCGGTGTAGCTCAGTTGGTAGAGCATCTGATTTGTAATCAGAGGGTCGTAAGTTCAAGTCTTATCTCCGGCTCCAGATATATCGAAGCCCCAGTAGTTTATTCTACTGGGGCTTTTTTATTGGGGTAAGGCTGGGGTAAGGTTCAAAATTAATATACCTCCCTATTTTTCCTGTAAAACCATGATCTAGTTATCTGGCAATACAACATCTACTCTACTACTACCCCATTCAGCTGAACGGGCAGTTACAAAAGAATACCAGTAAAAATACATAAACTTAATTCTCACAGAAAAAGATTTTTTACTACCCCCCCCATACACCCAAAATTTAAAACATGGGGTACCCCTTTTCTATCTACTGCTTGATCCATACGCAGTGTGATGAAAAATGATCTTAGGTATACCTCCTAGAATATTAAGCTCCTCATATATTATTTCAGATAAGGTTTTAAAAAGTGCTCGTTTTGGAGGGGCGGGGTGAGTTAGTTTTTAGTCCTAAGTTTTTGCTGACTTAACAGTCCGTTTTGTGCTGCGAACGTTTAGTAAAGCAACGGAATTAGTAATTATCAAATGATTCTAGGACATCCTCACCTAGCTGTACCACAGCCTTATATTTCAAAATTTCGGATTTCTTTAATGCTCGTTCAACATCATGCTTAATTACATTTAGAGAGCTACTTTCAGTAACACCATCCTTAAAGATAGTTTTCGAACAATTCTTTATTCCTGAAGCCTTAACTCAACCATCTTTTTTGAGCGTAGCATGAAATGCATTTTTTTGTCATCAGGTACCTCCTCTTCAAAATTGATTGTTAAAAGTGTGTTAATACCCATACTAATACATACCCAAAAAATGATTCTTTAATAAGGCAGCTTTGTGCCAGAAGCGGTCATCGGTGTATTGTTAAATTAATAGTTTAAACTGGTAGGCACGAGCGGATTCGAACCACCGAGCCCTACCATGTCAAAGTAGCAACCTATCTCCTCGAAAACCGTTGATAGACGTACTGTAAAAAACTTTTACACCTATCAAATATAGCTTATCTGGCATAATAACAACAATCCAGCACTTGATCTTTAAGGGATGAGCAGTATGAACAATAGCCATAAGCGAGAGGCTGATGCCGCAGGATTAACAATGCTGTGTGGAGGAAAAAGTAGTCATTACCGCCTATACATATTCAACAATTGTGGCCATAAGCAAGAAATCGCGCTTAGTTGCGTTAGAGATAAGAACTTTAGGTGCCGGGCCTGCCTAGATGATAAATTAATCTCAGAAGCAGCCAAGGCTGGTCTCAAATTAATAGGACCTGGTCGAAGCAATCAATATCGGTTATACCAATTCAATAGTTGTGGCCATAAACAAGAGCTCAAGACTGGTCATGTTAGAGATGATAACTTTAAATGTCACATTTGCTTTAAAGAAAAATTAAACTCAGAAGCAGGCAGGGTCGGCCTCAAGTTAATAGGGCCAGGTCGAAATAATGCTTACCGCACATATCAATTCAACAGTTGTGGCCATAAGCAGGAAATCACAACTGGTCATGTTAGAAAGGACAACGTTAGGTGCCAGGCCTGCCTAGATGAAAAATTAGCCTATGAAGCAGCCAGGGTCAACCTCAAACTCGTTGGACCTGGTCGAAGCAGTCAATATCGGTTATATCAATTCAACAGTTGTGGCCATGAACAAGAATTCACACCTGGTCATGTTAAAGATAAGAGCTTTAGGTGCCAGGCCTGTCTAGATGAAAAATTAGCCTATGAAGCAGCCAGGGACGACCTCAAA
>JABSQN010000001.1:526678-680098 GCA_013215825.1 Piscirickettsiaceae bacterium | reverse complement strand
TAGATGAAAAATTAGCCTATGAAGCAGCCAGGGTCGACCTCAAACTCATTGGCTCACTTAAAAACTGTCTATATCGGTTATATCAATTTAATAGTTGTGGCCATAAACAAGAAATCACGATCTGGCATGTTAGAAATGACAACTTTAGGTGTCAAGCCTGCCTAGATGATAAATTAATCTCAGAAGCCGCCAAGGCCGGTCTCAAATTAATAGGGCCTGGTCGAAGCAATCAATATCGGTTATATCAATTCAATAGTTGTGGCCATAAGCAAGAGCTCAAGACTGGTCATGTTAGAGATAATGTATTTATCTGTAACCAGTGTGAAGATACGGCGATGACACTACCATCAACAGTATATTTGATAGAAGTTAACTATGGGTCTAAAGCTTGGCTGAAATTAGGTTATTCAAAAGATATTAGACACAGGATAAAAGGATTCGGTCTGCCCAAAACTGCCCACATAGCCGTTCTTGCTGTTAGACCTTTTGATACTGGTAAAGAAGCACGCAGGTTTGAGGGCGGTATCCATAAAAAGTTTTTTGATGAACAATTAGATATGAAACAATTACACAGTATAAGTGGTGGCACCGAATGTTACCCGTTACTCCTAAAGCAGCGGTTATTATCTATTATTTAAGTTATTAAGACTCTACATCGTTCTAAAGCCCCGCCCCGACCCAGCAATAATTGCGGTTTACAAAATAACATAGCAGTCTGGTTTGTGCCAAAAGCAGCCAATTATATTTCGGTCAAGCATCAGAATAAAGATACTGTTAGTATTCTTTGTATCTGATGCTTGACCATGTTATGCCTTATTGCAAATTATTCAATGTAATCAGATGGCCGCTTTGGGTCGAATAGAGACCTTTGAACAGTTCGTTGCTAACGTGCCAAAAGCAGACAGCTAGAAATTTTGAAATGAACCTACCAATTAGACCTTCGTTCCGTGGATATGCTTGTTGGGTCGTACGTATCTCTTCCATAGCTACGAACAACTACATTCACCTTTACGGCTTCACCTATAACTTCTCGAATTTGATCAACTGCTTTTTGCGATGCAACAACAAGCCATCCATTTGAACATATATCATCCATTTTGGGTGGCTGCCTAGATATGGGCCCATCCTTCCAATAAATGCTTTCAACCATCATCTCGCCCTTATCATCAACCCATCGAAACAGGCCTTCCGAAGATATGGACCACCCCAGAGAAAAACCAATAACAGGGTTTAATGCTAACCACTGAAGGCCGCCATGATCAATGTAGGCGCTTGAACCATAAATCACAACTGAAGGTTCACTAGTAGTAGAAATTTTAGGATAATCTTTTGCTGACCAATGCATCCTGCTTGGGAAGAACTCAGAGGGTGATTTAATATCTTTATCGTTATTCCACTTTGGGTGGCAGATCGTAGACATTCGAATTTCAGTCGGCATTTCCCAGTCTAACCAAACCCAGCTTGTTAGTTCGCCGATAATTTCATCCCCAGTTTCGATTCTATCAACAAATTGTGAGACAGATTTCTGGATATCATCTAACCATTCATCATGATTGTGAGGTATATCCCGATCACTTGCTTTAGGAGTAACAATACATTCTGGACGAATAACTGGTTCAAGCCCCAATAACAATTTATCACTGCGTTTTAAAATGGCATCTAGAAAATTCAGATCTGAAGGCTGTATTTGTCCAGCATCTAATAGTTCGCATACAATGTGGGACAGTGCTAGCTTTGCAACTTTAGGGCGTAACCTGTGATAGGTCAACTTAAGACCGGCTCCCTCCATCCAGCTTCTGTAGGCTTCTTCAGCTTTCTTATCCCACCTACTTTCTGGAATTAGCGCCTTCATTAGCCCTGATGCTCTATAGACTATATTCTCAAACGGTATATTTGACATAGAAGCTATAAGCTTAGCCTCGGTTAACAAAGGTCTTAATAGCTCAATTGGATCGTCAACATCCGGAAATGTATCCCCTGCTCGTATAGCTGAGAAAGGAATAGCTTCATTTGTATTCTCTATTTTTGGTAGCTCCAGTTCATATACCAAAGGTAGTTTTGAACGCTCTTTCGGAGGCAAACAACTTTTAATGTCTAATTGATTAGACAACTCCAGCGCAATCATACGGATACTAAAGTCCTCTGATGCACATAGTAAAGATATTTCACTTTCAAATTGAACAACTAACTCTTGGCAATCATCTACAAAACTCTGTAGCAAAGACATTACTTTTATCTGTATCAATCCTACTTTATCAATCCTATTTATAATTTCCTTAATGATTGCAGGCCAATTCACCCTGACTTTCGACAAGTCAACGATTGCTTGATGAGCCATATATTCCAACTCAGGAATAACTATATCCAACATATCAAATGAAAACTGAATCAGTAAATTAGAGTCACTTGTTAGCTCAGATTCACATAAGAGTGCAGGAGGCTGTTCGCCATCACTTTGGAAAGCATCTAGTTCGTATACATGTTCCTTTATTTCCTCCCAAACAGGCAGTACGTCCATATCATCAAAGAGAATATCGACGATCTCGTTTAGATTCCAAATCATGCTGCTAGGGTATCGATACTCACTAATATAGTCATCGACCAAACAAGCTATTGCTTTAGGTCGCCATTGCTTACTATCTATTTGAGTAAGAACCTTAAATATTGACTGCCTAGAACCTCCGTCCCAATGCAAATCCCAACCTTTGGCATCTGAATTATCTAGCAAATGACCAAGTAACGTATTAGCCTTGTCTACATCACCTCTTTCTGCAAATGCACCTGCAATAGCAGACACTGTTCTATTGTCAGGAGAAAATGGCTGCAATAGCTTATTCAGTTCCTCCAGCTGCCCTATATTCATCTCATTTAGATAGGGCTGTATCAAATCGAGCCATCGAAAATAATCGACTGATTTCACAGATTGGATAAGCTGAAATAGGCTTCCTACAGAATATACTTTCAGCTGAGCATCCTCATCTGTAAGTATATCTCCCATTTTCAGTTTCAGAGACGGTTCATGGGTAACATGTTTTTCTTGCGGTGTAGATATTGCCATAGCGGCATATTTAGTATTATCTTTCCTAGCGTCTTTCATACCAAGAGCTATACCCTCAAACCATGAATACCGGTTTGAAGGTAAAAGATGTGTTCTTATGGACGTAATTAGCTTTTCTATCTGCTCCTCGGCTCCCTCAGTCGAAGACGTATGGTATTGAGATGTAAGCAGCCTCGCCAACTCAGAAGGATTGTATTCTTCAAAAGGAATAAGTAATTTTCTCGCCGTTATAGATATTTCCTTAAAAGCTGGATCAGATCGATTGAGCATTCCTAATAGAAGTCCTGTAAGGCCTGGTCCGTAATGAACTCCTTTATGATCAAAAAGCCAACTCAGAAGTTGCAACCCATATTTGACATTCCAACTAGTCGCAATAGCTACGAGATCACGAGCGGCTTCCTCAGTGCCACGTCCATTGCCCGATTGCTCCAAATTTACTAGCGCCAAAGAAAATCGACATATCTCGTCGTAGGCTAAGTCAGGATATTGGTTAACCAGCTTGCCTAACCATGACATCCACAGAGAGAACTGCCTATCCTTTCTATAATGTATACCAAAAGATCCCATAAAAATCTTTGGCAGTAAACTAGTTGCTCGACTAGCCTCACCAATCCTTGACCAAAGAATTGAAAGCTCATAGTATTCAGATATCTTGGAATGAACTTCATCAAATTCGAGTATTTCCTTTTCAATCTGATCCAAAACGCTAACTAAGGCATCTCGACCATCTCCTTCCTTATATAACGTGAAAGCAATTTCTCTTCGCCAGCTCGCTGGCCAATGCCGTTTATCCCAATCTTTTCTAAAAGCATCTGCTAGAGCATAGATACAATCGCATCCATGCTGAGATGTAGCCCTTATGACGAACTTAAAATAATCTACTGCTGCTGCTTCAAACTCATACCACCCAATCCAATCTCTTGTTTCATTAAAGGGTTTTCGAAATAATTCAAATAAAGGTTTTACTTCTTGAACGATAAAGCTTGGTAACAAATTTTCTCCACTCCAGCCTTTTCCCCAAACATTCGAAAACCTAACCAAACCACGTTCAAACATGACATTGCCAGTATATTTCCCATCATCTTCGCTTGGTACCAATTTAACTGGGTCAAGGTTTTTACTTGAAGTAGCAAGCAACCTATTGAGTCTAATTCTATCTGTAAAGGGCCTTAAGTTTTTCCATTGACCATGAAGGCCATGTTTATACAATTTAGGCTGTTCCATACCTTCAAACCATTTTCTGCTTTTTTCTATATTTCCATTAGTCCTGTAGTCCAATTCAGAAATCATCAACCCATCCGAAAAGTTGAGATCCTCACCTTCACTTTCAGACCACTTAATAACCACCTGGAACGCAACATCTGTCAAAGTCAATGGAAATTGACCCTGACATATAGAGAAGCACAAACCTAAGAGAGATCCAAAGTATTCATCTTTTCCTGATAAGAAAGTGAAAAGCTCTACTATTTTTTCCTCGTCGTTTTTTTCATAAATACTACCTGTCAATCGTCTCATTAAACGATAATGTAGCTCTTCATCCCTCCCATTACACGAGTCCCTGTCATCGTCTCCATATCGCGTTTGAAGTATGGCTGAGACGACATTGTCCAGAGATATAAAATAATGGGCCACATCAACCCATCGTTTCAATTCATCAACTCCGCCAAGACCAGAATCAACACCTTCACCACCTGACAAGTAACTTAATGGCTCAGCCGCATCAAATGCCCTCTTACCCTCATTAAAAAACTCGTTTTCAACAAGGGTTTTAGAAAATGCCAGAGCTTCAGAATCACTAACCTGCAGCAATGATCCATCAAACATATAACTCAGAGATGAATTAACCCCCTCAGACGCAAATAAAAGATTAAGTACATCAATTTCATTTAGAGCATCCTTTCTTTCTTTCAGCTCACACTCAATAAGGATGCATCTTACGACTGCGAGAGGGTCATTCAATTCCTTAGCCGATAATAGAACGTAATCAATATCATCAGTTACACCTGTGATATTTCTCAGGCAAAAGAACTGCTCTCTAAAATAATTTTGTTTCCCTATTTCAATCACCTTTTCCATCTGTCCAGCATTGAAAAGATGGTAGATAGCCTCCCATCGCATTGGGTCGTTAGACGCTGACTGCACACAGTGCTCTGCTAATATCTTGTGATAACCTATATTTTTTGACTCATCGAAATTTCCGAATAAGTTTCGATTTGTTTTGTCTAAAATAAATTGCTTGAAGCTGTTATGAAAGAATCGCCAACTTACATCACTATCCTTCTTGAAGTAGTGTGAAGCGCCAGATCTAAACTGATAAATTGTTGAAGGTTCAGACCACTCGTCAAGTACTTGAGTATTAATTGGTCCTCGTATTCTTGACAGCAGTGCAAGTAAATTAACTAGATCTTGGTCACCTTCAATTTGCCGCCAATAGATTGAATAACTTTGCTCGATATGACCTTGGTATGCAGGACATTGGTCGAAAACCTCATCAAATTTCCGATCCGAATTTTCGCTGAGAAATTGTAGTAAATAAACCAGAGATAAGGGATGTCCGAGCGACTTTTCGAAAATTTCTCTTTTATTATCATCTGTCAGTTCGGAACAACTTGGCCATTCATCAATTGCCTTGTAAACGTTTGACCGGGTTAAAGGGGAAATAATAATCGTACGGCCTTCTTTCTTGACATGCTCTTTTATAGCGTCCGAAAGATCAGTCAATTCAAGTGTCTGACTTCCTAAAATAAATATCACACCATCAGGTATAGTGTTCGGAGAAGGCAAATCTGATAATAAGCTTTGCAGAGGATTTTGTTCTCGCTGAATATGATCTAACCCGTCCACCATAATAATAGTGACTACACCATCATGCCTCCATTTCTCATTCGCTTGCTGGAATTGTTCCCCTAACAGAGACAGGTATTCTTCTCTTGATCCTGGCTGCCCAGAACCTTCACCACAAAACCCATGATTTCTCAATGACAATGTGATGTCATGGAGAAATGTATTCGCTTCACCACGACCTTGGTATGCACTATCAGGAACATACGCGTAGTATCTAACAAGTTTATAGCCAGATTTGTATTTTAAAGTTTGAGTAAGAGTCGTCGATTTCCCTGAGCCTGGGGCACCAAGTAGCGTAATGTAGCCTTGATTTGTCTGTGACAAAATATCAGATATAGCATCAACAGTTTTTTCAATCTCTTGATATACTCTATCTATGGGAAATTCATGGATGAATTTGTGCTTAAACCTGTGACTCCATGCTAGGTGATCTAGCATATCATCTTTTGATATCTCAATAATTCGTTGCTCACCTCCTGCCATTTTTGTCAGAAGATTATATATTTTCCCGATATCTTCCTGTTTTCTTGCTTGACCTTGATTAGTTATAGGGCGCTCGCTAGGCCGTCTGTAGTTGAACTCAAGCTCACAGCATGGAATGAACTTTAAAAAATCAGCATCATTGAATCCTGACCGACTCTGAAGATCTAACAATGTCTCTTTCCAACCCTCAGCTACTCCATCAATACCTAGATTACACCATGTTCTGTCCAACCAACAGTCTTTTAAAAAAGCTTGAAAATGAGGATGTTTTGGTGGCGTTTTCCCCACAGGAACTTTTGCGCTGGTCTTTGAGCTAGGCACTAGCTTATGTAGCAAGTGAACCTTTACGACTCTTTCTTTGTAGTAATCATTAAGATTCACCCAGCCTTCTGCAAGCTGTCTAAAAAGACTAAACTTTATACCTCCATTTTTAGTAGCACCATCTCTTACAAAATCTTTATAACTTATTACTCCAGTAAATTCCGCCCACTTCACCTGATAGGCATCAAGATTACCTGTAGTCGCTATTAGTATGTCATCCAAGCTTCCTGCCTCAGGATCAGCAACTCGAAACCACTCTAGACTTCCATCAAGCAATGCTTCATATATTAAGCTTGCCGCTATTTCATACTGCGGCACATAGCCTAGCATTGCTATACGCTCGCCATCCCCTGAGTTAGTGCTCATAGCCATCCTTTAGCTTCTTTACCATTTGAATTTCTCAATATAATTTAGTTGTAGTAGACCTTAAAAAAGCATAGTGTTGGTCCATTCCTTTGTGTGAGGGGAGCTAATGTATAAATAGGAATTCGTACCTGTTTATTATTCCAAAAGATTGAATCTATATTCTCAATCTTTTACAAAAAAATCAATCTAGCGACTGACTGCTTTCGACCAAAGTGGATATTTCACATCAAACTTATGGGTTAGGGGTATAGTATAGGATCAATGGAAGTAAGCCGATGAAGTCATGATTCCCTGTTTTGTATTGATTATCTACTTACTAGACATTACAGTCCATGATATGTGTAAGAATTACAGAGAAATAGTCTTCCGGTTTAATATGACAATAATTCACGTTATTGCCAACAGCCGTTATGTTCTGAAGGAATCCCATGTCGAATGAAGTCATAACCTTTCTGACCAGCGAAGCTAAAGAAAAAGACTTCACTGTGTACAAGGCCATATTTGGCGAGATTATTCTCAATGAAAAAAAGGCAATAAAGCAGTCCAGCGGAGCGGTATACGGAATCTTTGCAGAATCCGAAACCCCGTTGAGAACTGGAATCAAGCCAATTAAAGGGCACCCAAAGTTTTACCCCGTATATTGGGGTAAAGATATTGCTCCTGTCAGTCGCTTAAAGGCTCACGTTCAAAATCATAAGAGTACGGGCAACGCTGACCTTAGAGGCATCAAAGAAATAGAGAATAAAAAACTTATATTTGGGGCAATTTTGGTTTCGGATTATCAGAAATTTGAAAAACACTTACATGAAGCCTATCCCCCACTTAAAGGTACAAACAGAACCGGTAGGCTGTCACAAATAATTGAGATTTTAAATTGAACATAACAATCACATCAAGTCGCCCTTCGGGCTGGGACGCTCCGTTTTGTTACGCGCCCCTTATGTAAAAAGTTAGGAGCATACATCTATGGGCACAGAAGAAGCTGACCTCCTTCTCGCGCAACAATACCTCCCGAATTCAGCACTCATTTCCGTCAACCGTCTTCTGATCATTGAATGGTTGTTGCCCACCGACCGTCGTACCGGAGAGGAACTTTTACAGTGGGCCGAGCATCAGCGCCCAAATTGGGCGCGTCTTATTCAGTGTAATAACAAGGCAGAAGTTTTTGCTGCGCTGGCAGAGGTACAGGCAGAAACGGCAATACGAGCAGGGAGCTATGTGCCGATCGTACATTTCGAAACGCACGGATCCGAGGATGGACTACAAGGTGTCGGCCCTGACGGCACTGAGTTTCTGCGGTGGGAAGAACTAAATACTCCATTACAAGCTCTGAATGCCGCAACGAAATGCAATTTGGTTATCTTCTTTGCTGCATGCGAAGGTTACGCGGGGGTGAAAACCTTCAATCAAGGACCCTGTGCTCCCGCTGTTGCAATAGTCGGTCCATCGGCCCAAGTAAATCCTGGCGAACTTCTTCGCATAACTAAAGAGTTTTATCGCCGTCTTATAGATGATTCACCAGACATGACCGATATGGTTGAGAGTGCCACTCGAGAGTCGGATGAATGCCTAATTGAATATGAGCCATTCAGTTATCTAGCGTTCGAATCTTGTGTTCAGATGCTGCGTGAAAAGCTGAATAGTGATCTTCCTCTAATCGGCGTACTTTCCAGCTCTAGCTCTGAGGGTCGTCGTTTGGCCGCAGCTCACGTGCAACAAATTTGGGATACGATGTTTTTAATAGACAAGCATCCGGAAAACGAGGCAAGGTTTGGGGTTAACTGGGCTGACGTAGTAGAGTCACTGTAGTGTTTCATGTATCAATAAATCAACCGCCTAACGCGGCGTTAGGTCTATAAAAAATGAATTGTAATGTTTGAAACAAAGGAACAAAAAATACAAGTGCATCGTAAAATTAGAAGCATTCTTAAATATAGTATTTACTCTGAATTAAGGGGGCTGACAACTTAATTTTAATAACAAGTGATTCTGGCATTCTGTTTCTCAAACCAATGACCGATTTTGGCACAAAACGGGCTGTCAGGCTATCTCTGAACTTGCTTCAAACGTGTCAGGTTCAGTCTGAATCTTTACTCCGGTAAGGACTTTTTTATCTGTGGTATAAACACGATTTCCTGCGCTCATTTACCTAGAGATCATATTAGCTAATTGACCGTGGGGATCATTCGTTTAGCAAATATTGTTGTAATTTTGCCGTTTCTAACCCCAATAATGATCGGCTCATTGTTTGCTGTTTCCACGTCTAAAACTACTGCATCAACACCGCCGTCTTTGTGGTGAAATACAAATTTAGGGTTGTCGTTCTGTAGTGGTAAGTCTTCTAATACTAATCTAGATATGTCTAAAAAAGTAGCATACGTTACAGCATTCCACGTTGATTTGGCGACCATTTAGCTACATTCAATTTAGCTTCACCAATACCGAGACCTCGCAACCACTTAGCAGCAGAATCAATCGTACTCCATGTTTTTATTGCACCTTTAAGTGTTGTTGCAGGGTTGCTGTCACCATTTCTAGTTGTGAAACTAATATGAACAGTTGCTCCATCAGCTATTATTGAAGCATTCTTAATTGCACCGGCTTCAATCAATGCTTTAAGTGTTTTACTGTCCATCGTTATCACTGAATAAATTTGATTGCAGTGGCACAGGAAACCCCTCTGCTTTACAGTGGTCACGAATAAGCATTTCTACCATATTAGCTATGGAACGATGTTGACGTGCTGCAGCATCTCTCACAGCCTCTTTAATAAGAGGATTTACTCTAAGATTTAATGTTGATGTTTTAATTTTAGCCATTCTCCAACTGTAACGCGAAACGCGTTACAAATGCAACATGACTGAATGTTCCAGTTTTAACGGAAATAGTTTTTGATGTTTGGATGCAGTCCATGTGTAACCAGATGGTAAATGTGATTGATAAGTGGCGTGATGAACAAGGCGATCCAGCCCCCATTAAGGATGAAAAATATGAATCAAAATCGCTAGAGGCATTATCAAAAGCCCAAACACCGAAGAGGATGCGGAAAGAAAAAATGATGTTACCCGATTACAAACCTTCTACCACGGAACAGGTGACAAAATCACAGCGTTCCAACTCGACCACCCGAACAGACAAGACAATGACGGGTTAGTCCGTAAGATTTAACCAATATTAGCGCACTTTTGGCCTAGACTCATGAATAAAGATATCAAATTTAGGCATGTCTATTGACGGTTAAAAAGCGCTCGATTTAACAATAAATTATAATGTATCCAATTAGGACACAATTAATGGCCTTATTAACTTGCACTTCATCATGCAATTTTCAAGCTTGGGTAAAGTTAAATCGTCCGGATAAATAAGTTATATTTTTCGTCTTGTCCGGAGTGCCCACCAAATCGTCCAACAGTTACTATGTCGCAAACGTAGATATATCACTACTTCTAGGTTATAAAACCAGATAATGGACAAGTCGGACGATTCACACTTTTGTCCGAGCACATAACAAGAAAGCGCCCGGACAGCCCCGGACACACCCCTATAGGGGTGTCCGGTGTCCGGTCTGTAATGTGTGTATTTTTTAGTGCAAAACCGCCCACCAATAATCACCCAACATTTCTATTTTTCCCCGTTCACGAAGCTTGGTACGTATTCGATCAAATGCTTTCCGTTTTGCCTCCTCAGGGTTCTTACTATCGGTGTTCACGTCCAGCTCCGGATAGACTTGTTTTTTCCAGTTATCTCGATGTACAACAGTATCCGGCATTTGGTGGTCTTCATAATCATGCTCACGCAAATAATCAATAACCTCTTCTGGTGTTGGTACCCCATACTTCTCAAGAGCATGTTCCAAAGCAGCAATTACACGTTTATCCTTATCGTTTAGTTTTCCTTTTTCAGACACATCAACAACGAGTGTTGGCTCGAGGATAATACTTGTAACTGAGCGCCCATTTTCGTCCGCCCATCCTGTATCCACTTCAATCATTTCTAATCTCACGGGGGCAGGCTCTTCATGGTCTTTTGATTTAGTACAAGCCATGGTGATGAGATTGTCCGTTTTTTTGACTGAATACTCCATATCCATTGCAGCGGTAATAGCGGATGAGCCTCGCCCCCTATTTGTTTCATTGTGTCCAGAGTGATGAACGATAATGACACTGGTATCGTTAATCGCCATTATTTGGCTAAGATTGCTTAGAATCATTGCAATATCTTTTGCACTGTTTTCATCACCTACCCCCATATTGCGATGTAATGTATCCACAATGACAAGTTTTACATTTGGGCAAACTGCTTTTATTGATTCAACAATCTCAGTCACGTTTTCCTCATCGGTCAATCTTCCTGGTAAGTCAGAGATGAAAAGGTTGTTTGGCTTCAGCCCATGCTGCTGTTCTAGCGCTTTTAGTCGTTTACTCAGCCCAGCACGACCTTCGCCAGCAAGATAAACCACCCCACCCTTGGTCACATCACAATCAAACCAAGGTAAGCCAGAACAAACGCAATAAGCCAAACTAAGTGTTATAAAGGACTTACCTGATCCAGATTTACCAAATATATGGCTCAGTGAACCTTGCTCTAAATACCCTTTGACTAACCAGTTGGCTTTATAAGGCTGTCTGGTCAATTCGGTTGCCGGTGTCAGTCCGAAACTCAGCACTCGCAACTCAGCAGTTACGCATTTCAGAAAATACTTTTTTAGTGGTTCATGTTCATCAAGATTAAATTCAATGATGATATTGTCTTGCCACTTTTTACGATTATTTTCAGTTAAGACATCACTTTCTGCATCTGCTTCCACTCGACGCTTTAAGTGTTCTTTTGCCAGATGAAATACAGTACCAACTCCAATATTGTTCGGATTTAAGCTATCCCACTGCTTGTGTATTTCATCTGGGTTATATTTAGTCGATCCCTTGCTCCATTGATCCCACAGTTCTAACCCATTCGGGCCAAGATGATTTTTCAGTGCAAGTCCGACATTAATCCAAGTGTCTCGCTCATCAGGATCAATACAAAAAAGTGCTACCTGTATTTGTTCGGTTTCACCTTCTGAAAAAAGGTATCGTAAATCATTGGCTGCATCAGCATTGAGTACTTGTAACTTTCGTTCAGGACAAATCTGCTTGTACGCCTGTTCGATCTTATCAATACTATTCCGGGCTTCAACTTGTAATTCATCGTCTAATTGACCATGGTTAATGCTATTGAGTGCATGGTGTATTTTGCCAACTAATTCAGCTGATATGGGGCTATGGTTTTTATCAAACCCTATCGACATCAGTTTCAACACTCGATTCACTTGATCAATAACCTGCTGGTTATCCAATGAAAGCTTATCTGGATTTTCAATTAAGGCTCGTGCTGATAACAGGCTTGAGACCAATTGCGTGTAACGGGCAGATGCCTTAGGGCATGTCTGAATTAAAGCAGAAAAATCGGTAGGCAAGTCAAACGCCTCAAGCATATCAAGCGCATCCATTCGTGGTCTGGGATTTTCTTCAATTATCCGGACAAGGTTTCGTTCCCCTGTCAGCCCCTTCGTTTTATTTTTCTTTTGATGGAAAAAACCAGGAAGTCGAAGAACACGGCTTGCATCAGCAGCATTAGGATCAGAATGATGTACTTCAACTAATTTTGCTTGAAGCGCAATACGTTGGAAGCAGTCCAGCCCATCGACTGCAAAATATTCGTGAGATTTACCGGGGGAACTTTCAACCACCCAATTCGCCTTGATGGGTGTATTTGATTCTTCACCAGAATCATTATCAATCCAAACTGCTCGGTAAGCCGTTACATTCTCCTCGGTTCGTGATTTACCTTCAGTGGCATTGACTAGGATAAATATTCCATAGCCATTACCATTTAGTTTGATAAGCCTGTTGCTGTGCTCCTTTAATGTTCCATAAAGAATTACGGGCTTGAAATTACGGTCTTGATCATCATCAAAAGCAGCAAATAAAAAGTTCGATTCACCCGGTGCGAGTAGTGCTAGATATTGCTGTGCCATACTCATATCGATGGACAGACTTTTGTCTGAGATTTTGCTGTGGTTAATCATTTTCAACCTCCGCATTAATATCCCGCTCAAGCTTTTCCAGAATGGCTTTACGGATCCATTCTGGTATTGAACAATGATGCTCATCAGCAAAGTCTGCCACGCATTGTTTGAGAACGTTATGTACTCGAACTAGTATTTGTGCATCAAATTTATTCATCATGATGCTTCCCAGTTGAGATTAAAGTGGTATTTGGTGATGTCATAGTGTGCTGCTCTAAGTACACCTCTACATCACTGAGCCTATAACGAACACAGCGACCTACTTTCTTATATGGCAGCTTAATTCGTCCCTCACATCGCCATTTGTTTAATGTAGCTGTTGAAATGTTCAAATAGTCAGCTGTCTGTTCAGACGTAAGCAGAGACAAAAGCTTGGGGGTTGAACGCGAGAAGTCCGTATTGTTCGTTTTCATATTTTTCTCCTATAGTAATAAGCAGCTATTGGTAGATATTGCTAGCTGTTTGGAGAAAGAATATGGTAAAGATGACAGGATAAAAATCAGGAAATATAGGATTTTTTTTTACTATTTCGTATCTGTATTGATACTGGTCGTTTTAGTCAAAAATATTTCCTACCTTTTAGATGGGCGCCCTGATTTAAATATAACGCCTGCTGCACTAAACGTCTTAGAAACCCTACAATTAGCACCTAAAACAGTAACTGGCGGGAATAATACTGGATTAATGGCCGTGAATATTTTATTCCACGAATCCAACTTACTTAACTTATGTAATTCATTAACCCCATTTTTTTCAACCCATGCTTGAATCAATTCCACTCTTTTAGTTATTATTGACTCAGATTGTTTTTGAATTTTGTTTTGATTAATGTGTTTCTTATTAATCCATACTCGAAGTGCTAGATTTATCTGCCCATCACTGTCTAGGCAATAATCAAGACTATCCAAATCACTTTGGTACTTGAGCCATTGGTTATAATCAGACCCAGGGAAGTCATACTCTTTATGAGCTAGCATCCGTTGATGATATTTTAAAGAGTTATAAACTTGTGACTTACCATCTTGGCTCAATGGTTTAACCCGTCCAACTTCATCCATCCAGATAAATTCATTTTCATCCATCAAGTCAGCCAACATAGCCAAATTCAAATCATCATCCATATTGGTAATACGTTTTAAAATTGTAAGGAGAAGTTCAAATTTCTCATCGTCATCATATGGCAGTGGATCCTGTTCAGTCATGTGCTCTCCTGATTAATGAAATAACATTATTTTTTTGCGTCACTCTCGCTTGAATATAATCAGCAATTTTATTAATTGCTTCACGTAAAGTTTCTTCTTCTGTAACAATATAACCGCCTGTTACATCATTAGTCGTAACGTGATTCATTAGTCGCTTGATCATCGTTAACGGAAGGCCTACCGCCTCGGCTATTGTGGCAAAAGTACGTCTGCAATCATGGGAGCTGAACTCTACACCAGAAGCATTAGTAACAGCTACGATTTGTTTTTTAGGCAGCCACATAGTCCTTTCTGAATTATCGCCCGAAAAAACCCATTTAGATGTTCCTGTGAGCTCGTGTAAGGAGTTTATATAAGCTATTAGCGGTACTGGTATAGGTAGCGTGTGACTGGTACCATTTTTAGTCTCATGAAGCGTAATGGTTTCTGTCTTCAAGTCGACATGTGACCATTCCATTGTTAACGCTTCAGTACTTCGAAACCCCATATATAACAACAATAGAAAATAAACCTTTGCTTTATGATTAGATAATGACTCAACAGCCTCATACCATGATTGCAGTTGATTACTTCGAATTAATCTATCCCGGCGTTTGTTTTTATGCCATAAGCGGGCCTTACTTAAAATGCTAGTTGGTGTGGTCTCAATTATACTGACAGCGGCTGCATAATTAAGTGTCAGACGTAATACTCT
This sequence comes from Piscirickettsiaceae bacterium, assembly GCA_013215825.1. Taxonomy (GTDB): domain Bacteria; phylum Pseudomonadota; class Gammaproteobacteria; order Nitrosococcales; family Methylophagaceae. Next base: position 665,063 of record JABSQN010000001.1, on the reverse strand, counting down.
CATAACTGCGTTAGCAAGTGCTTTACCTGTTTGGCTAAGTTGTTTTTGCTTTTTCAGCACCATGTTTTCGCTGATTTTTCTAACGGGCATATTTACCCATTCAACTAAATCATGATGAATTTTGTATCGATAATCTTTGATTGTTCTTGGCTTTAATTCACGGCTCGAAATATACATTTCCAACACTTCACCAAGCGTAACAACATCAGATTCTTTTTTACGCTTCTCAGCTGTTGGGTCAATTCCTGAGTTAATTGCCGTCAGAATTGCTTGTGCTTTTTTCCTGGCTTCAACTACTGTCACATCAGAAAAAGAGCCAATTGACACCCGTTGAGATTTACCATTTCGCCACTTCATTATTGAAAATGCTTTATTACCTGTGCCACTGATACGACACATTAATTTTTGCACTTCATCATCATAATACTCAACACGTCCAGTGGACGGAAGCGGCAAATTCCTAATTCTTGCCTGTGTAAAGTGAATTACTTTTTTCGCCATAAGGTATCTCGGGGTAAGCCCAGGGTAAGGTTCATTAGTAATTTACAGTATAGCGCAGACATCTTGAGTGTCAAGGAGAAATCTACATAACAACTTGTTATTAAAGAGAATATACTGTTTATTCACTATAGATAATCACTTAAAATAATTAGGTACTTCTGATTTGTAATCAGAGGGTCGTAAGTTCAAGTCTTATCTCCGGCTCCAGATATATGAAAGCCTCAGTACTTTTTAGTACTGAGGCTTTTTTATTGGTGTAACTCAAGTGTAACTTTCAACCGGAATTAATAAGCTTGTAAGCCGCCACATGAATTACGTACGTTAGACACTTGGATTGCGACTTAATTTGAAACGTATGTTCCAATATAGTATGGCAGTCTACTTTGTGCTGAGGGTTCAACCAGTCAATGCAACACAGGCATTAAATCTTTGTACTGGTGTCTCATAGTCTAACTTCTTTCTGGGTCTTTCATTTTAATGGCAAATTTTATGTTTTTATTGTGTGTCATCTGGAGTTATGGAGACATTTATTGAGCAATTACAACTCATTAACACTTTAAAAAAGAATTCACTTCTCTAGCTATTTGAAGCTCTTCATTGGTTCGAACCACCATTACCTTGACTCGACTATCTGTACAACTAATTTCAACCATGTCATCAGCAATCTGCTCATTACGTATAGCATCAATTTCAATACCTAAACCATTCAAATGGTCACAAGCCTGCCACCGTATTTTTGCTGCATTTTCTCCAACGCCCCCTGTGAAGATGAGTGCATCCACATGACCCAGTACAGCGATATAAGAACCGATATACTTTTTAATCCGATAACAATACATATCTAGGGCTAATTGACTGTTACGATCGCCTTGCTCTCGTTGAATCAAAACCTTACGCATATCATAGCTCCCTGCTATCGCCAACAAACCTGAATGATGGTTAAGATCATCACTAACCTGCTCAGTCGTCATCGCATACTGTTGTTGTAAATGCAGACTAATGGCAGGGTCAATATCGCCACTACGTGAGCCCATCATTAATCCTTCTAATGGTGTAAAACCCATTGAAGTATCAATACATTGTCCATGTTTGATTGCCGACATGCTGTCACCATTTCCGAGATGAAGTGTAATTAAGTTCAACTGTGATAATGGTGTGTGCAAATAATCAGCCGCTTGCTGAGCCACATAATGATGTGAACTGCCATGAAATCCATATTTACGAATGTGATACTCTGAATACCATTTTTCAGGTACCGGATAACGATATACATGTTCAGCTAAAGTTTGATGAAATGCGGTATCAAATACAGCCACTTGAGGAATATCAGGGAATAGATTTAAACATTCCTTAATGCCTTCCACATTGGCAGGATTATGAAGAGGCGCTAAGAATGATAATTGGTCAATTTGTGCCAATACTGAATCATCAATTAAGATCGGCTGATTAAATAACTCGCCACCATGCACCACACGATGACCAATGGCATCAGGTTTAGCCAGTTCATGTTTACTGAATACATTGGCAATCACTTTGAAACATTCTAAATACGAAAGCATTGTCATCATTATTTTTTCGTCATGACTTTGGCCTAATTTATCTTGCCAACAATAACAGTGACTTGCCTGTTGTTGCCCTATGCCATCAAATACACCTTTGACAATCACCTTCTCACTGGGAAGTTCAAGCAATTGATACTTAACCGTTGCGCTACCACAATTAATAATAAGTACGGTTTGAGATGCCATTATTTAGTTGGCCAAGTCCAGTTAGCAACTTCAGGCTTATCTGTACCATGTTTATAAGCATATTGACTGCATTCAATTTGCATATCCCGGAATGCCTGCTTGGCATGAGCGCCCACCACTTGCAGTTCAGGTACTCGATTAATCACATCAATCGCCAAACTGAAACGATCAATTTCATTGCGAATAGCAAGTTCCAATGGTGTATTAATATTGCCTTTTTCTTTATAACCACGCACATGTAGATTTTTGTGATTAGTTCGACGATAAGCCAAACGATGTATCAACCATGGATAGCCGTGGAAGTTAAATATAATCGGCTTATCTTTGGTAAATAAACTATCAAAATCATAATCGGACAAACCATGAGGATGTTCTGATTCTGGCGTTAATGTATACAAATCAACCACATTGATAAATCGAATTTTCAATTCAGGGAAGTATTCACGTAATAAACAGATAGCTGCCAATGATTCTTGCGTTGGCACATCACCACAACCCACCATCACTACATCGGGCTCGGATCCTTGATCATTACTGGCCCATTCCCAAATACCCAATCCTTTGGTGCAATGTTTAATGGCGGCGTCCATGTCCAAAAATTGGAAATGCTTTTGTTTATCAGCCACAATGACATTGATATCATTAGTGCTACGTAAACAGTGATCAGCAACAGACAACAAAGTATTCACATCAGGTGGCAAATAAATACGACAAACATTAGGACTCTTATTAACCACAATATCAAGAAAGCCAGGATCCTGGTGAGTGAAACCATTGTGGTCTTGACGCCAAACAGTCGAGGTAATTAATAAATTGAGTGATGAAATAGGAGCGCGCCATGGAATATCATCACTAATATCTAACCATTTAGCATGTTGATTAAACATTGAGTCAATGACATGTACAAAAGCTTCATAAGTTGAAAAGAAACCGTGTCGCCCTGTCAACAAATAGCCTTCAAGCCAACCTTCTAGGGTATGTTCAGACAACATCTCCATCACACGACCATCCGTTGACAGCTCACCGCCATCTGCATCTTCCGGCAAGTAATCCGCCAGCCATAACTTTTTACTCACCTCATAAATATCGTCTAATTTATTCGAGCTATTTTCATCCGGTCCAAACACACGAAAACTAGTCGAATTAAACTTCATTATGTCACGAAGAAATTGTCCTAAAGGTCGCGTATTTTCAACTTGTTGATAACCTGGCTTAGTCACTTCAACAGCGTAATCTCTAAAATCAGGCATTCGGAGTGATTTGCGTAATAAACCGCCATTGGCATGAGGGTTAGATCCCATTCGCCTTGCACCTTTAGGCGCTAATTCTTTTAACTCCGGAATCAAGCTGCCTTGTTCATCAAACAACTCTTCTGGTTTATAACTATGTAACCAATCTTCTAATTGTTGTAAATGTTCAGCATTTTCTTTCACGCCCGCTAACGGTACTTGATGTGATCGCCAAAATCCTTCCACCTTATGACCATCTACAATTTTAGGTCCCGTCCAACCTTTAGGACTACGCAACACAATCATTGGCCATCTAGGTCGAGTAGCATCATTGTTTGTTCTAGCATGCTGTTGAATTTGGCGAATTTCGAGCACACATTGCTCCATCACTTCTGCCATTTTCTGATGCATTTCCATTGGTTCAGAACCTTCAACAAAATAAGGCTTCCAACCGTAACCTTTAAATAAACCTTCTAACTCTTCATGAGAAATACGTGACAAAATAGTTGGGTTATTAATTTTATAACCATTTAAATGAAGCACGGGTAAAACAGCTCCATCACGAATTGGATTTAAAAACTTATTAGAATGCCATGATGTTGCTAATGGGCCCGTTTCAGCCTCACCATCACCGACCATTACGGTGACAATTAAATCCGGATTATCAAACGCCGCACCAAAGGCATGAGAAACACTATAGCCAAGCTCCCCACCTTCATGAATTGATCCTGGAGTTTCAGGTGTACAATGACTACCAATTCCCCCAGGAAATGAGAACTCTTTGAAGAACTGTTTTAAACCACGTGAATCTTCACTTTTATTAGGATAAATCTCGGAATAAGCACCTTCCAAATAAACAGGTGCTAAAACTCCCGGAGCACCATGCCCTGAGCCAGCCATGAAAATAGCATTAAGATCGTATTTATTAATTAACCGATTCATATGCACATAAGTAAAACTAAGCCCAGGACTTGCTCCCCAATGGCCTAATAATCTATTTTTAATATGTTCTGCTTGTAAAGGCTGTTTCAGCAATACATTATCTTGCAAATAAATCATACCCGCAGCGAGATAATTACATGCCCGCCAATAAGCATGAAGCTTAGTTAATTGTTCAGGGGATGCTGTTTGAATCTTATCCATTAGTTTGTGACTCTCTAATTTTAATGATGAGAAATATAAGCATTTTCTAATTTTGAGGCTTAATTAACGTAATTATATTGGTGACTATGGTCAAGCCTAATTTCTTAGGCTGTAACGGTCAACAAAATCAGCACACAAAGCTAGGAAGTTTAGGTGCTTTTCCTCATATTTAGTAGGAGATATGTTTCCCAAGTTTAACGCTCAGCTGATCGGGCAATTGAAGCGCAGCGTAAATTGATTCGCTGCAGTTGCTTGTTAGCTCTAGTCTATTCAAATGCTGCCTAAATGTCAGACAAAGTAATCCATTCATCGTTGAATAACCCTCCTCCTGTGTTTGCCCTGATTCGGAAGTGGATGACATTGTCTTTGTCGTCACAGCCGATGTTATACGTCAGGGTGGCGTTATTGGAAAGTGTGGGGTATTGGCTAGTTTCTGCTTAGGTCATGGTGTTATCCTGTTGGTTTGTGGAAGATCTAGCGGACCTCTACCTTTTCTGATGGAAGCCATTTATTCATCACAATACACGCGGTGAGATCGCCTGACACGTTGACTGCGGTTCTAGACATATCAAGAATGCGATCAACGCCAAGGATCAGTGCAATTCCACTTGCAGGCACACCAATACTTGTAAGAATTGTTGCAAGTATCACAATACCAACACCTGGTGTACTTGGAGACCCAATGGATGCGCCTATTGTCGTTACGATTAATAACAGAAGCTCACCCGAGGAAAGATCAATCCCAAACACCTGAGTAAGGAATATCGCCGCAACCACTTGATAAAGCGCAGTGCCATCCATGTTGATAGTGGCACCTAGTGGAACGATAAAGTCTGCTATTGAAGACTGTATATCCAACTTTTCTTCTGCGGTCTTAATAGAAAGAGGCATCACTGCGGCGGAACTGGATGTCGAAAATGCAAGTAATTGAACTTCTCTTAATTGAGAAAGAAAAACTAACGGTTTGATGCCTCCCACAGCCCACGCTATTGAGAGATAAAACGCCAGTAATACTATCAAACCTATTAAAACTGTTCCCACATAAACTGACATACCAAGGAGTGCATTAATACCAACCTGCATGGTGATTTGCGCCAACAGTCCCAGCACGGCCAGTGGTGCAATCACCATCGCCCAGCTAACGATTTTCATTGAGAGTTCTTGTACTGACAGGGAAAGATCAAGCAACGGTTGTGCGCGCTTAGGACTTATTGACACAAGAGAAATGCCAATAAGAATCGCGAAAACAACGAGCTGAAGCATGCTTTCATTAAGCGCCGCACTCAGTGGGTTAGCTGGGATGAGTCCGACGATACGCTCATGCAGCGTTACTGTATCTGCCACACTGCCTAGTTCAGGAGAATTTGATGTTCCATTAGCAAGCGCGTGTGCTAATAGTTGTGCGTCAACATATTGTCCCGGCTCGATTAACGATACAAGAGCCACACCAATAAGCACAGCCACCATCGTGGTACCAACAAAATACGGAGCAATTCGAAGCCCTATCTTTCGTAATTTCGCCAGATCTTCAGTGCCTGCAATTCCTAGCACTATTGATGATACAACTAGGGGCAACATGATCATCTGAATGAGTGCTAAAAAAATATGTCCTGGCAATACCAGCCATCCGGTGATAAGTTCAGCCATCTGTTTCGACACCAAGGCAGCACCGTCCGGTGAAACGAGAAGCCCCACACTAATACCCAGTGCCATACAAGCAATAATCTGTACCCACAATCTGCTGCGAATAAGAAAGGCAAGTTTCTCGACCAACGCTCCCAGCTCTGAAGTACCTTCATTTCGATGAGAGAATTCAGGCTGAACATACGTCTTATTTTCCATTATAAAACACCCATATTAACTAAAGAGAAGAGCAAGAAGGAACCGAATACTAGTTGTTGCAATATAATTCTCAACCTCATATGAAATAAATTACTGCACACCATAAAGTCAGACATTAACGTTAAAATTTCGCGATAAACAACCTATAACAACCAAACAGCGACTGTAATAAAATATTTACAAATACTTAACGTCATCATAACTCCCCACTTTTTTTATTCATCAAGCCGCTTGGGCTTCCTTTATGACTTTGAGCTTCTTCACTTGAAACATCACAGCAGTTTTCCCATTGCCAGAGATGCCCCATTGCAAGAAACGTAAAAGACGCAGACCAAGTTATCAAAAGAAACCCATTCAGTGTTTCCATGGCAGTCATAAACCGAAGGTGCCCTTCAGGGTAAATATCGCCCAAGCCTAATGATGTGTAGATCACGCCCGAATAATATAAATAGCTCATTAAATCACCTACCGGAGCCCCATTGAACACACCCAGTTCAAGTTCCACTACTGACCAGTTATAAATCACCGCGTAAAAGCCGATCTCCACTATATGGGTACAAAACAGAGCCATTACTATAAACAGCACTTGTGTTTGTTTTGGAAGTTTCAGTCTTGGCGTGTACGAACCAAGCAACAGCAACACGCGGTAATGAAAAATAAACGTCACTATTACTAGGCAGAACGCCAACACAATCGCTAAAAACATACTGCCCCTTGTCTTTCAATAGCCGCTGACAAGTGCATCATCTATGCAACTACCACTCTTCTTTTTTCTTGATACTGTAAAATGAAACTGTAAATTACGGGTAATACCAAGAGGTTGAGGATAGTGACTGTCAACATGCCGCCCAACATCGGTGCGGCAATACGATGAGTAACATCGGAGCCTGTCGAGCTGCTCATCATAATGGGTATCAAACCTGCCATGGTAGATAGCGCCGTCATTGCTACCGGTCGAACCCGTTTAGACGTGGCTGACAGTACGGCAGTTTTGATTTCTTCAACCGACAAAGCGGTACTGGAGGCCTCCCTTCGTTTATTAATTTCCACATCAATAAAACTTAACACAAGCACCCCTATTTCTGCTGCCATACCCGCCAGAGCTATAAATCCTACTGCCACCGCAACTGACATATTGTAATCATAAGCATAGACCAGCCAAATCCCTCCAATCAACCCAAAAGGAATAGCCATCATTACGATCAGTGGCTCGGTGATATTTCGGAAGTTAAAATACAGCAGCAAAAAAATGATGAGCAGTGTCGCCGGCGCAACAATACTTAATCGTTCTGCGGCTCGCTCCATATATTCAAACTGTCCGGACCAGGTAATGGTATAGCCTGCCGGAATATTCACCTGCTCCTCCATTACGCGTTTAGCCTTGGCCACGAAACCACCAATATCCGAGGTTGAAATATCCACATAAATCCAAGCGTTAGGACGCGCATTCTCACTCTTAATAACGGGCGGGCCACGTCGGTAGTTAAAATCTGCTACCTGTGCTAACGGAATCTGTACACCCGTCGGTGTTGGGATCAATACCCGCTTCAATGTTTCCAAATCATTGCGAAGCTCTCGAGGATAACGCAGGTTCACCGGATAGCGTTCAAGTCCTTCAACCGTTTCAGTAATATTCATACCGCCAATAGCACTTTGGATAATATCCTGCACCGCGCCAGTCGTCAGACCATATCGTGCCGCTCTTTCTCTGTCGATATCAAAATCGAAATAGTAGCCTCCTACTGTTCTGTCACCAAACGCAGAGGTGGTCTCAGGCAGTGTTTTCATGGCCAGCTCAATGTCTTGCGATATCTGTTGCAACACTTTCAGATCTGGTCCAGATACCTTGATGCCAATGGGGGTTTTAATACCGGTTGACAACATATCAATACGCGTTTTAATCGGCATAGTCCAGGCATTAGCAACACCGGGAAACTGTATGGCCTTGTCCATCTCATTCATCAGTTCCTGGGTTGTTTTTTCCGGATCTGGCCATTCCTCTTTTGATTTCAGTCGTATCGTGGTTTCCATCATCGACAAAGGTGCGGCATCGGTGGCCGTGTCCGCCCTACCAATTTTGCCAAATACATGATGTACTTCCGGAAAAGTTGCTAGAATTTTATCGGTCTGCTGCAATAACTCCTTGGCTTTGGTGATAGAAATACCGGGAAACGTGGTGGGCATATAGAGAATATCCCCCTCATCCAAAGGCGGCATAAATTCACTACCCAATTTAGAATAAGGATAATAAGTGAGCACCAATAACCCCACCGCTAATATCAAAGTCACACTGCGCCATTGCATCGCAACTCGTAAGGCTGGGGTGTGTAACGCGTGCAGGAGTCGATTCACCGGATTCTTATGCTCAGGCATAATTTTCCCGCGCAATAAATAGCCCATCATGACGGGCACTAGAGTGATCGCTAAAATAGCTGAAGCAGCCATCGCATAAGTAGCGGTAAAAGCTAACGGGCTAAATAAACGACCTTCCTGAGCTTGCATAGTAAATATTGGTAAAAATGAAACGGTAATGACCATCAGCGAGAAAAACAACGCCGGTCCTACCTCGCGACAGGATTCTCCAATAGTCTGCCAATGCTCATCATTGCTCAGTTCCTTTCCTTTCTCCGCCTTGGCCTCGGCCAATCGGCTGTGAGCGTTCTCTACCATTACAATGGCTCCATCTACCATGGTACCGATTGTGATAGCAATGCCACCCAGAGACATGATGTTGGCATTCAAACCCTGAAAGCGCATCACGATAAAGGCCATCAGAATCCCTAAGGGCAAGGTAATAATGGCAACAAACGCCGAGCGAGCGTGTAGCAAGAACATAATAACTACCAGACTGACAATCAGTAGTTCCTGCATTAACGACGTATTAAGGCTATCGACCGCACGCTCTATCAAGTCACCTCGATCATACACCGTGACAATCTCAACGCCTTCTGGCAAGCCGCTTTTCAACTCTTCTAACTTAGCCCTGACACCCTGAATGGTGGCCAGCGCATTTTCACCAAAACGCATAATCACTACGCCACCGGCAACTTCGCCCTCACCGTTGAGCTCAATCACTCCACGCCGCAATTCTGGTCCAATATGCACATGGGCAACATCCTGAAGACGAATCGGTGTACCGTCGGCATCAACACCGACCGGAATACTGTTAAGATCCTCGATGCCTTTAATGTAGCCTAGACCCCGAACCATATATTCGGTTTCTGCCATTTCGATGAGCCGCCCCCCAACATCCTTATTCGACATCTTAATGGCCATCTTGATTTTGTTCAGCGAGATGTTATAACGGAACAGCGCGTTGGGGTCGACCTCCACTTGGTACTGTTTAACGTAGCCACCCATCGATGCGACCTCAGCCACCCCTTCCACCGTCTGTAAGGGGTAACGCAAATACCAGTCCTGTATTGAGCGCAATTGTGCCAAATCGTGCTTGCCAGTTCGATCGACTAGTACATATTCATACACCCAACCAACCCCCGTCGCATCAGGCCCTAACGTCGGTGTTACGCCCTGAGGTAAACGACCACTCACATAATTAAGAGATTCCAGTATTCGTGATCGCGCCCAATACATGTCGATATCATCTTCAAAAATGATATACACGAAGGAAAGACCAAAGAAGGAATAACCCCGAACCACCTTTGTTTTAGGCACAGCCAGCATAGCCGTCGTTAAAGGATACGTTACCTGATCTTCGACTACTTGGGGAGACTGTCCAGGATACTTGGTAAAGATTATGACCTGCACATCTGATAAGTCAGGGATCGCATCCAACGGTGTGTTTTTATAGGCAAACAAACCCACTAGCACAATGATCACGGTGGCGATTAAGACCATAAATCGGTCGCGCAGCGACGCATTGATAATGGCATTAATCATCGTTATTTGACCTATTCAAAGTGTCTGAATCACTGCCATCCAGAGTCATATTCATGTCGGTATCTCCACCCATTTCCATCTCAGAATGACCTTTCACATCATTACTATTCATTCCAGACTGATTATCTTCAGCGGTATTTAAAATATCCATCATCTTAGCTGTGGCTTCGCGTAGTTTAGATTCAGAATCCACTAGGAACTGAGCAGAGGTCACGACTTCATCCCCCGCCTGAATACCATCCAATATCGCTACTTGGCCAGTGGATTCAAAACCCAGTTTGACGATCCTAGGTTCAAATTTACCAGGACCACGTACCACAAAAACCTGCGCATAATCACCAGAACGAATGACAGCTTCAGCAGGTATAACGACTGCATCCTCTTGAGTATCTGATCGAATAATCACTTCTGCAAACATTTCCGGACGCAGTAACAAATCACTATTTTCAAAGATCAAACGCACTTTGGTCGTACGGGTTTTTGATTCTGCATAGGGATAGATATATGCGACTGAGCCTTTGAATGTTTTGCCTGGCACTGAGGCCAACGTCATCTCAACCTTGTCACCTGTTTTGACCCAAGGTAGCTCATATTCGTATACATTGGCGTACACCCAAACTTGGTTTAAGTCTACGACCATATACAGCTCTGTACTGGGAGTAACATATTGCCCCTGACGTGAGCCAATACGAATAACCGTACCGGCTACCGGAGTATGAATATGCAAACTCCTTTTAATTTCTCTACTTTGCTCTAATTCTCTAATCTGATGTTCGGGTACTCCCAACATCTGCAATCGTTTGCGTGAACTCTTAACAAGCTCCTGCGCACCTCGTTTTATGTCATCAAATGGACTTTTTTTAAGTACCGATAAGTTATTAATGGCCACTAAATACTCTTGTTGAGTGGAGACTAATTTAGGGGAGTAAATACTCAGAAGAATGTCCCCCTTCCTAACGGATTGTCCGGTTTTATCTATACGTATGTCTTCAATCCATCCTTCGACTTTCGGATGTAACCGTGCCATGCGCTCTTCGTCAAAATCCACCCGGCCGACAGCACGAATAGTGCGACTTAATGCCATTTGTTTCGCCACAGCAGTACGCACACCGATGTTTTGAACAACCACAGGATCAATCTCCACGGTACCGGCGGTGTCTACAGTATTATTATTGGCATAGACCGGCACATAATCCATACCCATGGAGTCTTGCACTGGCACTGGCGACGTAACACTTGGGTTCATTGAGTTACGATAAAACAACGGTTTTCTTTCTTCATTAACCGCAACCGTAGTAGATGTTTTATGAGAACCAGACAACCAATATCCCGCGCCAACCCCTATCGCCAACATGAGTACCGCAGTTAATACAATGGACTTATTCATAAATAGATTCCTCGCCGACAGCGGCTTCTAGGCGCGCCAATGCCTGTTTCGTCTCGGTCAGCGCCTTCCAATATTGAAGTTCGTAATTAAAGAGTGTGATTTGGCTACGAACTAAATTAAGAAAATCAACTTTGCTGACCTGATAACCGGCCAGCATTGACTCAACGGTTTGCCTCGCTTGCGGAACAATGCCGCTTTCAAATAACGAGAATTGTTCTCTGGCGCGGTGATAATCGGTGACGGCCAATGAAATTTCAGCCATCACTAAGTTATGTTCATCGAGCAACGCGTAATGGTTATTTTGCAGCTCGAAGTTTTTTTGCCTAACCGCTTTCGATTGTTTTCGGCCTGCGTATAGTGGGACCTTTACGCTCACCATAAGGGAAACCAAACCGGAACGTGAGCCGCCTTTGGGTTGCGGATTATTGCCAGCGCGATCGCTATACGTCATACCCATTTTAAAGTCAGGATAATAATCGCGCTGAGCTAAATTCAAGCGAGACTGTGCAGCATCAATGTGCATTGCCCTTTGCCTCAACAGTGGCCGTACGATTTCAGCCTTGCGGTATAAATCCTCTTCATCCGCAAGGTTTGGCATCGCTGTGGATAACAAGCCAGGTAGCAACACAATGTTATTTGGCGTTTTATCCATCAGAATGTTTAAGCCTATAGCCTGATTGCGTCGTATAGCTAGTACCTGAATCCTCTGATCTATTAATTTGGACAGTTCCAATTGAGCCAGCAATACATCCTGTTGCAAACCTTCCCCAGTTTCGTATTTGGTTTTGGCAACCGTGATAAACTGGCGTAATAGCATTTGGTTGTTATCAACCGTCTCTAGGGCGCGATCAAGATAATACAGTTGCCACCATTTTCTTTTCACATTATTGATGAGTTGCAATCGCACTTCTTCTACAGAATGTAATGCGGCTTTCGCATCGAACTCAGCCGCTTCCTCTCGCAAACCCAATTTTCCAGGAAAAGGAAATTCTTGGCTAAAACCAACCTGTAACTGCGTCATAGCTTCCTGATCTCGATCAAAGCTATCAACAGGAAAATTCATCGCATTAAAACTTATTGTTGGATCGGGCAATGTTCCTACTTGAGATGGAATTTCCGCCAAAGCAGCATAGCGCGCCTGCATTTCGGCAAGGTTCGGACTATCACTAACAGCGATTTCAACGGCCTCGCTCACACGCAAGATATTCTCAACGACGCCTTCACTTGCACTCGCGGTATTCGTATATAAAATAGAGCTTGCAAGGTAAATACAGAGACCTATTACAGAGCGCAATAAAAAAGGTCGGAGAGTCACCTTATGTCGCGAATAGCCTTGCGAGTAGTTTCGTAACGCGTTTCTCAGCGATTGTTTACGTAAAACCATGGTTGTTCACCATACGATTTTTTGATGTCGCCCAATACGGCTGGCTGGACACGTCAGCTGGCGATAACGTACAGTTTCCGCCTTTAGGCAACACGACAATGTCGATTACTGTCTTCATAAAGTTTTTTCTCAAAAGGTTATCTGTGGTTCCAATTAAAGCACAGAAAGAAGCACTGATTCCACTATTTGTAGATTACAAAATCGTCATGTGTTTGTCATGTTTGAGACAAGTTACATCATATAGACTTGTGGTTAGATTTATACGACTGTACAGTTTTAAAAGATGGGCAAACAGAATATGAATTTGGAGAAAAACTTACTTATTACTTTAAAAGAACCCTACTCCAAGTTAAAGTCGATACTCATTTAAAGAGGGATAAGGTATTTACAAAAGTCTGTAAATATTCGTATCAGTTTTGTCTAAAAGGGCCGTGCCGACCAAACACTAATTGAGATGTTTTTCGATACGCTGTAGTACGACGTGTTCGCTCGTGATGATACTGCGTTATGGACATTGTTGATGAGCCGTATTAACACTTCTTATGGTAGGAAATACAGTTAGTGCTGCTTTCTGACTTTACTTATTTTGCCTGCAGTTTACTATTCATGGTGAGCTAGAGCATTAAAAGCCGAGTAATTTCCCAACCTTATAATTAATTACATTTCTGTAATTATTGAGTCATTTTACTGACATGGAACAGTGTGTAAGATATATCTTGTTGTTAAACAATCACTTTTAATATTTAGAGGAATACTACGATGACAAAAACTCTTTTAGTTTTGGCTGTGCTTTTAATCAACTCAGGAATTACATTTGCAACTGAAAATACTCATGAGCATAAGCATAAGCACTCAACTGCAACGACACAAATGGATAAAAAAATGACTTCAGAATCAGAACAATCAGTAGAGGCCGATACAAAAAAGAAACGCCATGATCATCAAAAAACGAAATGAGTTTTATCACTTTTAAGTAAAGGGTATTTCCGCATTTAACCTCAGTAATTTTGAGATTAAGGGAGCCATCATTCGCCGTGGTGGCTCCAATTCTTTAGCTATAGATTAGCTATGAATAAAAGTACTAGTGCCAAATTAACTGGCACCTTAAGAAATATCCTATTGGTATGTAAATCCTACTCTTGAAGAATGTAAGAAAATGGTTAAGAGCCTACACCACCGATACCAAAGCAGAAAATCAAACTTTCAATATTGAATCCAGTAGTCACAGCTAAATAAAATAGACTTGGTGGTATCCAATAATCAGGTACAAATAAAGGTTCCGTCAACCAGAATGGAGCCGTAAACACTCTCGTTCACCACATTGCCCTACGATGTTCAGAAAAGACCAAATAAACCAGTCCCGATAGAACTAAAAACTCGCTTGACCAAAGTAACCAAATATAGTGACTAGATAGCATTTTCATCTCGCTCTTTTATCTTATTAACTTGACATAACACAACTAACCCGACGATAGCTGATAGAAATGAACCTATAATGATGGCTAAACGGGCGGTTGCAAGCAGTTCAGCATCAATAAAGGCCAATGTAGTAATAAAAAGGCTCATAGTAAGACCAATGCCAGCAAGTAATGCATCGCCTGTAAGCATCCCTTATTTCGGTCAATATTTGGTCGAGTTTTCCCTGTTTAATTGTTCATATATTTTTGGTGGCAGATCATTAAGTGACTGGTTCGGTCGCTCATAATTATATTCCACTATCCAACTATCGGTCATTTCTCGTGCCGACAAGGCACTTTATGAGGCAAAAGAAAAAGGACGAAACATTACTGTCTACGCATAATAAATTTAAAGAACCATGGACTTCCCAGATTTTGCTAGACACTTTTAATAGTTACAATGTAACTTTAAACAGAGGTGTTTAAGAGCAAAGAAAAACGTTATACCCAAGAGTTTAAGATTGAAGCCGTCAAACAAGTAACTGATCGTGGTTATTCAGTTTATGACGTGTCAGAACGGTTAAGGATTAGTACAAAAACCTTATATCACTGGCGAAGCCAGTTATCAAATGAACTCAAACGAGTTCAATCATCGGATGATCGGTTAAAAATTGCCAAACTTGAAGCAGAACTTAAACGAGTGAGGAGGAGCGAGATATTCTAAAAAAGGCCGCAAGGTACTTTGCCAACAATCCAGAGTAAAGTACGGCTTCATTCGCGATAATCAAAGTGAATTTTCAGTATTATCCATGTGCCGAATCTTTAAATCACATCGGAGTGGTTTTTATGCCTGGTTAAAAAAACCGATGAGCGATAGAGCTATTGAAGATAAGCGGTTGCTTAGGATTATCAAGGAATTTTATATTGCCAGTGGTGGCACTTATGGTAGCCCATGGATCCATCAAGACTTACGTGAAGCGGGTGAACTGTGCAGTGTTAACCGTGTAACAAAGATTATGCGTCAGAATAAGTTAATAGCCCAAATTGGCTATAAACAACGACAGTTTACAGGTGGCAAACCCTCTAAGGTGGCTGATAATTTATTATCTCGTCAATTTAATCCACCTACACCTAATCAGGTTTGGGTGGGTGATATTACCTAATATTCGAACGTATGAAGGTTTCTTGTATGTTGCTACGGTGATGGATTTATTCTCCAGATGGATCGTGAGCTGGTCGATGGTTCAATGTATGGATAAGCATTTAGTAATAAAAGCACGACTTATGGCCGGATATCAACGCCAACCTATATCAGAGCTGATGGTGCATAGCGATCAAAGTCGTCAATATGGTAGTGCTCATTACTCGGCCTTTCTAAAAAAGCATAACCTACCACCCTCAATAAGTCGTCGTGAAAACTGCCATATTGCATCGACCGGTTGAATCCACAACTCAAAGCGGTCAGTTAGATTATTATATTTCAGGAAAAATATTCTCCATAATTGGAAATTTGCTCGATAAAGTAAAGGTTCAGTGGCGAGAAAGGTCTAATTATTCAAAGCAATGGCCTGATGGTATTCACTTTATAAATGCCTCTTGGCTATTGGATTAACACGGCCTAACAACCTATTCACCCTCGGATCAGACTTACTGAAAAACTATTAAGTTCATGTAATAACTAAAGTTGTTTGTTTTTTAACCGATATAGAATTTGAATGATTTTATTTGGACATCTTTATGATAAATATACCGAAACAATATATAAAGCCGATAATTACTTCGACATCGCCCCCCAATTCTGTACGCTTTCACAGTATTACTAATGAAAATAAAGCAGTAAAAGCTATGGAGCGACGTTTATCGCCAACACGTAGAAAAGCTAAGCAATCTAAAAGACAAATTGAGCAACGAGTATCATCTGATCGCCGTCATTCGGCGTTTAATGCTAAGGCATAAATCAATAGATTCAGGTCAACCAGTATAATTATTTATATTAAGTTGAAGTCAAGCCAATGGCTCAGTGGTCGCTTTTTAATCATCTGGATTTCATGAAGATGTCAGAGCAGTACTTCGCGTCAGATCCTATTTTTAACCTTGAGATAAGCACTCTTAGCCAAAGATATTTGGCTTAGAGTAAAAACTTTTAATTTCATGACTGACATTTATAAGTTCAATGACCGCTTTTGGCTGTGGATTCAACCGGTCAATGCAACTGATGCTACCCTTTCAACATGAAGCCTTCTTGATAGGTTGTACTGTTGATACTGCAATCTTCAACTTCTCAGCAGTCTTCCTGATAGCAGTACCAGCTTCAAGCCCTATCTCCGTCTCCAGATATATAAAAGCCCCAGTAGTTTATTCTACTGAGGCTTTTTATTGCTTTCGTGAAACCTTCAAGAGCCTAAGACATTTACGAAGCAGAATCAAGATTGGCCTATCATCATTGACACATAATGTCTCAGGTACAACGGTTAGCTTGTATGCTTTGTAATCAACACTTCCCGTCCCCCTGTTCACTATTACTTTCATACTATCGTGGAAATTTATAGCTAATTTGTGATTTTAACTGATGAAGGCCATGGCAGCTCTTTGGATAAGCTAAGCAATCGTTTATCTACTGGGCGATGACTTGAATTTAGGTTTAATAAATAGAGTTCATCTTTTCAAATTCTAATTGAAGATGTTTTAATCCTTCTCGTGCAATATCAATTTCACCATTGTTATATTGCTCCAACAAATTATTAGCTAAAAAATGTATTTGTTCGTGATATACATTAAATTTTTCTAGCCAACTTTCTTCAAATAAATAATCTTGCTCTGCTCGTCGGAGCCAAATGCCACAAGGGCATTTAAACTTATTCATTATTGGTAAGTTTTTAACAGTGTCAGGTGGTGAATGTATGTAAGATTCAAAACTTTTAGTCCAGCGTTCTGTAGATAGTGTAAATATTTTAAACCTTTTTTCTTTTAATGTCCGGTGCTCGTTTCCACAGAGAATCCATTCTTGATTAGGGATGTAATGATTCAACCAATCTGACACTTCTTTGGCAGGCATAGGCTTAGCAATTCCATATCCTTGACCATTACTACAGCCCATTACGAGCAGCATAAGTCCATGTTCGGTCGTTTCAACACCCTCTGCAATAACATCCCTATTAAAAGACTCTGTAAGTCCGATTACACCATCAATAATAGCGTAATCACTTGGATCATCTAGCATATCTCTGACAAAAGATTGATCAATCTTTATGATATTAACCGGTAGGTTTCTAAGATGTGTCAACGAAGAATAACCTGTACCAAAATCATCTAAAGCGACATTGACACCTAATTTGTGTCTACATAGTCTAATAATGTTACCGATAGCATCCAAATCAGCGAAAGCGCTACTCTCTAAGATCTCTAGTTGTAAATATTTAGAGTCAATAGATGGGTATCTTGCTAATACATCACCTAATTTCTCGACAAATAATGATGATGTTAGATGTTTTGATGATATGTTTACACTTATTTCTAAGTATATATTCTGCTTCTGCCATTCAAGCGATTGTGCCAGTGCTTGATCGATTACCCAATTTCCTATATTAATTTCTAGTGGCGAACCTTCTGTAATGGGCAAAAAATCTAAAGGTGGGATTAATCCATTTTCAGGATGAAACCAGCGAATTAATGCTTCAACACCAAATACATCACCTGTTTTCATATTAACTTTAGGTTGGTAATATAACTCAAATTCTTTATTTTCTAATGCGTGTTGAATGTCATCCAGTCTGTGATGCTTGTGTATCACGTCTTTATCTTGCTTCGTATTAAAAAATTGGTAACGATTTCTACCTAATTGCTTAGCTTCATACATTGCTTGATCTGCATGCCGAACCAAGGTGTCCATGTCGCTATTGTCAAGAGGATATAACGTGACACCTGTCGATACCGTCACATTGTGAGCATGGCCGTCGATTATATAGGGTTGAGAAAGCGCTTTATGTACTCGTTCTAAAGTTTGTTCACATTCCGCATGGGATTTCAGATCACCTAGCAAAAGAGCAAATTCATCTCCTCCTTGGCGAGATACCGTATCTTCTACTCTAATATTAGATTTAATACGCTTTGCGACTTCTACCAATAATTGATCGCCAGCATTATGACCATAATTATCATTAACAGGTTTAAAATTATCTAAATCAAGAAAACAAACTGCTAATAATGACTTTTGACGTTTACTATGAGCAATAGCTTGGATAAAACGATCTGCAAAAAGAGCTCTATTAGGTAAGCTAGTTAACACATCATAATGTGCCATCAACTCTAACTTCTCTTGCTGTTGTTTGCTCCGAGTAATATCAGAGAAGATTCCAACATAATGTAACGTCTTACCACCTTTGTCATCTAACGAAGATATTGATAATAGCCCCGCATACAGTTCACCATTTTTCTTGCGATTCCATACCTCGCCTTGCCAATGACCATCCTCATTTATAGCATCCCACATCTCACTATAAAACTCTGAGCTTTGCTTTCCTGAGATGAGGATATTCGGATTTTTCCCAATAACTTCATCACGGCTATAGCCTGTTATTTGATTAAACATGGGGTTTACATCAACAATAATTCCACGACTATTTGTAATAATAATACCATCATGAGATTCACGGAAAACACGATCAGATAATTGAATTTTTTCAGCTTCTATCTGCTGACTAATATCACGAGCGGCAGCAAAAACACCAACGACTTGACCTTTGCTATCTTTATAGACAGAGGCATTGTATAAAACAGGGGTGACATGCCCACCTTTATGTTTCAACTCTAGATAGTAATCACGAACACTTCCCTTTTCATAGGCCTCTAAATAACCCGCCGTGGCTTTAGCAGAATCAGTGAAGTAATTGGCAAAGTCAGTGCCAATAAGTTCTTTTTTTGAATAGCCCGTAATTTGTTCAGTTGCTAAATTAACATCCGTTATTTCACCATCTGTTGCAATAGTTACTAGGGGATCTAAACTCGATTCAATCAGGCTGCGGGTATAACTGGCGATGTCTTCAATAGTTTGCGATCGTTTCGACATTCTTAAGTTCACCTAAGTTTAATATCTACAAGATCCATCTAACTAAATTGTAATAGCAATCTACCACACATTATCCATAATAACTTTAATAATGTCTATGTAGGGAATAGCATATCCAGGCTTCTTTCATCACCGACAAGGAGTGATAGCTCCATATCTACAAATTCATCTTCATAAGGACTCGCACCAAACTGCATCGCTAAACTAACTGCTTTCGGTGAGAAATAAAGTGTGATGTTTTTGTCGGACTTTCTAATGCTGGTAAATATCGCCATTGTTATTGGGCGACCTGCACCTATATGCTTGGGCAGAAATGCATCCATTACCCGTTGCATTATTTTATTTGATGCAAGACCGCTACCGATCTCAAGTGAATACCAGATTGTCATTGAAAACTCCTTAAATAAAGATAGCATCTATCCTAACAAAATTTTAGGAAAAAGCACTAAATGACTTTTATGCTAAGGAATGAACTTAAATCTGGAAGATATAATAAGGAGGAAGTCGTATTCTGTGACTACTAGAAACAAAAAAGCCGTGGTAAAAACCACGGCTTTTTCTATATCTGGAGCGGAAAACGAGATTCGAACTCGCGACCCCGACCTTGGCAAGGTCGTGCTCTACCAGCTGAGCTATTCCCGCTGAGAAAGACGTGCATTATAGACAGTTTTAATCCTGTGTCAACCCTTTGATAGCAACATTGGCAATGCAGCCTTTAAGTAACTGATCATGGAGCTTATTGTCAGAGCCGCGGCAACATATAACAGGACAACTCCGACCTCAAATACGGGAATTCCGAATAATGGCGCATGATAGATAAGACAACCAATGGAAATCATTTGAAAGGCTGTTTTCAATTTACCAACATAAGATACCTTAACCGCACTACGTTGCCCCAGTTCTGCCATCCACTCACGTAAGGCTGATACGGTTATCTCACGCCCAATAATAATAACAACAGGAATAAGTATATAAGGCTCTGGTGATTTATAAAGCACCAGCACCAGTGCCACGGTAACGATTAATTTATCTGCAACAGGATCAATAAAGGCACCAAAGGCTGATGTTTGATTCCATTTCCTCGCTAAATATCCATCTAACCAATCGGTTAAAGCAGCAATCACAAAGACGATGGTTGCCCATACAGGAGCCGAATCATAAGGCAGAAAGAAAATACCAATCAATACAGGTATTAATGCGATTCGTAACAAACTTAATATATTAGGTAAATTTAACATTCTGTTCACTTCGTTGTGTAGTAGTGCAATAGTAGCATTTTCAGGTGCTTATTTCTCGCCGTGAAATACATCATATATTTTTTGAGCCAATGCATTGCTAATTCCATCAACCCGCGCCAAGTCTTCTACTCCGGCACGTTTAACTTCTTGCAAACCACCAAATTGATGTAATAATTTTTGTCTGCGCTTCGGCCCCATACCGGCAATACCTTCTAATGGTGATGTATTACGCGCTTTTGCTCGGCGTTGACGATGCCCTGTTATAGCAAAACGATGGGCTTCATCACGCACTTGTTGCAATAAATGTAACGCAGGCGAATCAGCGGGTAAATCTATTTCCCCTTGCCGTCCAACCAAGAACAATGTTTCTTCGCCCGCCCTACGTTCCGGTCCTTTGGCAATACCTAATATGGGTATATCAAGTTGTAATTCCGCCATAACGGCTTTCGCTTCGGTTATTTGCCCTTTACCACCGTCAATCAATAATAAATCCGGACGTTTGCCCTCGCCTTTCTTCAGCCGGGTAAAACGTCGCATCAAGGCCTGATTCATCGCTGCATAATCATCGCCTGGCGTAATGCCATCAATATTAAACTTACGGTAATCTGCTTTTATCGCGCCTTCCAAACCAAAGACTACACACGATGCCACCGTCTTTTCACCACTGGTATGGCTAATATCAAAACACTCTAAACGTTTTGGCATTTCATCGAGATTAAGTGCCTCTTGTAAGGCTTCAAAACGTTGTAATAAATTCGCACGACTGGCCAAGCGTTGATTTAAGCTAATATCCGCATTAGTTAATGCCATTTTCATCCAGCGAACACTCGTGCCGCGTTGAGGACAGCGTAATTGAACGCGATGTTTTGATTCTGACTTCAATACCTCTTCTAACAATGCCATATCATTTGGCACATGACTAAGAAGAATATCTGTCGGCATATCTTTACCTAAATAATATTGCGGTATAAAAGCCGATAACAACTCTTCAGCACTACTTCCTGCCGAACCTTTAGGGAAATAACTTTTATTACCCAAGCTACGACCACCACGGATAAAGCACACTTCAACCACAGCCATACCATCTCGTACCACCGCCGCCAGCACATCAAGATCACCTTGTTCAGTACTGACATATTGTTTCTCTTGCACGCGGCGAAGACTAATGATCTTATCTCTAATAATACCAGCTTGTTCAAAGTTCAACTCTGCAGAAGCCGCTTCCATTTGTTGTGATAACTCAGCCATTACTTGCTGATTCTTACCTTGTAGAAATAACACCGTATGCTCAATGTCTTTTTGATAGTCTTCTGGTGAAATCAAACCCACACAAGGCGCCGTGCATCGTTTTATTTGATATTGCAAACATGGACGAGAGCGGTTTTGATAATAGGTATCATCACATTGCCGAACAGGAAATAACTTTTGTAAAAGACTCAAACTTTCCCGAACAGCACCCGCACTAGGATAAGGTCCAAAATACTGTCCACGCTTTCGTTTGGCGCCACGATGTAAACTTAATCGTGGGTATTTGTCATCTGAAATCAATAAATAAGGATAGGTTTTATCATCACGCAATAGAATGTTATAGCGTGGCATAAACTCCTTGATAAGATTATTTTCAAGGATAAGTGCTTCATTTTCAGTGTGAGTAACCGTTATTTCAATAGTGGCAATTTGTGCCACCATCACTCGGTTTTTTGATGTTAAACCTGTTTTACGAAAGTAACTGGATACACGTTTTTTTAGATTTTTTGCTTTGCCAACATAAATTACAGACTCATCCGCAGCTATCATCCGATAGACACCAGGACGACTGGTCAACGTTTTTAAAAATCCCGAAGAATCAAATTCGGCATCGGCTGATTGAACATCCTTTTCCATTAATATAGTCTATACAACGCTTAATCTTCTTTTTTCGGCGAATACTGACGTTTATAACACTTATGTGCTTGATAAAAACTATTGGCAGAAAAGCCCAGTAATACAATACCACCAATCAACGCTGGCGTTTGTTCACTAAAAAAGTAAATCATTACTATTGCCACAACTAATTCAAAAACACCAATAACCTTTAGTAATACAACATTTTCTGTACGTTTAGCCATCTTTTCCACCATTGCAATAAATTTATTTGGCTGTACCTTATCACATATTAATAAGAGACCTTTGCACGAGTTGTATTTTTTGTCATAGCAAGGCACAAATAATCGAAAAAGCGCAGTTTACTAGTGTAAATGAGCATTTTTAGACTGTTTTTAACGCAGATATGTCATAAAAGACAACTCGTGCAAAGATCTCAAATAGTCAGTTAATAAAATGACCTCCATGAATTAACGCTATATATCCATCAGTTTGTATGGGAAAATAGCAGGCTTTTAGATCATTATTTAGAGTGCCATGGCTTCATTCAGCCCATTACAACCACAACTTCCAACTAATAATAAAGAACAACTCCGTGCAGGTCAGTTATATGGCAGCGCTCAGGGCTTATTATTAGCCAAAGCGGCTCAACAACATGATGGCCCTCTTTTAGTTTTAACCGATGACACCGCCTCCGCTCACCGTTTGGAATTGGAAGCACGTTTCTATCTAGGTGAACAACAGCTACCCATTTTGCATTTTCCTGATTGGGAAACGTTGCCCTACGACACCTTCTCACCGCATCAAGATATTATCTCTGAACGCTTAGAAACACTGCACCAATTGCCAAACTTTAAACAAGGCATTTTATTCGTACCCATTGCAACCATCATGCACCGCATTGCTCCGCATGAATTCTTGGGTGGCAATACACTGATGCTAAGTGTCGGTGATACCTTTAATATTGAAGAATGGCGGATAAAGTTAGAAAAAGCCGGTTACCGAACTGTGTCGCAGGTAATGGAATATGGTGAGTTTGCCGTACGTGGGGCAATCATCGATCTTTATCCCATGGGCAGTAAGCTTCCCTACCGCATTGATTTGTTTGATGATGAGATTGATACATTACGTAGCTTTGATCCCGAAACGCAACGTTCGATTGAGTCACTTAATACGATTCAACTCCTACCTGCACGCGAATTTCCAACGACTGAAGACAGTATTCAACGCTTTCGCAAACAGTTTCGTGAACATTTTGAAGGCGATCCGCAACGTAGTTTGATTTATCGTGAAGTAACCGATGGCAATATGCCCGGTGGTATTGAATATTATCTACCACTATTTTTAGAAACAACAAATAGTCTTATTGATTACCTGCCTGCAAATACATTACTTATTAATAGTAATGATTCACATCAGGCCGCCAGTGATTTTTGGCAAGAGATCTGCCAACGCCACCAGCAACATCATGTTGATAAAGAGCGGCCCCTGCTTGAACCGCAACATATGTTCTTTGCAGTTGAAGAGTTATTTGCCAGCTTTAAGCCCTTTCAGCGGCTTCATCTGCAATCCTTTGAATTAGAACAACGTGCCGGCATTACCAATTACAACAGCACCATTCCACCCCAATTAACGCTGAATGCGCGCCAAGATAAAACCTGTGACGCCTTATTAAGCTTTATTAATAACTTTGATGGTCGTATTTTATTTGCTGCTGAAACAGCAGGACGACGTGAGACCTTATTAGAACTGTTACATGAGAACAGTATTTACCCTCATGTTTATCAAAGCTGGAATGAATTTTTAGCTGGTGAGGATGCATTAGGTATTACCGTTGCTCCACTTGAACAAGGGCTTTTATTAACTCAAAATAATATTGCCGTTATTGCTGAACCACAATTATTTGGTCAACAGGTGATGCAACGTCGTCGTCGCAGTCGTAAAAAACGCGACTCTGATGCGATTATTCGTAACCTTGCTGAGCTCACAATTGGGGATGCGGTCGTTCATGAAGATCATGGTGTTGGTCGTTATCTTGGCTTACAAACCTTAGATGTCGGTGATATTACTACCGAATATGTCACCCTTGAATATGCCAAAGGCGACAAGCTATATGTACCTGTGGCAGCATTAGATTTAATTAGCCGATATTCAGGCGCGGCGCCTGATCTTGCACCGTTACATCGTTTAGGTTCTGGTCAATGGGAAAAGGCCCGACGTAAAGCGGCTGAAAAAGTACGTGATGTGGCGGCTGAATTATTGGATATTTATGCCCAACGAGCTGCACATAAAAAACAGCCTATTGATGCACCTGACGAACAATATGCTAGTTTCACTGCGGCATTCCCCTTTGAAACCACGCCGCACCAACAAGATGCCATTGATGATGTCATCAAGGATATGACATCCGATACACCGATGGATCGCCTTATTTGTGGTGATGTTGGCTTTGGTAAAACAGAAGTGGCGATGCGTGCCGCATTTTTAGCCACACAAGCAGGCAAACAAGTTTTGGTGTTAGTCCCCACCACATTACTGGCTCAACAGCATTATGAAAACTTCAAAGATCGCTTTGCTGATTGGCCGATACATATTGAAGTGATGTCACGTTTTCGTAGCAAAAAACAACTGGATGCTGTGAAAGATGCAATGGTAGAGGGTACCGCTGATATTATTATCGGTACCCATAAAATCATTCAGCAAGATATTAATCCAAAACGACTTGGCCTCTTTATTCTTGATGAAGAACATCGTTTTGGTGTCACTCAAAAAGAAAAAATAAAGAAATACCGTTCTAATATTGATGTGCTGACATTGACAGCTACCCCTATTCCTCGCACCTTAAACATGTCCATTTCAGGCATTCGAGATCTATCGATTATTGCCACACCACCAGCGCGACGTTTAGCCATTAAAACCTTCGTTCAACAATGGGATTCAGAAACAATCCGTGAAGGTATCTTGCGAGAAATTAAACGCGGCGGTCAGGTCTATTTCTTACATAATAAAGTGGATGATATTGATCGCGTTGCCCGTGAATTAGAACAAATTGTCCCCGAAGCTAAAGTAGGTATTGCTCATGGACAAATGCGTGAACGTGAACTCGAACACGTGATGCTCGATTTCTATCATCAACGTTTTAATGTCCTTGTTTGTACCACCATTATTGAAACCGGTATCGATATTCCATCTGCCAATACTATTTTTATCGATCGTGCTGATAAATTAGGCCTTGCCCAACTGTATCAAATCCGTGGCCGTGTTGGTCGTTCACATCATCGTGCTTATGCCTATTTAATCGTACCACCACAAAAGGCGATGACTAAAGATGCCATTAAACGTTTAGAAGCGATTGAGTCTATCGAAGATTTAGGTGCTGGCTTTACCTTGGCAACACATGATATGGAAATTCGTGGTGCAGGAGAGTTACTCGGTGACGAACAAAGTGGGCAAATGCAAGAAATTGGCTTTGGGCTTTATAATGACTTACTTGAACGCGCTGTTAAAGCATTAAAATCAGGTAAAGAACCCAGCCTTGATATCAATGAACGTCACTTTATCGAAATTGATTTACACGTTCCCGCTTTAATACCAACCGATTATCTACCCGATGTTCACTCGCGTTTAGTCCTATATAAACGTATATCAGCCAGTAATAATCGTGAAGAACTACGTGAACTACAAGTCGAAATGATAGATCGTTTTGGTTTATTACCCGAACAGATCCAAACATTAATGGCTATTCATGAACTACGCTTTAAAGCAAAAGTATTGGGTATTAAGAAAATTGATGTCTATGACCAAGGTGGGCGAATTATCTTTGATAAAGAACCCAATGTAGACCCTATGACAATTATTCATCTTATCCAGTCACAACCCGCCGTATATAAACTGGATGGGCAAGATAAATTACGTTTTATTGGAAGTATGACGGAGGCTGCTGATCGCATATTGGCTTTAGACCAACTAATAGATAGATTATCTAACTCTAAATAAACATAATAACAATAAGGAAGTAATTATGGCTCATATTTTAGCGGTTGATGATTCCAAAGTAATTCGAATAATGGTGTAAAGTGTTCTCAACGTACAACAGGGTGACTTTCCATCAATAATATCCTTACCCGTTAATTCACACATCGTAAGCAGTTAACTTGGGAAATTCCAACCTTATAAACCCATGAAATTTATAATGTTTTTTATCTGCTTCATTTTGTATTATGTTTGTGTCAGAATAATGATTCCAACAACATTAAGGAATCTGATATGACAATTAAAATTGGACAACATTTACCTGCAGGTAAATTAACTGAAAGTGTCGAGTTTGATGTTAAGGCCGGTTGTGCTACTAATCCCCAAACACACGATGTTCTCGAAGAAACTCGTGGTAAAAAGATTATTATTTTTGGTGTGCCAGGTGCCTTTACTCCACTTTGTTCTGCTCAGCATCTACCTGGTTATATCGAATATGCCGACCAGATTAAGGCCAGTGGTGTTGATGAAATTTGGTGTATGGCAGTCAATGATGCCTTCGTTATGGCATCGTGGGGCAAAGATCAAGATGTAGATAATACAGTGAGAATGATGGCTGATGGTAGCGCTGAATACACTAAAGCACTCGGCTTGGATCGCGATCTAACTGCTGGCGGCATGGGTATTCGCTGTTTCCGCTTTGCGATGTTAGTCGATAATGGGATTGTTAAGTATCTTGGGGTTGAAGGTTCTGGTGAATTTGGCGTTTCTAAAGCTGAAACTTTACTAGGCCATTTATAACGCTACGCCACGTCATCTCAATAAAGCTAATTGAGTAATTTCAACCCGTTTTATTTGCTTGGCGTTCTTCTACTTGATTATTATTAGCAATCAACACTAATGATGCTAATCGATAGAAAATTCCGTGCTCAACTACACCAGGAATAGCATTTAATAAACGATTCAATGTTGAATCATCGATATGAGCATCAAACGTTATATCTAATACCAAACTACCATGTGATGTCACTGCCAAACCATCACCGTTAGCGCTAGGACGCAAGCCACCTTGTCCTCCTATTTTATATAGACTTTTTTGCACTAACTGCCAAGCAAAAGGCATCACCTCAATGGGAATTGGATAATTTTCACCAATCAGCGAAACTAACTTGCTATTATCAACCATGACAATCATTTGTTGGCTGGCTTTAGCTAATAATTTCTCTCTGACTAGATCTGCACCTCGACCTTTTAATAGGGTTAAATCAGCGGTCACCTCATCGGCCCCATCAACATAAAGATCCAATGTGTCTACATGTTCAATTGCCAATAAATCAATCCCTAATTGTTGCGCTTTGACGGTACTTACTACTGAACTCGCCACCGCAGTAAATTGCAAACCCTTTTCTTGTTTTCGTCGTGCTAACTCTTCAATAAAATAATTTGCTGTTGAGCCTGTACCCAAGCCAACAATCATGCCATCTTCAACCAAATTTGCAGCATGGATTGCTACTCGTTGTTTATCATTTATTGCTGTATTTATATTTTGTTCTGACATTAGTAATTTCCTTTAAAATCTTGGCAAACACGCGTGTCTCAGCATACCATGCTTATTTAGGTTTACTCAGGAAACCGGTGATGGCTAATTTTGATTCTATTCTTCGTCATATTGAAGGGGCAACAGGACAGCCATTAAAAAATCATCGTCTTGTATCAATAGGCGGTGGCGGTATCAATACTGCGTATCAGATACAAACAGCTGACCAGTCTTATTTTATCAAGCTTAATCAACCACACCTAACAGCTATGTTTGAAGCTGAAGCTAATGGTCTAGAAGAAATGAGGGCGTTAAACTGTGTCCGTATTCCAGACGTTATTTGCTATGGACAAGCCGATGGTCATAGTTATTTAGTCTTGGAGTATATTGAGCTAAGTAGCTTACGAGGCCAAACAAGTAAGTTGCTTGGCACGCAACTAGCCAAACTTCATCAACATACTCAATATTTTTATGGTTGGCATATCGACAATACTATTGGTAGCACGCCACAACACAATGACCGCGAACACGACTGGTTAACATTCTGGCAGCAGCGTCGTTTAGGGCAGCAGCTTAAATTTGCTCGAAAAAATGGATTTACAGGTCAAATACAAGACAAAGGTCAACAGCTTTTAGAGTCCTTACACGTATTTTTTGATAACTACTCACCCAAACCATCTCTATTGCATGGTGATTTATGGGGAGGCAATGCCGCCGCTGATCCACAAGGCAACCCTGTTATCTTTGATCCTGCTTGTTATTATGGTGATCGTGAAGCAGATATTGCTATGACTGAATTATTTGGAGGCTTTAGTAGTGAATTCTACTCAGCCTATCAAACAGAATATCCTTTAGATCCAGGTTATAAAACTCGAAAAACACTTTATAATCTTTACCATATTATTAATCACCTTAATTTATTTGGTGGTAGTTACTTAAGTCAAGCCGAATCAATGATTGGACAGCTACTTGCTGAAATAAAATGAGTAAAACACAATCGCCAAAGTCATTATAATTTATGGTAGTATGGCTTGAAAGTAGCCCAGCTAATATCATCATGGATATACATAGACCCATGACCATTCAAGATACATTTTTTTTGTTACGCCATTCCCACCAAGGTGAGAATGTCTAAGTGAAAAACTGCATCTTCACGTAATTTAAGTATGGTGTCTAAACATCTATGAAAATGACAAGTACTAAAATAGTTTTCTTAACCGTCTTACTCACCATTAGTATGGCGTCCGCCATGTTCTATTCTTCCTATCTTGGGCGAGATATTGCTGAGCGTTATACCCCACTTATTGATGCCAGCATGGAAATCCAAGTAGAAGCCACAACAGCACACTTGTGGTTTGAAGAAATTGTTAGTAATGATAGAACGATTGATATTGAAGCAATATGGCAACATATTGATCAAGCCGAATGGTATGCACAAGCCATGCTGTCTGGTGGTGAAAATAAGGAAGGTCGTTTGATACCTATAGATGATCCTAATTTACGTAATCAAATTGAACAAACAATAGCGGGAATTCACGCCTTTCGAGCAATTGCCCATGAACGTTGGGATGCGCGTTCCAAGTCTGGTATTGGCTCTAATATTGATCAACGCTTTGATCAAAAATTTTTAGAGTTCACACTTGCAGCAAAAAATATCGAAACAGCACTGCATAACGTAATGGCAACACAGTTACAGCAGTTCACTTTCATACAAAACCTACTTATTAGCGTCACCCTAATCTTCGGTGCTTTAATTACTTATATTCTTTATCGCTATGACAGCCGTCGAACAAATGATATTCGCATATTGTTTGATCGAGAAGAAAACCTTCGTA
Source organism: Piscirickettsiaceae bacterium (assembly GCA_013215825.1). GTDB lineage: Bacteria > Pseudomonadota > Gammaproteobacteria > Nitrosococcales > Methylophagaceae. Next base: position 635,025 of record JABSQN010000001.1, on the reverse strand, counting down.
TTACTCTTGACTCAATTGGTGATGCCGTCATCGTAACCGATACTAAAGGCAATGTTACTCATCTTAATCCTGTTGCTGAAGAACTCACCGGCTGGTCACTTTCTGAGGCACTAGACATACCATTAACAACAGTATTTGATATTGTTCATGCCCAAACTTTAGAACGTGCTGATAACCCTGTTGAAAAAGTAATTGCAACAGGGAGAATTGTTGGCTTAGCCAATCACACCATGCTCAAATCTAAAAAAGGACCTCAATATCAAATTGCTGATTCTGGCGCCCCCATTCGTTCATCAAGTGGAAAAATCACCGGAGTCATCGTTGTCTTCCGTGATGTAACCGATGAATATTCTCTGCAAGAATCATTAGAATCAAGTCGAACCTTTATAAATACCTTATTACACACCCTACCTGATCTTATTTGGTTAAAAGATAGTGATGGTATCTACTTAGCCTGTAATAGCAAATTTGAACGACTGTTTGGTGCTAAAGAAAATGAGATTATTGGCAAAACGGATTATGACTTTGTCGATAAAGAAATGGCTGATTTTTTCCGTGAAAAAGATAAATTAGCACTTGCCCTAGGCAAACCTTCTATAAACGAAGAAATCCTTATTTTTGCTGATGATGGTCATACAGAGCTAGTTGAGACCATCAAAACACCTATGCATGATTCTAATGGCAAATTTATCGGTATATTAGGCATTGCACGTGACATTACCCAACGTAAAGAAGCGACGGGCTTATTAGAACAATTTAAAACAATGTTCGAAGAGTCGCCATTGGGTGTTGCACTGATTAATTCCCTTACAGGTAAAATTGATAAGGTTAATCCAAAGTTTGCTGCAATTGCAGGCAGAACAATGGATGAAATGGCCAGCATTGATTGGATGAGCATTACACACCCTGATGATGTGCAAGAAGATTTGGATAATATGGCGCGATTAAATGCGGGGGAAATATCAGGATTTAATATGCAAAAACGCTATCAACATCCAGATGGTAGCTATGTTTGGGTCGATATGACTATTGCACCTGTAACGGTTGAGGATACAAACCAACCTCATCATTTATGTATGATTCAGGACATTACCCAACGTAAACAACTGGAAGATGAAGCACACACATCACTTCAACATCTTAAGTTATACCGCGAACAAACACCCTTAGCCGCTATTGAATGGAACACTGCATTTCAGGTGCTCAACTGGAATGAGGCTGCTGAAAAAATGTTCGGTTACAAGCTAGAAGAAGTTAAAGGTCGTAACTTTACCGATATTATGTTGCCTGACGATGAGGTTGTTGATGTAAAAGAAATCTGGCAAGGCTTGATGGCACAAACAGGCGGGACGACCAGCATTAATGAAAATCTAACTAAAGATGGAAAGATAATACTCTGTGAATGGCATAACACGGCCTTAGTTGATGATTCTGGTACCGTTATCGGTGCTGCATCACTTGTACTTAATGTCACTGGCGAACGAGCAGCCTTACAAGCGCTTAAACAAAAAGAACAAGAACAAAGTGAAATTCTTGATACTTTAAGTGACGGTGTTATCACCATTGATGAAGATGGCATCATATTAAGCTTCAACCATGCTGCCTCTGAACTGTTCGGCTACAGTACTAACGAAGCATTAGGTGAAAACGTTTCTATCATCATGCCCGAACCCGATAAAAGTCAGCATGACCAACACATAAAAAATTACTTACAATCAAGCAATAAAAAAACAATATCTCATGCTCGAGAAGTCATGGGACAACATAAAAACAAGAGCACGTTCCCATTACGTATTTCACTCGCTGAACTACCACTGCCAAACAATGGCAAACGTCGTTTTATCGGTTCATGCCAAGACTTAACACAAATAAAAACGCAACAAGCTCAGCTTCAACGCGCACAAAAAATGGATGCTCTAGGTAAAATAGTGGGAGGAATAGCCCACGACTACAACAATATGCTTGGTGTTATCCTAGGCTATACCGATTTGATGGATTTAAAATATTCTAATGTCGAAGGCCTCAAAAAATATATCGATAATATCGCTCAAGCCGGTGAACGAGGCCGCAAGCTGACCCAACGTATGCTTAACTTTTCTAAACAAGAAAGCACACATGCACAATCAATAGCATTACATGAAATACTTGATGAACAAAAAGAATTATTACAAAAATCAGCAACTGCACGTATTAAATTTAATTATCAATTATGTGATTCAGATTGGAAAATATGGGCTGATGCTGGTGAATTAGAAGATACTCTCCTCAATTTAACCATTAATGCACAATATGCAATGCCAGAGGGCGGGACATTAACCTTTACAACGAATACACTAAATTTATCGTATTCTGAAGCATCGTTATTGGGACTAGCAAAGAATGATTACTTTAAACTATCTGTGACTGATACCGGTTGTGGCATTACTCCAGAGAATCTCAGTAAAATATTTGATCCATTCTTTAGTACAAAAGGCAGTAATGGTACAGGACTTGGGTTGAGCCAAGTATATGGTTTTATGGAACGTGCGGGCGGCATTGTTAGGGTTTATTCTCAAGCGAATGTTGGTTCTGAATTTAATCTCTATTTTCCTCGCTATCGAGATGCTGAAACAACTGTTTTCACTCATAAACAAACAAATCACCCCATACTGGGCAATGGTGAAACTATCTTAGTGGTTGATGATGAACCTGCTTTACGTGAACTAGCTCAAGAAATCTTATCGATGGCAGGCTACAAAGTATTACTCGCTAACGATGGTGATAATGCCATAGATATTTTAGCTGCCAACCACATTGACTGCGTATTAAGTGATGTTATTATGCCAAATATTGATGGCTATCAATTAGCTCGCCATATTAAAGAAAACTATCCAGATATTAAGGTCCAACTAGCTAGCGGTTTTAGTGACAACCGCCATCTTGTTTCTTCTGATGCAAGCCTACATGAAACGATGCTTCACAAGCCTTATAATGCATCGACATTAGTGAATCGTATTGCTAATTTACTCCAAGGAAAAGTTGATGACTGATATTCCTGAGTCTTGGTGTTGGTCACCAGCACTTAGTGTGGGTGTTAACGCCATTGATGACGATCATAAAAAGTTATTTCAGCTTTTTTATGAAGCCCACTTAATCAGCCAAGAAGACAATATCGATCTGCTTTATAAATTGGCTAATGAACTCATCCTCTACACAGAATCTCACTTTAGTCGTGAAGAAGCCATTATGTCAGTCTCTGATTATCCACATAGTCAAAATCATCAGTCTATTCACAATAAGATGATTAAACAACTACAAAAGACATTACAGCACATAAACGCAGATCAAGAATCTGTTACTGAATTTATTGTCTTTTTTAAGAATTGGTTTATTAATCATATAAAAGGGACTGATCAAGAGATCAGTCAATATACCCAAGGGTATGAAAAAGAAATAGAAATGGCCCTAATTGAAGCGGGCCCACTTACTATATCCGAAAAAATTTCAATATATGTTGTTGATGATGAAGATCAACAAGTAGACCTGATGCTAGAGATGATTGATGTCGCAGGATTTTTTGCAACGGGCTACACTTCTGCCTCTATTTTTATTGAACAATCTATTTCAGATAACGATATTATTTTACTTGATCTCAATATGCCCCACATGGATGGAATCGAAGTCATGAGATTACTGCATGATCGAGGTTGTCACCCTACCTATTTCCTTATTAGTGGTTTTGATGATCGCGTATTACATTCGGCAAAACAATTTGCTGATGCAAAAAATATTACTGTCACAGAGACCTTTACTAAACCCATTGATACGCACTTATTCATTAAATGCATTAACCGTATTCATGGCGAAAAGAAACTTGTGCTAGATAGTCTTGCAAGCACCGATGAGCAGCAAACAGCACCGTTCAAAAAAGAAAACCAAGTGTTATCTCGAACTGATTTAATCACTGCACTTGAACAGCATCAATTTGTTCTTTTTTATCAACCACAGATTAATCTTCAAACCGGTGAATTACACGGGTTTGAGGCCTTAGTTCGTTTACAACATCCAGACCGAGGCTTGATTTTTCCAGACCAATTTATTGCATTAGCTGAACAATATAATCTAATCTCTGATCTAACAAATGAAGTTATTCATCTTGCAACGGATGATTATTTATCCTTTCGTAATACGGGTATTAATCCTAAAATTTCGATTAATATTTCAGCCCAAGATCTTTTAGACCTATCGATGCCAGAATACTTATCTAAGCAATTAAAATCCAAAGGTATTCCAGCCCATTCAATTACCATTGAATTGACAGAATCGGCTATTCTAACGTCTGTCTCTGATTCATTAGATATATTAAATCGTCTCCGGATGAAAGGATTCCCGCTATCCATTGATGATTTTGGCACAGGAAACTCATCACTCGTACAACTATATCAAGCACCGTTTACCGAACTCAAAATAGACCAACATTTTATTATGAAAATGATGAACGATAATGAGGCCATGTCAATCGTCAAGATATGTATTTTATTAGCAAAAGAATTAAAAATGGATACCGTAGCCGAAGGTGTCGAAACACAACAAATCTTAGACAAATTGAAAGAATTAAACTGTGATTTTGCTCAGGGTTATCATATTTCCAAACCGATGCCGTTAAAAACATGCTGTGAATGGATAGCAAAAAACAAATAAACAGATCGCTATATTTACGTGAATATCACATATTATAATTGGGTAATAATATTAATGGGCCATGACAAGTTAATCGGCTTATTTCTAAATATCGAGTAAGATTTTATATAAATCTTGGTCTCGATTATTAATCCTAAATTCACACCCTTTAAGGTGTAAATTAAACATACCTTTAAACTTAACAAGTCGTATTTTAGCATAGCCCCAAAACGATTCAATTCCATTAATGTGGCTATGTAGTGGTAGTGGTACAGTATTTAGCCACCTGATACGAGGTGATATTATCACTTGGTCGATATAACAGGTGACGCAATGACAAAACAAACACGCCCTAAATTTTCACCCGAATTTAAGCTCAATTAGTAGTCGAGCAAGGCTATCCATTGCGTGAAGCCGCCGATGCGATGAATGTCGGTAAATCAACCACTGACCCATTGATTTCTATTGGCCCTTGTAAAATCACACACAGTCACACTGAAATCCAACGATAGCAAGCTCAAGTCACAGTACTATAAGCTCTCTTAATAAATAGTAAAATAATATCATTGCTATTCTAACGTTAATATTTTAATAGCACTTGAATGACGAACAAGTATTGAATAATGTGTTTTACGGCGAGATGCCCAGCCTCTTATTTCCAGCTTCTTACCAATATATGAGTGCAGATCAGGGAATAAATCTAAATTGGATGTGGCAATTCGAAGATCGACATGCTTATCTAAAATCAATCGTATATATTTGCGACTTTCTGTTATTTTTGTCGGTGTTGCTAAAAATCGATGCCAACCCGATGATTTATGTTCTTTGGATAATTTTGATACCGGATAAACTTGATATTCATCCATTGACCACATAGCAAGTCCCTCTTCCTGAGCCTGCATCTCTGCTTCTATTAACACATCAACATAACGTAAATTAGGCGGAATAATACTGAGTACAGCCAAGCCTTGTTCAAGCATTAACTTATTTAAATGCTCCCCGCTTGGTAAAAACAGATGGGCTAATAATCGATTATATTTATCACGCTTTTTCTGATCATATTCAAGGTATACATCTCCTTGCTTTAACTTATCTTGCAACCATTTTTTAGCAACGTATCCACCGGCCTCTCCTTGTCGATATCGGCTTTCAATTTCAGGCGTATTAATACCTAAAAGGCGCACCTTCTCACCATTTTTGAGAACAATAGTATCACCATCATACACTTTCGCTACTTGATATTTATAACGATAGGTCTGAACAACTGGCTTAATAATCTCGGCGTCAGCCGAAGCTTGATCAGAAAAGCTGATAGTACCGTTCGCATTCTGACTACGATAAATATCAGCCCATAAAAAATTGGCCTGCAAAAGCAGGCCAACTAATAATACTGTTTTAGACAATAAGCTCATGAGAACTTATTCTCTCATAAAAGTCACAACATAGGCTTATGTTCGACTCCATGCGGAACCTACATCTAAGTTTTCAAACCACGATAAGAAGCGCTCAACATCTTCACCTCTAAAGATACAACCATGTTGTGGACATAACATTTCAACATCACGTTTGCGTACTTCAGCAATCCAACGAGCTTTCGCACTATTAGAAGGCATCCATCGACGATGAAAATATTCCATAGCTTTGGTATGTTCATCAAAATCAGTTACAAATAATTCTGTATGATCTGTCGGTAATAATGCAGCACCACAATCACCAGAAAAGAAGATTTTTGCTTGTGGATCATAGATATGTAAATTGCCGGATGAATGAACATAATGTGCAGGAACAACTTCCAAATCATGCCCACCTAAGGTAATGGTGCCACCTTCATCGGGTATCGGACGAAGGTTTTCTTCTGACACACCAAAGTGCGTAATAAAGCTCACCCATATTGCCGGTACATACACGATTAATTTTGGATTTGTTTGGATCCATAGAGACAGAGATGAAATAACATCCGGATCTTGATGGGATGCAAAAATAGCTTCAACATTTGCCAAATCAAAATGCTTAGAAAATTCCGCAGCAACGACTGAAAAAGACTCAATACCACCAGGATCAAGAATTAAACCTCGACCATTGTTTTGTATTAGATATTGATTTGTTTCAATAACATCTTCACGTCGATCAGGATCACGCCCCATGACCATCCAGCTATGAGCATTTTTCTTATAAAGTTGTTCAGCGCGCATATAATAAATTCCTCATATTATTCTGTTGTTTTTCCATTGTTTCTGACAAATCTCGGAGTAACATTCTTTGTTTCCTTGATTGCGTTCCTAATTGTCCAACCAGCTCTCTAAGCATGGATGAAACGGCTTCAAAACTAACACCATACTCACCTGAACTTGCTGCTTCGACTGAAGAACATACTGCTAGATATTCACCTTTTCTCACCAATGTGGCTACGGGTGATAATAAATTAGTTAACGTGCCTAACGCTCGGCTTAACTTAATATTATTATCTCGTATCTCTTCCGCTATCAGATACTGACCTTGTGAAAAGAATGTAGCGTTTGTCGGTCCATCATCATCCATGCGTTCCAAAAGATCGTCATAGGTCACATAACTAGAAAATAGCTGTGCCAAACTTGATGCTAATTTTACAATTTCACCGATAATCTTTTGTGTATCAGCAATACAACTCGACACATCATCACCCAGCAATTGGATATCTTGTGTCAAAACACGAAATGCATCGCCATCACTACCCGCCCGCGCGGCAGAACTCACCGCATTTGATGACAATAAATGCATCTGTTTTGCCAATGGCACTAACTTATGCAATTCAGTATTCAAGCTCACGCACTGACGGAAAATAGTGTCGTACTCTTCTCCCATTTTACGGGTATATAAATTTTCGCTCACTTAAAACGACCCCATAACAAACATTTAAAATCCATAGTGGGCAGCAATTCCTAAAAATAATACTGCACCCACCCAATTGTTGCTTAAGAACGCCTGCAAACACTGTGCCGGTTCTCTATTAATAACTAGTTTTTGCTGATATACAAACCAAAGCAATGCGATAAATACGCCGATATAATAAACAGCGCTCATCTCTGCCTGCCTACCCACCAACATCATTATGGCCAAGAAACTTATCTGTAAAATGCTAATAATTACTTTATCATCATCACCAAATAAAATAGCCGTAGACTTTATACCTGCTAATAAATCATCTTCACGATCTGCCATGGCATAAAAACTATCATAAGCGGTTGCCCACAGAATATTAGCTAAAAACAATAACCATGCAATCACTGGTACAGCATTAGTTTGTGCAGCAAAGGCCATGGGAATTGCCCAGCCGAATGCCGCGCCTAAATACACCTGTGGCAAATAGGTATAACGCTTCATAAAGGGATATGTTATCGCTAAAAACAGACCAACTGCAGACATTAAAATAGTCAATGTATTCAACATCAACACTAGAACAAAAGCCACAACCCCTAGTACAGCAAATAAAATTAATGCCTGTTTAGCCTTTAAAGCACCCGATACCAAAGGCCTATCCATTGTTCTACGCACTAGACCATCAACATCTCTATCTGCATAATCATTAATCACACAGCCTGCTGAACGCATAATAATAACGCCCAAAACAAAGACGATAAGCACCGTTAGATCAGGCATTCCTTCTGCCGCGATCCACAATGCCGATAACGTCGGCCACAATAACAATAAAATACCAACGGGCTTATCTAAACGCATTAGCTGAATATAAGGCATTACTTTTTCTTGCACTGTTAACTCCATGCTAAAGTCGGCAAAAAAATCTCGTTAACCAACAGTTTCTTGCCGCTTATAATAAAGGTGGAACGTCGGCCCCATAATTCTTCTGGGCGATATTCTTCGTCTAATACTGCCATTTCATATAACCATTGCCCCGGCTTTAAACACGCGACTTCAATGGCACCACGTTTAACAAAAGGCGCTGTAAATAATAGCTCGCCCAAGGGCTTATTACCCAAATTATTAAAACGATATTGCATTGCCATAAATGTCGTGCGTGGTATCACTGTTCGCGCATAAATGTTTGCAATGTCACCATCCATCAATCGCACTTCACGCTGATAGACAAGTTCCGTCATAGATATAGTTAAACGTTGGCATTCATTTGTTAGTGGTTTAACCCAATGATTTCCAAGTAACTGCACTGAAAAGTCATTTTTACTATGTGCCTTTAGTCGTCTCGTTAATGAGCCGGTATCGGTCAGCCATGATGCTAAGTTAGCGGGCATTAAACGCCGTTGCGGCGCTTGCCATCGTGTCCAGTCTCTCATTTATACATGTCCAAAATCTAATTTATGCCCAAACCATCTATTTATTAATGGTGCTGAATTCTCTGGTGCTTCTTGTAACAATTTATCCGCCGCCGCCGCCATAAAGACCAATAAATCTTCATCCTCCATTAAATTAGCGACTCTAAATTGTGGCAGGCCCGTTTGCCGTGTCCCCAATAATTCACCCGGGCCTCGTAACTCTAAATCACGTTGAGCAATAGCAAAGCCATCTGTAGACTCTCTTAAACAACGTAATCGTGCTTGCCCATTTTTAGATAATGGTGAGTGATACATTAAAACACAATGACTTTTCACACTACCGCGCCCTACTCGACCACGTAATTGATGTAATTGTGCCAAGCCTAATCGCTCCGAATTTTCTATCACCATTAAACTAGCATTAGGTACATCAACACCCACTTCAATCACGGTTGTGGCTACCAGCAAGTCAATATCACCGGCTTTGAATGCCTGCATAACCGCTTCTTTCTCTTTCGACTTCATCCGTCCATGCACTAAAGAAATACGCAGATCAGGCAGTGCTTCTTGCAACTCATTCGCAGCATCTTCTGCCGCCTGACATTGCAAATGCTCTGACTCTTCAATCAATGTACACACCCAATAGACTTGGCGGTTTTCCTGACAAGCAATATGAACACGCTTCACTATCTCAGCACGTCGTGTATCCGGTAAAACAACCGTTGTTACTGGCGTTCTACCTGGCGGTAATTCATCAATAATAGATACATTCAAATCAGCATACGCTGTCATGGCTAAGGTCCGAGGAATGGGTGTTGCCGTCATCACTAATTGATGAGGGAAACTATTGCTGCCACGTCCCTTATCTCGTAACGCTAGACGTTGATGCACACCGAAACGATGTTGCTCATCAATCACTACCAAACCCAAATTGTTAAACACCACTTCATCTTGAAATAGGGCATGCGTGCCTATTGCGACCTGAACATGGCCTTGTGTTAATGCCTCAAGCACCTGTTTGCGTTCACTGGCTGTTTGCTTACCTGCACACCAACCAACTTGAATACCTAGAGGCTCTAACCATGTTTTAAATGTCTGATAATGCTGTTCTGCTAATAGCTCAGTTGGCGCCATCATCACGGCTTGAAAGCCAGCCGATACCGCTTCAATAATCGCTAATACCGCCACCACGGTTTTACCAGAACCGACATCCCCTTGCACCAAACGTTGCATTGGAACATCACGCTTAATATCCGCTAATATTTCAGCAACAACTCGTTGTTGCGCCTTGGTAAGAGGAAAGGGCAGGCCATCTAACAATGCCTTTCTGTACTTTTTATCACCCTGCAATATGGGGGCTTGATGTTGTTGAGCCAGCGCTCTCACCTGACGCATACTCAAATGCTGTGCCAATAACTCTTCATATGCCAAACGCCGTTGTGCTGGATGTTTGCGATCTAATAATAATTGAATCTCGACATCGGGCGGTGGTTGATGGACAAATAATAAAGCATCCACCAATGATGCTTTTGCCACCTGATGTAAACGTGATGAATCTGGTAGCAACTCCGGCAATGCGTGTGTACCTGAAAGCATTGCTAAAGCTTGCTTAATCAGTTTTCTAAAACCAATTTGATGAATGCCTTCGGTAGTTGGATAAATCGGCGTCAGCTCGGCATCCACTGCAACTACTTTATCTGATGCAATGATCTTATATTCAGGGTGCACCATTTCTAGTGATGAAGGCCCTGAACGCACCTCACCAAAACAGCGTATGCGTGCGCCTTGGCTTAATTGCTTGAGTTGTGAATTTGAGAAATGAAAGAAGCGTAAGACGATAGAGCCGGTGCCATCTTCAATATGACACAATAAAGAACGACGACGGCCAAACTTAATTTGGCTTGTTTTAACCGTCGCTTCAATCAAACATTCTTGCTGTACGCGTAAACTTCCTAATGGAAATAAACGTGTTCGGTCTTGGTAACGTAATGGCAAATGAAACAAGAGATCTTGGATCTTCTCTATACCTAGTTTACTTAAACGTTCAGCAACTTTGCTGCCGACACCTTTTAATGCAGTAACTGATTGAGATAAAGCATGCTCTTCCGTCACAGGACTTACTTATGCACCCAAGTGCATAACTGCATCCATTTCTACCGGTACATCTTTGGGTAATGATGCCACACCAATTGCTGCACGAGCTGGATAAGGTTGTTGAAAATAGTCAGCCATGATTTCATTAACCGTACCAAAATGTGCCAAATCAGTTAAGAATATGTTCAACTTAACAATATCTTGCAAACTACCACCCGCCGCTTCAGCCACCGCTGTTAAATTATCAAATACACGACGTACTTGTGTGGCAAAGTCCCCCTCAACAATCATCATTGTTTCAGGTACTAATGGGATTTGCCCTGACATATAAACAACATCTCCGACTTTAACTGCCTGAGAATAGGTACCAATTGCTTCTGGTGCTTTTGATGTATGAATAATTTCACGTGCCATGCTGTTCTCCATTCTTGTCACTTTTAATCTGTGACGATTAAATTTAATATCTATTGAGACGCTTATCGTGCGAATGTCTCGTATTATTGTTTAACCCGAGTGATTTTCTCAATCGAATCAATACGACGAAAACGACGTATCACTCGCGCCAAATGCTGTCTATCATCAACTTCAAGTGTTAAACGTAAATCAGAATAACCGCCATCTCGTTCATCAATCACCACATTATCGATATTAGAATCACTTTCAGATGCAGCAACCGCAATCGTTGCTAATACACCACGTTGATTTTTCGCATGAACCATAATATCGACAAGAAATTGTCTCTTAATATCATCGGCCCACATCACATCCAGCCATTTATCACTTTGTTCACGCAAACTTAATGTTGTTTTACAATTTAATTGATGAACAACAATACCACGACCAGCACTAATAAAACCATGAATAGGATCGCCAGGAATAGGAGAGCAACAACGTCCAAAACTCACTACCATTCCTTCTGTTCCAGCAATTACTAATGGTTGCTGACGTTCATCTGCTAATGCAGAAATATCCCTCATTAATTTCTGCGTAACCAATAATACTTGTTGATTACCCAAGCCAATTTGTTCTAATAATTGGTCAAAGTTATCCAAATCAAATTCAGCCACCACTGAATTAATCTTTTGCTCTGGAATATCCTCTAATTGAACAGAGAATGCCGTTAAATTCTTCAATAATAATCGTTTACCTAACACCATCGCCTCTTCATTACGAAGTTGCTTCAAATAGTGTCGAATACTGGTTCGTGCTTTAGCTGTAATCACATAATTAAGCCATGCTGGGTTAGGGCTCCCTTTTTGTGCAGTAATAATCTCAACAGACTGCCCAGTTTTAAGTCGCGTACTTAGCGGCACTAAATGTCGCCCTATTCGTGCGGCGACACAGGTATTACCCACGTCTGAATGTACCGCATAAGCAAAATCTACTGTCGTGGCACCACGAGGTAAAGACATTATCTTGCCATTGGGTGTGAAAACGTAAATTTCTTCTGGAAATAAATCAATACGTAAATTCTCAAGGAATTCAACCGAATCTCCCGATCCTTTTTGCAGCTCTAAAAGACCTTGTAACCACTGCCTAGCCAAACGGTGAGACTGGCTATTACCTTTATCTTCACCCGTTTTATATAACCAATGTGCAGCAACGCCCGCCTCGGCCATTTGATCCATATCACCCGAACGTATTTGCACTTCAATAGGCACGCCATAAGGGCCAAATAAAACAGTATGTAGCGATTGATAGCCGTTTGCTTTTGGGATGGCAATATAATCTTTAAACTTGCCTTGTACCGGTTTATAAAGATTATGAACAACACCTAACATACGATAACAGGCATCCACATCATCAACTACAATTCGAAATGCATAGACATCCATCACCTCAGAAAAGGATAGACTTTTCTTCACCATTTTCTGATAAAGACTATAAAGATTTTTTTCTCGTCCTTGGATGTCACCCGTTAAGCCTTCTTGCTCCATTCTATTTAAAACAGAGCTGGTGATCTGACTGACAATTTCCTTACGATTACCTCGTGCCTTACGCACCACATTCGATAACACGCGATAACGTATTGGATATAGGACATGAAAACCTAAATCTTCTAACTCACGACGCATTAAATTCATGCCCAGTCGTTGAGCGATAGGCGCATAAATATCTAAGGTTTCATGAGCAATACGGCGACGTTTCTCTGAAGGCAAGTGGCCTAATGTCCTCATATTATGAAGACGATCAGCCAACTTAACGATAATCACGCGAATATCTTGCGACATCGCTAACATCATTTTTCTTAAATTTTCGGCTTGTGCTTGTTTTTGTGTTTCAAAGGCTGCTTTAGCTAGCTTACTAACCCCATCGACCAGTAATGCAACATCTTCACTGAATTCTGTTGCCAATGCCTCACGACTAATATCCGTATCTTCAATCACATCATGTAACAAGCCCGCCATAATACATTCATGATCCATATGCATCATCGCTAAAACATGAGCGACGGCTAATGGATGTGTAATATAGGGATCGCCAGAACGGCGAGTTTGACCTTCATGAGCATAATGAGCAAAGAAATAAGCACGACGAATATCATCGACTTGCTTTGCTTCCAAATAATTAGCCGTTACAAAGCACAAGTCATCAATTGTAAGCTTAGGTTCAGCGCCATAAATTAACGCCAGCTCAGAACTAACGCTCGGCTTTGTACTCACTACTCAAACAACCTTTTCAGCTTAGAAATTTAAAAATTATAGTGCTGCTTTCAACTCTTCATCCTTAACAATGCTTTCTTCCGCATGTGGACGAGCTGTTGCTTTTTCTAAAATGCTAGCATCAATTAAACCAGCAGCAATTTCACGTAAGGCAATAACGGTATCTTTATCATTATCACGTTCAACCAATGGATCAGCACCCATAGCAAGTTCACGTGCACGTTTTGATGCAATTAATACCAATTGAAAACGATTATCTACATTTTCTAAGCAATCTTCTACTGTTGTGCGTGCCATGATGTCTTCCCCGAATAAAAACCCGTAATTTTACGAAATATCTAATGCTTAGGCTAGTAATTCTATTAATAGCTTAGCTTGCTTGTTCTTTTGAATCGATAAGGAATGTCGTTTAGCGCCGATTATCTCTGTTAAATCGATCAATGCTTGATCAAAATCATCATTTACGACTAAATAATCAAACTCAATATAATGCGACATTTCAGCTTCGGCATCTTGCATTCGACGCGCAATCACCTCATCATCATCTTGCCCGCGACCGCGTAAACGCTGTTCTAACGCTGACTTTGATGGCGGCAATATAAAAATACTAATACAATCTGGATGATTTTGGCGAACTTGCTCTGCACCCTGCCAATCAATTTCAAGAATCACATCACAGCCTAACTGCAACTGCGACATTACCGCATCGTCCGATGTGCCATACGAATTATCAAATACCGTTGCTGATTCTAAAAAACTTCCTGCATCACGCATTTGCGCAAATTTTTCATGCTTAACAAAGAAATAATCTTGTCCATTCACCTCACCCTCCCGGGCCGATCTCGTGGTATGTGATACCGATAATCGAATATCACTATTTTTTTCCACCAAGGCATTCACCAAGCTTGTTTTTCCTGCACCTGACGGTGCTGACACAATAAACAGGCTACCACTCATATTTTTATTCTCTATTCAATATCTTAATTAACCTCAGCTCGGAATAAGAAAAGGAACTAGAAGCCGGTTAACCGATCAGATCTTTTTACGACAAAGATTTCGGTAAAAATAAAACAGACCCATGAGTAAATTAACAGACATATTCTGTGATGTCGACGATTTTTGTAAGGTGTTTATGCCTGAAGGGGGGAATAACGTCTAACGGAGGATATTCATCAACGAACTCGACACTCTAAAATGTCGATGAGTGAGATCATAACTATTATCACTGTTTTTCACTCATCACATCATCGATGATTTCAAGATCATCTACACTGGCTTTATAGCAAGGTTTTGGAAAGAGGAATTCCCCACATTCCTCAGTTACACTCACTTTTTAGAGCTTATGCCAAAAGCGCTGAAACCACCTAATATTTTCATAAAATCCGTAATACCTAAATCTCTACTTTGACTTGGGTTAGTAATGGGGGATTACAATAGCTGCCTATTATTTTTCTTCATTTCTGATAAGAAACGTGATCGGCTCGGTGAGGTCACAATTAGTTGTGGAACTTCATCTAATGGAATCTCAGCATCAACGCCACCGACTTTCAATGCTTCTTTAGGCATTCCATAAACCACGCAAGATTGCTCGTCCTGTCCAATAGTCAATGCACCAGTATCATGAAGCTCTTTTAAGCCTTTAGCACCATCATCTCCCATACCTGTCATGATAATACCTATGGCATTATTACCAGCAGCAGTAGCAACTGATCGAAATAAGACATTGACCGATGGTTTATGTCTTGTAACGAGAGGGCCATCTTTTACTTCAACTCGATATTGAGCTCCACTTCGGCGTAATAATAAATGTTTACCTCCCGGTGCAATTAAAACAAGACCCGGTATCACGCGATCATTATTTTCCGCTTCTTTTACCGTTACCTGGCACACACTATTGAGGCGTTGTGCAAATGCTGCCGTAAAGGCTTCTGGCATATGCTGTACAACGACTATTCCTGGCGCTGTTTTAGGTAATCGGGTCAACACAGCCTCCAATGCTTGCGTACCGCCAGTGGATGTACCAATTGCAACTACCCGATCTGTCGTTTCAACCATAGCAGTCAATGGTTTTTCAACCATAATGGGGCTAATAGAAGAATCTAAAGATCGAACATGTTTCATTTTTGCTTGAGCAGCACCCTTAATAGCCTGTCCCATTAGTGTTTCGGACTCTTGCAAAAAGTGTTTAAGATTAATCGTTGGTTTAGTAATAATATCAACGGCACCTGCACTCATCGCGTGCATAGTGACTTCTGCACCTTTGGTGGTCAATGTTGAACAAATAACCACAGGGATTGGATGTTCTTTCATCAATTTCTTCAAGAAAGTGACGCCATCCATTCGTGGCATTTCAATATCTAGCACGATGACATCTGGCCAGTTTTGTTCTAACTTCTTAAGGGCAAAAATAGGATCCGGGGCAGAACCAATAACAGTAATACCTGCAATATTATTTAACACACCTGTTAGCACCTGTCTTACAACAGCTGAATCATCAACAATAAATACGCTTATTTCTTTCATATTTGTTTACCAAAATTCATTCTGACTACCAACAGTGGTAATTTGTTTTTCATGTTCATCAATACTTTTCTTCCAAAATTTTCTTTCTTCCTGTTCAAGTTTTGATTCCTGATTTACACCTATCATTTTTACAAACACAGAGAAATCACTACCTACAAAATGTATATTTCGACCAAAATCTCCACCTAATGCCGAACTAACCATTGGTATATTCTCATTTTTCAGAAATTCTCGAATAAAATCGATATTAACGCCACCAACACTTTTTCGCCCACCAGGCTCACCTCTTATATGTAATACATCACCACCACCAAAACACTTTGCTTTAAGGTTCAATCTGCTAGCACCTTTAGCCATCATGCCATTAATTAACAATTCCATTGATTGTAATCCGTATCGGCCTTCCTCAGATTCAATCACTGGCTTATCAAATGAGTGATGTTTATAGGCCAATAAGAAATGATTCATTCCAATTACTTTATTAACAGGGTCATACAAACATGCAGCCACACAAGAGCCTAATAAGGTTGAGATCACCTCTTGTTTATTACTGACATAAAACTCACCTGGATCAATAATTATCCGATTTGTATGTTTAAACGGCTGGATGTTCATCTTTTTATATAAATTGAAGGTTGAACCATTTCCAACTGATCGGTAATCCGACTTAATGTCTCAGAGTGACTAATAAAAAAGTATCCGCCAGGTTTCAATGAGGAAATAATTCGTTCCACTACATGTTTCTTGGTGTCATTATCAAAATAAATAAGAACATTCCTAAGAAATATCACATCAAATGTTTCCATTTTAGGAGGTAATGGTTTCATTAGATTCAACTGTTTAAATCGTACATGTTGCCGTAATTTTTCGGCAATTCGAAAAGTTCCCTCTTGCGAACGCACACCTTTCAAACAATATTTCTCCATTAGCTTCCGATCTAGTAACTCAATGCGATCCATCATATAAACACCGTGTCGTGCTTTTTCCAATACTTTAGTGCTTAGATCGGTACCTAAAATACTCCATTTTCTTCCACCTAAATTATCGGCCAATGACATAGCAATAGAATAGGCCTCTTCTCCCGACGAGCTTGCTGCGCTCCATAATCGAAAATGTTCACCACGCCATGATTTTAATATTTCATTTTGTAAAAAATCAAAATGTTTAGGTTCACGAAAAAAATAGGTTTCATTGGTGGTTAAAATATCGACCATCATTTGAAATTCTTGTGGATTATCTGAGCTCATCGCCAGCTCAAAATACTGCCCAAAATTATCTAATTGATAATAATTTAGCCTTTTAGTTAATCGACTACTGACCATAATCTGTTTTGCCGGGGCAAGATCAATTCCTGCATGGTCGTATATGAATTTCTGAAAGAGATTAAATTCATTTACCGTCATTGAAGCCATTTAACAAAATATCCTTATACGCTTAAATTCAAATAACATCATATGCTGCTGAGGCAGTATGTAATGGTTCTAACATCTATAGAATCACTTATTTAGGATAACTTGAAGTAAGCAACGGCTTGTTGTAATTGTTCAGCTTGACCACTTAACTCTTCCGACGTGGCTGCCAATTCTTCAGATGCCGCAGCACTTTGTTGCGTCGCTGAATCTAATTGATTCATTGAATCACTTATTTGACGAATACCGCTAGCCTGTTCCTCAGAAGCAGCACTGATTTCCTGTATCAAATCAGATGTTTTTGTAATATCAGGCACTACTTCTGTAATGAGTTTGCCTGCCTTTTCTGCTATCTCAACACTATTAGTGGCAAGTTCGCTAATATCTTCTGCCGTGACTCGGCTAGTTTCGGCTAACTTTCGTACTTCAGCTGCAACCACTGCAAAACCTTTTCCTGCTTCACCCGCTGAAGCAGCCTCAATAGCAGCATTCAGAGACAGTAGATTGGTTTTATAAGCAATATCTTCAATCAGCCCAATCTTTTTAGCGATATGTTTCATTGCAGTCACTGTTTCAGTAACAGCCATCGCTCCTTGTTGTGCTTCACTCGCAGAGCTAGTGGCCATCTTTTCAGTGACACTCGCATTTTCTGCATTTTGTTGTACCGAGGCATTTAACTCTTCCACTGCACTACTGGTGCTTTCAACACTAGCTGATTGTTCAACCGCACCTTGGCTAATC
Organism: Piscirickettsiaceae bacterium; assembly: GCA_013215825.1. Taxonomy (GTDB): domain Bacteria; phylum Pseudomonadota; class Gammaproteobacteria; order Nitrosococcales; family Methylophagaceae. The sequence continues at coordinate 616,671 of JABSQN010000001.1, read as the reverse complement.
GTTTGCGCTGTTGCACTTACTTGTTGAGATGCACTCGCTAAATTATCAGCGCCACTACTAACAGTTTGAATTATTTCACGTAATTTAACGACCATTTGGTGTATGTCTGCATAAATTCCTTGCTCTTTTTTAGAGGACTCAAACTTTATATTTAGATTGCCGGCGGCAATTTGCTGGGCAATATCTGCAATCCTTTTTGGCTCGCCTCCTAATTGGTTAAGCAACATCCGAGTCACCAACACCGCCAACAAAAGGGTAATAAGAACAACTGAACAGGTGATGACTGAAAACCATTTGAGCGAAATATCCGCTTGTTGGCGGATCATACCTGCTGCACTTTTCAAATTAACAGAAAGTTGATCTTCCAATGTCTTTAAATCATTAATTCGAATTGTTGATGTTTTGAACCAATAGCTTGCTTCCACACCAATATCTTTCAAATCAGCATTAGTTCCGGCTGCGTAAGCAACAGTACGCATTCTAGTTACTTCTTTAGCTGCATCCGATTTTTCTACTGCATTAAAAGCTTGTGATTCTTCTGATGATGCTGAGCTTATGAAACTACTAAAGAATGCATTTTGCATCGCTTTTAAAGAAATTGCTTTTTCTAACAATCCCTTGGCAAATTTATTGGATGCAAATACATTACTTAATACTGCTCGTTCAATACCAGATCGTTCTTTTCCTTGTAAGAAGTTAACGTAACTAGTTGTCATGCTTCCGATACTGGCATTAGAGCTCTTTGTAGAAACAAGATTAATCGTAGCTAAAAAATGACTATTTAAATTAGTATAAAAACCAATGGCATTCTTAGTAGTAATTTTAAATGAAGATACCTTTCCTCTAATTGATGTTATTTTTTTAAAATCATTTAAAGTTTGACTAAGCAATTGACTGCCTAAAAGTGATTGGTCAAACTCACTTAAAAAGTTATCTAGATTTTTTTTCTTGTCATCAGTCAAACGTCTTTGGGCGATCATCTCTGATGAGAACTTTTCACCTTTACTCCCTAAAAAACCAGCAGTAGTACCGCGCTCTTTCTGAAGTTCATGGACTAAAGAGCTAATTTCAACACTCATTTGCACCATTTGTTCAACATCTGCCATTTCATTGGCTGCAATGTATTTTATCTGAATGGCAAAAAACGAGAAAAATAACAACCCGACTATAGGCGTAATTAATAGTAAGACTAACTTGTTTTTAAATCCCATATTTTTAATAAAATTCATTCTAGACCCCTAAGTAACTGTTTTATCTTATTTATATAAATACTATATTTTCTTGTCTGATTCTTTTCCACCGGACTAATCGATGATTTCCTCATCAATATTCAAAGGTATATTTGTAGCCGATGATTGCGTTACTTTACTGAGTGTTGCTAATTCGGAAACAGACAAAACGCGACTAATTTCTAGCAATATAATAAAGTCATCATCTACTCGTCCCATTGCTTGAATAAAGTCCACTCTAATATCTGAACCAAATTCAGGGGCTGCCTGAATATTTTCTTTAGGGATCTCAAGTATTTCATTTACCTGATCGACCAACATCCCAATACTTTGTGTTTCATCATCCGTAATAATCTCAACTAAGACAATACAACTACGTTTGCTAATGTCACTTATTTGATGACCTAGTCTTGCTGACAAATCAACAACAGGTACGACATTACCTCGTAAGTTAATGACACCTCTAATATAGTCGGGCGTCATGGGTACTCGAGTGATATTACTGATTTCAATAATTTCATTAACATCATGAATACCAATTGCTAACTTGTCTTTTCCAACTAAGAAAGTTAAATACTGCCCCTGTTGTCCTTGCTCAACAAGGGCAACATCATTTGCTGTTCCATTACTTATTGCTACTTCATTCATAAATAAACTCCCAGACTAGAATCGTTCAAAGTCTTGTTCATTAAAGTCTGGCTCACTGCCACTATTATTTGACTTAATTGGTGCTACAGACACTGTCGCTGATGATGCTCTAGGTTTAATTGCAGCTCTTCGTTCTTGTAGAGATGCCGGTGTTTGTCCACCACCAGATTCAAGCTTAAAATATGCAACGGCTTGTTGTAATTGTTCAGCTTGACCACTTAACTCTTCCGACGTGGCTGCCAATTCTTCAGATGCTGCAGCACTTTGTTGCGTCGCTGAATCTAATTGATTCATTGAATCACTTATTTGACGAATACCGCTAGCCTGTTCCTCAGAAGCAGCACTGATTTCCTGTATCAAATCAGATGTTTTTGTAATATCAGGCACTACTTCTGTAATGAGTTTGCCTGCCTTTTCTGCTATCTCAACACTATTAGTGGCAAGTTCGCTAATATCTTCTGCCGTGACTCGGCTAGTTTCGGCTAACTTTCGTACTTCAGCTGCAACCACTGCAAAACCTTTTCCTGCTTCACCCGCTGAAGCAGCCTCAATAGCAGCATTCAGAGACAGTAGATTGGTTTTATAGGCAATATCTTCAATCAGTCCAATCTTTTTAGCGATATGTTTCATTGCAGTCACTGTTTCAGTAACAGCCATCGCTCCTTGTTGTGCTTCACTCGCAGAGCTAGTGGCCATCTTTTCAGTGACACTCGCATTTTCTGCATTTTGTTGTACCGAGGCATTTAACTCTTCCACTGCACTACTGGTGCTTTCAACACTAGCTGATTGTTCAACCGCACCTTGGCTAATCGTTTGCGCTGTTGCACTTACTTGTTGAGATGCACTCGCTAAATTATCAGCACCACTACGGACAGTTTGAATCACATCTCGTAACTGATTACGCATCTCAATCAAAGCACGGGTCAATTGACCAATTTCATCTTTCGACAAATTTCCTTCATCAATCTGAGCTTGTAAATCACCTTTTGCTAATTGTTTTAATGCGACCAATAAACTACCTAAACGCTTATTAACCGATAAAACAAATAACAAACCTAAAATAATAGCGATAAGTACACTTACAGCCATTAAAATCCAACTTGATGTTATTGCTTGTTGTTGTGCTATCAATGATTGTTTTGCATCATCTTGCAATAATTGCTGCTGATTAGAAGACATCGCCTTTAAAATAGAAACTAATTCGGCACCAACTGGAGCAGCCTTGGTACCTAACCAATAATTTGCAAGATTCCAGTCTTTCCCCCCCCTTAATTCAAACATTTGTGCTGGTAGAGGCATGAATGCAGTTCTTGCTTTATCTAATGCTTCAAAAGCCTTTCGCTGCTCGGAATCTAATAGATAAGTATTATCACGTAAATCTTGGAATCGACGTATATTTTTCGTCCAAAGCACATCAAACTTTTGTTTGAATTTTTCATCACCTGATAGTAAGTAGGCTCTAATATTGGCAAGCCCTAGACCAATCGTACCCCTAACATCTGCCATAATACCCAATAGCATTTTACGCTCATCAGTTGCAGATAAATTGGCTTCTAAATCAATCATGGCAGTAATACTTTTAACCATAATTCCGGCCTGAGGAGCGGCTTGTTCAAATAGCATTTTTATTGCAGGAATATTCGCAGTGGTTTGAGCAATATCTTCAATTTCTCGTTGTGCTTGCTTAAACTCGGGTAACAATTCATTAATACGATTAAGTCGTTCAATATTTTCTGGATTTGTCCATGTTTTAGCTTTTTCCTGCATCAATGCCTGTGCAGATTCAATATCCTGCGTCCATACGTTTTGACGCTCATCTCTGAATTTTTCGTTACCGAGTAACATCCAACCTCGAAGTGCTGCCAGCGCCTGATTCAAACCATTCAACATTTTCATACTAGACTCTGCAGTCGGTACTCGGATCTGAGTGATTCGCTCAACGGTTATTGCTGTTTCTTTGATATTATTAATCGCATTATAGGAGCCTGCTGACGTCGCAATTAGTATCAATAATAAAATAACACTTAATTTACTACCCAGTTTTAAATTTCTAAAATATGTCATAACGTTATAATCCTTTTTACCTTCAGTTTCTCATTTAAATTCTTTTTAGGGATCAGTAATAACTAGCTAATGCCTGCCACTTTTTACTGCTTTTTGAATAAGCCCTTGAACATCTAGAATCAGAGCAACATTACCATCACCCAATACCGTAGCCCCTGTTAACCCAGCTAAATTCTCAAACACTTTGCCTAATGGCTTAATAACAGTTTGATGTTCTCCGTGTAACTCATCCACGACAAAACCTGCTTTATTTTGACCCGAACGTACAACAACTAGGCTTTCTCTCCCTTTTTCTTTTCTTTCTTTGCCTTTTTTACCCGCATTAAAATACTCACCCAATCGTAGATAAGGCAATGCCACACCTCTTAAATTGACATAATGTTGAACTTCATCAACTTTCCACTCATCACTGTTCATTTCCACGCATTCTTCCACCATCGTCAGTGGAATAATGTAGCGTTCATTTGATGCTTCAACCATAAAGCCATCGATAATGGCCAATGTTAATGGCAGTTGGATAGTAATGGTAGTGCCTTGTCCGGCAACGCTGTCAATATTGACATTACCTCGCAATCCTTCAATATTTCTTCTCACCACATCCATGCCCACGCCACGACCGGATAAGTCAGTGGCTTGCGGCTTGGTACTAAGTCCTGCCTCAAAAATCAAATTAAATATTTCTTGTTGACTGAGATTGTGATCTTCAGGGATTAAACCATTAGCAATGGCTTTAGCTAAAATTTTCTCGGTATCTAAACCTGCACCATTATCGATAATCTGAATAACAATATGACCCGATTGATGGTAAGCATTAAGCTGAATACACCCTCTTTCCGTTTTACCGGCTTGCTCCCTTTGTGCAGGAGTCTCAACCCCGTGATCAAGTGAGTTCCGAATCAAATGCGTTAAGGGGTCATTAATCTTCTCAACAACCGTCTTATCTAATTCGGTTTCACCTCCAGTGATTTTAAGCTCAATATCTTTACCCAACTCTTTACCGACATCCCTAACCACACGCTTAAATCGGGTAAAGGTTTCACCTATAGGTACCATCCGTAAATCTAATGCAATATCACGAATATTACTGACCAACGTATTCAGGGTTTCAGCAACCTCTTCAACATCTGTTAAACCATGTCGCTCTACCATCAAATCCATGGCGGCACCAGAAATAACCAATTCGCCAACCAAATTAATCAACTGTCCTAACTTACTCGAATCAACGCGAATATAACTAGCTTCTTTAGCCACCTTTTGTTTGACTTGCTGTTGTTTTTTGAGTGCCTTATCAACTAATTCTGGTTGGACTACATGCTGCTCAACTAAAATCTCCCCTATTGGCTTACTATCCAAACCTTCTATGTTCTGTTTCTGTACTGCTTTAGCAACATCATTTTTAGTCAATACACCAATATTTATTAAGATATCACCCAATCTATCTACATCACTTTCCAATTCATCTAAAATAGACAGATAATCCTCTATTTTAGAGTGTGGAGGTAAAATGTTAATGTCACAATCATCACTAGCAAATTCAAATACATCTTCAATGGTTTGCTTGTCCGCATTACTTTTATAGGCAACTTTTAAATGCAGATAACAACTTTCCGGATCAAATTCATCACCGGCTGGAATTTCATCTGTCAGTACTAAAACAGTTTCAATATCACCTAAGGTTTTTAGATAACGTAAGAATGATAAGGGATCAACTCCCATCCTTAAAGCATCAGATTTAAATGCTAATGAGATGATCCATTTGTCACTTAAATCAGAGGATTCACCCACTGTTTCCATTCCAGCAGCCGCAATTACATCGCTAACAGCTGGCAAGCTCTCCTCCTGAATTTCTCCAGTTAACTGAAAAACAAGTTCTTTACCTATCGAGCTCAATTCTTCAGGTAAGTCTTGCTCTGGTGATTCAATACAATGCGCCAATAATTTTTCTGTATGGTCTTTACAGTCCAATAAAACTGAAATCAATTGGTCATTTATAGATCTTTCTCCATTTCTAACTTGATCTAAAATAGTCTCAGCTTCATGGGTGAAAGCAACAATATCACTAAAGCCAAATAAACCTGATGAACCTTTGATAGTATGCATAGCTCGAAATAAACTATTAATCGTTTCATTATCATCAGGCGTATCTTCAAGGGCAAGTAAGGCATTTTCCATTTCATCCAGAAGTTCTTTTGCTTCTTGCTTAAATGTTTCTAACGCTAGATCTAAATCACTCATGACACATCCCAATCTGCTGGCATAATAACGGGATCACCAAAAAATGATGCTAAGTTTAAAAGCCCCAACACTTCAACAACTGCTTGGCTATGATGTACAAGGCTAAATTGATTATTAATTTTTAAGGCCTGCTGTTTCAGCATGATTAATAACTGCATACCGGCACTATCAATCTCAGTCACTTCCGACAAATCAAGTTGTAATTCTTTATTTGCTTCTAAGTAAGGTAATAATATGTGTTTTTGCTCCAACACATTATAGATAGTCATTTCATCTTGAATCATAAGATGAATGATCGACTCAGTTTGCTTTTTTACATCAATAGTCACAACAGTCTCCTAAAAGGCTTGGTTGAATACTATGGCAATATCAATTTAGATACTGCTGCCAATAACATCGGTGGTTGAAATGGTTTAACCAGCCATGCTTTAGCTCCTGCCGCACGACCTGCATTCTTTTTCTCATCGGATGATTCAGTTGTGAGCATCATCATTGGAGTGAATTTATACGCAGGTAATTTTTTGGCTTCTTGCACTAAAGTAATGCCATCCATATTGGGCATATTTACATCGGTAATCAGTAAATGAATTTTCACACCATCTAATTTTTTAAGTGCATCAACACCATCTACGGCATCAATCACATTAAAACCTGCACCTTTTAACGTTAAACTAACAACCTGTCGAATTGATGCTGAGTCGTCCACAATCATTATTGTTTTTGCCATTTTTAATGCCCTAATTATTATATTTTTAAAATATTTAGAAAAAAGTCAGGTCATCACCGTCAGTCTTTGTAGCTTGCTCGAATCCACCAGATACAGCAGCATTATGATGCTCGATTTCCTCTGACATGGTATATCTCAACGCCATTTTTTCCAGAAGATTTGTGACTGAAATCAACTCCGAACTCCGATTTTCTAAATCTATATCTTTATGTGTTTCTACTATTTCAAATAAATCATTTAAATTATGCTCGGCATGTTCTAACATCTGAGACACTCGATCTTGAAATTGTAATGCAGTAATAAGTGAAAATATCTCCATTTGAACTTGTTCATTGCCCTCAGTCAGCACTTCAGTATGGCTTTTAAATGAATTCAAGGTATTCTCAATATCCATTAAAACTTTCTCAACATACTTCTCTGATTTAGAAATGCTTTCACCATCAGTCGTACTCGTTTCTTCTGCCGTATTGAGTGCTGAAGACATCGCGATGTTAATTGATTTAACCGTTTTACTAATTTTAGTCCCAGTTTCCGCTGAGGTTTGGGCTAACTTTCTAACCTCATCCGCTACCACAGCAAACCCTCGCCCATGTTCACCTGCTCTCGCGGCTTCAATAGCCGCATTCAACGATAGTAAGTTTATATTTTCTGCTACGGCTCTAACATCTTGAGCCATACTATCTAACTCTGCGGTGTGAATTGATAAACTACGCACCTCATTGATCATCATTGTCTCGGCTTCATTGAGTGCGCTTAATTCTTCCATTACACCACTTAAAATTGCCTTTGAACCTTTTAATAAAGCATCTATTGAATAACCATCATCATTATTATTCCGACTAGCATTTAACTCGGCTATCTTGGCCGTCATGGTAGCAAACCGTTCACTTAAGGTTGCTATTTCTTGTTCGGTGTGCGTTTTTGATGTTGCAATTTGTTTGCTAACAATAGGAAGGGCATCTATAAATAATTCTTCCAATGCTAATACATATGATTCAACTCGTTCAAATACTACTTTGTTATGCTGTTTTTCCTGCTGCTGTTGCTGAATTAGTTCTGTTTGAAGACGCTCATAAAGTAAATGTCCAACCCATAATCCAGAAAGAATTAATAAAACAATTATTAATATGCCTTGACCCAGATTTAATGAACCTAGCCAGACAATAAATAAGGCAACAATAACTCCAGATACACTCGGTAATAAATAGAAAATTATTTTATTGTTTATTTTAGTCATTCTTCAACTTTTCCCAATAAACCCTATTGCAATCTAAATCTACGGTACACATGGTTACCACTCGTTTAAAAAAACATATTTAGTAATCATTTATATCGGCGATATCCCCTAAGCTTAAAATTATTTTCTAATTAGACCATTAATAAATTAAGGTGTGCTTTAAATAAAAAAGCAGTAACTATAATTGATTGCATCCCAATCAATCAATACCACAGGATATTAAAATATACATTTCTACATATAACATGATCTGGATCATCAATTAATGCTCCAGGTCATATTGCATGCGGTATAGAGCATTAATTTTGGTCTATATTGTATAACGTTAAGATCAGGCTTCTAGCTAGATTTCTAGGTTGATAATTAATAAAGTTTATTAACATATCATTCAATATTTTGAATTTGCTCTCTCATTTGTTCAATCAACACTTTAAGATCAACTGAATGCCGTGTCGTTTCGGTATTAATTGATTTTGAGCCTAATGTATTGGCTTCACGATTAAGCTCTTGCATTAAAAAGTCTAAGCGTCGTCCTGTTGGTTCATTACGTTGCAATACATTTTGTACTTCTACGATATGGCTTTGCAGGCGATCTAGCTCTTCTGCAACATCACTCTTTTGAGCCAACATCACCATTTCTTGTTCTAAACGTTCGGGGTCAAGGTTTACTTGCATATCAGCAACCCGTTCGGCTAGGCGTTTTCGTTGCTGCTCTAAAATATCAGGCATACGTTCATGTACATTAATGGCGATGTTATTAACCTCAACACAACGCTGTTCAATCATTTGTTGCAGAGCCGCACCTTCGGTTTTTCTAGTGATGATTAGCTCATCTATCGCATCATTTAAGCTAGACATTACAGCAGTGTTTAATGCGTCTTGATCGAGGCTGTCGGCTTGTAATACGCCAGGCCATTGCAATACTTTCAACATATCAACCGGTGCAGGTCGTGTCGTGAGCATGGCGAGTTGATCACAGTGTGCGACTACGGACTTTGCTAATTCTTGATCTATATTAAGTGATGCGCTTTGGCTTTCTAATGATTTGAACCGTAGGCTAGCATCTACTTTCCCTCGTGCTAGTTTCCCTGAAAACAATTTCTTTATTTTCATTTCTAGAGGACGAAATCGTTCATCTAAGCGTAATGATGTTTCAAGATAACGGTGGTTGACGCTACGAATTTCCCACGTTAAATCACCTTGTTGTGTTTGCTCTTCTTTGCGAGCGAATGCTGTCATGCTTTGTGTCACGGTTATTCCTGAACTAAAAATAGTAGTTAGCATATTAACATGAGGATAAGCCACGTATAATGTTTGCATTATTTTAGATTATTAAGGATTTCCCTATGCGTCCAAGCGGTCGTCAAAACAATGAATTACGCCAAGTTACTATCACTCGAAATTACACAAAACACGCGGAAGGCTCAGTTTTAATTGAGATGGGCGATACCAAAGTCTTATGTACTGCCTCTGTTGAAGAACGTATTCCTCACTTTTTGCGTGGCAAAGGTGAAGGTTGGGTCACGGCTGAATATGGTATGTTGCCTCGTTCTACCGGCTCTCGTATGGCGCGTGAAGCGGCACGTGGCAAGCAAAGTGGTCGCACACAAGAAATCCAACGTTTAATTGGTCGTTCTTTACGTGCATCAATTGATTTAAAAGCCTTGGGCGAACGTAGTATTACGATTGATTGTGATGTTATTCAAGCTGATGGTGGCACACGTACTGCATCGATCACCGGTGCATTTATTGCTTTGCAAGATGCGATCAATCACTTATTAGAAACCAAAAAAATCAAGAAGAACCCGTTATTAGGGCAAGTTGCCGCTATTTCTGTTGGCATCTACAACGGCGAACCCGTGCTTGATTTGGATTATGCCGAAGATTCAAATGCTGAAACCGATATGAATGTAGTGATGAATGATGCTGGTGCTTATATAGAAGTGCAAGGTACGGCTGAAGGTCATGCGTTCCGCCCTGAAGAATTAACGGCTATGTTAGCTATTGCGGGTGAAGGTATTGCTGATTTGATTATTAAACAGCAAGAAGCATTAGCTGAGTGAGCAATAAAATTGTCTTAGCAAGTGGCAATAAGGGCAAGCTCAGTGAGTTTGCCCAGCTATTTTCACCGATGGATATTGAAGTAATACCTCAAGCTGATTTTGATGTGCCAGAGGCAGAAGAAACAGGATTAACCTTTGTTGAAAATGCCATTATCAAAGCACGAAATGCCTGTGAACATACTGGCTTGCCCGCTATTGCTGATGATTCAGGGATTGAGGTCGATTATTTACTAGGGGCGCCGGGGATTTATTCGGCACGTTATTCAGGTCTTGATGCCAGTGATACTGATAATCTAAATGCCTTATTAGCGGCATTGAAAGATGTGCCAGAGAATGAACGCACGGCACGCTACCAATGTATTTTAGTGATGATGCGCCACTCTAAAGATCCAACCCCTTTGATCTGCCAAGCTGATTGGCAGGGTCGAATTTTAACATCGCCGATAGGCGATGATGGCTTTGGTTATGATCCTGTTTTTTGGGTAGATGAGCATAAATGCAGTGCAGCCCAACTCAGTTCAGAACAAAAACATGCTATTAGTCACCGCGGTAAAGCAATTCGACAGTTTATGACTGAATTTCAAGCTTAAATATTGAATGAAAACTATCTACCTAATAGTGCTGTGTTGCATTTTAAGTTCATGCACATCATACCCATCAAATAGGATTGAACCAATACGAAAAGCCGATAGTATGCAAGTAAGTGAAACACCGTTTATCACTCTACCAACACCGAGTAACTACTCTATTTGTATTGAAGCAAACTTTTACCCTATCGCAACTAATGCCGGACAAGAAAGAGAACAAATAAAACACGCCGTCGCCTTGCTTGAAATATACTCTGGCACACAGGCGGGAACAGGGCAAGATCGAGCAAAGAATGATATGAGTAAAGGCATTCGAGGGCAACTTGATTGCATTGATGAAGCAACAAATACAACCGTTTATTTACGCTTATTAGCAGATAGTGATTTGTTGCAATTTCACCAACAAGCATCTCGTACTCATCGTGGCGGCTTATTTGCACCGCATAACACAGCAACCATTATCGATACTCAGTCAAATACGCGTTATGCCGTTGACTCTTGGTTTTATGCTAATGGTGAACAGCCTGTCATTATCCCGTTATTACAATGGAAAAATGGTTGGGAGCCAGCAGAATAATTATGTTTAACTTCACGGCCCTACCACCGCTTAGTCTTTATATTCATGTGCCTTGGTGTGTGCGTAAATGCCCTTATTGTGATTTCAATTCGCATCAATCACCTGATCAGCTGCCTGAAAAAGCCTATATTGATGCACTTATTCAAGACTTAGAACAAGAAGTGCCTTATATTTGGGGCCGGACAGTACAAAGTATTTTTATTGGTGGCGGTACGCCAAGTTTATTTTCTGCTGAAGCCTATGATCGTTTATTTTCAGCTATTCGTGCCTTATTGCCTTTAAGTCCGAATATTGAAATTACCTTAGAAGCCAACCCCGGAACATTTGAAGCGCAACGCTTTGCTGATTATTTTGATTTAGGCATTAATCGTTTATCGATTGGTGTACAAAGCTTTAACGATCAATCTCTGACAGCATTAGGACGTATTCACGATAGTAAGCAAGCCATTAAAGCCATTGAAACGGCACATAAAGTAGGCTTTGAGAACTTTAATATTGATCTCATGTTTGGCTTACCCCATCAAACAGAACAATCAGCTCGACATGATGTCGCTACCGCCATTGATTTAGAACCTAGTCATATTTCTTATTATCAACTGACGCTAGAACCAAATACTTTATTCCATAAACAGCCACCGACGTTACCTGATGAAGATCCAATTATCGACTGGCAAATAGCCAATCAGCAGCATTTAGCAAATGCAGGTTATCAGCAATATGAAGTCTCGGCTTATGCTAAAGACAATCAACAATGTCGACATAATCTAAACTATTGGCAGTTTGGTGATTACATTGGCATTGGTGCTGGCGCTCATGGCAAAATTAGTGATGCCGCACAGCAATCAATCACTCGTCGCTCTAAACAAAAACAACCGCAACGTTATATTGATACCGCTGGAAGTACTGATGTTATTCTGACAAATGAAATCATCTCACAAAAAGATGTCGGCTTTGAGTTTATGCTCAATGCATTACGACTCGTTGATGGTTTCCCAACACCCTTGTTTTACCAGCATGCAGGCATTCCTATTTCTCATATTGATAAAGCGTTGCAACAAGCAGAAGAGCAAGGCTTGCTCCAACGAGATATCCATCACATTCGACCGACTGAAAAAGGTCTATGCTATCTCAACACACTCGTTGAGCTATTTTTACCAGAGTAGTATCCTACCTATATATCATTAATTTATGGAGAACATCATGATCAAAATAAGTACTCTTGTTGCTGGCCTCTTATTATTTTCTATTACATCAATTAGTCAGGCTGAAATCATTTCTATTACTGATCCTCGTTATGATGTAGCTAATTCAACTGAAGGCGTACTTCGCCCAACACGAGGCATGTCGATGTCATCGGTTGAGCAACAGTTTGGTCAAGCAACAGAAAAATATTCTGCTGTAGGTGAACCGCCCATTACTCGTTGGGTTTACCCTGAATTTAATGTGTTTTTTGAAGACAATATTGTGATCCATTCAGTCGTGCCACATTAATTATGGAGCTACTTTCGGTTAATGTTTCTCTGCCTGTTGAAGTCGAATACAACGGCAAACAAATATCAACAAGTATCTTCAAAAAGTCGGTTTTCGACTCTGTTGCCGTATCAAAATCAGGTCTTGCTGGTGATCAACAATATGATCTGGAAAATCATGGCGGCGGACACAAAGCAGTGTATGGATTTTCAGTAAAACACTATGATTATTGGCTTGAACGGCTAGAATTAGATGATTTACTTCTTGGCCACTTTGGTGAAAATTTAACGCTGACTGATCTGGATGAATCTCAACTTTGTATTGGTGATCAGCTAAAAATAAATGACTGCATATTAGAGATTACGCAGCCCCGTGTACCTTGCTTCAAACTTGGCATGGTGTTTAACGACAAGACTTTTCCAAAACAATTTATCGAACACGGTGCAACAGGCATCTATTTCAAAGTACTACAAACAGGTACAATTCAAGTAGGCGACACAGTAAAACTCCATTATCAGCACCCAGAACAATTATCAGTACACACTCTCTTTAATGCTTATTTCGATAAAAATTTCATCAATCCTCTTGATATTCTAAAGCGCGCTTCAACCATCTCCGAACTGTCCGATGAATGGCGTCAAAAGGTATTATCTAAGCTTTAATAGAATGATGTCTATGCTACAATTCACCCTCTAAATTTCCGAACAAGGTCATACTTTATGTCTCAAATATTCAATTTCAGTGCTGGGCCAGCAATGTTCCCTGCCGCAGTCTTGCGACAAGCACAAGAAGAATTCTTAGACTGGAATCACACAGGTATGAATGTGATGGAAATGAGCCATCGTGGTGCTGAATTTCAATCTATTTTCAAACAAACTGAAGCGGATCTTCGTGAGTTGATGGCAATCCCTGATAACTATCAAGTATTGTTTTTACAAGGCGGCGCATCTGCACAATTTTCAGCAATTCCTATGAATATGCTTCGAGGAAAAAAATCAGCCGACTATTTCAACACGGGACAATGGTCTGAAAAAGCAATTGCCGAAGCACGTCGGTATTGTGATGTTAATATTGTAGCTAGTTCAGAAGATGATGAGTTTAATTCCATTCCAGATAAATCTAGCTGGACATTTAATCCCGATGCCGCTTATGTGCATTACACTCCAAACGAGACTATTCACGGCCTTGAATTTGATTCAATTCCGGATACGGGTGATGTACCGCTTATTGCCGATCTATCATCCACTATTTTATCTCGCCCGATTGATGTATCTAAATTTGCTCTCATTTATGCGGGTGCCCAGAAGAATATTGGCCCGGCAGGCTTAACACTTGTTATTGTCCGTGATGATTTTATTGGTGATGTTTTACAAGGCACGCCCACCACATTTAACTATAAAATTCAGGCCGATTATAAATCGATGTATAACACACCACCTACCTATGCTTTGTATTTGTCTGGCCTAGTTTTCCAATGGTTAAAAGACTTAGGTGGCTTGGCGACAATGGCTAAAATCAATCAACGTAAAGCAGAAAAACTCTATGCCGCCATTGATCATTCAGACTTTTATCAAAACCTGGTTGAAAAACAATATCGCTCATGGATGAATGTTGTCTTCACCTTGAATGATGCCAGTTTAGATGAGGATTTTTTAACAGAAGCTAGAAAAGTAGGTTTAATCGCTCTCAAAGGACATCGTAGTATCGGCGGTATACGTGCCAGTATTTATAATGCAATGCCTGAAGAAGGTGTCGATGCTCTGATTACGTTTATGAGTGATTTTGCCCAGAAAAATCAGGTCTAACCATATATAAGCTAATAAGAATTGCGCCACATAAAATATGTATCTTCAAGCTGTAAAGTCATCGCTTAGTCTTCTTCACCTAAAAACTTCTTACGAGCCCATTTAGGCACTTCTCCTCCTTTTGCATGATGTAATGAATCTGATTCAATAACTATCAATACCAGTGTGCAGAGTAGTGTTGGTAAAATTCCTAAGCCACCGATAATGCCATAAACGGCTTCTTTCATTAAGCCAAGGTATTGATTGGCCAAAAATCCCAAGGTGGCAACAATAGCAAATAAGAGTAATACACCAGCAAATAAATTGCTCCAACGACGAGCAATTTGCCAGTGAATATAAACGAATTCACTATCTTCACGTTTAATCGTGGAGGAACGATAAAAGGTATATGCTAATACTGATATGGAAAAAACAGGAACCAAAATAAAAAACTTGATATACGTTTGACCAAAGGCTGCTATTGCTGCAAATAACAACATATGATTCATAATCAAGTTACTTAAGAAAAGATCATGCGGCCGCTTTGCAGCCGCAATTTCATGTTCTTGAGGTTCTGCCATTTCAGCCATTTTTAGTCTGCCATATTGTTCAAAATAGCATCACGAACAGCATCTAGTGTTGCATCAACGGTTAATAATGGTGATGTGCTTTGTTTAATTGCTGTTTCTGGATCTTTCAATCCGTGACCAGTCAACGTACACACGATCATACTGCCTTCAGGAATCTTACCGCTATTAATATCATTAATCGCGCCGGCTAATGATGTTGCAGAGGCAGGTTCACAGAAGATACCTTCATGTTCTGCTAATAGTTTTTGCGTTGCTAAGATATGGGCATCAGTACATTCATCAAACCAGCCTTGTGATTCTTCTTTCACTTTCCACGCTTTATCCCAGCTTTGAGGGTGTCCGATACGAATTGCTGTTGCTACTGTTTCAGGTGCATCTACCATATGACCACGCATAAATGGTGCACTACCTTCGGCTTGATAACCCACCATTTTAGGACGTGCCTGAATGATGTCGTCATTAAAGTATTCACTATATCCCATCCAGTGAGCGGTAATATTACCCGCATTACCAACCGGTAGGCAGTGATAGTCAGGAGCACGAGATAGCTCTTCAACAATTTCAAATGCAGCTGTTTTTTGACCTTGCAAGCGATAAGGATTGATTGAGTTCACAATGGTGACCGGCGCGTGTTCCGCCACTTCTTTCACTAATTGCATACCTTCATCAAAGTTACCCTTAATTTGGATAACGGTTGCACCATGCATCATGCCTTGTGCTAATTTACCTAAGGCAATTTTACCTTCAGGAATTAATACAAATGCTGCAATACCAGCACGCGCCGCATAGGCTGCTGCTGATGCTGACGTATTACCTGTTGAAGCACAAATAATAGCCTTGCTACCCTCTTCAACGGCTTTGGTTACCGCCATTGTCATACCGCGGTCTTTAAATGATCCGGTTGGATTTAAACCTTCATATTTAACATAAATCTCAACATCTTTGCCTAATACACCGGGAATATTGTTCAATTTCAATAACGGTGTATTACCTTCACCTAAGCTGATTAATTTGGTATCAGCACTCACTGGCAAACGGTCGCGATAGTTTTCGATTAAACCTGTGTAACGAGGACGAAATAACATATTAATTTTCCTTTCTCTATTTCTGGATGCACAGCTAAAAGTGCTATCCTAATGATTCTACGCGAATACGCATCACAGAATCTGTAACTGATTGTAATGCTTCAATTTGACTCATTGCCGCATCCATATTCTTTTCAACAATTTGCTGGGTCAGCATGATGACTGGAACAATGCCACCTTGTTGTTCTGGTTCTTTTTGCAAAATAGCTTCAATGCTAATGCCTTGCTCACTCAATATACGAGTAATATCAGCTAGTACACCGGGCTTATCTTCTGTATGAAGACGTAAATAATACGATGTAACGACCTCTGACATAGGCAAAATAGGTGTGTCAATTAATGAATCGGCTTGGAATGCTAAATGAGGTACGCGATTTTCAGGATCGGTTGTCAAAGCACGCACAATATCAATAATATCAGCCACAACTGCAGAAGCTGTCGCATCAGCACCTGCGCCAGCACCATAATAAAGTGTTGGCCCAACCGCATCACCTTGCACTAAAACAGCATTCATTACACCATCAACATTGGCAATTAAACGACGATGAGGGATCATAGTTGGATGAACGCGAAGTTCAATTCCCTTCTCGGTTTTTTTGCTAATACCAAGATGCTTAATGCGATAGCCTAATTCAGCGGCATATTTCACATCTTCTTGCGATATTTTGCTTATGCCTTCTGTATAGGCTTTATCAAACTGTAAAGGGATACCAAAAGCAATCGACGCCATGATAGTGAGTTTGTGTGCGGCATCAATACCTTCAACATCAAAGGTCGGATCGGCTTCAGCATAACCCAGCTCTTGTGCTTCGGCTAAAACATCAGCAAAGTCACGGCCTTTATCACGCATTTCAGTCAGGATAAAGTTACCTGTGCCATTGATAATGCCTGCAAGCCATTCGATGCTATTTGCCGCCAAGCCTTCACGCATGGCTTTAATAATAGGAATACCACCCGCAACAGCCGCTTCAAAAGCGATTGTGACGCCTTTTTCTTGTGCGCGTGCAAAAAGCTCGTTGCCATGCAGTGCAATCAATGCTTTATTCGCTGTCACCACATGTTTGCCGTTAGCAAGGGCTGTTAGCACTAGTTCACGCGCAATGCCAGTGCCACCGATCAATTCAACAACGATTTGAATACTAGGATCATTAACAATATCGAAGGCATCGGTGGTTAATGCAATACCATCCGTATTACAGCCTTTAGGCGTATCAAACTCACGATCTGCCGCACGGGTAATTTCAATATCACGTCCAGCTCGACGGGTAATTTCTTTTATATTGCGTGTTAGAACATTTACAGTACCACTACCTACTGTACCTAAACCTAGTACGCCAACTTTTACTGATTGCACTTTAAGCTACCTTTATCCTTTTCTAAACATATCGCGGATCCCTCGGATCGCTTGACGTGTTCGATGTTCATTTTCAATTAAACCAAAGCGCACATGATCATCACCATATTCACCAAAACCTATGCCTGGTGACACTGCTACTTTTGCTTCTTGTAATAATTTTTTAGTAAATTCTAATGAGCCCATTTCTTTATATTTTTCAGGGATCTTTGCCCAGACAAACATCGTTGCTTTCGGCTTTTCAACTTTCCAACCAATGGCATTCAAACCATCACATAAAACATCACGACGGCTTTTATAAGTTGCAACAACCTCATCAACACAGTCCTGCGGGCCTTCTAATGCGGCAATAGCCGCGATTTGAATCGGGGTAAACATTCCGTAATCTAAATAAGACTTCATTCTTGCTAATGCGGCTACTAAAATCGGATTGCCCGACATAAAGCCAACACGCCAGCCTGGCATATTGTATGTTTTAGATAAGGTATAAAACTCGACAGCAACATCTTTAGCGCCCGGCACCTGTAATATTGAGGGCGCTTTATAACCATCAAAAGTAATTTCGCCATAGGCTAAATCATGCACCACCCAAATCTCATGCTCTTTGGCAAAGGCAACTATCTTTTCAAAAAATTCTAAATCCACACATTGCGTTGTTGGATTGCCGGGGAAATTTAAAACCAGCATTTTTGGTTTTGGCCATGAATCTTTGACTGACTTTTCTAATTCAGCAAAGAAATCACCGCCAGCAATTAATGGCACATGACGAATATCGGCACCTGAAATAACAAAACCATAGGGATGAATTGGATATGCAGGATTCGGAACTAATATCGCATCACCGGGGCCAACTGTTGCCAAAGCTAAATGCGCTAAACCTTCTTTTGAACCAATCGTTACTATTGTTTCAGTATCCGAATCTAATGTGACATCAAACTTACGCTGATACCAATCACAGATTGCTTTGCGCAAACGAGGAATGCCTCGTGACACTGAATAGCGATGAGTATCAGGTCTTTGTGCCGCTTCAGTTAACTTATCAATGACGTGTTGGGGTGCAGGTTTATCTGGATTCCCCATTCCGAAATCAATAATATCTTCACCCCGCGCACGCGCTTGTGCCTTCAAATCATTAACGATATTGAATACATAAGGCGGGAGACGTTTAATTCTCGGAAAATCTTCGTTCAACTTAACACCTGAAAATAGCAAAATAACTTGGCAAGCCAAGCAAAATAACTGAAAATAGTTAACACTTAAATCTTATTATACAGAACTAATATCATGACCGATCAAGAAGAGTTTTATAACGAAATATTAGCCGACATGAAAAATGGCACTTTAGTCTTGCCTACCTTGCCAGAAGTTGCCCTTAAAGTACGTGAAGTTGTTGATGATCCAGAAACATCAGCCGCCGAAGTATCTGATATTATTGTTACCGATACTGCTTTATCTGCTCGCTTATTAAAGGTAGCTAATAGCCCTCTTTATCGTGGGAGAATGTCTATTGATAGCATTCAAATGGCTGTATCGCGTCTTGGTCAGGTGCTAGTGAAAAACTTAGTAACGAGTCTTGTTATGGAACAAATGTTCCAAGCAACCTCTAATCGCCTAGAAAAACGCTTACATGACTTGTGGGAACACAGCATAGAGGTTTCGGCTATTTGTCAGGTCTTAGCCGCCAAACAGCCGGGCATTAAAAAAGATGAGGCAATGCTGGCTGGTCTTATTCATGATATTGGTAAGCTGCCTATTTTAATGAAAGCGGAAGACAAGCCTAAATTACTCAGTAATACCGTTGCTTTAGATACCGTACTTACCAATCTCCACTGCCGCGTTGGCGCTGCCATTTTAGAAAGCTGGGGCTTTCCTGAAAGTTTAATTGCTGTGACAGCTGAACATGAAAACTTAGAACGCAATAGTACAAGTCCTGATCTTGTTGATATAGTGCAAGTTGCCAATCTACAAAGCCATATTAATACTGAACATGCACTCGGTGTAGAAGTATTAAATGCGGTACCTGCCTTTGCTAAATTGGGTGTTGATACCAATATTAATCTTGTTGAATTGGATGAGAATAGTGAAGAATATGCAGAAGCAATGGCTTTATTTGGCTTCTAACAACATTATTCATTGATAATAAAAAAGCCACTATTTCTGATGAAGTAGTGGCTTTTTTTATAAGTTGAAGTCTTTGAATGTGTCGTATTATTCTGGTCGCATATGTGGGAACAGTAATACATCACGAATGGATGGCGAATCTGTCAGCAACATGACTAAGCGATCAATACCAATCCCCTCGCCCGCTGTTGGTGGCATACCGTATTCCAATGCACGGATATAATCATCATCAAAATGCATTGCTTCATCATCACCCGCCTCTTTCTCAGCCACTTGAGCTTTGAATCGTTCAGCCTGATCTTCAGAGTCATTCAGCTCTGAGAAGCCATTAGCAATTTCACGTCCACCAACAAAAAATTCAAAACGATCGGTAACAAAAGGATCATTATCACTACGTCGTGCCAAAGGTGAAACTTCGGTTGGATAAGCGGTAATAAAAGTCGGTTCCATCAAGCGATGTTCTACAGTTTTTTCAAAGATCTCAATTTGAACTTTGCCTAAACCGTAGCTATCTTTAAGTGGAATGCCTAGCCCTTTTGCAATCACCGTCGCCGCTTCTAATGTCGATAACTGTTCCGTCGTAATATCAGCATTAAAATGCAAGATTGACTCAATAATGGTCATGCGATGGAATGGTTTTCCAAAATCTAAATCAGTACCTTGGTAATGCACTTGTGATGTTCCCAATACATCTTGAGTCACCGTGCGTAGCATTTCTTCAGTTAAATCCATCAAGTCCTCATAATCTGCATAAGCTTGATAAAATTCAACCATGGTAAATTCTGGATTATGACGAGTTGATAAGCCTTCATTGCGAAAATTACGATTGATTTCAAATACTCGCTCAAATCCACCCACCACTAAGCGCTTTAAATATAACTCAGGGGCAACACGTAAAAATAATGGCATATCTAAAGCATTATGATGGGTAGTAAAAGGCCGTGCTGTTGCGCCACCAGGGATGACATGCATCATTGGCGTTTCAACTTCTAAATAATTTCTTGCCATCAAGAAGCGACGAATACCATCAATCACTTTGGTGCGAATAATAAAGGTATTTCGACTCACTTCATTCATAATCAAATCAACATAACGCTGACGATAACGTGTTTCTTGATCCGATAAACCATGGAATTTTTCAGGCAAGGGACGAAGTGATTTTGTTAACAAGCGAATATCATCAACCAACACTGATAGTTCGCCTTTTTGCGTGCGAAACATCGTACCTTCTGCCGCAATAATATCGCCTAAATCCCAGCGTTTAAAATCAGCATAAACCCCTTCAGCTAGGTTATCTCGCTTAACATATAACTGCATATTGCCAGACATATCACGAATATTAGCAAAACTTGCCTTGCCCATTACCCGCTTGGTCATTAATCGACCGGCGATTTTGACCCGTCGAGGTGTTTCTTTTAAATCTTCTGCTGAGGTGTTTTCATATTCAACCGCCAGCTCGGCATTCATTACATCACGACGAAAATCATTAGGAAAGGCATTGCCCTTCTCACGTAACTCAGCTAACTTTTCACGGCGTTGTGCAATAAGTCGGTTTTCGTCTTGTTCTACTTCGTTTGTCATTTTTATAGTCCTGATTTCAAGGATGCTTGAATAAATAAGTCTAAATCACCATCTAAAACAGCCTGGGTATTGCCAGTTTCAACATTGGTGCGTAAATCTTTAATGCGTGATTGATCCAATACATAAGAACGAATTTGGCTTCCCCAGCCAATATCGGCTTTGCCATCTTCTGCTACCTGTTTTTCTTCATTTTGTTTCAATAATTCAAGTTCATACAACTTTGCTTTTAATAAGCTCATTGCTGTATCTCGATTCTTATGTTGAGAACGTTGAGATTGACATTGCACAACGGTATTGGTCGGTAAATGCGTGATCCGCACCGCTGAATCAGTCTTATTAATATGCTGTCCACCCGCACCACTGGCACGATACGTATCCACTCGAAGATCCGATTTGTTGATTTCGATATCAATATCATCATCCACTTCTGGATAAACAAATACTGAACAAAAAGAAGTATGTCGTTTGGCACTGGAATCAAAGGGGGACTTACGTACTAAGCGGTGTACGCCAGTTTCAGTACGTAGCAACCCAAAGGCATACTCACCTTCGAAATGAATAGTCGCACTCTTAATTCCAGCCACTTCACCCGATGATGTTTCCACTAATTCAACTTTAAAACCTTGCGCATCACCCCAGCGTAAATACATCCGTAGCACCATGTTCGCCCAATCTTGTGCCTCAGTACCACCTGAGCCAGATTGAATATCAAGATAGGCATTATTCGCATCCATCTTGCCAGAAAACATGCGTTGGAACTCTAGCTTAGCCAGTGCGGTTTCTAATTCATCTAAATCAGTTTGTATTGCATCAAAGGTGTCTTGATCTTGCTCTTCAACTGCCATATCTAGCAATTCTTTAGCATCTTCAAGAGTGGCTCGATGATTCGATAACGTTGTAACAATGCGCTCTAAACTAACTCGCTCTTTCCCCAGTCGTTGTGCACGTTCAGGATCATCCCAAACGGTAGGGGATTCCAGTTCTAGTGATACTTCTACTAATTGTTCAGCCTTAATATCATAGTCAAAGATACCCCCTAAGATCGTCACTACGACCTCGAAGATCTTTAATTCGCTGTGTTGTAGCACCTAATTCCAAGGTAAATTCCTCTTTAACTTTATATTACTATCAAATAATGGCCTGTATTGTAGCTTATATTGCCATCCTATATACCCATGACCATCCAACTTTCAGCTTTGAAACACATATACTGGCTGTGCTAGCTGCGTTATATTATTGAGCAATAGACAAAAAAATAGCTCCTGCATTTCTTGCATACACTCCATCCAGAGAGATGAATAACTATTACATCAATAATATGTCTTACTATCAGAGCCATTACAAGCAGCTAAAACCTGCCGCTTAAATGATAATGGGTATAAGCTATTTCTTAGGTAAAAACCGTAAAGGATCAACAGGTTTTCCATTACGCCTAATCTCAAAATGTAATTGATTTTTCTGGGTTCCTGTTCGTCCTAATGTAGCGATTCTTTGGCCTGACTTTACGTATTGCCCCTCTTTGACTAACAAGGTTTTATTATGTGCATAGGCACTTAAATAAACTTCATTATGTTTAATAATCAATAAATTACCATACCTGGGTAGCCCATTACCGCTGTAAACAACTTTGCCAGATGCCGCGGCAATAATTTTCTGACCTGATTGACCGGAAATATTGATTCCTTTTCGACCTGCTGCATTTTTTGAGTAGGTCGAAATGAGCTTACCTTTTGTCGGCCAACGCCAAGTTAATCGTTGATTTGTGGTATTTGCCTTTGTTGTTTTAGTGGAACCCGTTTTTTTCTTAGTCCATGTGCTTGTTTTTGTTACTTTACGTGATGATTTAAACGTCAATTTTTGTCCGACATAAATATTGTATGGTGAACGAATATTATTAATTTTAGCGATTGTTTTATAATCCATACCATAACGCCAACTAATGGAATATAAGGTGTCACCCTTTTTTACGTTATAAGTCTTCGGGGCTTGCGATATCGTATGTTTACTTTGACTTGTTTTGGCTTGGCTGTATTTATATCCTTGAGTTCCCACAGGTGCTACGGTTTGACTACCACCACAAGCGGATAATATAAACATGAGTAATATTAGAAATACTCTCATCATTTAACGCAACAGAATATAACCTACAATACCAAGAATAATCGTTGCCCAACCGATTCGATCGATCCATCCATGTAATTGAGATTCCAACTTCTCACCCCCCCATCGCATTAAGCCTGCTACAAGAAAGAAGCGTGCACCTCGTCCAATAGTAGAACCTACAATAAAGGGAATTAGTGCCATGCCTAATGTGCCTGATGCAATGGTAAATACCTTATAGGGTATTGGTGTAAATCCAGCTAGGAATATCGCCCAGAACCCCCATTTTTCAAACCAACTCTCTGCGATATGAAAAGCATCCATATAGTGTAGTGAGAGTAACCAAGGCTCAATAAATTGAAACGCAAATGAACCTATAAAGTAGCCTAATAAGCCACCTAAAACAGAGCTTATCGTTGTCAGTCCAGCATAAAACCATGCTTTTTCAGGCTTGGCTAATGTCATCGGCGCCAGCATGACATCGGGTGGTATTAAAAAGAAAGAGGATTCGCTAAAGCTCACTAAAGCTAAGAAATATGTTGCATATTGATGCCGAGACCACCGCATCACTCGCGTATATAGTGATGAGAAGATCCCCATTAAATCTGCCCTGATAATAGCGGCACAAAGCTCACCGCATCTAACTCAGTTTCTTCAAATGTATTGCCATTTCGGTCTATAACGCGCAGTGACTGACTAACACCACCAACAGGAATAACTAAACGTCCACCAGGTGCAAGTTGTCGTAATAATTCTTCTGGTACTTGTTCCGGTGCACAGGTCACAATAATGCCATCATAAGGCGCATGTTGAGGCCAGCCCCAACTACCATCACTGTGTTTTAATTTAATATTATTCAGCTTCAATTGATAGAAACGTTCCCGTGCTTGATTTTGTAAGGGAGAAATTCGTTCAACACTAAATATACGATCAACTAAACGTGAAAGTACCGCTGTTTGATAACCCGATCCTGTACCTACTTCCAATACTTTCTTTTTCGGCAACCCTTCCAATAATATTTCCGTCATTCTGGCGACAATAAAGGGTTGTGAAATAGTTTGTCCATGACCTATTGGTAATGCCGTATCTTCATAAGATCGACTAGCTAAGGCTTCATCAACAAATAAATGACGAGGAAGATCTTTGATGACAGATAAGACATCAAGGCTTTGAATACCCTGCTCTTTCAATCGTGCAATTAAACGATCACGCGTTCGCTGAGATGTCATTCCAATACCGCGTTGATTCGGTATCATTTTTCGATTCCCTGCAACCAGTTTGCCACACCATCAATCGCATCATAACGAGTTAAATCGATTTGTAATGGTGTGATTGAAACAGCGTTGCGATTAATTGCATTAAAGTCAGTACCAGGACCGGCATCTTCTTCTTCGCCGGCAGGCCCAACCCAATACATCGGCCGACCACGCGGATCTAATTCCTTAATAACAGGTTCGGCTTTATGTCGCCGACCTAATCGCGTACTTTCAAAGCCAGTAATTTGATCAATGGGAATATCGGGCACATTAACATTTAAAATCGTATCAGCAGGCAAAGAAGATGTTTGCAGTTTCTGAACTAACTTTTTAGCCACCCAAGCGGCTGTTTCATAATGTGTTGCAGTATGACCATTCAGTGAAATTGCAAGAGCAGGCAAACCAAGAAATCGCCCTTCTATTGCCGCGGCAACCGTGCCTGAATACAACACATCATCCCCCAAATTAGCTCCCGCATTAATGCCTGCAATCACCATATCTGGTTCTTCATCTAATAGGCCGGTAATCGCTAAATGCACACAGTCCGTTGGCGTGCCTTCAACACGGTAAATTCCGTTATCCAATTGGTTAACACGCAAGGGATTTTCTAAGGTCAAGGAATTACTAGCACCACTACGATTTCTATCGGGTGCGACAACGGTAATTTCACCTAAAGTCGCCATTGCTTCCGCCAAGGCGGTAAGGCCTTCAGCCATATAGCCATCATCATTACTGATCAGGATTCTCATTATCTAAAAACAACTCTATAAAACACGCATAAAATGGGCACTATATTAGCAGGAATCTGCTATTAAGACCCAATGTTATTCTGCTGATAAATGCGATATTTGTACTTCTAACCAATCATGTAGCGCTTCAATTACCTTCTTACTGGCCAGATTAATCGCAGATGTCGCTCCTTGAGCGTTTCGTGGTTCCGCTGTAACTTCAGCAGAGAATTCTTTTGTGGCTAGAATAGTTTTAGTTTGAACATCAATAAGATAAAACCTGATCACGACTAGACCTGTGGAGTGTTCATCACCTTGAATATGATGACTAAAGTCTAATAATGTTGCTTCTAATAACAGTCTTGCATGAGCGCCTGTTTGAGTAGGTACAACAGCCTTAAGATATGACCTATGAGATAGAGATTGTTGTACGGCAATCTCTAATAATTTTGCGGGGCTATCACTCCACCGACTGTAAGCATAACTATTGAATGCATATTCATTATCTCTATAAATAATATCGGAACTCATTAAACCACGAGAACTACGGAATGGTGATAAGGCAAGTACAGGTGCATTATCAACTGTGATTTTAGATTCTTTTTCTAATAGAGGAGAAAGGGTATAAACATCAATAGCAGGGCTAGATTTCTGATTAATTACGCTACATCCTGCTAAGCTAATTATTATTAAAATCGACAGAATTCGTAATCTATTATTCACTTAAGGCCTCCTCGCCGGGTCCCAATTTAGGTCGGCTACGTTTAAATAATAAATCACTTGGACTCTCCTCAATAGCTTTAGTCGCTCCTTGCAGCTCAACAAGTAGAACATCCATTTGATACAGTAATTGTCTGAATAAGCTTAGACTCTGCTTCACCTCATCACTAATATTTTGACCGACATCAGCATAGTTATGTTTAAAACTATCGGCCATCTGCTCAACACTGACAGAAGCAGCATCAATTTCTAGCAATGTATTACTAAATTGCGCTTTCATCACTGTACCGCTATTTTCCAACACCTTCGCCATTTTAGTAACGCTCTCCGCAGTAACCGTTATCTGCTTAAAGGCGTCATCAATACTTTTCCCGGCAAGAATTCCCGTATCAATTAGACTGGTAATCTGAGGCTGTTTTTCTCTTAATTCTTTAAGCAAAAATTTAGATTCTAGTAAAATATCATTCACATTGTTTAAATTATCTGCGCTTAACAATCGATCAATTTTTTCTAAAACATCTGCCGAATTAGCGGCAAGAGAATTTAATGTTTTTTCAATATTAGAGAAAGTAGATGATGCTTCTTGAATAACAGGAATATTCCCTGTTTTATCTTGTCTAAGTAACGGTGATTCTTTTCCTCCCCCCATTAATTCAATGAAGGCAAGACCGGTTACACCATAAAATCTAAGCGTCGCCTTAGTATCTAATTTGACGGGGATCCCCTGCCTAATTTGGAGTAATAATTGAACTTGCTCGGAGTTGTTAGGATTGATATCAATATTGGTTACTGACCCCACATCAACCCCAAGATATTTTACTGAAGCATCCGCACTTAAGCCCGACACCGACTCCGTCATATACACATAATAATAATCATATTGCTGATTGCCATCATGTTTTCCCAACCAATAAACAAATAGCGTTAAGCTTGCTAGTAATAGTGCAACAAACATTCCTACCAATGTATAGTTAAGTTTACTTTCCATTCTGCATCCTTACTTGTCCTCGCGCTCCTTCAAAAAATGCTTTTATCTCAGGATGAGATACCTGACAAACTTCATCTAATGTTCCTTCTGCAATCACTTTTTTATCGGCCAAAACTGCCAAGCGATCTACCGTGCTCCATATTGAATCTAAATCATGTGTCACCATTACCACCGTGAGATCTAACATGGCTCGTAACTCAAGTATTAATAAATCAAAGGCTTCGGCACCAATAGGATCAAGTCCTGAGGTAGGCTCATCCAAAAATAATAATTTCGGATCTCGAGCTAATGCTCTTGCTAATGATGCTCTTTTAACCATTCCTCCACTTAACTCCGCAGGATATAACGATCCAACATGACTTGGTAAACCGACCATATCTATTTTCATTCTGACTATATCATTGATGAGTGATACCGGCATATCGGTATACTCTTTTAAACTAATTGCTACATTTTCTGCCACGGTTAAAGATGAAAATAAGGCACCATTTTGAAATAAAATTCCCCACTGCTGACGTAAGTAGTCTTTATCCGCCTCACTACTGCGTGTAAGGCTCTTACCCAGAATAGTTATTTCACCAGATTGCGCTTGTAGTAGCAGTGTCATTTCTTTTAATAATGTTGATTTTCCAGACCCACTGCCACCTAATAAGCCATATATCTCACCCTGATTAACATGCAAGTTAACACCATTATGTACAAGATTATCACCAAATTGAGTGACAATATCTTTTACCGTAATGAGAGGAGTGTTCAAATACCTAACTCAGTTAAAATAACCGAGAAGACAGCATCACAGGCAATAACTAAAAAGATGGCATTAACCACACTCACAGTTGTATAACGTCCTATGCTATCAGAATTTTTTTCGACTTGAAAACCTCTAAAACAACTCACTGTAGCAATCAATATTGCAAAAAATGGGGCTTTAATTAAACCAATCCACACCTGCTTCACATCCAATACATCATGCAAACGATGTAGAAATTCAGCATAGGATAACTGTAAGTGAATTTCTGAAATCAACATTCCCGCAAGCAATCCAACAATGTCAGCAAAGAAGACTAGAAGAGGTAAGGATATGACCAATGCCAAGATACGCGGTATAACTAAAAAGTGATGTGGATTAAACCCCATCGTTCGCATGGCATCCATTTCTTCCGTAATCTTCATCACACCTAGCTGTGCGGTATAGGATGATCCGGTTCGACCCGCCACAACAATAGCCGTAATTAGAGGAGCTAACTCTCTCGTCATTGAAATACTTATCATTTCAACGATAAAAATATTGGCTCCAAACTTCTCTAACTGCACGGCTCCCTGATAAGTAATAACAATTCCAATCAAGAAACTAGTCACGGCAACAATAGGTAAAGCCCGTAGGCCTGCTTCTTCAATATTCTTTATGATTGCACGGTATCGAATACTTGATGGGTGTCGCAATGACTTTAAAAAAACGAGTGTACTTTCACCTAAAAAGGATAAAAATAGAACCATTTCACTAATTAGGCTTGAAATCCATTTACCTAAAGAATAAAAAGGTGAAAGGACTGTCTGTTTTAGTGTTTTAGAAGCTCTGGCTGGGAGGAGTACAATATGCTGGCGTAATAGATTATTAAGCCGATTATGTTTTTCTGTCACGCCACATAATGTGACGGTACAGTTGTTTGACTGCAATAAGTCATGAAACTTAATAAAAAGTATCATACCGGCAGAGTCTATTTCATCAACAGCTGACAAATCCCATAATACGTCGGTGTTTTGATACGTCTGTGTTATCAATTCTAGCTGATGCACGACAGTTCGAATCGAATTAACCGTCCAATTACCCTTGCTTTTAAATACAGTGCCACCATCAGTATCCTGATAAGCAACTATCTCAGCAGTAAGCTTATTTAACGGCATTGATTGACCTTCCATTTTGGAAAATACCAGCCTATTCAAACTTTAAATAGGCTGGTATCAATCATACTACATTAATTTATTATCCGATTGACCGCCACCATAGCTATGGAATTGTAAGGGCTCCCCACCTGCAGTCACTTTCACTGCACAGTATTTGAACTCAGGGATTTTAGCAGAAGGATCAAGGGCAGCATTAGACAGTTTATTCACTGCCGCTTCGTAATAACAAAAAGCCATAAACACCGTCCCTGTTGGCACAGACTCATCCGCTCTAGCAATCATTGAAATCTGACCTCGACGGGTTGATAAAGTAATCAAATCACCCGCCTTAACCCCCATTTCATCCAAATTAATGGGGTTAATCATTGCCACAGCTTCAGGTTCCAGCGCATCTAATACATTAGAACGACGGGTCATTGAGCCAGTATGCCAATGCTCCAGCATCCGCCCCGTAATTAATACAAATGGATATTCATCATTAGGTCGTTCATCCGGCTCAACAATATCAGCTGGCACAAATTTACCTAAACCATTGGCACTTTCGAATGTCTCGGTAAAAATAATCGGTTCACCCGCATCGCCTTCTTTCAAACACGGATAAACAATGGCATCTTCTTTCTCTAGCCGTTCCCACGTCATTCCTGCCATAGTTGGTACTGCTTTACGTATTTCTTCAAATACGTCAGAGGCATCATTATAATTCCAATCTAAACCTAGACCTCGAGCAAGCTCTTGCAGGATCCAAAAATCTTGCTTGGCATCCCCCGGTGGATTAACCACTTGTCGGCCCATTTGAACCAAGCGATCAGTATTACTAAAGGTGCCCATTTTCTCAGAAAATGCTGATGCTGGTAAAACAACATCTGCTAAATACGCGGTTTCAGTTAAGAAAATATCTTGCACCACAAGATGCTCAAGTTCTGCCATTGATTGGCGGGCATGATTAGCATCCGGATCAGACATCGCAGGATTTTCACCCATCACATACAGTCCTGTTAAGTCACCATCATGGATAGCATTCATGATTTCAACAACGGTTAGACCGGGCTTATCATCTAATTCGCAACCCCATAACTGTTCAAAATAAGCATGGGCTTTTTTATCATCAACAGGCTGATAATCAGGAAATACCATCGGTATTAATCCCATATCAGACGCACCCTGCACATTATTTTGTCCACGTAATGGATGTAATCCTGTACCCGGACGGCCAATTTGGCCAGTCATTAATGCCAATGAAATTAAACAACGCGCATTATCAGTACCATGTACATGCTGTGAAACTCCCATACCCCAAAAGATCATTGAACTTTTCGACAAAGCATAAAGCCGTGCAACTTGACGTAAGGTATCTGCATCGATGCCACAAATCTCAGCCATCAGCTCTGGTGGATATGCTTTTAAATGCAATTTCATTGCTTCAAAGCCTTCAGTACGCTCAGCAATAAAGTTAGCATCAACCAAGTTTTCTTCGACAATGGTATGCATCATGGCATTCAACATCGCAATATCACTACCCGGCTTAAATGCTAAATGATGCGTTGCTTGACGTGACAAGTCTGTTGCTCGTGGATCCATTAAGATTAACTTAGTACCCTGACGCATGGCATTTTTCATCCACGTTGCACCCACCGGATGATTAATCGTTGGATTAGAACCAATCACTATAATCACATCTGCTAATGCAACATCTGAGATTGGATTAGATACTGCTCCTGAGCCTAAACATTCAAGTAATGCCACTACGGATGAAGCATGACAAAGCCGTGTACAGTGATCAACATTATTGGTTTTAAAGCCTGTCCGCACTAATTTTTGAAATAAGTACGCTTCTTCATTACTACCTTTGGCACTACCAAATCCTGCTAAGGCATTAGGCCCTTGTTCATCACGAATTTTATTAAAACCATTCGCGGCTAAGGCTAAGGCTTCTTCCCATGTTGCTTCACGGAAGATTTTATCAACATCGTTAGGATCCATTGAGAAATCTGCTGATTTAGGAGCATCATCTCGACGAATAAGTGGTTTAGTTAAACGATGTGGGTGATGAATATAATCAAAGCCATAACGCCCTTTCACACATAAACGTCCTTTATTTGCGGGACCATCACGCCCTTCTACATAAATAATCTTTTCATCTTTAACGTGATAAGTCATCTGACAACCAACGCCACAGAAAGGACAGCCAGAATCAACTGTACGATCAGGCTTTAACATGCCCATGTCTTTAGCAGGCATTAACGCCCCCGTTGGACACGCTTCAACACATTCGCCACAAGCCACACAGGTACTTTCGCCCATTGGATCATCCAGATCGAAAACGATCTTAGTATGAGTGCCACGTTTTGCTAAGCCAATAACATCATTATTTTGCGTTTCACGACAAGCTCTAACACAGCGAGTACATTGAATACACGCATCCATATTGACCGCAATAGCTGGATGAGAAAGATCTGGTTTATCTTGGTGGCGCGCATCAAAACGAGGCAAGCCAATATCTAATTTACCGGCCCAATAATCAAGCTCAGAGTTTAAAGTATGTGGCTGTTCCGATACATCAGACTTTAATAATTCCACCACCATTTTTTGTGATTTTAAAGCACGTTCACTATTTGATTGAACATTCATTCCCTCTGTTGGCATACGACAACAAGAGGGCGCTAAAACACGCTCGCCATCAATTTCAACCACACAGGCACGACAATTACCATCCGAACCTTCTCGGTCTGAATAACAAAGATGGGGGATTTCAATGCCTTGCTGTTTAGCGACATCTAATAATGTATCACCCTCATTCGCTACAATATCAGCACCATTTAATGTAAATTTAATCGCCATTACTTATCTCCTCCCTGACGTAACTCTTCTGAGAAGTATTTCATCACACTGCGAACAGGATTGGGGGCAGCTTGGCCTAAACCACAAATTGAAGAATCAATCATCACCTCAGACAATTCTTCTAATAAATCCTGATCCCATTGATCTTTTTCCATCAAGGTGACGGCTTTCGCTGTTCCCACTCGACACGGCGTACATTGACCACAAGATTCTTCTTCAAAGAACTTCATCGCATTAACGGCTAATTTTCGAGCACTGTCTTGATTAGAGAATACCACCACGGCGGCACTACCAATAAAACAGCCATATTCATTTAAAGTATCGAAATCTAAAGGAATATCACCCATTGAAGCGGGCAAAATTCCGCCTGATGCACCACCAGGGAAATAACCATAAAACTCATGGCCCTCGATCATGCCGCCACAATATTCATCAATCAATTCA
Source organism: Piscirickettsiaceae bacterium (assembly GCA_013215825.1). Taxonomy (GTDB): domain Bacteria; phylum Pseudomonadota; class Gammaproteobacteria; order Nitrosococcales; family Methylophagaceae. The sequence goes on along the minus strand of JABSQN010000001.1, from coordinate 584,340 downwards.
CGCATGGTAATACCGGCAGGTGCTAAATGAACACCCGGTTTATTGACCCGACCACTGACTGAGAATGAACGCAAACCAACCCGGCCATTGCGACCATGATCGGTTAAACAGCTTGGCCCTTTTTCTAAAATATCACGCACCCAATAGAGTGATTCCATATTGTGCTCTAAAGTTGGCCGACCAAATAGACCCACTTCAGCAACAAATGGTGGACGCAAACGCGGCATGCCTCGCTTACCTTCTATCGACTCAATCATCGCCGACTCTTCACCACAAATATAAGCCCCCGCACCCCGACGCAAATGAATAATCGGTAATTGTTCTACCGGAGGATTAGCTTGTAATTTAGCAATTTCTTGCTCAAGCATCACTCTAATCGCGGCATATTCATCACGCAGATAAATATAAATTTCATGGATACCTGTCGCCCAAGCGGCAATCAACATACCTTCAAGAAAGCAATGTGGATCGCGCTCTAGATAATATTTATCTTTAAACGTACCCGGCTCGCCTTCATCGATATTAACTGCCATTAATTTAGGCTCAGGCATTCCACGTACAATTCGCCATTTGCGTCCAGCAGGGAAACCCGCGCCCCCCAAACCACGCAAACCAGAATCATCCATCTGGTCTAATACTTTTTCTACGCTATAAGCTTCTTCAATGCATGAGCGATAGGTTGCATAACCGCCTTTTTCAAGATAGCTAGCATAATCAATCGTAGTTAATGCTTCTGGGGTGATCTCTTTTTTCTCAACGGCTTGTGTCACCTTGGCAACATCGGCATGTTCAACGGGATTCATTCCCACTACCGCAACCGGCGCTTTATCACAGAGCCCTACACAAGGCACACGCTGCACACGAACACCATCACCCAAATCATTCTCTAATGATGTAATAAGTGCTTCTGCACCAGACATATTACACGTCAATGATTCACACACACGTACGGTTAATTCCGGTGGTGCTGTTTCATCTTCTTTAACCACATCGAAGTGGTGATAAAACGTGGCAACTTCATAGACTTCCGCTTTAGAAAGTTTCATTTCTCGCGCTAATGCGACTAAGTGTTTCGCTGAAATATGCTGATAAGCATCCTGAATTTTATGTAGATGTTCGATCAATAAATCTTTTTGTCGTGATTCATCCCCTAATAAAGCCTGAACTTCTGTTAAGGCTTTAGGATCAACTTGTCTGCCTTTACCGACAGCACGTGGTAATTTCAGCTTATTGCCTGACTTACGAGCGCTAATTTCCTGCTTGCTCATCCAATATCTCTCTTTAAGTTGTTAGCACCTTTTTGGTGCTCGTTTTTTTATATTTAACTAGTAAAATTACCATGACTAGACTCAATTGTGAAGCCAATTAAGCTAGTAATTTCATATTTATTTAATAACTTAAATAATGCCTACAAAAAAACCATCAAATAATGACTATTTGATGGTTTATTTCTCATTTCATCTAAAAATGAGTTTACTTAGGTACTTTCCCTTGCTGTTTCAGTTCTTTCAACCATAAATCATGATGCTGTTGCGCCCATGCAGTGTCGACTTGTCCTGTTACCATGCCTTCTAATGCACCTTCTGTACCGACCGTACCGATATAGATATGTCCAAATGCAAACGCTATCAGTAGTAATGCTGTTATGACATGGATTAAGTGCGACAGTTGTAATAATTCACGTTGTTGATCAAAGTTGGGGAAATCAAGCACTAATCCAGAAAAACATAAGGCCAAGCCCATGGTGACTAAAGACCAGAACCACATTTTTTCACCGCCATTTAACTTTTCAGCCGAGGGATGTTTATCGCCAATCATGCCACCAAAGTCTTTAAACCATTGCAAATCAATCTTATTAAAGAAATTATTACTAAACCAATTAAAGGTCATTGATAACAATCCCACCATAAAGACCGGCCCTAAGATATTGTGGATCCATTTCGCAATACCCGCATACGCGGCAAAGCCATGATGTCCAAACAGGGGAATGAGTACAGCGCGTCCATACAATAAACTAAGACCTGTTATAGCAAGCACAACAAACAAACCTGCTGTTAGCCAATGCATTCGACGTTCTTTTAATGTCCAACGTTCAACGGTTTTACCCGTGCGAGGATGCGTTAGCGCCACTTGCCCACGCCAGATGTAAAACAACGCTAATACAGAAAATGTGAAGCCCAATAACCAGCTACCATATTGTGCAATTGGCCCATTGCGTAATTGTCGCCAAACTTGACCAGAACCCTGAATAAGCTCATTGCTTTCACGTCCTGTAACCGCTGAATATCCCTGTGTATTATCACGCACACTGCGCCAATAATCTGATCGTGGATTTGTTTCTGCTATTTGTTCATCTTCTGCGACAGCAAAACCAGTTGCAATATAGCCCGTCATTGGTAACAAGAATATAGCTAACAGCATAATAACGCCGGTCAAACTCATTATTCTTTTACGTTTAGTTAATGTCATTTTAGCGATCCGTCTGCACTTGACCAAAACGTTTAGCCAAAATAGCGGCACGTTGCTCTGCTGTTTGGCTATGTATGTCTACTTTGCCTTTATACACACCCGCTTGATGTAAAGTGACATCTGCATCTTCATAACAAGCCGTTAAACTTAATGCGGCAATGATTATCATGACATATTTCATCATTTAATCTTTATACGCTGTGTTCCAGCCCCATGTTTCTTGACGACCTTCACGGCGCACAACACGGTTACGGAATAACTCAGAAACCACATCACCATCACCTGCAAGCAATGCTTTAGTCGAACACATTTCAGCACAAAGTGGTAATTTACCTTCGGCTAAACGGTTGCGACCATATTTCTCCAGCTCTTCATGAGAATGATCTTCTTCTGGACCACCGGCACAAAATGTACATTTATCCATTTTCCCACGTGCACCAAATGCACCTTCTTGTGGATATTGTGGTGCTCCAAACGGACAAGCATAAAGGCAATAACCACAGCCGATACACATATCTTTATCATGTAAAACAACGCCATCTTCTGTGGTATAAAAACAATCAACAGGACAGACTGCCTGACAAGGTGCATCAGTACAATGCATACATGCCACTGAAATAGATTTTTCACCCGGCACGCCATCATCTAATGTAACAACACGACGACGATTTATACCCCACGGTACTTCATGTTCATTTTTGCACGCTGTAACACAGGCATTACACTCAATACAGCGTTCTGCATCACATAAAAATTTCATTCTAGCCATGTCACTCTCTCCTATACAGCACGAATTCTGCAAAGAGATACTTTAGTCTCTTGCATTTGAGTGACTGAATCGTAACCATAGGTAAATACTGTATTACATGATTCACCAGACACATAGGGTGCAGTACCTTCCGGATATTTATCTCGAAGTGACTCACCTTGATATTGTCCGCCAAAATGGAATGGCATAAAGACCAGGCCTCGCGTAACTCTCGGTGTAACAAATGCCATCACTTTTATTTTCCCACCTTCAGGGCCATCGACCCATACTTGCTCGCCATGTTTAACGCCTGCATCATTAGCATCGGCAGGATTAATTTCAACGAACATATCTTGTTGCAACTCAGCAAGCCACGGATTAGATCGCGTTTCATCGCCACCACCTTCATATTCAACTAAGCGCCCACTGGTCATAATAAGTGGGAAGTCTTTGCTAAAGTCTTGGGCTTGAATCGAGCCATAGCGTGTAGGCAAGCGATAAAAACTACGGCGATCTTCATAAGTAGGATATTTCTCAACTAAATCACGGCGGTTAGTGTACAAAGCTTCACGATGAATCGGTACCGGATCAGGGAACTGCCACACTACTGCACGGGCTTTCGCATTACCAAAGGGAGCACAACCATGTTTAATCGCAACACGTTGAATACCTCCTGATAAATCTGTCTTCCAGTTTTTGCCATCTGCTGCTATTTTTTCATCCGCAGTCAAATCATTCCACCAGCCTAGTTTTTTCAACATATCAGCTGTAAATTCTGGATACCCATCTTCAATCTCAGAACCAAGGGTAAATGAATCTTCTGCTAAGAGATTTTCACCATCTCGTTCAACACCAAAACGAGCACGGAAGGGTAAACCACCTTTTGCTACTGATTTGCTGGTGTCATAAAGCAATGGAGTACCCGGATGTTTCATTTCTGCCGTACCCCAACAAGGCCAAGGCAAACCATAATACTCACCATCACAAGGGCCACCTTCAGCCAGTAATGTTGTTTTATTAAATGTGTGTAAATTAGCGGCTTGTAACTTCATCCGCTCAGGTGTTTGACCGGTATAACCAATCGTCCACATACCTTTATTAAACTCACGGGTAATGTCTTCAATTAAGGGTTCTTCACCATTGACTTTAATATGTTTGAATAATTGTTCCGCAAAGCCCAATTTAATCGCAAATTTATGCATAATCACATGATCAGGTTTTGATTCAAACAGAGGTTCAATAATTTTATCTCGCCATTGAAGTGAACGATTTGATGAACTTAATGAGCCGTATGTTTCAAACTGTGTTGAAGCAGGCAATAAATACAAATCATCTTGACGATCACTCATTACGGCAGACATTGATGGATAGGGATCTACCACCACCATAAGATCGAGCTTTTCCATCGCCGTTTTCATTTCTGGGCCACGGGTTTGGCTATTAGGTGCATGTCCCCATAACACCATTGCTCGCACATTATCATTTTGAGCAATATTTTCTTTATCTTCTAAAACACCGTCAATCCAGCGAGAAACAGGAATACCTTTAGTATTCATCGGGCTAACATCTTTACCACCCGCTTGTTCATATGAGCCTTGATCAAAACGAGACTTAATCCACTCATAATCTAAATCCCACACTTTTGACCAATGTTTCCACGCACCGGTTGATAAGCCATAATAACCAGGCAATGTATGAGATAACACGCCTAAATCCGTTGCACCTTGCACATTGTCATGACCCCGGAAAATATTTGTTCCACCACCAGCCACGCCCATATTTCCTAAAGCAAGCTGGAAAATACAATAAGCGCGGGTGTTGTTATTTCCTGTTGTATGTTGTGTGCCGCCCATACACCAGATAAAGGTACCTGGTCGATGTTCTGCCATTGTTTTTGTAGCCGCTAAAATAGAAGCTTCATCCGCACCTGTTACACGTTCAACTTCTTCTGGCGCCCATTTTGCAACTTCTTTTTCAATCTCATCCATGCCATAAACACGTTGATTGATAAATTCTTTATCTTGCCAATCGTTTTTAAATATATGCCACAACATACCCCAAACAAAAGCAACATCGGTTCCCGGACGAATAGAAATATACTGATCGGCATGTGCTGCTGTGCGCGTGAATCGTGGATCAACCACAATAATTGGCGCGCCTTTCTCTTTGGCTCGGAATATATGTTGCATTGCAACAGGATGTGCTTCAGCTGGATTTGCACCAATAATAAATACTGCTTTGGCATTATGAATATCATTGAATGAATTAGTCATGGCACCGTAACCCCAGGTATTTGCAACACCGGCTACTGTGGTTGAATGACAAATTCGAGCTTGATGGTCGACATTATTCGTGCCCCATAATGCGGCAAATTTACGGAACAAATAGGCTTGCTCATTATTATGTTTGGCACTGCCTAACCAATAAACGGAATCAGGGCCTGATTGTTCACGGATCGACAACATCTTATCGCCAATTTCATCAATGGCTTGTTGCCATGAAATGCGTTGCCATTTTCCAGCAACCTTTTTCATTGGGTATTTTAAACGTTTATCACCATGGCCATGTTCGCGTAAAGATGCCCCTTTGGCACAATGCGAACCGAGATTGAATGGATGATCAAAACTAGGCTCTTGCCCTGTCCACACCCCATTTTGTACTTCTGCCACCACGCCACAACCCACACTACAATGACTACATACACTGTGTACTTTCTTTATTTCACCATCATTATAAGTTTGACGTTGTTGTTCTGAGGCATCTGCTTTTTGAATCATTGCCGATGGCAATAAACTTAAAAATGCAGCACCACCAGCCGCAATACCTGAACCTTTAAGAAATACCCGGCGGTTAACGCCTGACTGTGCGCTCGTAGCGGAGCTTCGTTTAGTGAGTTTCATATGGAATTAAAAGTCTGCTAATTGATAATAGGTATCAACATGTTGTGTACGTTGATAACCTTTGGCTTTAGGCACGCTGATCGTTTCTTCAGTTTTTTCAACATAAGGAGTGGCTTGCACCATGGATGATGCGAGTGCTAACGTCGCTGTACCACCAACTGTCGCAGTCAACTTACTTAAGAACTCTCGCCGATCAACCCTCGAAGATTTAGCCACACCGTTATCCTCCATAACACCACACTCAAATTCCCTAGAAAATCCAAGGGTTTTCTGTGAAAAACATTGGCGTTCAGTATCGCCTAAATAAGGCTTTCAATCAAGTATAAACTAGCGATAAACGCTCATTTCTAAATTGATAAAACCCGCACCAAATTGACCGACTATAGAATAAAAAGAGGTCTTATCTATCTGAGAAAGATCTTGGAAAAATTTAGCAAACCACGGCTTAAGATGCTGAATAAAGAATTCTTTATCACTGATAACGGGGGTGCCTTCTGCGTCAAGAATTAATCGCATTACATCACATTCTGCCGCCACATGATCTTCTGGCTCCGTTGTTTCTTTTTGGCGTACTAAACCTAGTTTCGCCAATGATGTACGTAATTCAGCTAACGGCTCCTCCATCAAGAATCCGGTTTGATAATAAGAGCTATATGGAATAATTTCGCCATGTGTCACCCCAATAAATACCCGTTGGTATTCTTCATCAATCACGACAACATCGGCTTGCTTTACACTGTTCTTTAATAATAACCACAGCTTGCCCATTGGACTTTCAGCTTCGGTTATTTCTAGTGCAGCAATGTTGTCCAGCAAGTTTTGATCAGGTGGAGATGATAATAATCGAGCTAATAAAGCATAGGTTTGTGATCGCCAAACTGTATTTTCATCACTCATTGATTGGCATCCTTATATATCGCTTTCACCCGACAATCTTCACATAATTTAAGACGATTTAAGGCATCACCTTGAAACATGGCATGTCCTTTTAGTTTGTCCATCATGGTGTCGATCATTTTCTTGGTTGCAAAGCCTTTATCGCAATCTATACAGTGGAATATAGCTTCTTCATGCAATAAACGTAATTTCCGTGCTTGTTCACGATCAAACAAATACTGAGGAATTAAGGAAATAGCATCTTCTGGGCAAGCGGTTTCACATAGGCCACATTGCACACAAAGATCTTCAATAAAATTAAGTTGTGGTATGTCTCCACCATCTAAAACCGCACCGACAGGACATACGGACACACAGGAATGACATAAAGTACAGGCTTTCGTATCCACCTTGATTTTACCAAAATCAGCATCTTTATTAAGTGGTAATACATCGATAGCTTGAGAAGATTGCTTATGTAAGTGTTCTAAAGCAACGGTAATCATGCGACGTTTATCATCAATACCCGCAAAACGAGCAGGCTTAATAATAGGCATCTTAGTTGAAGCGTCGATATGATTTAGCAAGTTATCAAACGTCTTTTCAGAACACCAATTTACAATATTATCCGCATACGATAATCCTGTTAACAACTGATTTGTTTTTTTAATTTCTTTCTGTAACGCCAGCCAATCATGATCGGTATGACTGCCAGCATCCCAAACAGTAATACTTGCCACACCATAGGCAAATGCACTTAACCAAAATGGCATCGCTAAGGCACCAATTTCTTCAATTGAGAAACAAATGACCGTATTTGATAATTGTTCGCCAAAGGCATCAATCATCATTTGACCTTTATCAGCATCATGAATAATCAACTGTGGCGGCTTAGTTTCATGATCAAAATAGGTTTTAAGCATGGTACGCAAACGATTTAGGCTCACATCCAACGAGGGTAAAACATAGCTCATTGCTCCTGATGGGCAAACTGCCGTACAACTACCACAACCCTGACAAAGTGATGGATTGACGGTCACTGTATCGCCAGTGCTGACAATTGCCTCGGCAGGACAAGTATCGATACATTGTGAGCAACCGACGAGTTGCCGACGCGAATGAGCACAAATTGAAGCTTTATAATCAAAATAACGTGGCTTATCAAAGGTGCCAATTAAGTCAGGCAATTGCTGCAAGGCTTCGGCAAGTTCTTGTGCATTGTCTCTAGGAGCAAAATAACCCAGAGGTAGAACGCTTGATGTTATGGCTGTTTTATCAAATAAATCCAGTACTAAATCAACGGTCGTCATTTCCGTTTCTAGTTCAACTTGGAACTTCCCTAACCAGCCTTCAATCTTTAATGCTGCTTGCTGTGTCGTTATTATTTTCAAGCCTTCAAGATGTGGTAAAACAGCATCGATTTGTTGCTCGCTTCCTATCACTAATAGGCGACCCGTAGAAGTAAACTCCACCAGATCAACAGGCATAATATCCATTATTCCCGCATCAATTACTGCTTTATGCAATCTCGTTATCCTCTTTATCTTCAGGCTCGATTGATGGTTTAACATCAACATTCTCTGAAGAAATTAATTCATCTTTTACTCGAGTATGCTCTTCAACAACCTTGAACATACGCTTCATTTCTTGGGTGACAATATCACCTAAACCACTAAACTGGGTAAAATCTTCATCATATTCATTCATATGATCCACATCCTTAAATTCTGGCTGACGGAATAAGGAGGCTAATGCCTGCCGCTTATCATCAGAATCAACGTCTTTTTGCTGCCAAAGTGGCAAGTCAGTCTCATCAACCTCTTCCGCATGACTTTCTTTAGCAATGTCACTTTCCAGTATCTTTTCAGACGGCTCATCATCATTTGAGCTATCTAACTTACGCCTTGACCAACGTGATAAGAGCCCGTCTTTATCGCTGGTCATCGCTTCGCCTTATCATGCCATTGTTTACGACGACGTTTTTTAGGTTTTTCCGGTTGATAATGCGTAAGTACAAAGGCTTCTAACCATTCACTTAATTCGGCAGACAATAATGTGTTTAACACCAGCTCTCCCGTTTCCATATACGACGCGGCTTCATCATAATCAACGGTTAATAATAAGGGCTGGGGCTGATCATCTTCATCATATTGGCATACTAAATAAACATTGGGCTCTCCCGACACTAAATTATGATAATAAGAATCACAATGTAGCGGGTAAAGCTGTATTTTTAAATCTGACCAAATATGCAACTCACCCTGAGCCTCAATATCTGACAACGCATTTTGAGATAAGCCAGGCACCAACCCAGCCAAAGACCAAATCGCATCACCCCACGGATGCTGGCTAGCTTGCTTCAATATAATCGCGGCAACAATCGCCGAATCAGATCCTATTTCCTGCACCATGGCTCCTACTCTGTAATTTCGACAGCAGTCACTTTTTGTAGACCTCGCGGCAGTTTATTGCCTCGTTTACCTCGATCTGTTGTGTAATGTGCAATATCAACTGGTTTTAATGTTAAATGCCGTTTTCCCGCATAAATAGTCACACTACACCCTTCTGGAATTACTGTTACCGAATGCAACCATTCTTGTTTACTTGCAAACCGTGCTTGAGGAATATTAATTAAGCGAACACCTTTCCCCTTATTGAGCCTTGGCATTTCACTGGCAGAAAACACCAATAAACGACCATCAGCCGCTGTGACAGCTAACTGATCTGACTCTGGTTTTTCTAACCATAATATAGGTAATATCTCAGCACCTGTTGGCAGATTGAATAAGGCTTTACCCGCTTTATTCTTCGCCAATAGATTTTCTAATGTCGTTACAAAACCATAACCTGCAGTATTTGATAACAGTAATGCTTTATCCATATCTCCTGCTAATACAGCAACAAATCGAGCATCAGGTGGGCATTGGAAGCGACCACTTAACGGCTCACCCTGTCCTCGTGCTGACGGTAGATTATGTGCAGAAATCGAGTAACTTCGTCCCGTTGAATCTAAAAACACAATCTGCTGATTACTGCGGGCATTGACCGATGCCATATAACGATCACCCGTGCGGTAATTTAAGGCTTCAGCATCAACATCATAGCCTTTCGCAGCACGTACCCAACCACTTTCAGATAAGACAATGGTCAACGGTTCGGTGGGTAATAACTCTGTTTCACTTAGGGCTTTTGATGCATTTCGTTCTACAATTTGTGAACGACGATCATCACCAAACTTATCTGAATCGGCAATCAATTCTTTACGAATCAATGTTTTTAATCGTGTATCAGAGCTCAATAATAACTCTAATTTTTTTCGTTCTACATTGAGATCATCCATCTCCGAACGAATGCGAATTTCTTCTAATTTAGCTAGATGGCGTAATTTTAACTCTAAGACCGATTCCGCTTGGCGATCACTAATACCAAAACGTTCCATTAATACCGGTTTAGGATCATCTTCGCTACGAATAATGGCAATCACTTCATCAATATTAAGATACGCAATCAACAAACCTTCCAACACATGGAGGCGATCAATAATTTTATCTAAGCGATATTGCAAGCGACGACGTACTGTTTTAGTACGATATGTCAGCCATTCTGTCAGTAAGTCTTTTAAGTTCTTAACTTGTGGACGACCATCCAAGCCAATCATATTCATATTAACGCGATGGCTTTTTTCTAAATCTGTAGTGGCAAATAAATGCAACATCAAACCATCAATATCAACACGATTTGAGCGCGGCACAATCACTAATCTTACTGGATTTTCATGATCGGATTCATCACGTAAATCAGCCACCATCGGCAATTTCTTACTCACCATTTGAGATGCAATTTGTTCAATTATTTTGGCGCCCGACACTTGATACGGCAAGGCATTAATAATCAATTCATCGCCTTCTTTTACATAGCAAGCACGTTGGCGCACGCTGCCTCGTCCGGTGGTGTATATTTTCCGTAGATCGTCACGGGAAGACACAATTTCACCACTAGTTGGGAAATCTGGCCCTTGAATATTCTCTAATAATTCGTCAAGTTTCGTCGTTGGCTTTTTCAATAACTGCAAACAAGCAGCCACGACTTCACGTAAGTTATGGGGCGGAATATCCGTTGCCATCCCCACCGCGATACCACTACCGCCATTCAATAATATATTCGGTAATCGTGCGGGTAATAACTCGGGCTCATTCATTGAGCCATCAAAGTTTGGCACCCAATTCACCGTACCTTGAGCCAACTCACCCAATAAGGTGCTGGCATACGCCGTTAGTTTTGATTCGGTATAACGCATTGCAGCAAAAGACTTAGGATCATCCATTGACCCCCAGTTACCTTGCCCATCCACCAGCGGATAACGGTATGAGAATGGCTGCGCCATCAACACCATCGCTTCATAACATGCGGAATCACCATGAGGATGGTATTTACCCAACACATCACCGACGGTACGTGCTGACTTTTTGTGCTTAGATCCCGAACTCAAACCCAGCTCCGACATCGCATAAATAATACGTCGCTGCACTGGTTTTAGCCCATCACCCACATGCGGCAACGCCCGATCCAAAATAACGTACATGGAATAATCCAAATACGCTTTTTCAGTAAAATCTCGAACCGGTAATTGTTCTAAATCATCTACTAATGAACTCATTATTTACCTATCTCATTCATAATTAAACCCTGGCTAAGTCACCTTGTGATTCTAGCCATTCTTTGCGATCAGGGGCTCGTTTTTTCGCTAGCAATCTATCCATTGCTTCATCGGTGCTCATTACCGCGTTATTTTCCGTCTCATCATTCAGCGTTAGGCGTATTAAACGGCGGGTGTCGGGAGCCATAGTGGTTTCACGCAATTGCAAAGGATTCATTTCACCTAGTCCTTTGAAGCGTTGTACATTCACTTTACCTTTGATTTTATCTTTTTCAATTCTATCTAAAATAATTTGGCGTTCTTCATCATCTAAGGCATAAAATATTTGTTTGCCAACATCAATACGATATAAGGGTGGCATAGCAACGCAGATATGTCCTTTTTCTACTAAGGGTCGAAAGTGTTTGACGAATAAAGCACAGAGTAAGGTGGCAATATGAGCCCCATCTGAATCGGCATCGGCCAGAATACACACTTTGCCATAACGTAAGCCAGACAAATCATCTGAACCGGGATCAACCCCAATGGCAACCGCAATATCATGGACCTCTTGTGACGCTAACACTTGAGAAGAATCAACTTCCCACGTATTTAAGATCTTTCCTCGTAATGGCATGATAGCTTGAAATTCACGCTCACGACCTTGTTTGGCACTGCCGCCAGCAGAGTCTCCTTCCACTAAGAACAGTTCTGTTCGTGTCACATCTTGTGATGAACAGTCTGATAATTTACCGGGTAAGGTTGGTCCTGATTGCACACGTTTTCGCACCACTTTCTTCGCTTGTTTTAAACGTGATTGAGCACTGTTAATGGCCATTTCAGCAATCTTTTCACCATCTTCAACATGATGGTTAAGCCATAAGCTAAAGGCATCTTTAACCGCGCCAGATACAAAACCTGCACATTGTCGTGATGATAAACGTTCTTTTGTTTGACCAGAAAATTGTGGATCTTGCATTTTAACCGAGAGCACATAACAGCACTGACTCCACACATCTTCAGGTGATAATTTCACACCACGTGGTAACAAACTGCGGAACTCACAAAACTCACGTAACGCATCTAATAAACCCGTACGCAGTCCATTAACATGGGTACCACCTTGTGCCGTCGGGATTAAGTTAACATAACTTTCAGCTAACTCTTCGCCTTGTTCTTCTTGCCACATAAGCGCCCAGTCAACTTGCTCTTTTTCGCCTTTAATCTGTCCGACAAAGGGTTTAGCCGGTATACACGGTTGATCCGTCATCATGGAACTTAAATAACTATTCAAGCCATCGTCATAACACCAACGGTCTTCTACTTTTTCATCCGCTGAATGATCGGTAAAGGTAACGACTAAACCTGGGCAAAGTACCGCTTTAGCACGTAATACATGACGTAATCGTGATACAAGAAACTTAGGTAAATCAAAGTAGGATTCATCCGGCCAGAAATGGACGGTTGTGCCGGTGTTTCGTTTTCCTACCGTGCCAATCTCTTTGAGTTCTTCTACTTTATGGCCATGTTCAAAAGCGATGAAATATTCTGTTGCATTACGACGAATTTTAACTTCTAGACGTGTCGATAAGGCATTGACTACTGACACGCCAACCCCATGTAACCCGCCGGAGAACTCATAGTTTTTATTGGAAAATTTACCACCAGCATGGAGGCGAGTTAAAATAACTTCAACACCAGGAACACCTTCTTCTGGGTGAATATCAACTGGCATTCCTCGACCATCATCAATGACTTCGATGGAATTATCTGCGTGCAAAATAACCTGAACTTGCGTCGCATATTTAGCCACGGCTTCATCAATACTATTATCAATGACCTCTTGGGCAAGATGATTGGGGCGCGTGGTATCGGTGTACATACCCGGTCTTTTTTGTACTGGTTCAAGACCTTTTAAAACCTCTATTGCCGAAGCATCATATTCATTCGTCATATTAGTAGCGTCTTAAAGTTAGTGTGGCCGAAAAGTTCAGTTTGGAAGATTAACATACAAGCCCTGTCGAATGTCATCAATATTGACAGGCGCCTTGAACAGAGTAGTATAAAGTATATTAGCATTTACTAATTAATGAATTATTATGAATATCGACCGTCTTATTTTCGCATTTGCTGGCAGTATGATTTTACTTAGTGTTTTACTGTCTAATACTCATCATCCCGCTTGGATGTGGTTAACTGTCTTTGTGGGGGCCAATTTATTACAAGCTGCATTTACCGGCTTTTGTCCTCTTGCCAAAATGCTAAAAGCAGCCGGCAAAAAATCAGGCCATGCTTTCGACTAACACTATTTTAGACCGTTGCACGATTCGTGTAAAAGTCTCTATTTGATTGGAGTAAACTAAATGAATAAAGCCGTATTTTTACTAGTCGCGTTACTTTCTCAAAATTCATTCGCTAATGAACATGAGCAATTCACGCAACAAGGTAACGTTGCTATTAAAGAGTTTGCAACAACATTAAAAGCATCCTTAGTTGCTGCAATGAAATCAGGTGGTCCCATTGAGGCTATTTCGGTATGCAATCAAGTGGCCCCCGCTATTTCAGCCGAACTATCCAAGAAGTATGATTTTGATATTTCCCGTACCAGTCTCAAAGTACGTAATCCGAGTAATGAGGCTGATCCGTGGGAAAAAGAAATCTTATTTCAATTCGACTCACTCAAACAACAAGGTGAAGATATTAAAACACTGTTTGTTAGTGAAGCGATAACACAATCTGGTCGCCATGAAATGCGTATGATGAAAGCGATTCCAACAGGTAAAGTCTGTTTAACCTGCCATGGCAGTAATATTGATCCCGTGGTTCAAGCTAAGCTGAATGAGCTTTATCCTAATGACCAAGCGACCGGTTTTAAATTAGGTGATATTCGCGGTGCATTTACGGTGCGAAAAATTACCTACTGAGATTTGTAAACGAGCGCCAGTCATTGTACTGAGACTCGTTTTGTCTACTTAGTAATGGCCCAAGTTGCATCGCCGTCTGGATTTGTCGCGTGCTGAACATTAATAAACATGGTCTTAGCATCAGAACCAAAATAAACGCCCGTCCCTTCCGCTTCATAATCACTTAAAGAACCAAAGAGCCAAACATGTTCTGCCGCGCCATCACCATTCTGATCCGTATCTGCAAACCAAATATCAGACGGACTATTATCTTCAACAATAATTAAACGTCCATCGGGGCTCTCTGCAAGATTATCAGGATTATCGAAACCTGTTTGAAAATCGTTATCTCCGGGCTTGCCAATTTCTACTGGTGCATTCATACCCGCTTTCACAAAATTAGATACCCTCATTGATTCCAAATCAATGGCAATCACTCGACCATCATATTTCTGCTGTCCATGCTCATCTTGTGAACCTTCTGTAATCGCAATATATAATGTATTAGCAATAAGTTCTAAATCTTCTGGTCGCTGATAACTCGTGCCGCCGAACTTTGCACCGGAAAGACGTACATTAGCAGGCTCAATAGGCCCTACCCATTCGCCTTGACCGACACCATCATCACCCATAACTTTCAGCATATACAATTGCCCGGTTTCTAACTTGCCATAGTGATTAGGAACAAATTTATAAATACCACCACCACAGGGTTTAATATCACCACAGCCCCACGACTGTCCTCGATATTCGTCCACAATATAAATAGCACCGTCTTTATCGACATCAATACCTTCATGTGCCATTAACCCCACTGCCGGATGAGCTTTAACAGTACCCGCCATTAAATCTTGCTCATCTAATGTTAATTCAAACAATCGCCCGTCAGTGGTTTCTTCTGCAAACAAAATGGTTCCCCATGGAGTCCAGCGAATACCATCTAATGCTGTCCAATCCAGTTTGTTTGCAATGATTTTTGTTTCCCCCGTTTTCAGATCAACAACAGATACTGCTGCCCCAACACGATCATAAGTGGGCGCACACGGATATTTGTTGGCATCACTACCGATACGAGCTTCATGAGTACGATACAAATAACGTCCGGCCATCCGCCCAGTTTCATTGACGGTATTCATATCAAGCCAGTCAGAACAACCATCACCATAGATATTCAATGATGAAACTTCATCCGCAATAACACGTTGAGAAAAACCATTAGGTAACACCCACGGTGCGGTTGCATCCCAATCTGCACTATTTGCTGATTGAGAAATGGGCTCAAAGCTGAATAAATTTTGTTCACCAGCTTCTTCAGAAAAAACACTTATTGAGGACATCGTTAAAATAACAATAAGTAACGTTCTGCTTAATAGCATAATCTTCTCCATAAACAAAAAAGCCCTCGAACCGAAAAGGTATGAGGGCTTTTTATAAGTTATTTGCAACTCTATTTCAATGAAATAGTTTCTGTCCGGCCTTTTGTTGCAATAACGAGCTTGCCTTCTTTGGCTAACCAACCGATTGCACGCTGCACACTTTTTGCATCCAACGTTGTATCTTTGGTAATTTTAGTGGCGCTAACCGCACCGTTTTCATTCAAATACGTCCATAATGTACCCGCTGCTGCACCCATTACATCTGCCATCATTCCCTTCTCCATTTAAATTGTGTAATTATCAAATATCACTAAGATACTGTAATAATTGTATTTTACAGCATAAATGCTAGTTACAAATAGAGAAAAACTTCCTGATTTTTACGTTAAGCTATTAATATTCTGTCGGTAACGATTTATCACCATTTTCTTCTTCCCAGCTATATATCTTTTCGGGTGGCTTGGGATCTCGATTGCGAAAAACTATTGCACAAATAACACCTGTTAAAGCACCAAATAAATGTGACTCAAATGATATTTCTTCTGTCGTAGGTAATACGCCCCAAATCATACTGCCATAAAGAAAAAAGATAATCATTGAAATAGCGATTGCCGGTTTATCTCGCCGTAATATGCCAATTAAGAATAAAAAGAACATCATGCCATGCGTTAAACCACTTGCCCCAATATGATAAGACTCACGTGCAAATAGCCACACACCCAAACCAGACCCAAAATAGATAATAATAAACGTCCATTTTGCTGATTTTGGATATTCATAAAATAATGCGGTGCCTAAGATAAATAACGCTAAAGTATTAGAAAACAAATGCTCAAATGAACCATGGATAAGGGGTGCAGTAATAATGCCAATTAAACCATCGAAGGAACGCGGAAAAACACCGTACACGCCCAAATCCCATGAGAAAGTAATTTGCAATCCTTTGATAAGCCAAAGCACCGCAATAGCAGTAATGACCTTAATTGCAATCGGTTTTAATAAAACGTCTTGTTCAGATCCCATTATAAAGCTCGGATGATCGATTGACAGGCATCTAAAATAATATGCCTCGGTGCAGCAATATTCATTCTCATAAATCCACTTCCTACTGCACCAAAACTAATACCAGGATTTAGCCCTACTCTAGCTTGTTTAACAAAAAAATCTTTTAATTGATCATCCGTTAAATTCAGTGCTCGGCAATCCAACCAGAGCAAATACGTGCCTTGTGATTTTATCACTTTAATTTTAGAGGTCTGTTCTTCAAACATCATCACAACTTGTCGATAAGTTTCATCTAAATAGCTCATTAACTCATCTAACCACGGCTCACCTTCTCGGTAAGCAGCTTCAAAAGCAGTGATACTAAATGGATTAATCGCATTGATATGCAAGCGATCAAAAACCTGTTTTATTGCTTTCCACTGTTGCCGGTCATTAATGACTAGACTTGATAATCCCAAACCCGGGATATTAAATGTTTTGCTAGGCGATACGGCAGTGATAATGGTTACATCATCAGCCAATGTCGCCAAGGGAATATGCTGATAATTAGGGTAAATTAAATCGGCATGGATCTCATCTGAAATAATAATTAATTGATGCCTTCGTGCAATATCTAACACCGCTTCCAACTCGTGCTGTTGCCATACTCGCCCGACAGGATTATGTGGTGAACATAATAATAAGATTTTAGCACCCGAAGCGGCACATTGTTCAAGGTGCTCTAAATCAATATGATATTCATTACCATCAAGCTTTAAGGGATTTTCAATTATCTTTCGACCAGTATCCGTTACTGCTGAAAAAAATGGCGGATAAATTGGCGGCTGTACAATAATGCCATCTCCCTCTTCAGATAACGCGTCAATCACCGCATGCATAGAAGGCACAACACCGGGGCAAATCAATATCGTTTTTTTATCAATTGACCAATTATGGCGTTTTACAAACCAATCTTGCATCGCAGTAAATAAAGAATCAGGATAATGGGTATAGCCATAAATAGGATGACGTGCTCGTTCAACTAATGCATTTGTCACTGCACTAGGTGCTGCAAAATCCATATCCGCCACCCACAGCGGTGTCACATCTTCTGTGCCAAATACAGCTTTACGCACACCATATTTCACATTTGATGTGCCATCTCTATCAATAATAGTATCAAAATCAGCCACTATTTTTTCACCCACAATGTCACATCTGACAATGTATGTTGGAATTTTCGACTTGTTTCACGAATAACAAAAGGGACTTGTTGCGGTGCTTTCATCAAATCAAAATTCTCTAATAAAATGGCCTTCAAGCCATCCAATGTAGTGACATTTTCACCGTCTTTCTTAATGCCGCCTAACCAATCTTGTTTTTTAGTATGCTCTTCAAGCCATGTATAGGGTGATGCAATCAGTAAAATACCCCCATAATTAATCCGCTGATGAATCGTTGATAAAAATAAAGCAGGATCATAAAGTCTATCAATCAGATTAGCAGCTAATATCAAATCATAGCCAGTAAATCGTGGTTTTAAGTTACAGGCATCACCTTGTAAAAACTCAACGTTATCACTGACACCTGCTAAACCTAAATCAGCAAGTCGGCGTTCTTTATAATGTCGCAGTTCGCCTTCATCCGTAATGCTATACCGAATAACACCCTGCTCGGCTAACTGTACGCCAATATTAATTAAACGTGCTGAAAAATCGATGCCAGTGACATGATCAAAATGTTTAGCTAATTCAAAACTAGCTCGCCCCACTGCACAACCAAGATCTAAGGCTTTAACGGCAGGCTTGTCACCCAATGCAGTTATCGCTAATTTGGCTAATGTTTGTGGGAAATTGGCTACATCAAAATAACGGTTGCCATAATGAAACTCAGCATATTCTGATAGCATTTTATCTGTTTCATAATTTGATTCTGGCTGTACTTCAAGCACATCAGCAATGACATAACGAAAGCCAACATGCTGAAAAAAGTGTTTACGAAACCCATAGCGAGCATCTTTACGACTTTCATTACCCGATGAAATCCACGATCCACCTTTAAATAAGTTATGTTGCCCATCATAGGTTGGCATAGTGAAATCATCATAAAAAGGATGTACTTTAAAACTATCAAATGGGTATGCCGCGGTTTCAGTCCATTGCCAAACATTGCCAACTACATCGTATAAATCACCCTGTTTAAATTGATTAACCGGACAAGGGGAAGCCGCATAATCTAGGTGAATATTAGCATCCGCCAGCTGTTCAGAAGACAGCTCTTTACACGTTGAACTATCATAAAGGCGAGTCCATTCATCTTCCGTTGGTAGTCGTACTGTTTTGCCTATTTGTACTGCCTTCCAATTACAAAATGCTTTCGCTTCGTGATAATTAACTTCTACCGGCCAATTCCAAGGCATATCAATCACTTCAGTCATTAATCGCAATTGCCAATCTTGCTCTTTTTTTAACCAAAAATCAGGACAATGAGCTTGTGAAAACTGTCGCCACTGCAAACTTTCTTCCGCCCAATAGCTATCATTTTGATAGCCGCCATCATCAACAAAAACCAAAAACTCTTGATTACTGACTAAGAACTGACTCGCCTGAAACTCTGCAACATCTGCTTGATGATTGCCATATTCATTATCCCAACCATAGATAGCATCATCATAAGACTTACCTAAATTCACCTGCCCAGCAGTAATAGTAACCATCGTGTTTCGAGGTGCCGCATCCGTCTTATTCCATGGCTGCCAATCTGCATGAGTTTGCACTAACTCTAATGCTTGTTGGCGAATCAATACGGAGGATGTTTCAATATGAATTTGTTCATGTTCAATGCCCATAATGAGCGTCCACCACGGATTTTCCCAATCAATAGGCAGCGTTAATGGTGCGGTTTCAATCAGCTCATTAATGGTGTGCTTAAGCTGTTGCCTATAGGCTTTAACCTCAGCTACGGCCGGCCAATCATAATGTGTTTCATTGAGATCATCCCAACTCATTTCATCTACACCAATGGCAAACATGGACTCAAATTGAGGATTAACTCTCTGTTCAATCAGGCCCGATAAGATTAATTTATTGATAAAAAATGTAGCCGTATGACCATAATAAAATATCAATGGATGACGAAGAGGGATTGGCTTTTGATAATAAGCACGGTCATCTAGCAAGGTTGCAAACAATGATTCATAGCGATCAAATGTCGCATTAAAATAGGCGGAAATCTCTTTACGCTTAGCCTCTACATTATTTCCTGTCAGTTCTGGTGTTCGTATATATTGCGCGGATGACATATGCGTTCCTTATAAATCCCAAGTTTTACACCCAAACCACTTGAAGATGCAGGTCTTCATTTCGTCATTCCCGTGAAAACGGGAATCTAAGGGTCATGAATAGGCCCACTATAGTTGGATCCCCGTTTTCACGAGGATGACGAGCTTTGTTAAAACGACCTGCAACTTGAATTGTAATGGGTATAGTTAGACGCAGATTCTTAACGAATGTTACTACAATGGTCTTACTTAATTTATTTGTTTGGATAAATATGCAATTTTAGCTGATAACTCAAGCGAGCAATTCCATTTATAAGCCAAATTAATACTCTCGGCACAACTATAAATACCATGGCCTTTCACCACTGATACTTTATGATCTTTGAGTGCCTTAGCGACCGCTTCGGGTGCTTGTTCTAAATACTGTTCATAGGGAATGGTGATAACAGGCACAATGGGAAAATAATACTGACCTTCAAAATCAACGGGCACAAAATCATCACCATTTAAAGTCAACGCAATCGTATGTGGGCCGTGACTATGGATAATTGCTCGTCCGGTTAAGTTTTGTTGATAGACTTGGATATGCAAGTTGGCATCCAATGATGCGCTGTCATCCGTTGTACCATCAATATGGCAACAAATTAAATCATTGGCTTGCAAAGTGTCAGCACAACAACCTGTCGGTGTTATCCAAATTTCATCATGCCAACGGAAGGAAGCATTACCGCTATGCGAATCATTATTGCCATTTTGGCGTAACCACCGATAGTGCTCAACCAACTGTTTTTTTAACTGTTCACGACTCACCTTTAGCCTCACTTTCAATTTGCCTTTCTACGTGACGTAACCATTGTCCAGCTTGATTTCGTTCATTGTCAAAGGCGACCGCTTTAGTAAACTGTTTTTTGGCTTGTGCTAAATTATTACGATGAAATTGAACCATGCCTAACAGTAAAGATGCCGTGCCAACTTGATCGCCATTAAATTTGTCTAATGCTTTTGTCAAAGGCATTACCGCTTGTTGCCATTCTTCCATGGTAAAGAATACGCGACCTAATTTCAGATCCGTTTTACCACTATTATCAAGGGCTGTTAATTTTTGTAATACATCTGCCGCTTTTTGAGCCTCTCGTGCAGATAACCAACTATCAGCCAGCTGATTTAAGTTTTCAAAATCAGCTTCTATCACACCATCTTTGATACCTTTTGTCAGTAATCGTGCCGATTTGTAGGGAATATGTAGATAACGGTACATATTTGCTAAGTTGATTAATGTTTTAGCATCGCCTAATTCCAAACGCTCTGCCAGCATTTTTACGGCTAATGAGGAAAATTCTTTGTTCTGATGTAAATACAGTGCAGACAGCTGATTCCAATAACTTTTCTTATACGGATAAGACGCGACCAGGCTTTCCAACACATTAATAGCAGACCTATATTGTTTTAACTCCAAATAGGCTGATAATAATAATTGATGCCATGACTCTTTCATTGAACTATCATTTTTAATAGCAATGCGAATATGTTCAATGGTTTTTTTATAATTTTTAACCCGATAATACGCACTGGCAAGCAAGACATAAGCACTATTCGGTGGCGATGCATCTGCATTTAACCATTGTTCTAATAAGACAATACCCTCTTTATATTGCTCATCAGCTAATAATAATTGTGCTAAATTGTATTGTAAATTGTGACTCACCTTCGCGGGCAAGGCGTTAGACTCGAGCGCCTGTTGAAAATAATTACTCGCTTGTCCGTACTTTTCTTGTGACGAAAATAAATACCCCAATGTTTGCTGAACAATCGCTTGTTCATACGATGCTGGATCGACCTTTTTCAATAATGCATTGAGCTTTATTTGAGCATCTGAATATTTCTCAATCGCCATTAATTCTTGAGCCGCTTCCAACACTTTATAGGTTTTTTCTGACAATAAGTATTGCTTACCATCTGCAGCCATTGCATATTGAGCCATACATAAAGACACGACCATCAGTACTATTTTTAATGTGGTTTTCATCATTTATTTCGCCAACTTAAACTCAATTTCTTGAGTCGCCTGACGTTCCACCGCTTGTCCTGCAACCATTTTAGGTTTGAACTTCCATTTCATTATCGCTTTTAGTGCCGCTTTATTAAAAATATTCTCTGGTTTCGCACTGACTATAATGGGATTACGCACCTGTCCGTCTTTAGTAATGGTAAAAGACACCGTTACAATGCCCTCAATACCTCGACGAGAAGCTGCTCGTGGATAACGTGGAGGAATGCGAACTAAAGGTATCACCTCATCATCCATCGCAGGCATCGCCATCGGTGCGGGTGCAACCGCTGGCGCATTAGAAAAACCACCCAAATAAGGACCGCCAGCAATATTTAATGGCACATCAATTCTAGGTATATCTAGCTTAGGTGCTGGTGCTTTCGGTTTTGTTGCTTGTGGCGCTGGTGCTTTAGGCGGTGGTGGTGGCTTTTTAGGTGGTGGAGGTTTCTTCGGCAACTCACGTTTTTTAAGCTCTGTTCGTGTTTCACGCTTTAGACGTACAAAATCTAATAATTGAATATCTTCTGTCACCAAACGTTCAATACTTTTTGATGATGTCATTTTCTGCATCACGGTAAATAAGCCCAGATTTACTAATACAGCCAACAATAACCCAATCATTAAACGCATTTAGTCGCGTTCTGCCGCAATAGAGACATTAGCAACGCCTGCTAATCGTGCTTGATCCATCACTTCAATTAACAAGCCTGTTTTCGAATCTTTATCTGCCAAGATGATCACTGAACCTTCTGGGTTTTCAGCGTGCATCCGTTCAACATTTGCTCGCACAGCACGGCGATCAATCAAGCGTTTATCCATCCACACTTCACCATTAGGTTTGATGGCAATAAGGATATTCGCCTTTTCTTTTTTCACTGCTGTTTTCGCTGATGGGCGGCTGACATCAACCCCGGTTTCTTTTACAAATGAGGTGGTCACAATAAAAAAGATCAATAATATAAATACCATATCGATAAGCGGCGTCATATTGACTTCTGCAATGGCTCCACTTTGGCGGCGTGAATGTCGGTTTCTCATAAACTATAAAATCCTTAATCTCGTCGCAATGCATCAGCAACATTATCAACCGAGCGTGCTACTTTTTGCTCAAGTTGGGTACTAAAATACATTCCCGATAAAGCGGCCAATAAACCACCCATTGTGGTAATTAACGCCACAGAAATACCGCCGGCCATTCCACGAGCATTACCTGTTCCAAACACAGTTAGTACATCAAAGGTTTGGATCATGCCACCTACTGTCCCCAGCAAGCCCAACATTGGCAATGCGACAATCAAGGTCTTAATCGTCATTAAATAGCGTCGTAATGATATTGAGTTTTCCGCGATCATGCCGTGACGAATTTGTTGTGCATACCAACTCTTTCTATCTGATCGCTGCTGCCATTCTGCGATGATTTCTTTCACCTGTGAGGGATGCGAAATATAGACATACAAATAGCGTTCGATGATCAGTGTCCACATCACGAATGATGCCAACAAGATCAACCATAGCACTGTGCCGCCGCTTTCTAACAGCAGTCCAATATTGAATAAATTATTTGTCAGAGCGTCCATTCTGCTTTTCTGCGTTACGTGCTACTAAGGCGGCACTTTCTTCATCTAAAATCTGTACCAAACGGTTACTTTTACCTGATAACGCACTGTGAATAAGTAAAATAGGAATCGCTACAGCCAAGCCTAACTCCGTTGTCACTAGGGCTTGTGAAATACCACCTGACATCAATTTAGGATCACCCGTTCCAAACAAGGTAATTGATTGGAATGTTTCAATCATGCCAGAAACGGTTCCTAAAAGCCCTAACATGGGAGCGATTGCGGCCATCACTGCCAAGGTCATCAGGCCTCGTTCTATTTTAGGAATTTCTCGTAAAATAGCTTCATCGAGTTTCAGTGCTAAAGTCTCAACATCCTGCACTATCTCAGCACTATAAACCGATAAAATACGACCTAAAGGATTCTTCCTATCGGCCTCTGATGATTTTTGTTGTTTAGCAATACCGCGCCCAATAACGGTTAAATACACTAGACGTTGTAATGCAATCAATAAGCCTATTGCACCCAAACCTAAGATAATAAAGCCAATCCAACCACCTTGCTGAATACGTTCTTTCAAATCAGGCGATTGAACAAGTAGCGCCATCAATGCGCCACGGGTAGGATCAACAACAACTGCTTGTAAAGAGCCATCACTTACACTCTCGAAATCAGCCACCAAATTACGCAGACGGTCAACAGGCTGACGCCCCAACTCAACTAAACTGCCTGTTTCCGGTAAATATCGTAAAAACTTACCTTCACTAAATGCAGAAAAAACACCAATGCGAGTTATTAGTCGCGGCTCGATATTACCTTCAGCCGTGATAATAGGTGCCATAAACTGACTGACTTTGCCTGACTCCGTCATTTCCTCTTGCAACATTAACCAGAACTCACGCAACTCTTCAATAGTGGGTTGCTGTTTACGTTCGGCTAACAACGTTAGAAACTCACTTCGGTTTGGCTTTTGAACCGATGTCATCGAACTTTCTAATAAACTCCGACTTTCATTTGCCATCTGGCGAACGGTACCAAATAGCTCTCCTAATGAACCTGACTTCTCGTTTAATAATGCTTCTTTTTTAATTAAGCCTTTTTCATAATCTTGAAATGATTGATTCAGAAGCTCTGTTCGTTGTTCTTCAAATGCTAATTGAGCTTTAGCCTCTGACAGCAGTCGAGCTTGATCATCTCGCGCGGTTACAAACTCAGATTCACGCAATTTATTTTGTTGCTGTTCTAAAATACGCTCGCGCTTCACTTGCTTAAGTAAGGCATCTAAATCAGCAGGCTTATCTGCCGCCTGCACCGCTGGTAAAGCAAATAAACTGACTATTAATAAATAGAGTAACTGTTTCATTGTGCAACCTCCGCTGTTTTAACTGGTAACACCAACAAATCAGGGGGTAATTGTTTTTTTGCAATTTTTAATGCCTGTGAAATTCCCTGTAGATAGTCATTATCTAATCGTTGCCAGCCCGCATTCCACACACCGGCTTCCAGCCCATCTAAGGTTAAATAATACAAACTTACACGACCAATACGTAGAAAATCAACAGTTCGTGTCGTCTCTTCAATCGTTAAATCACCTTTATACGCCTCAATCGTACGGCCATATTCTGTTTCAACCTGATACGCTTCAAGAATACGACGATATTTTTCAGCCAATGTCACATCGGCACGTTCCATTAATGTTTGAAGCTGAATAATTCGCGTTTGGCGTTCTTCTGGCAAAAATGGCAGATCTAACTCAACAAATAGTGACATTACCTCAATCATTTTCAACATTAACGGCACAATATCACGCTGAGTCGTTTCGATATTACGCAATTGCACATCAATAGAGTTGAGTTCTTTTTGCTGGGAAATGACTAATTTATCAAGCTGATTGTTATACGTTTGTAAACTACTTGTTTGTCGTAATATTTCACGATATTCTGCCAGCATTGAAATGGTTTCATCCGCCAAATTATCCACTTGCTGTTGTGATTTTTGAGCGGCAAGATCTGTTTTAACTTGTGTATCGAGTGCATGTTCAAGACTACCCGCCATTGTTGCCGGAGAGACAATCAACAACAGTGTTAAAATCCAGTGCGGTTTAATCCATTTGTGGTTTTTCATAAAGGGGCCATCATCAAATAAAATTAGACGGCAATAATAGCAAGAGAAAGGCATACAAGGAAATGTAAAATTGAAGAAAGACCTAGCTATTTTCCCAAAGCTTCCAATTAAGCTTGATTAATGAATATTAATCCATATATCGCGGTGACACCCAATGTATATCCAGCAAGAATATATACATTGCGAGGAGCACCCGACAATTTAGGTGTCTTAATTTGAGAAACATTCAGAAACGTCAGTATTAGACAGCTGGCATAAAGAATATATGAAAAGGTTTCTTGGCTAAAAAAGCCTGCAAAAAGAACGATAAAAACCAATATGATACTGTTATTATCCAGAGCAAGACCGGTATAGTGTTTGCCACCGACAAGACCGAAGGTACTAAAGTAACTTAAACGTATGGCCGCTCCCGCCATCATTAAAAATGCACCCACTAAGAAAAGCGGCTCAAAGCCGCCATAACTTAACAATAAAATAGCGGGGGTAACACCATAGCTTACGATATCTATCAAAACATCAAGTTGTCCACCAAACACACCTTGCTGCTTGGTTCGGCCTTTCATTCTGCGTGCAATAAGCCCATCAGCCCAATCAAATGCAACTGCCCAAATCATACCAATCATTGCAATGGCATAAACACCGATGATACTGCAATAAATTGCGACTAAAGTACATGCCAAACCTGCCAATGAACATAGATTGGGCGCATCATTAACATAAGAAATTATAGTGCCTGGTTGTTCTTTATTAGCTGATAAATTTTCTGTTGTCACGATGATTCCTTAATAATTTATTAATCGGTATGTCGTCAATATTTTGATACGGTTAACATGTTATGATAACAAGACACTTAACGGGTTTAAAGGGTTTAATTATTCATGGTTGTTTACACTGTTGGTACATTTGATTTATTGCATGTAGGTCATCTCGCTTTATTAGAATACTGCGCTAGTCTAGGTGACACTGTTGCTGTTGGTGTTGCATCCGATGAAGTCGTTCAATTGTATAAGCCTAATATCCCTGTTATCCCACTTGAACAACGGATAGAAATGCTCCAAGCACTCAGCTGTGTCGATATTGTATTGCCGTATCACGAATTAGATTATATTGCAGTTTGCAAGGAAGTTAAGGCTGATATTTTTGTTATCGGCGAAGACTGGGGAAGAAAACCTCATAATAAAGGCGTGGAAGACTATCTAAAATCCCAAGGCAAAGAAATTGTTCAAATTAAATATAATCCAAGATCTTCATCAACTAAAATTAAAAAAGATGTGGTGTCTTTGATCCAAATAGGGGAAAGAACTTAATACCCTCTTATTTCTTAAAAACGCTGATAAATCGAGTTTTCATTAAAGGCGTTGATAAAAAGAATTGTTAACGCCGCAGGACATATTACTTTTCAATGATTGGCACTAAGTGTTACCCATAAAAACAAGTAAAAATGACGAAAATACGCAATCTATAAATTCCAGGCAAAAAAAAGGTCCAACATAATCAGTTGAACCTTAAACCTTCTTAACGAAGGAGAGAGAAATATTAAGTAACTGGAAGCTGAACTCCTATAACTTGTGATACATGATACGCAGTGCAAGTTATTTATGATTGAGTGACTTCTCCCAATAATTCAGGAAATTATTCCCTTTTTCTCTCAGCCTTACTCTTTTAACGTTATATAGAATCAGGGTAATACACTTATACAATAAGTGTTTTTTGTCAGGACGAGGAAAAAACAGTTGGAAAAGTACCGTTTACTAATATAAATAAGTATTTTGAAACTGTTTTTTCACAGGCATGGTGAAAAAGACGACGCGTATAAATGTATTACGATGACAAGCCGTGACTAATGGCAAACCGCATCAACTCTGCCGTTTTGCTAATATCAAGTTTGCTTTTTATTTGTGTCAGATTATTTGCGACTGTTTTATAACTGATCCCTAATATGCCTGACATTTCGGTCATGCTGTTTCCTTCACCTAGTAGCCGCAAAATCTCTAACTCACGTCGTGATAAATCACTTAAAGCGCTGGTTCCCGCACCTATATTTAGCATGGCAAGTTGTTGTGCAACATCGGGGCTTAAATATGTTTTGCCGCTCAATACCTGTTCTATCGCTTCGACTAAATGATCGGCAGCATTATTTTTGGTGATATAACCCCTCGCCCCTGCTTGCATGGCCCGTGAAGCAAAGACAGGATCTTCATGCATACTAAACATTAATATCTTGGCTTTTTCACGGTTGGCTCGCATTTTTCGTAATATTTCCAAGCCGCCTATTCCAGGCAATGTGATATCAAGTAAGACCATATCCGGATAGCTTTCTTGGAATAGTCGATAGCCATCTTCACCAGTCTCGGCTTCAATAACGGTGGCATTTGGAATTTGTTGAATCAGTTGACGGCAACCTGCTCGCACAATAGGGTGATCATCAACAACTAAAATCGTTACTGTCTGTTTCATGTTTTATCATCTTCTTTTAGTGGAATTAATACCCGCACCTGCAGGCCCAGTCCTTCCTCTGTATCAAATGCAATTCGTCCGCCTAGTGCTGATACCCGTTCACGCATACCAATCAAACCAAAGCCACTGACGCCATCTACCGAAAGCCCTTTACCATCGTCGGTAACCGATACTTTTAGGCTTTGTGCATCACGTTTCACTTCTACTTTTACATGACTTGCATTAGCGTGTCGAACACAGTTGGTTGTACATTCTTGCACAATTCGATAAACGGTAACCTGTATCGTATCCGGCAAGTCTCGGTAATCCCCAACAAAATCCCATTCCCAATCAATTTCAGGTTGCCTATCACGCCAATTATGAATCATATCGCGTAGGGCATCATACAAGCCTAAATCATCCAATGTCATCGGGCGTAAGCGGCTTAACATTTTACGAATCAAGGATTGTATTTGATTGGTAATTACCTTAACTGAGCCCACTTTTTTTTGAATGTCACCTAATAAATGTTCGCCTGCAATTCGATCAATATCCGCCAAATCAACACAAATACCAAATAAGCATGGTCCCAATTCATCATGTAATTCACGGGCTAAATCGCGACGTTCTTCTTCTTGAACGGTGAGGATATTTGATGCCAATGAGTGGTTTTCTTCCAGTGTTTTTTCTAATACTTTTGCCATGTGATTAAAGCGGTTTTGGATGGGATTTAGTTCTTTAACTACTGAGGTTTCAACTCGTGTAGTGAAATCCCCTTTTTCTAACTTCGCTAATGCATCGGCAAGTTCTTCTAAGGGTCGAAGACCTTGTCTTAAAGCGACATATACCAGACCAACAATTAATACTAAAAAGAAACTGCCAAGCCAGAATAAAACCTGTACATCTCGCCAAACTTCGGTGACTTCATCACTCGGATCAGCTTCAACAACTAAATAGCCGTAAGATTTACTACCTTTAGTGATTAATCGTCTAAAAGCTACAGATTCCGGCTCCATCAATTTTATAAACCAGTTCGGTGCATCAGGTTTATTAATAAAGCCTTCCGATTCTTTCTCACGACCAATCAATGGTTGGCCATGCATATCCTCAAACCATGCGCGAATATGGCGTGTATCTCGCACGCTATCAACAATCATAGTTAAACGTAAGCCTAAATCATTGGAAAATCGTAAGGTCGGTAAGGCATTAATTAACAAGCCTTTCGCTAATTGGGTACTTGATTCCATTTCTGCAATTAATGCTTGGCGGGCATTCTTGACCATAAAAAAACCTGCCGCGGCAAAGTTAATCAGCAAGATAATGGTTACAATGACTACAATTCGAAATTTTAAGCTCATAAATTGGATCAGTATTGACTAATAATTAAGCTAGAATTATCGCACATTTAACAAAAAAACCTTTAGGATTCCATTATGACGACAAACCACGAACTTTTTTCCCAAGCACAACAACATATTCCTGGTGGCGTAAACTCACCTGTTCGCGCTTTCAACGGTGTGGGTGGTGATCCTATTTTCTTCCGTGAAGGCAAAGGTGCTTGGATCACCGATGCAGAAGGTAATCGTTATATTGATTATATTGGCTCTTGGGGGCCAATGATTTTAGGTCATGCTCATCCGGATGTCATTAGTGCAGTACAAGAATCAGTCACCCACGGCCTAGGCTTTGGCGCACCGACTGAAATAGAAATCGAAATGGCAGATACCTTATGTCGCCTTGTGCCGTCAATGGAATTGGTACGTATGGTCAGTTCAGGTACTGAAGCCACCATGAGCGCCATTCGTCTTGCTCGTGGTTATACCGGCCGCGACAAAATCGTTAAATTTGAAGGTTGTTACCACGGTCATGCTGACTCTTTACTAGTTAAAGCAGGCTCTGGCGCACTAACATTAGGAGAACCTTCCTCCGCTGGCGTTCCAGCTTCATTAGCAGAGCATACCCTTACACTGACTTATAACGACCTTGATTCTGTCCGTGATTGCTTTGCCAAATTAGGCGACCAGATTGCCTGCATTATTGTTGAACCTGTTGCAGGCAATATGAATTGCATTCCACCCGCAGAAGGTTTCTTGCAAGGTTTGCGCGACATCTGCGACCAATCAGACGCTGTACTTATTTTTGATGAAGTGATGACAGGCTTTCGCGTAGCATTAGGTGGCGCACAAGAAATGTATAAGGTAAAACCCGACTTAACCACCTTGGGTAAAATCGTCGGTGGCGGTTTGCCGGTCGGCGCTTTCGGTGGCAAACGTGAAGTCATGGAATGTATCGCGCCACTCGGTTCAGTCTATCAAGCAGGTACATTATCAGGTAATCCCGTTGCCATGGCGGCCGGCTTAAGTACACTTAAATTAATCCAAGCTCCCGACTTCCATAAAAAGCTTTCTGCCAGTGCCAAGGCCTTAGTCACAGGTTTAAAAGAACGTGCGGAAAAAGCAGGAATTCCATTGGCTATCAATCAAGTCGGCGGCATGTTTGGACTCTTCTTTACTGATGAAAAAGAAGTCACCAGCTTTGATCAAGTTGTCGCCTGTGATCAAGAACGCTTTAAAAAGTTCTTCCACGGCATGTTAGAACAAGGTATCTACCTCGCGCCTTCCTCTTATGAAGCCGGCTTTATTTCAGCAGCACATGGTGATGCTGAAATTCAAGCAACATTGGATGCGGCTGAAAAAGTGTTTGTGACTTTATAATATCCAATGATAGCCTATCAACCGCCCTTTACTATCACTCCTGTAATCATTAACTTGATCGCTAATATCAGTGAAAATTTAGGGCGGTTACAAAAATATACTTTAACCGATCAGGGTAGACTGGTCGTCAAATCATAATGAGACCGTTTCATAAACTCACTGTTAATCTATGTCTATCTCTATTTGTTTTTTTTAGCCTAGTAGCTTCTGCAAAAGATGCTGAACTATTACTCCTTAAAACCTATGATGACTCTCAGGATGTAACAGGCTGGTTGATGAGTGAGAAACTCGATGGCATGCGCGCTATTTGGGATGGAGCAACACTTAAAAGCCGCAAAGGAAATAAAATTGCTGCACCTGAATGGTTCTTACAGGCTTTACCTCCTTTTACTCTGGATGGTGAACTGTGGACTCAACGTGGTGATTTTGAAACTATCATTTCAATTGTTCGTCAGCAAACACCCGATGAGCGCTGGCACACTATTAGCTATCAGATTTTTGAAGTACCTAAGCAGCAAGGTGGATTGCTCGATAGACTGGCTATTTTAGAAGTGTATTTAGAACACCATCCCAGCTCCTTTATTATTATTATTCCACAAACCACTGTTCAATCAGCCGCCCATTTAAAAACGGAATTGGATAAAATCACGTCATTAGGCGGTGAAGGATTAGTGGTTCGTAAACCCACGATGCCCTACCATACTGGACGTTCGATCCACGCTTTAAAAGTAAAGCAATATCAAGATAGCGAATGCACAGTAATTGCTCATAAAGAGGGTAAAGGTAAATACGTTGGGAAATTAGGCTCACTACAGTGTCAATTACCCTCAGGAATAACGTTTTATGTTGGCTCGGGGCTATCCGACCAACAACGGCAATATCCACCGGCAATCGGCAGTATAATCACCTTTAAATATTATGGCTTTACTAAAAATAATAAACCTCGTTTTCCTGTATTTCTAAGAATTAGGTAACCATCAATGAAGACACTCTACTGGCACGATTATGAAACCTTTGGCATTGATCCCCGCTATGATCGCCCTTCTCAATTTGCAGGTATTCGTACGGATGAAGACTTAAATATTATCGCTGAACCACTGATGATTTATTGCAAGCAGGCTAATGATAGTTTGCCGCATCCTCAAGCCTGTTTAATCACAGGGATAACACCACAAGAAGCCAATGATAAAGGGGTGACAGAGGCAGAATTTATTAAGCAGATCCACGATGAGTTTTCGGTGCCCGGCACCTGTGGCGTGGGCTACAATAGCTTACGATTTGATGATGAATTTACTCGCTTTACGTTATACCGTAACTTTTATGATGCCTATGCCCGTGAGTGGCAAAATGGTAATTCTCGTTGGGATATTATTGATATGGCACGATTAACCCGTGCGTTACGTCCTGAAGGTATTCATTGGCCTGATCGCGAAGATGGCAAGCCTAGCTTTCGTTTAGAGGCACTGACTGCCGCTAATAATATTGAACACCAAGGCGCACATGATGCCTTGGTGGATGTGTATGCCACTATTGCCCTTGCCAAACTGATTAAAACCGCACAACCTAAATTGTATGATTATATCTATCAACATCGTGGAAAAAATGCCATTGCACCCTTGATGAATATTCATGAACGTACACCTTTTATTCACACATCAAGAATGTATCCTAGTGAATATTGTGGCACCGCATTAGTTGTCCCTATTGCCAAAGATCCTACTAATAATAACGGTATTATTGTTTATGATCTTCGCCATGATCCTTCTGATTTAATTAATGAAGATGCCGATACACTGCGAGAACGCTTATATTCAAAAAGTGCCGATTTGCCTGAAGGTATTTCACGGCCAGCATTGAAAACCTTACATATTAATAAATGTCCGATTGTGGTGCCAGAAAGCACCTTAAATGATGAAGCGGCTAAACGCCTCGATATTGACCGTGAATTACATTATAAACATCTCGCTATGCTGAATGATGCGGGCGATCTCACTCAAAAATTAAATGATATTTTCAAGGCTCGTGAATTTGATACGGTTGATGATCCTGATGCGGCTCTTTATGGTGGCGGATTTTTCAGTGGCAATGATAAACGTAAAATGAATTTAGTTCGTAGTGCAGAACCCGAACATTTAAAAACACTGTCACTGCCCTTTGATGATCCTCGCCTGGCTGAAATGCTGTTCCGTTATCGCGCCAGAAATTGGCCTGAAAGCTTAACGGCAGAAGAGCAACAGCAATGGCAGCAATATCGCCAAGAACGTTTAAATGGTGATGATAATGACAAGATCCTGAACTTTACTCGCTTTTTCTCGGCGATTAATGAAAGTAGAACAGACGATCTTAGTTCAGAAAAAAATCAGGTATTAGATCATTTAGAAATGTATGGAAAAGACCTACAAGCTCAACTCTAATTTAATTTGACGCGTATCTTATCTTCAATTATAAACAGTAATAATATCAATAATAACGCACCAATCAAGCTCATATTTTTCCATAATTGCACCCAAGCATATCAATATCATCTTGGTATTGATATGCGGTATTACAGTCGAATTTTCAATAAAAACATCTTCAAATACTGATGATTTTAACATCCATTCTTAGTGATATTTCTGGTTCTTGAAGTTTCGTTAATATCAGGTGTGCCACCATGATTAACTGCATAATCATCAATGTAAAGACAGCAATAGCAATAATAAAACAAGCGTTACGTATCAAATTTAGAAAACCATTTTCAATTGTCGAATAATTACACGTCATATCACCACATTCCTTAACACTGAATATCAAGTAATCTTGAATTTAGCATGAATATTAAACGGTATAATTACTGAAAAAGAATAGCGGAGTCGGTTATTATATCCACGGTCTTGCACGTTGCGGCTTTTCACTTTGTCATGCCCGT
Organism: Piscirickettsiaceae bacterium; assembly: GCA_013215825.1. Lineage (GTDB taxonomy): Bacteria > Pseudomonadota > Gammaproteobacteria > Nitrosococcales > Methylophagaceae. The sequence continues at coordinate 550,380 of JABSQN010000001.1, read as the reverse complement.
GAAAACGATAATCTACGGTCAGTGGGTTTTGCCACTATCGTTGGATCCCTGTTTCCACGGAGATGACAGCCTTTTTTAGAAATCTGCAACTTGAGTATACAATCAATGTCAAACAGCACTTCCATCATTCTCAGCACCCTTAATGCCCGCTATATGCACACCGCATTTGGTTTACGCTATTTACTGGCGAATATGGGTGACTTGCAATCACACACCAAATTGCTTGAGTTTACCATTCAGGAATCAAGCCTTAATATTGCTGAACAGCTCCTTAAATATCAGCCTAAAATCATCGGCTTTAGTGTTTATATTTGGAATGTGGATGAAATATCTAGCGTTGTTGCCGTGCTCAAACAGATCTCCCCTGATACTTTGATTGTTTTAGGTGGCCCAGAAGTCAGTCATCATCCTGATAGTCCAGCCGTTACTGAACTCGCTGATTATGTTATTTCTGGTGCGGGTGAGGTGAGCTTTCACACACTTTGTCAGCAACTTCTTAATGGTGACAAGCCTGCTGACAAGTTTATCAAAGGCGAAATACTAGCTTTAGAGCAGTTGGTTTTACCCTATTATTTATATAATGATGAGGATATTAAGAACCGACTGATCTATGTTGAGGCTTCTCGTGGCTGTCCATTTAAGTGTGAGTTTTGTCTTTCATCACTGGATAAAACCGTCACCGCATTTTCTCTTGAGCCCTTCTTTGAAGAAATGGATAAGTTGTTGCGTCGTGGCGTACGAAACTTTAAATTTATTGACCGGACATTTAATCTTAAAATCAGTACCAGTGTCGCTATTTTAGAATTCTTTTTACAGCGTATGACCGATGATTTATATTTACATTTTGAAGTAGTGCCTGATAATTTACCCGAGCGTTTGAAAGATGTATTACAACGCTTCCCCGCCAATAGTCTACAATTTGAAATTGGCGTGCAAACCTTTGATTCTGATATTCAAGCTTTAATCAGTCGTAAACAAAATAACGAAAAAACCAAGGCGAATATTGTTTGGTTACGCCAGAATACTGGGGCACATTTACATACTGATCTGATCTTTGGCCTGCCGAGTGATAGCTTAGAAAACTTCGGCCATAGCTTTGATCAGCTGATCGCACTCAAGCCACATGAAATCCAAATGGGTATTCTCAAACGCTTACGGGGTGCACCACTTAATCGACATAATGAAACTTATCAACTGAAATATAATCCCAAAGCACCTTATAATATTTTGACAACCAAAGATATTAACTTTATGGAAATGCAGCGTGTTAATCGCTTTGCTCGTTATTGGGATATGATTGGTAATTCAGGTCGGTTCGTTAACACCTTACCTTTAATCTTAGATGACCAACCTTTTGAACGATTTATGACCTTATCTGATGCCTTATTTCAGCGAGCTGATAGTACTTGGAAGATTGCCTTAAAACGATTATTTGAACTAATATTTGATATTTTAACGGAAGATTTTTTACTGGTAAGTAATGATGTAAAACACGTATTGGCAAAAGATTATGCTCGAACTAAGCTTAAAGGTCTTCCTGCTTATGAACAAGAAACCTTGGTCAAAAAAAGCACCAAACAAGGTGTCGCCAATAAACGACAACGAATGCATTCTTAGCGCCACACTCGCAATCATTCAACTTCGTCATTCTCGTGAACGCGGGAATCCAACGATAGTTAATATTTTCGCAGCCCAAGGATAGTCCACTACTGAAAAAAACAGTTTGCGATTAAACAATCAACTTTGCTAATGTTTTAAACTCTGGATGTTTGGCATCGCCCAACCATTCAAAAATAACGGAGTCAACATTGGTAACAACAATGCCTGCATTACGCAGACGTTGCAGAGCATTATATTGATTTGCTTTTGATCGTGAGCTAATTGCATCTTCAACAACATACACTTGATATCCCTGCGTTTGCAGATCAAATGCTGTTTGTAAAATACAAATATGACTTTCCATTCCTGTCAGAATGATTTGTTTTCGTTCAAAACGTTCTAATTGTTTACAAAAATCATCTTCCTGCACACAAGAAAAACTGGTTTTTTCAATAATCACCGTATCATCTAAGATGAACAGATCCGATGATGAATGACCTAGACCTGCTGGATATTGCTCGGTAATAACAACAGGGATAGATAGGCTGTTCGATGCCTTGAGCAGTTTATTAATCTGTTCAACAATACGCCCTTGCACATTACTCGGCATAGCGCTTAGCAATTTTTCCTGAACATCGATAACAACAAAAACACTGTCTTTTTCATTAACAAGTAATGACGCTCTTCTTTCCATTAAATTAGCCACCTAACCATTGATTAATTTTCTGTAAATCATCGATGTTTACCGAGCCTACCGCTTGCTTCAAACGTAAACCGGCTAAAATATAGTCATAACGCGAATTAGCATAATCACGACGAGCACGAAATAAATCACGACGTACATTCAACACATCCACCGTTGTCCGCGTTCCTACATCATAACCCGCCTCGGTAGATTCCAATGCTTTTTCACTGGAAATGACAGCTTGCTGAAGTGCTTTTACCCGGCTAATGCCTGATATAACGCTATTATAAGCTTCTCGACTTTGTCGCATTACGAGACGGCGTTGTTGCTCTTCATTATGCATGGCTTGATCAAGTCTATAGCCTGATTCACGCGTTCTTGATTGCACCGCACCACCGGCATAAATCGGCAAGTTAAACTGCAATCGAATACTTTCTTGATGCGTTTTATTACTGCCACCAAAGCTACTGTCACTTTGTGAATTGTAACTTTTTTGGCCAACAATATCTAAGCTAGGATAATGGCCACTTTTTTGTAATTGAATGCCTTGTTGTGCATTATCAACTGCCATTTTAGCAACAATTAAATTTGGATTTTGTTCTAAAGCAAGTGCACTCCATTGATCAATATCTTCAGGCTCTGGACGAACCAAAGCAGCATTGGCATTTAATGCTGACACACTATTGTGATAACTGCCTGATGTTTCACGCAACCGTTCTTTACTATTTGCTAATTCATTTTCAGCCGAAATCACGGAAGCATTAGCTAAATCATAGCCGGCTTGTGATTCTGCAACATCCGTAATCGTTGCCAATCCGACATCAAAGCGTTGCTGAGTTTGCTCTAACTGTTTACTGATTGCCTCTCTCTCAGCGATAGTGAAGTTCAAATCATCTTGCCGACCTAAAAAGTCAAAATAGCGCTCTGCCACACGAACAATCAGTGCTTGTTCTGCAATTAAATAACGCGCTTTGGCACTTTCAATGGCAATATCGGCTTGCGTCTGCTGAACGAAATTTTGTCGATGATATAGTGGCTGAGTAATATTTAAATTATAACCATGACTATTGTAATCTCGATCACCAGAAACAAAGGACTGAGATGAAATATCTTCCCAATCACGGCCATTATTCGCACTAAATTCAACTTGAGGTAAAAACCGTGCTCGTGCTTGAGCATCAAGCTCACCGATTGCTTGACGGGATGATGCTTCCGCTAATAATTGCGGATCACTCTTTAATGACAACGCAAACACCTGCATTAAATCTTCAGCCATGCTCGTCGTTGCAAACAGGCTAACAATAAGCCATAAACCTACTCGTATCATTTTTTTTAAACCTCAATAAACCGTCATACTCGTATCCACATCCTTTGCCCACGCATTCATACCACCATCCAAATTGATAACATCCGTAAAACCCATTTGTTCAAGGAATATGCCGATTTGATTACTGCGTTGTCCTGCACGACAAATCAACACAATCGTATCATCTTTATATTGTTCTAGTTCATTCAGTTTATTTGGCACACTTTGCATCGGAATATGGATTGAATCTTCTAGCACACCATATTTTAGTTCTACACTTTCTCTTACATCGATTTTCACTGTCGAAACACCTGTTGCCAAAAAATCTCGTAGCTCTATCGCAGTCATCTGTCTCATTTATAAATATCTCTCTTAAAATTCAAATTGTACATGTGGTTCAGCATTAATCATTGCTGGAATAACCGTTTCAAATACACTTTCTGTTTGCCATTCCCATTCTGTCACTCGGTGGATAATTTGCACATCCATCATATCGGCATCACCAACAACAGCTAGCATTCGACCACCTACCGTCAAACTTTGTAAATAATCATCCGGCACAGTAACAAATGCTGCGGTACAAATAATAACGTCAATCCGGTCAGCTAATGTCCAACCTTTTGATGCATCACCCACCAGCAAGGTCACATTATTAATATTCGCCTTAGCCAAATTCTCTGTTGCAAGAGCTGATAGTTCAGGCATAATTTCAACACTGGTTACATGCGTTGCCAATTGCGCCAATAATGCAGTGAAATACCCCGTCCCCGTACCAATTTCCAGTACGTTTTCATCAGCTTGCACATTAATCGCTTGCAAGAAACGACCAAGTACTACTGGCGACAAAATGACCTGTTCAAATCCTATCGGTAAATTTGTATCAGCATAGGCCAACCCCTGCAATTCATCGTCAACAAACTGCGCGCGAGACACCTCTTTTAACGCCATTAAAACACGAGCGTCGAGTACTTCACTCGGTCTAACTTGTTGCTCCAACATATTGAAATGGGCATTTTCTAGCATGATGGATCCTTTTGTTTAGAAATAGTAAGTCAAGCAGAATAAGCAGTTAATTATATACCTGTTATCATTCAAAGTGCAGTTTTTCACCCCATCATCTCTTAACAGAACGTCATTCCCGCGAAAGCGGGAATCCAACGATAGTGATACTCTTCACTGCCTATGGTTCCCCCGCTTTCGTAAGGATGACGAATCATCAATAAACTTCCCTGAAAAATATTTGTATTTGATGGCCCTTATAAATACCAAAGGTAGCACGACCTTCAGGGCCGTCGTCATAGTTTCCATCATTGTCCCAATCAAAGTTTAACCAAGAAAAATTACTGGTCAAACCGGGAACGCTAATATCAATATAACCTGTTTGATTAGACGCGCTAAAAGATACTCCTGCCTCGCCGCCCACAAAAGGAACATTAGCTATAGTCGCGGTTGAATCTGTTGGTACAGATAATGTACCCGTATATGCGAAATGAGTAAGGCTTAGCTGCGTACAGCTATCATCACTATTTGCTACAAAACTAACGCCATCAAAGTATTCCGTGTAGACCGGCACAGCTAACGCTATCAACTCCGAACCATAGGCATTATCTATCACCAACCGGCCAAACCGCAATTCCGATCCCGTAGGTGTTAAAACATAAGGAGAAATAGTACTCAATGGCACTAATGGGCTACCTTGTTTTGTTGCTACGCCATCACTATCAGTAATATCGGTAAAATTCAATTCAAGCTCAGGAATAAAAGGTGCAATGACGCTATTGGTTTCATGAGCGTAGGTATATTCATCGGCACCGAAGGTAAACTGTAGCGTACCATTGCCATTATCAAGCAAGATCGGAATAGCATCTGGATCCCATGTAAGGTTAATCTTGGTTGAACCATCAACGCCTAGCTGAATTTTGTCTGTTGTTGGATTGGCAATAACAAAATCATTCACTACTAAGTTATTATAATCGCCCGTATAATTCTGGGTAACGCCACCACCAAGCGTGTATGCCGTTACTGTTAATGATGGCGCGGTATTATAAGTAAAGTTTTGCCCCACATAACTAAATCCTCCCACTGCACATGCATTAGAAAAAGTACCATCCGTACTCGCTGTCACTTCAAAATAGTCGGGTATAAATCGGCCTATGCTATGACTGACATCACTATTACTAATATTACAACCAAATTTTCCATTAACATCCGCAGTATTTGATGCGCTATTTTCTATACAATCTGTAAATTGATCAATCAAGGTATAGAGGCTATCAACAACGGCACCGCTATCAACCGTAAAATTACCTACCTCACTATAAGTAAATATACCCGTTGAATTTCCTGTCGTTGATTCTGCGGCTGTAAAATCACCGACAATAATACCTGCCCTAACAGCACCAGTGTGTTCCGTTATTTTTGTCACATCGATAATAGGCATCCCATCATAATTGACAATATTCGTTGTAGCGATTATTTTAAATTCAGCGCCAGAAACTTCGTTAGGGTCATCTAAATGATCCACATTATTTAACGTACTGTCATCACTTTTTTGCGCCGTAATTGTAAAATCACTTGGCCTAATAGCAAAAGAATCTGTAGAACACTCTACTATTTCGGTAGTAGCAGGATCACCATCATCATAACTCACTCTACATTTTAGGTTTTTATATGCTTTAGATGAACTTATTGATGCCGTAGACTTTCTACCCAAATCTGTTGCTAAAAATGTCAGTGATTGATTTATACCGGTAAGTGGTGAATAAGAAGCACATGATCCATCGCCTGTTGAAGCATCAATCAATTCAACATTTACCGTACCAGAAAAATCCGTAATGAGTACATTAGGATCTGATGGTACAACGGCTTCTTTCAGGGCAACAACATCAAAGCCAAAGGCCAAATCGGCAAGTTTCGTGTAGAGCGTTCCTGAAACAGAATCACTTCCTGATGCAACACAATTAAAGCTTGCGGCAACAGCAGCAGGAGGCGAGACACCATTGTTAGAGTATCCTTTGGTTGTATCATCTCCATTGTCGGCTAATGTTCCTGTTCCATCTGGAATACGTGCGATATCGGAGTTACTTGCCTGATGATCTGTAATTACTGTTCCACACGAGGAATTAACATCCCATTTAGGTTTGAAATTATTGCCATTACCATAGCCCAAATAATCAATAACACTAGTATCACCACCCGATAATAGATTTAAATTATCGACTAGTAACACTTCATCATCCGCAGGACTTAAGGACGTATTACACACAATAAAAGTCCCGGCTAGCCAGGATGTATTTGTCGCTCCTGTGCTTTGATTATCTAATACCGTTGTTTCATTGATTGTGCATTGCCCAGAACCTAAACTGAATATCAAATTATCTTGAATATATATCCCCCAGTTATTAATATCGACTGAATCTAATAAATAAATCTCAATAAAACCATCAACACCATTATTCTTCGTTTTTATTTCATTAATAACGGCTTTTCCATTGAGGGAAGAACAGTCAAGAGAAACTGTAGACGATGGTTTAGCCGCCATTACGGCACTAGAAATAATCGGGAACGAAAGTACAAACAAGATACGGAATAGTAAGCTCATAATAATACCTTAATGATGAAGGGTTACTTCCAATGTACGAGAAACATAGTCAATATCACCGTATGTATCATATTCTGCTTTTGATGTTATTCGACAGATATTAATATCCACAGAAAGACCGGCTGCATCGTAATCATTTTCATTATATGGATTGCCGATATCAGGGTTTGCCGTAATCGTTACCGTAAAATTATTAATGCTAAAACTACCCGAGTTACACACATTTATAATTCCCCATTCAACGCCGGCCTTAGCCGCATGATAGGCGCGAGCAGATTGCAGTGCCAACAGAGTTGTTTTGTGATGTACTGCAGAAACATTCACAAGATAACTACCTAACAGCCCAACAATAACCAATATAAAGGTTGCGGCAATAATGGCAAATCCGGATTGCTTATTCATGGCTGATTATCCACATGAGCTTGATGAATAAGTGTGATTGATTCGCTGGCATCATCCGTCAGCGTCAATGTTAATGTGACTAAACCCGTTCGCGAACTTGTACCGTCATCATAATCAAACTTACACGCTGAAATATTATTAGATTGGAGTGATGCATTACCTAGGCTTGGAGAGGACAATTCAATGGCATAATTATCGTAACGTAACAGTTCATTATTCGCCAAGTCACAATGGTATGTAATGGGAGTATCAATAATAAAAAATCGTTGTTGAGGTGAGCTAAGAGGAAATTTCTTAGCCGAACTTAAAGTAATTGTATTCACCGTTGATGTAGCAATACTAGCTCGATTATCTCCTGCATAAGCATCTGCCGAAGCTGAGCCTAAATTATAAATCACAACATCACCACTAGGTGATGCATTTAAGGTTCCAATAATATCAAAGCGGGTATCAGCACGGGTAAAATCAAGAATATCGCCACTGGCATCACTGGCAAGCTTAGCTCGATAACGCCCGCCAGCACTAATATGCAACAACTCTAATGTTCGTCCACTATTCGTTAATCTAATACTATTAGGCAATGCTCGCCTAATATCTCGTTGCATACGCCGTAATGCTGACTCCGCGGCATCGGTTAATGTAGCTCGTCGAGTGATATCGACATAAGACTGTACGGGCCCAGTTAATATCGATGTGGTCATCATCGCCATGATGCTACCGACAATCATAACGATAACTAACTCAATCAAGGTAAAACCCTGCTGCTTTATTTTTAACGTATCGTTAGTATCGCTTTTACCTCCTTGGCAATGTATTTGAAAAATCATCAATAATTTGCCCTATAGCCCTTTAGGGTAATCGTATTGTTATTTCTGCTGACATTTACCACAACTTCTTTCATATTCGTACCGGATAATGCTATATCCCCAACAGTAATCTCAATCTCGTAATTAGCTAAACCACTAATTGAATTTCCATATTGATCGGTAGGTGCTTCTAAAGGCAAATTATGATAATCGGCAATATTATCAAATGTTGACCGACTTTCACCCACATTACTACCATCAGGATCAAGCACGGGTAATAGTAAAATTTCCTCTAAATAGCTTTCTGCAATTGCAACGGCTTGAAGTTGCACTACAGGATCGGCACTGTGACGCGTTGTTATGTTTACGACACTTAATATACCGGATAAAGCGACACTGATAATGATCATAGCGATTATCAGTTCAATCAGTGTTGTTCCTTGCTGTCGCTGTGATTCAATCTGCATAGATAAACCCAGTTTTACTAATGATTTTTATCTCTTTCCCTGCCACAGTAATAGTCGCATCGGTAGACGAATTACCTAATGCATAAAATATAATGGGGGTAGCATCAGCCGTTATAGTGACGCCACTTTCCTGCCCCGTATAACTTGTCGCGCCAGTACCCGGATGAATAATAGGGCTAAAACTACTATCATCATTACATGATGTCGAACGTGAGATGGTGAACGTGTTAGAACTAATTTCAACTTGCATACTACAGCCGGTTGCAATCGCTAGCTTTTGTGCATAACGCACCGCGTTCAAGGTATCATCAAACAGCACCCGATCAACATAGCCACTTTTATCAAAAAATCTCGGTAATGCGGTGGCAGATAAAATACCGAGCAATACAATGACTGTAATCAATTCAATAAGGGTAAATCCCTGCTGGAGACGTGAAGAATAATTCATTATAGAAATATATAAGATCGCATAACGCTAAGCCTTAAAATAAAAAGCCCTGGCTACTTTGTAATAACCAAGGCTTTTTATCAAGAACATTGACATTAATATTCAGCTAACTGAGCATCAACAAATCAATCTGACCCCATTGATTAACAACCATCGGTACTCAAGGCTGAGTAAGTAGGTGTAGTACCTGCCGACGCGGCATCTGTATAAGTAAAGTTACAATCAGATACAGCACTATCACCGCCATCATTACTAGCACTAATAGTGACTACGCCACCTGTATCAGTAAGGTGAAAATCACCCAAACTTACAGCCTTACCTATAGCGACTGCAGTTCCCGCAGGATAACCAAAAACCAAGGCAACGCTTCCGCCCTCAACGGGTGCGGATTTTCCTGACTCCGCAGCTTCCGTACTGTCTATCAAAGATTTAGCATGAATAATAGCAGATGCCGCCTTAACAGCTCCTGATGCACCTTCAAGCGTGGAGATACGCGCATCCTTACTTAAGTCCGCAAACTTAGGCAATGCCACTGCGGCCAAAATACCTAAAATAACAATAACCATAATTAATTCGATTAATGTAAAACCCGCCTGTTGCTTTCTCATTTTCATTGTTTAGTCCCTAATTACAATTCACAGAATACCGAGTGGATACTAGCAGTTATATTTTATAATAACCAATGTTTACGCTCCTCCTCCCATTCTAATCGACATTAAATGGACTGGTTTGTGTTTTAATCCTTTTGATACTAGAATGAAGCCTCATTTTTATAAGCTATTTTTTTAGAGTGTTTAGATTGCAACTATTAAAATCCATCTTCAAGAAAAAGGCCGTCGGTGTTGTTGCGCTAAGCTTCACATCTGAAGGTGTGGCTGTTGCCATTTCTACTTATGAAGCTAATAACGAATTACTCTTAATTCATTGTGAATTTATCTATAGTAATAAAAAACTTGATACTCTTAAAGCCCTAGTCCGCACCCATAATTTAGACCAATATGATTGTCACATTGTGCTTGCAACGGAAGATTACCGTTTAATATCTCTTGAATCGCCCATGGCTGAAGATAGCGAAATGCTCTCTGCTATCCGCTGGAAAATAGCCGACTTTATTGACTCTCCTGATGATGTCTTTCTTGACTATTATTCTATGCCAATTTCCAAGAGAGCCAATAGTGTAGATATGATTGAGGTGGTTGCTGCGCCAAAATCATCTGTTCAGGGACTTATTGACTTATGCCAGCATTGTGAGCTGCACATTACCAATATTGACATACAAGAAATGGCATTAAGAAACTTGTCAACCTTATTGCCAGATAGTCAGCGTGGTGTAGTGTTGCTTCATTTACAAAAAAACTCTGGCCACATGTTAATTACTCATAACAATATTATTCACCTGAATCGTAAAATCGCGTCCGGATTTGATCGCCTCAATGATAATGGCCCCTTAGGTGGCTCACAGTTACAAATAGAACAAAATAGTTTAGCCCTAGAAATTCAGCGTTCGACCGATCATGTAAGTAGTGCTTTTAGCTTATCTAATAATACTGAAATCACCGTTATACCCACACCTAATGATACCCAATCTATCCTAAACTTTTTAAGCATTGAGCATGGCATTACTGCCCGCATTATGGATTTATCAACGATTGTTAACAGTAACATTATATTAAGTGATACTACACAAGCTATGTGCGCGCCGGTTATTGGTGCGACCATTCCTTATGACGTAAATATTGACGCATTATGAAACAGCAAATAAATCTATATCAAGGTCATGACATAAATGCTAAAACACCCCTTGTTTTTGCACTGGCCTTATTCCTTACACTCATTATGGTAGTGATTGCATTGAGTGTTTATTTACAAAACAATGTTGCGCTTCTTCAACAAGAAGTGATGACTACACAACACGCACTGATAGATGCCGAAACACAGACACAAATGCTAAAAATGCAATTCCCCGAAAAAGAACTAAACACATTATTATCCAAGCAATTTAAACATTCACAGCATGTGCAAACTTCTCTTGTAGACGTTCTTGATTTTTTATCTGACACATCATCTGATAGAACCCAAGGATTTTCACGCTATTTCACCGCTTTTTCACAACAAAGCACTGACAACTTATGGCTGACGAGGGTATTAATTGATACCGACACATTAAATATCGAAGGAGGTACAATAAAAGCAAAAAATGTACCTGTTTTTTTACAAAACTTACATAAAGAGCCCGTTTTCAAAGGAAAAGTATTTGTTCAATTAAAAATGGATACAAACATAGATTCAGATGCGTATTTAGATTTTAATATTAGCACTTCATTATCGGATGATGACACCCAATGATTAACTCTTTCCTTACTTGGTTTGACTCTATTTCAAAACGCGAAAGAATGATTTTAATTATCACCGTGACCGTTGCTATTATTTATAGCTGGGACAACTTCTTTTATCAGCCACTACAAATACAGAAAAAGAGTTTATCTATTGAATTATTAAGTCTGCAATCAAACATACAAGAACAAGAAATTTTAGCATCGACAATTACGACTAAAGGAAATGTAGATCCCAATTTAGTAAAACAAAAGAAACTAGCTAAAATCAAGCTAGAGATAAAATCATTAAAAGAGCAATTAGAAGTCGGCGTTAAACAGTTTGTGCCAGCCGAAAACATGGCACAAGCGCTTCAGCAAATATTAAATCAAAATAAGAATTTAACATTAATTAAGCTAGAAACATTACCCGTTGCCGCACTACTTGATACACCTGAACAAAAACCATGGCTTTTTAAACATGCCCTAAACATTACCATCACGGGCAGTTACTTTGAGACATTAGATTACCTAAAATCATTGGAATCGCTTGCCTGGCATATCAATTGGAACAGTATTGATTATCAAGTAGATGATTATCCACTTGCCATCACTACGTTTCAAATTTACACCTTAAGTTTTGAGGAGCAATGGCTTGGACTATAATTACCTTATCGCCTTTCTTTTACTACTCATAAGTACCAACGTAAGTGCCGAACTCAGCGATCCGACAAAACCCATAGACTACGATACAATTGCCACCATAAGCAATGAGCCGATCGTTAACGATAATATTGAACTCAAACTCTCTGCCATTATTTTTTCTGATTCTATTCAACATGCCATTATAAACGGTCGATTGGTTAAGCAGGGTGATATCATTTTCCCTAGTATTGTCGTGTTAGAAATACATGAAAAGTCCGTGAATATTCAAATCAATAATTATCAACAAATATTGCACATTATCCCTTCTATTAAATATACACAACCATCGCTACAGCAAGGATCCCAGCCATGAGAAAACTGATCTTTTTATTATTATTTCCATGGTTAATTTCCTGCTCAAACCTTTCAACTATCCCCACTGCTAAGGATTCAACAATTGATAAAGCTTTTGAATCCTCAGAGCAATACAATGTTGATATGCAGGAACTTCCCAGCGCGGTTACTGATGCCTTAATCCCAGATTTTGACACGTCTCTTTTAGATGAACATTCTGACAATGTAGCTCAATTTAATTTATCCTTACACGATGTTAATGCCCGTGATTTCTTTATGGGATTAGTTGCTGGAACTAATGAAAACATGTTGGTACACCCCGATGTCAGCGGCACTATTTCTTTATCATTGAAAAATGTCACTATTGCTCAGGTGATGGATGCTGTACAAAAAGTGTATGGCTATGATTATAAAAAATCAGAGCTCGGCTATATTGTTTACCCATCAACTATTCAAACACGTATTTTTAAATTAAATAAATTAGATATTAAAAGAGAAGGCGAGTCTCGAACTAGTGTCACATCAGGACAAAACAATAGTGCAAATAACGAGACTACAGATAACTCATCTGACAGTAACTCATCGAGTAGCTCGGCTTCTAGCACATGGATAAAAACAAGCTCAAAATCTAATTTTTGGCAAGATATTGAGGATGCAATAAACTCCATCATTGCAATTGATCCTAAAGCCACTGTCAAAATAAACCCTCATGTGGGTACAATTATTGTGAGAGCCAATCCTATGCAATTACGTGAGATTGAACAATTTATAAGCATCACACAAAATCAGCTCAGTAGACAAGTTATTATTGAAGCCAAAATAATTGAAATAATTTTAGATGATAATCATCAATCAGGCATTGATTGGCAAGAAGTCGCTGATACTTATGCGGGTGACACCCCTCTCTTTAATAGACTGGGAGCCATAAGTGATAATGCAGGCATTAAATTTACTGATTATGTAAAAATGCTCGACACCCAAGGTAAAGCTAATATTTTATCAAGCCCTAGAATATCAACGCTTAATAATCAAAAAGCGATTATCAAGGTCGGCAGTGATGAATTCTTTATATCGAATGTAACTAGCACTGGAAATACGGCCACTACTATTGGAACGACGACAACCAGTGTACCAACTGTTGAGCTTTCATCCTTTTTCTCCGGAATTGTATTGGACGTTACACCGCAAATCAATGATGACAACTATGTAACATTACATATCCATCCATCGATTACTCGCGTACAAAGTAAAGCGCTAAATTTCACATTGGATGGTAAGGATTCTTCGTTTCCAATGGCTTTAAATACCATGCGTGAGTCTGATAGTATTGTTAGAGCAAAAAACAATCAGGTCATTGTTATTGGCGGTCTAATGCAAGAGATAACGACGGAAGGTAAGGATGGCGTGCCATTTTTGACAAGAATACCTCTTTTAGGGAATTTATTTAGAACCAACTCACAGTCAACACAAAAATCCGAATTAGTGATCCTACTTAAACCAACCATCATTAAAAAATCCAGTGATTGGGATTGGGATAAGGATAGAAGCACGAGACAACTTAAAGAACTACAAAACCATGAACTCTGGGAATAGAGCGACCCTATTTATGGTTAGAAAATGTATTTAAAACACTTTGGCTTATCTGAATTCCCCTTTAATTTAACACCCGACACTCAATTCTACGTTGATATGCCTAGCCATATTGAGGCGCTAAATGTTTTATTACTCGCCTTGCAAGCAGGTGAAGGCTTTATTAAAATAACCGGTGATGTGGGTAGAGGAAAAACCCTTTTATGCCGGAAGTTATTGAATGAATTGCAGTCCCCCTATATAACCGCATATATCCCAAACCCTCATTTATCCCCCGCTGGATTACGGATGGCGATTGCTGATGAATTTGGCATTTCTTATACTAGAAATTCAGGTCAAAGTAAGATGTTGCAACAAATTAATCAGTTTCTTCTTGACGCTGCAGCAAATAAAAGAAAACCGGTTGTCATTATTGATGAAGCGCAGGCAATGCCGTTAGAAACATTAGAGTCACTACGATTATTGTCAAACCTAGAAACCGAAAAACAAAAATTATTACATATCATTTTATTTGCTCAACCTGAACTTGATACCCTGCTACAAAAAAAGTCTATACGTCAACTACGGCAACGTATTAGCTTTAGCTATCATCTCAAAAAACTGTCTTATTCAGATGTTAGATACTATATAGAACGACGGCTTGGCATCGCCCATCTCACTATTGAACACTTTTTTACACCACTAGCCTATCGAGCAATACATTTTTATAGTAACGGGACGCCTCGCTTAATTAATATTTTATCTAACAAAGCATTATTGTCAGCTTATGGAAAAGGAAACTACAAAGTCAGCTTAAAAAATGTTCAACTGGCTGCACTTGATACGGAAGAAACAGCTAATCTAAAACATCCATTAGAATGCCGAACAAGTATTTTAGGGTTGTTTGTTTTCTCATTATTTATGGCTGGAATTTATATATGAGCCTACTTAATCAAGTTTTACAAGACTTAGAAAAAAATAATGCCTTATCTAATGAAGATAAGCATACTACGTCTGATCAGATCAAAGTCCCCCCCCAAAAGAAACGTAATTACTTGTTTTTATCAATCGTACTCCCCTTATTATTTATTACTCTTAGTATTGTTACATATCAATATTCATTACACGCTGATAGCGCTCTCCGGCTTGATGAGCCCAAGATAGGACAAACAGTAATTCTCTTAGAGCCAGAACCAACTACCGAACAAACAACTCAAATAATACCCTTTGAAATAGAGCAATCTAACGATCCAAAAATAGAAGCCTCACACGTCGGTATATCTAGGACTGATGTACATCACGATAAAACTCAACAACTTAAAGTTTCTCAGATTGACATTCCTCATGATGTGACTCCTCAAACAGAAACATTAGCTATTGAAAATAATAAAACACCACCTAACGTAGAGCCTGTTTCCACATCTCTATTACCCCCCCAAAAACCATCAACAAAAATAGACGTCCAGAAAGAAAAGTCGATTACACGCCCTTCTCCCAAAAAAGAAAAATTAAAGCCTATCGTAAATACAAAAACAGAACTCAACACAAAAACCTTAGCAATATCTGGCAAAAAGAAGATAAGTAAGATAACAACCGTCACACCAAAACAGCAAGCGGATCGTTTATTTTTACACTCTAAACAAAGCCCTACTTTATTGAATAAACAAAAACTATTGCAACAAGCTTTAGTTTTAAATTATCAACATATTGATGCCCATTTATTATTAGCAAAAACATATTTACAGCAAGGTTTAGTTAATGACGCCGTTACATCGTTAAAAAGAAGTTTAACTATATTACCAAAAAACATTGAATTAACGACGGCTCTAGCCAGCTTATTATTAAAAAATAAACAGTCAGAAAACGCCTTAGACATTTTACTCAATATCAAATCATCTACGGCAAATAATGAACAATATTTAAACCTATTGGCAGCTGCCTACCAACAAAATAAACACACCATTAAAGCAGGGGAAACATATCGGCTTTTATTGGAATTTAATCTAGAAAAATCAGAATATTGGTTAGGTTTGGCCATATCTTTAGATGAACAAAAGCGCTATAGTGATTCGCTGACTGCATATAAAAAAGTACTTAACTTAAATAGCTTAAAACCAGCTGTAATACGTTATGTTAAACAAAGAATTAGTCTTATTAATTAGGGTAATAGTATGGAAGCACCAAAGAAAATTCGTATCGGTGATTTGTTAGTTCAAAATCAAATTATTACCCACGATCAACTTATGCAGGTTTTAGCAGAGCAAAAAATAACAGGTAAGAAACTAGGGCAATCATTAATTGATCTTAAATTTATCACTGAAGATGATCTGCTAAACTTTCTATCCCGTCAAATGCAAATTCCCTTAATTGATATTTCTCATTACAAACGAGACGACAAAATAGCAACTATATTATCTGAAAATATAGCACGACGTTTTAGGGTGCTATTGCTAGAAAATAATGAACATGACGTTTTGATTGCCATGTCAGATCCGACTGATTTATCCAGTTTAGATGAATTAACACGGATCTTTAATAAAAGAATTAGGCAGGCTTTAGTAAAAGAAAGTGATTTACTAACCGTTATCGACCAATGCTACCGCAATACGGATGAAATTAGTGCCTTAGCAGAGCAATTAGATGATGAATTAGCGGAAAATGATTTCGACTTTGGCTCTCTTAACACCTCCAATGAAATATCAGAAGCACCTGTTGTTAAATTATTAGAATCTATATTTGAAGATGCTGTATTGATGAGCGCATCAGATATCCATATTGAACCTGATGAAAAAATATTACGTATTAGGCAGCGAATTGATGGTGTTTTACATGAGCAAATAATCAACGAAGTTAAAATAATTTCAGCATTAATAGTTCGACTCAAACTTATGGCTGGTTTAAATATTTCTGAGAAACGACTGCCACAAGATGGTCGGTTTTCTATTCGCGTAAAAGGACGAAGTCTAGATATTCGGATGTCTACCTTACCTGTGACTCATGGTGAATCAGTCGTTATGCGTTTGCTAGATAACTCAACAGATATATTAAATCTTGATACGTTAGGTATGCCAGAAGATTTACTGGCTCGATTAAGAGTCCATATTAGAAGCCCCCATGGCCTATTATTAGTAACAGGACCCACAGGCAGCGGTAAAACTACAACACTTTATTCGGCACTATCAGAAGTCAATACACCAGAAACAAAAATCATTACAGCTGAAGATCCTGTTGAATATAGTATTCCCAGAATAAACCAAACAGAAATAAATACTAAAATTGGTTTATCGTTTGCCTCAGTATTACGTTCAGCATTACGGCAGGATCCTGATATTATTTTAGTTGGAGAAATGCGAGATACCGAAACAGCAGAAATTGCCATCCGTGCATCAATTACAGGACATTTAGTGTTTTCAACACTGCATACAAATAATGCGGTTGAAACAGCTACTCGTCTTTTAGATATGGGCGTGAAAGGTTATATTCTTGCTAGCGCTCTCAAACTTATTATTGCCCAAAGGTTAATTCGTCGTATTTGTCCAAAATGTATCACTGAAGTTACACTTGATGAAGCACAACAAATTTGGTTAGAAAGTAATTTTAAGCATAGTGAAAATATTACATTCAAACGAGGCTTAGGTTGTCAGCATTGTAATAGCACAGGATATAAAGGCAGGATTGGTGTTTATGAGTTGCTTGAGCTTAATCATGACACTCTTGATGCCTTACGTCGTAATAGCTCATCTGAATTTGTTATCGCGGCTAAAAACACCAAAAACTTCATCCCTCTTGCAGAGCGTGCTTTAGATTATGCTCGTGAAGGCATAACAACATTAGATGAAGTCATTAAAATTACGGGGAGTATTAGTTAATTGACTATCTATAAATATACTGCCCGA
Source organism: Piscirickettsiaceae bacterium (assembly GCA_013215825.1). Classification (GTDB taxonomy): domain Bacteria; phylum Pseudomonadota; class Gammaproteobacteria; order Nitrosococcales; family Methylophagaceae. The sequence continues at coordinate 532,290 of JABSQN010000001.1, read as the reverse complement.
GATAGAAATGGCATTCTGGTAGAGGATACATTGACTGCAGATAATCAAAAATCTGTCGCGACAATGCTAATGAACCGGAGTTTAACGCCTATTCGTATTGATGAGTTTACTCCCCCTGAAGATTTGATGATAAAATTCAATCAATGGCAAGACAAACGAAGTCTAAACCTCGATGACATTATCTTATTTAGTCGTCAAATGTATAGCCTAACAAAGGCTGGAGTGCCTATTATTCGGGCCATACGTAGCTTAGAAGAGTCAACGCAAAATAAAGCCCTAAAATCAGCTCTCGTTGATATTGCCACATCATTAGAAGCGGGTTCATCATTAGGGATGGCAATGGAAGCGCATCCCCATGTTTTTTCTGATCTTTTTATTAATATCGTCAAAGTAGGCGAAAGCACTGGCGGTTTAGACCAAGGATTTCTACAGATATCACACTATCTTGGACGTGAAAAAGAAACGGTAAGCCGAATAAAATCTGCTGTGCAATATCCCAAAATGGTATTAATGGCATTATCTGTAGCCATTCTAGTTGTCACAATCTATGTTATTCCTGCCTTTAAAAATGTGTTTGCAAAAATGGGGGCCGAATTACCATGGCAAACAACGTTACTGCTCGACATTTCTAACTTTGCGGTTAACTTTTTACCACAAATTATTCTCAGCCTTGTTCTTGCAACCATTTTAATTAGAAAATATCTTCAAACAAGCCAAGGAAAAATGAATAAAGATAGGTATATTTTAAGCATACCGGGGATAGGCAGCATCATTCACCGTTCCTGCATGGAACGATTTTCTCGTTCATTTGCTATGATTTTAAATGCTGGCGTACCAATTATCCAGGGCATTAATGTTGTTTCAGGTGCAATAGGTAATGTCTATATCGGTTCCAAACTTGATGAAATGCGATTAGGTATAGAAAAAGGTGACAGTATTAGCCGAATGGCAAAGAGCATCGGTCTGTTTTCACCGTTAGTGATACAAATGATTATCGTTGGCGAAGAAACAGGTAGCATTAGTGATATGCTAATCGAAGCCGCTGACTTCTATAAAACTGAAGTTGATGCTGATTTAGAGAACCTTGCAAGCGTCATTGAACCGCTGTTATTAGTTGTTGTAGGAATAATGGTTCTAATCCTTGCCCTAGGTATATTCTTACCAATGTGGAACTTATCCAGTGCCATGCATTAAAAGGACTCAAGAATGACAATAGCCACATTCGCCGCCGGTTGTTTTTGGGGTGTTGAACAATCCTTTCGCCAATTAATTGGTGTTATTTCAACGCGTGTTGGTTATTGTAATGGCACAACGGAGAATCCAACATATAAAACTGTTTGTAGTGGAATGACCGGCCATGCTGAAGTAATTGAAATCACTTTCGACTCAGATATTATTAGCTATGAAACCTTACTTAATCATTTCTGGCAGATACATGATCCCACCACCTTAAATCGCCAAGGTGCGGATATCGGCACACAATATCGTAGTGCTATCTTTTACCATAATGAACAGCAAAAGCAATTAGCGATAGATTCAAAGAATGTGCTTGATGCTAGTCAGCAACTTTCAGCCCCTATTGCCACAGAAATAAGCCCTGCTGCACACTTCTACCCTGCAGAGAAATATCATCAGTGTTACTTAGAAAAGAAAGGCTTAGCGAGCTGTCACTAACGTTTTGATGCTCGATGAAATAATGGCTCATGCACAGATTCTCTTGAAAACTGCCAGCAAGCAATGATGACTGCCGCCGTTGTGAATCCTATTAATACAGTAACATCCGTCATAATTGAGAAGTCCGTATCCACTCCCGGTACGGCATGTTTCAATAAATCCACACCATAGCTAAATGGGTTGATAGTCACAAGATAGCCCAGATAACTTGGTAATTGAGAAACTGGATACAAAGCGCCACTTAAGAAAAACACAGGGAAGATAAAGAAGTTCATGATCACGGCGAAGTTATCGATACTCTTAGAATAAACAGCAATCAAGCCACCAATAGCGGCACAACAAAGAGCGGTTAATAAGGCTGGCAATAACAACATTAATGCTATTTTCACACTGATCAAGCCTAATATTAATAACAATAATAAGAGCAAAATTGCTTGCACCATGGCAGTTAACGTTGCCGCGATAAGCTTGGAAATCACAATCCAATAATGTGCTATCGGTGCAATCATCATCATTCGCATCACGCCAAATTCTTTGTCGTAAACTAGTGTTAATGCTGAGAGTAAGGCTGCGAATAATAAGGTCATCGCTAAAATACCCGGCACTAAAAAGGTGAGATAACCGGCTTGTTGTGTTTCTGGCAACATACTACCCACACCAGAACCAATCACTAATAACCAGATCATAGGTCTAACCATAGCGCTGATTAACCGTGCTTTTTGGCGAAAAAGTTTGGTTAATTCTCGGCTGACAACAGCCTTTACGGGGCGCCAACTCATGCTGACTTCTCCTGTTTTGGCGAACAAAATGTCCATAAATACACATCATTAAGATTTGGTTTTCGCCATTGCATTGATGAAATTGAATCACCTAATGTTTGCTGTAGTTGATAAAAATCGACATCATCCGCCTTAATTTTAAAGCTTAAATCTTCATCCTCTTGTATCGGATCGCCAAATATTCTAGCAATTTGAGTAATAACCTTCCCTGGATTTGGTGTCGTTATTTCTAGAATATATGCTGCTAAATTTCGCGTTAATTCTTGCGGTGTTCCACCTTGTTGTAATTGTCCATATTGAATAAAATCAACATGATCACAAGCAGCGGCTTCTTCCAAATAATGTGTTGTTAAAAATACTGTCATCCCTTCATCACGACGAAGATGTTCAACAAAACGCCAAATAGCACGACGATTAGGCAAGTCTAAACCAATTGTAGGTTCATCTAAAAATAATACTTTTGGTTTATGCAATACTCCACGGGCAATATCCACGGCACGTCGTTGACCACCTGATAAAGCAAGCAGTTTCTTATGGCGTTGTTTTTCTAAACCAAAGATCGTTAATAACTCATCGATTCGGCTATTAGCAAGCTCTGCACTTAAATTATAAAGTGCGGCTGCAAACTGTAAGTTTTCATCAATCGTCATGGTACGATCAAGTGCTGAGTCTTGAAATACCAATCCAACCATACGACGAATAGCTACCGGATCATCACTTATTTTTTGTCCTCCAATCCACGCATCACCTGATGTTGCTGCGGTCATCGTTGTTAGCATATGAATCGTGGTACTTTTGCCTGCACCGTTAGGTCCAAGTAGACCATAAAATTGGCCTGCTTCAATCTCTAAATCAAGCTTATTAACAGCCAAGGTCTGACCGTATTGCTTCGTCAGACCTTGTGTTTTAATTGCTAAGTTAGAGCGCACTAATTTTCTTAGAGTTTTTAGGATTACGGAACACTAGCGGTTTCTGTTTTAGTAAAGGTTTAGCCGCTTCTGCTATTCCTGCTTCAATTGCTTCTTCAATCAAATGATGATGCGGCGATTTGCTACAAACAGGATCGGTATTTGATGCATCCCCCGTCAGCATGAATGCCTGACAACGACAGCCGCCAAAGTCTTTTTCTTTTTCATCACATGAACGGCAAGGCTCGGTCATCCAATTAAAGCCACGAAATTTATTGAAATCTTCAGAACCATTCCAAATTTCCTCAATGCTCATGTCTTTCACATTTGGCAAGGTCATACCCGGCAGTTGACGTGCCGCATGGCAAGGTAAGGCTGTGCCATCGGGTGTCACCGTTAAGAAGATATTTCCCCAACCATTCATGCAGGCTTTAGGACGCTCTTCATAATAATCAGGCACGACATAGTAGATTTTCATCTTGCCTTTTTGTTCTTCTTGATAGCGATGTGCCGTTGCCTCAGCTCGTACTAATTGATCTTTCATTGGCATTAATTGATCGCGGTTATGCATGGCCCAACCATAATATTGGGTAGTTGCTAATTCAACATAATCTGCTTCTAACTCAATACATAAGTCTAAAATTTCATCAACTTGATCAATGTTTTGACGATGGGTTACAAAGCATAAGACCATTGGATAATCATTGGCCTTAACCGCTTTCGCCATTTCAATCTTATGTTTAAATGCATCGGTACCTGCAATTAAATTATTCAAATCTTCTGAACTGGCCTGAAAACTTACTTGAATATGGTCTAAGCCTGCTGCTTTAAATTCAGCTACTTTATCCGCATCCATTCCTACACCAGATGTGATCAAATTAGTATAAAAGCCCAAATCTCGTGCCGCTTTGATTAATTCCACTAAATCAGGTCGTGTTAACGGTTCTCCTCCTGATAATCCGAGCTGAGTGGCACCCATTGCACGAGCTTGTTTGAAGACATCTATCCATTCTTCCGTGCTCAATTCATTTTTAACTGATGCAAAATCCATTGGGTTTGAACAATATGGACATTGCAATGGACAAGAATAGGTTAGTTCAGCCAATAGCCATAATGGCTGCCGAATTTGGTCTCGCACATGCCCTATTGCACTACCAATGCTGCCCACTGCTCTATCAGCTGTTTTATTTTCTGAGCCAGTCATTACCGTATGCCTCGTCTAAAAATTGATAAACATCATCTGCTAAATCTGCGCCATTGAAAACGACTTTTAATTCAGCGATATGTTCAGCAACTGTTTGTTGTTTCTCACTAATGAGTTTTAATATTTCACCCGCACCACCATTGAGTTTTACCATACCTTCTGGATAGAGTAATACATTGCAATTTTGTGCCGGTTCCCACTGAAAGCGATAACCTTGTGCCAACAGCGGCACGGTATCATCATTAAATACGCGTTCACTCATAATTCAACCTCAAACGTGTACGGAGGACGTTTTTCAATATAGGCCATCCACATTGCATCACACATAGTCCACAGTACATCTAATTTGAATTGCAACACATCTAAAGCATGTTCTTGCTCTTCACGTGTTTTATAATAATCCAGTGTGATATCCAAGCCATGTTGCACATCTCTACGTGCTTCCGTTAAACGCTTACGGAAATAAGCATAGCCCTTTTCATCAATCCAGGGGTATAACGTAGGCCAATTATCCAAACGATGTTGATGAATCTTCGGTGCAAACATTTCCGTTAACGATGAGCTAGCGGCTTCTTGCCACGGTTTATGGCGTGCAAAATTAATATAGGCATCAACTGCAAAGCGTACACCAGGTAGAACATGTTCTTCTGACCAAAGTTCCTCACGTGTTAAGCCTACTGATTCACCAAGTTGTAACCATGCTTCGATACCGCCTACATCGCCTTCGTGACCATCATGATCCAGAATACGTTGAATCCAATGTTTACGCACATCACGTTCTGGGCAATTTGCCATAATCGCTGCGTCTTTTACCGGAATCGCAGTTTGATAATAAAAACGGTTTGCAACCCAGCCTTGCACTTGTTCTTTGGTCATTTCACCAGAATGCATTTTTACATGCAAAGGATGACGAATATGATAAAACTCTTCTTTAGCTCGTAACTTTTCTTCGAATTCTTCACGTGTCCACGGTGTATTTTCTGACATGGTATTTCCTCGTATTCTATAACTTATAATTCTATATCTAATCCATCATAAGCCAGCTCA
>JABSQN010000001.1:264873-526578 GCA_013215825.1 Piscirickettsiaceae bacterium | reverse complement strand
TCATCGGTCCACACCGTACCATCGATCAAAATACAATCTGCATTTCGCATATATTCCAGTACATGGTCTTCAGCAACTCCTAGACCTGGCGCATAAAACAAGCTCTTACCTGTACGGGTATCTTTAATATTCATGCCGATATTATCACCGGGAACAGTATTACCTCGGTGTGGCGAATAAGGTGGAGCCTCACTCAATAATGGCACAGCTGTAAATTCTAAACCTTCTGCACTTGGAATCGTAAAAACGGATTGATCAGTCGCAATTTCATGGTGATTAATGCCTCGAAAATGGCTCAAAATATTAAACACAGGAAAACCCGAGGTTAAATCTTGTTTTACCGCTTCAGTGGTATAAATTTCCCATGGTGCGATATGTTCACGCAATGTTAATAATCCTGTCACATGATCAATTTGTGCATCAGTAATCACGATGGCACTGATCGCGGTATCACGTACAGCCCGACAAGGTTGTATTGCAGGGAAATCATCCATTTGTTTCTTAATATCTGGGGATGCATTAAACAAAATCCAATCCGTGCCATTAGCACTGATAGCAATAGATGATTGCGTACGTCGTGTTGCTTTAATAGTGCCTTCACGTACCCCTTTGCAATTCTCACAGTTACAATTCCACTGTGGGAAACCACCACCAGCACCTGAACCTAATACATGTATGAACATATTGTTATTTTTCCATTACGCCAAAACTAAATCAGATGATTCTGAGTAATCAAAATCATCTGATTTAATTTTGAAATACCCGGAGCCAAAAAATCAGCTCCGAGCATACATCAAAAACAGATATTAACGGTTGCAGATGTACATTGTTACTTCAAATCCGAAACGCATATCTGAATATTCTGGTTTAGTCCACATAATATTTTCTCTCTTTATTAATTATTAAAAAAATGCTGCCTGAACTTTCTCACAACAGCGAAATCCATGTTACTCCTGACTTACACTACTTACGTCAGGAATAACCGCCAAGCTAATCAGGATTTTCCTTATTTTAATCACCCTAAATTTTAGGCAAAAAAAAGCCCTGATATTTTTCATCTATCAGGGCTTCTTAAACTTTAAAGAGTTTATTATCTGTTGCAGATGTACATTGTTACTTCAAAGCCGAAACGCATATCTGAATATTCTGGTTTAGTCCACATAATCATTCTTCCTATTTTAGTATAAAAAGTTAGAGGGCCTTTCCGCTAACGTTGAATCCAACTATACGCAAACAATCTCACAGTAGTTAGAGGAAAAATCTCGACACATCTCAGGATTTTCCTTAGTTCTATATTAAGCCTCTATCAATCCACTTCTTATCGCTAAACGAGCCAATTCTGCCGAATTAGATACATCTAATTTCTGTCTGATATTTGTGTGATGTGTACCTACGGTCTTAGGGCTAAGACTAAGAATATTAGCAATATTATTCACAGTTTTACCTTCTGCTAATAGTCGGAAAACTTCAAATTCTCGCTGACTTAAGACATCAAAAACATTCTCTGATCCTGTTAATTTCTGCATCGCTATTTGTTGTGCAATTTCAGGGTCAATACACATTTTACCTTGCGATACAAGTTCCACAGCTTTAATCATTTCTTCTGGTGCACTGCGTTTCGGAATAAAGCCCTTCGCGCCTGCTTGCAAGGCTCGAGTGGTAAATACACTATCTTCATGTACGCTTAATACTAAAATATGAGCACTAGGATCACGAGCAATGATCCGTTCAATTGCACCAATACCACCAATGCCCGGCATGGAAATATCCATCACAACAACATCCGGCTTGTATTTCGTATAATCCTGCACCGCCTGCTCACCACTGCCGGCTTCGGCAACAACAATTAACTCATCACCATCTTCCAATAAGCGACGAAATCCAGCACGCACTAATTCATGATCATCGACCAATAAGACTGTCGTTTTATTAAGTCCCATTTATGTTTCCCCTAAAGGTAATGTGATATGTATTGTTAACCCTTCGCCTAAGGCGCTTTCCAATTGAAATTGACCGCCTAGACTATGTGCGCGTTCACGCATACCTAATAATCCAAAATCAACATCAGAATGGAAGTCTTGCACCTCCATACCTTTACCATTATCGCTAATATCAAGCACTAATTGTTGACCGTTTTCTTTATCGAACTCATTCGTAATCGATATGATCATTTCAGATGCCTCAGCATGGCGTACTGCATTAGTGATGGACTCTTGCACCACTCGAAATACCGTCATATTCATCGCTTCATCTAAATTATCCAGCGGTCCTGATAAGTTTAATTGAAAATTAATATTAGGTTGACGCTGTTGCCATGCAGAAATAGCTTCTTTTAATGTTGGCACAAGTCCTAAATCATCTAATGGGCTTGGACGAAGACGAGTAATCATATTATGTACTACATCATAAATATGACTAGCAACATCAATAATAGCTTGTGCGCTAGCAAATACTTTCGGTTCAGATTCTTCAGTGCGATTCCGGATCAATACCGCATCTGTTTTTATTGCCGTTAAACACTGGCCTAACTCATCATGAAGTTCACGAGCTAAATGCCTGCGTTCTATTTCTTGAGCATCGGACATGTGCTTTGCTAACAACCGTGTTTCTCGAAGTTGATTTTGTGCTGCTTCCGCTTGTTTATGCTCGGTAATATCTCGTAAGGTGCAAATCACGCCACTCACTGTTTTGTCCATATTTAGTAAGGGTACGGTAGAAAACAAAATTGATAACGGCTCTCCACTCTCATATTGTAAACTTGTCTCTACATTTTCAACCCGATCACATTTTTGTAACACCTCAGCGATTTTATGTTGATTGTGGGTAAAGCCCATTAAAGCCAAATCACTACCTACTAAGGACTCTGATTGATGGTTTAATAATACTTCTGCCGCAGGATTACTGAGCAGGATCTTCCCTGAACGGTCCAATGATAAAATAGCATCGCCAGACTGCTGAACTAAGACAGCTAAACGTCGATTTTCTTCAATGCTGCGTTCTAATGCCTGACCCATTCTGTTAAACGTTTGACTAATTTGATCCATTTCTGCCAATTCAAATCGAGGTAGACGAAGATGAAAATCACCACGTTCAAAACCAGATAATGCTCCCAACAAGCGTTCGAGTGGATTTAAAACCCGACCGACACCACGATATAACAACACACTGACAAAAACGAAGATCCCAAACGCTAATATAAAAATACCGCGAATATCAAGCCAACGTTCACCAATTTCATGAATAGGCGCGGCATAAATAACCATATGCCCAGCACCAAAACGCTTTGACAATGGCTGTGTATTTGGCAGCAGTAAATCGACAAACCAGTCTGGCGGCACGCTCCCAGTGAATGCTTTAGGCTCGCCTTCAAATAATAAGCCTTGAGCATCGAATAACAAAATATGTAGACTGCGAATTTCACTTAAGGCTTTAACAAGCTCCTGCAGATGCTCATACATACCCACATCGCGATTTAATGCCGAACCTGAAAGCGATATCGTAATTAATCGTGCCGCTGACGCCATCGTATCTTCTACATCAACTTGTACTGATTGGCGGGCATTTGAAATGAGTACCGCGGTGCTTATCAATAACGACGTTAATAATAAAGTGGCAAAAAACAAATGTACTTTTATTCTAAGATTCATTTAACATCTGTTTCCACTAAACCTTTTGCACCCATATTATCAACCCATCGAATAGCGATTTTGTCACCCTGCTCACCACCCACTAAATTAAAGGAGAAATAAGGATTGCGTGATGTCGCGGTGCCACATTTTATCGTCAACACTTCTTCATTATTACGCCAACAACGAATATCTTGAATAAATTCTGCCGGGATCAATTCCTCTGCCTTATTTTTTGCTCTACCGGTATGCATTGGGTGAGATAGCAATAGTCTGACTACGGTATCCCCTGCTTTTAATTTAGCACGGATCCGGTCTTTTGATGGTAAGCCCATTAGCCACAGCCTCCAATATCGACTTCCACAAAACGAGAGGTCTTATATAGTTTTCCATCTGCCCGAATCACGGCAATTACTAGAGAGTCTTCTCTAATTTTAATCATACTCTTAAATGGTAATTTGACTGCTGGCGTAAAATCTAAACTCATTGCCAAAGGAAAGGGATTCTTTTCAACCAATACCGCCACCCGTTCAATATTTTTCAACTCACTGCGAATTTCAATCGGTACAGATGCACCATTAACAGCATAACTCGGCGGTGAGCCCACTTTAAACTGCAGTAATGAATCTTCGGCCACTTCAGCCTGGCCTAACAATACTAATAGGGCATCTTCAACAGACTCAGCATTAAAAGCATCTATCGGCCAATGTGCTAATAATCGTTGTGGCAATAACAATCCACTGGCAGCCACGAGTGCCAGCGTTGATACTGAAATCGCACCTTTTAAAATTGTTCTTCGTGGTGTATTTATTAAATCTGTCATCGCGTCTTATGCATCTCTCTTAAAATAACCTCAACATCTCGTAATCTAGCACTTATTTTAGCCAACTGATATTCATCACCTTTGGCAAAGTCTGCCGCCAAACGAAGTTGATCCGCAGCGGGTCCTAAGCGACCAGAATTATAATAATACTCTGCCAGCCAACTATGAGCCTGACTTTTCTCCCCTAATTTTCCTTTCGCATCGGCAAGTAACTTATACAATTGACCCGATGGCGAACCTAAATCCAACTGCTTTAATAATAATTTTGTTGCCTGTTGGGGTAAATTAGCGAGTAATAATGCCTTCACCTGCATCAATGTTAACGCTTGATCATCGGGATATAGTTTTTGACTTTCTTGATATATTTTCAATGCTGCGGACAAGCGACCAACAGCAATCTCAATATCTGCTAATGCCAACTGATAATTCAAACGATCATCATCATTATCAATAAGTGTTTGCAATACTTTTCTAGCTTGGGTGTAATTGCCAACCGATGATAAAGCAAGACTATAGCCATAACGCGTTGCTATCTGATTTGAGCTACTGCCAGTTCTTAATGTATTTTCATAATATTGTGTTAATTGATATGGATTGGTTGACATCATAACGCGCAATTTTTCACGTATTAAATAAAACTGCAAGGTATCACTTAACTGTCTTTTTAAAGGATAGGTAACCGCTCGACCTCGTGCCTCAGCGACACGAGATGTAGTGACAGGATGTGTCCGTAAAAAATCAGGAACGGCACCACTGGAATAGAAACGACTCGTTTGCTGTAATCGCTCAAAAAATGTTGGCATCGCTAAGGCATCAAAACCTGCACGAACGAGTGTCTTCATACCCAAATTATCAGCTTCTGCTTCATGAGCACGCGTAAAATCAATCTGCATCTGAACACCGCCTGCTTGCACCGCCATAATAGCCGCCGATCCCAGTGCAGGATCAGCCGCGCCTAATAATACTGCCGCAATCATTGCCACCGTCATGGGAATACCCATTTGCTTTGATTTTTCAAAACTCCTCAACAAATGCCGTTGTGTAATATGCGCTGTTTCATGTGCCAATACAGAAGCTAATTCATCTTCTGTTTGGCTGGTTAATAGCAGTCCACTATGCACACCGATAAAGCCACCAGGCGTTGCAAACGCATTAACCGATGAATCTGGCACCATGAAGAATTTAAATGGTAAATGAGGCGCGTCACTCGCTGCCACAATGCGATAGCCGATTGATTGTAAATAACTAATCACTTCTGGATCGTCAACCAAATCAACAGACTGCTGGATCTGCCAATAAAAAGACAAACCAATTTGATACTCTTCTTGCGGCGAAATTAATGATCCGGCGCTATCACCAATTTCAGGCAAAGCAATATCGATCGCCTGAGCTAAATTCAGGCTCCAAATAGTCAGAGTTAAAAGAAGGAGTGTAATAATTTTCTTCATAAGTTTTATAGACAGTAAATCATTGATTAGGGTTCCAAACAAGACAAACAACCCTATTTCAGTATATTATTACACGTTTATATAGATATTATTTGTGGGAACAATATGTCCGACTTTGATGTAGAACTTGATACTTCGGGCTTAAACTGCCCTTTACCTGTTTTGAAAGCACGTAAAGCCCTCTCGGAGATGTCCGCAGGTCAACGACTTCTGCTTATCGTAACAGACGAAGGTGCTAAACAAGATATTCCTGCATTTTCCAATATGACAGGCAATCCACTACTTGAAACGAATGTCATTGATGGTAAATTACACTTTATTCTTGAAAAAGGTGAATAATAATGGCTAAAAAACTCGCAATCATTGCCAGCAAAGGCACCTTAGATGGTGGCTACCCTCCATTTTTATTAGCATCAACAGCCGTTGCTTTAGGATTTGAAGTGAAAATATTCTTCACGTTTTATGGCTTACAACTGCTCAATAAAAATCTTAATCTAAAAGTCTCCCCACTTGGCAACCCCGCCATGCCAATGCCGATTCCTGTACCCAGTATCATTCAAATCATCCCTGGATTAGAATGGTTTGCAACATGGATGATGAAACGTAAATTAAAACAAAAAGGCGTGGCTAGCGTAGAAGAATTGCGTGATATCTGCGTTGAAACAGGTGTTGATTTAATCGCCTGCCAAATGACCGTTGATCTGTTTGATTTTGATGAAAAAGACTTTATCGATGGTATCAGCTCTGGCGGTGCAGCAACCTACCTAGAGTTTGCTGGTGATGCGGACGTAACACTCTACATCTAAGCCCCGTTGGTTGGGGGCATCAAAATTATTGATTCCCCCAATGCGCAATTCGAACGCATGTGGACTGCCCCTTAGGAGCGATAACGCGAATCATTAACCCCATTTTATAGATGGGAGTTTTCCGCCAAATAATTTTGGGTAATCTTTGGTGGTGATACCAAGATAGAAATTAGCCCCAAAACTTGTAGTGCAGGATTTGGAATTATAAAAATCTCGCAATAGCCGTTATCGTGTATTACTTAGAAATAAACTTAATAGACTGGACTACCTAAGTTGGTGTCCGGTTTTGATAATCCACGACACAAGCAAACCCAAAATAATAAAGTAAGCTCGCTAGAAAGCTTAATAGTACAAGAGAAAATCATATTGAGCTTAATCAAACCGGTGAACAAAGAAACCTTGGCGAATCTGAACAGCCCGCTAAAAAATCTATTATTTATAATAGTTCCCTAAGGACGCGTACAAATTGTACTGTTTCAGTTCAGTTCCAAAGCCGATAGTTAGATTATTAAACTTCAGGGATAAATAATTTCAATACTAGTCGCTTGACCGTGAATAGGCTGAATGAGTTAAGGAGTGAGGTTCGTCGAAAGTTACTATTATATTTTCAGGTGTAAATCCACATTCATTTTTTCTTACTCAAAACAGAAAATGAAGTTTTGGCTACTGAATGGTACTTAATAGCCATTCAAAATAGAATATACCGTTTTATAGGAAGTTTTTAACTCGTCCATTCTTGTCTGAACCTCATTAATATTTCCTGCCTGATATTGACTAATAAGTTCACTAGTATGATTAAGCATGACATCGTGTGCTTGTTTAAGTTGTTCCAACCAGTTTTGTTTGAATAGACCTTTACCTTCAAGACGTGACAGCCACACACCGAGATGACACTTCATAAAGTATTGTTCAAAATCATTATCTTGCTTGGTAAGCAGCACGTTATTAATATTGTTAAACCAGTGTTCAGTAGTGAGTTGCAGTAAAATAATTTTTCTCTCTTGAAGAGTAAGGTCTCTATTACCATAATCCATCCAATAGGAATTTGGTTTGTAGTCCGCAAGCCAAGACACTAAATCATCCGCAGGGATGGGCCTAGAAATACCATAACCCTGTGCTTCATTACAGCCCATTAGCAACAACATTAATCCATGAGCATTGGTTTCGACCCCTTCAGCAATCACTTCACGATTGAATGCCTTCGCCAAACCAATAATGCCCTCAATAATACTGTAATCATCCGGGTCATCTAATAAGTCACGGACAAAAGTTTGGTCTATTTTGATAGTATTAGCAGACAAGCTTTTCATATGAGTCAGTGATGAGTATCCCGTGCCAAAGTCATCCAAAGCAACATTAACGCCAAGTACATTCTGACAACTTTTAATGATGCCACTGATAGCATTAATATCACCCAGCGAACTGCTTTCTAGTATTTCCAACTGTAAATATTGAGAATTCACATCAGGATGTTTGTCCAACGCTTCATTCAATTGGTCGAAGAAAACATTAGACTGCAGATGATGAGACGAGATATTGATACTGACTTCAAGTTTGATATCTTGCTGTTGCCAATTATCAATTTGCTGCAATGCTTCATTAATCACCCAACCACCAATTTGAATTTCTAGATCAGTACCATCAATCATAGGTAAGAAATCTAAAGGAGGAATTAATCCTTTTTCAGGATGAATCCACCGAATCAATGCTTCAGCACCAAATACATCACCGGTTTTCATGTTCACCTTAGGTTGGTAATATAATTGGAACTGTTTACTAGTAAGAGCGTGTTTGATTTCTGAAAGCTGACTTTGTCTGTTCGTTATTGCCCTATCATCAAGGGTATTAAAGATTTGTTGTTGATTTTTACCTGCGAGTTTAGCCCGATACATAGCTTGGTCTGCATGGCGAACTAAGGTATCTAAATCAGCGTCATCCAGTGGATAAATGGTGATGCCAATAGATGCCGTTATCTTATGTGAGAAGCCGTCAATAATATAGGGTTGTGCCAACGCATCACGAATCCGCGTAAGTGTTTCTTCAGACTGTTTAAATGATTCAATATCACGCAGTAGCAAAGTGAATTCATCTCCACCTTGGCGTGAGACTGTATCTTCTTCTCGAATAGTGGCTTTAATTCGCTTTGCAACTTCAATCAACAGTTGATCACCGGTGTCATGACCATAATTATCATTGACAGGTTTAAAGTTATCTAAGTCCAGAAAACAAATAGCGAGCATACTCTCAGTACGCTTAGCGTGAGCAACAGCTTGACTAAAGCGATCAGAAAATAATGCTCGGTTAGGAAGCTGGGTGAGAACATCATAGTGTGCGATTAGTGACAGTTTTTCATCTGCTTTATAACGTTTATCTTCTAAAATTGCTCGAGCACATAAGTCGGAAATTGACTTCCCAAACTCTTCTTCACTTCGGGTCCATATCCGTTTAGGGCCAATATGCTCATGACAAACTATTCCAATTAATTCACCATTAATTCGAATTGGAGTATCCAGCATAGAAGTAATACCAAGAGGTTTTAAATAGTGTTCGGTAAATTCCTTTGTACCACTATTAGTTTGAGCATCACCTGCTGAGATAAATCCTATAGTGTTTAATATCTTGAAGTAGTTCGGATAATCTATAGCAGTGAGAGTGTCACCACTATTTGAAATCTCACCCTGATGATAAAGTACTGCACATCTAATGACGCTATTATCATCATCTAGAAACCAAATACTTACACGAGAAATTTTAAGTTGCCCTGCGTCAATTGTGACTAGTTTATTAAACGCCTCATTTAGGCTAGTAAATTTATCTTTAGACAACTCAAGTAGCGCCCTTTGATTAGATATAAGTTGTTCATCGTGTTCTTTAGTTGTCTTATCTTGTAATTTCCGTTTGTTAATATCTCGATGGATACCGACCATTCTGATAGGATTATTATCGTTATCCCATTCAATTACTTCACCAACTACATGTACCCATGGCCAGCTATTATCAAAAGCGTGCAGTCTATATTCTACTTCTGTAGGGCCGCCGGTTTTCAGGCATTCATTAAAAGAGGTTAAAACTCGATCTTTGTCATCCGGATGAATATTTTTTTCCCAGGATCGAAGGCTTACCTTAAAGATTTTGGAATTATATTTCAGTAACTTAGAAAGTCCATCACTAACATTAAGTTCCCCAGTGATAAGATTGGCATCAAACCAACTCTGCTTAGCACTAACCAAAGCATGATTTAGGCGTTGTTCTTTTTGAAGGAGTTCAGTCGTTTGTTCTTGAACTTTTTTATCTAGCTCTTTTGCTATATTCTTCAATTTAAATATTGCAGCCCAATAAACTGGGTAAACAAACAATAAGAATAGAATGGCTATAGCCAGTGAATGGTAAATTTGTTGCTTTAATTGTGCGTGGATATGACTGCTGGAAAGGTCGGCGACAGTGAGATAAAAGGTACCATCCGTTGAATAACTAGGAATAAATACACTTCGGAATGTCCCCCATTGATCAGTATATTCAAGGAAAGTCTTTTCTTTAGTGTTAAAGATATTATAGACGCGAGGATCAACATCATCGTAATAATCAAAATAGGAAGATAGATCCTCACCCGATTGTCGCTCTTCTTCCGTTGCACTGGAGGAGGTAAAAAAGACTTTATTATCTCGTAAGATAAGTGTGTAGATATAGATAACATCACTGTTATCAGTAAAACCAGATAAAGAGAGTGTATTTTTATAATCTTGTTCTTTAGTCAGGTTTTGTTTATGCATGCCTTGATGATGATGTGTTTCTGGCAATAACAAACGGGTAAGGAGCGCAGCATCCTCAAGTTGTCGATCCAGCGTTTGGTGAAGTTCTTTTTTTTCCTGAATGACACTATAAGTAGTGAAACTAAACAACCAAAGCACATACAATAATGCTGTGATCGTGATCTTTTGTTTTGGTGATAGATTTAGATATGACATCAAGAATAACAACATTCACTCATAAAATTATATGACTTCATCATAGTTCAGCTTTTATTTTATAGCTACTATTTTATCGGTTAATGATATTCGACGAATATCTCAGTTTTGCGTGATTTTAGTCTTCATCGGCAGCTCATTGCACTCAGACAAAGGGACAAGGAATTCTGAAATCACCAAGATGGAATGAGCTAGTATTAATTTTTAATAAGCATACTCCTCTTAGACACTCTCATGCCACAAGGCTAATTCAGAATGGCTTATCTATAAATATGAAGTGAAAGAGATCTTGGATCATACTAATATCAATACCACCAATATTTCTAACCACTGGAAAATGGTGCCCCGGCTCAATTCGAACGCACGACCTTGCCCTTAGGAGGGGCTCCCTTAGGAGGGGCTCCGCAGAGCCCCCAGAGATGGCGCCAAGCTGTTATTGAGCTTCATTTCACAGTGAATATTAAAATAAAATTGACAAAATAAAGCATTAGGATTAACGTGCTACGACTAAATGTTTACCATGACGGACGCATGAAGAAAATATATCTTATCGTAATTGCTTCAATATTGCTGCTTACCTACCATGGTCTATTCAGTGTAATAATTAGTGATATTGACTATTTCAATTTTCTGACAGAAACTCTCGTGACCATTATTGTCTTTATTTCCATTGTCTATATAAACATAAAATTCAATAATGAACACCATCGGATCAATTTAGGCTTGATAATACTTTTTATCTCACTTTTGACTGATACTCTTGATGAGATCTATATCAGCCACGCAATGATTGGTACTGTTTTTGAAGATCTGTTGCAAATTGTTGGATTCGTGGTGTTGTTAGTAGGCATAAAACAGTGGCTTAACTCTGAGGCCAAAATAAAAACACAACTTTATGAGTTAGCACATACAGACACATTAACAAAACTTGTAAATCGCAGGCATTTTGATAATGTTCTAAAGTTAGAATTCCAGCGCTATTTGCGTTCAGGTAATACCTTTTGTGTCCTTCTCATGGATATTGACCATTTTAAATCAGTGAATGATAACCAAGGCCACAACTTTGGAGATGCTGTTCTAATACAATTTTCTGATGTCACAAATCAAAACATTAGAACCAATGATGTACTTTGCCGCTGGGGTGGGGATGAATTTGCTTTATTGCTACCTAACACTAATCTTGAACAATCCATTCTAGTCTCTGAAAAAATCAGAGAATCGATATCAACAACCAACTTTGGAATAGCGGGTAGTAAAATGCCACCCATTACAATCAGTATTGGCTGTACTCAAGCAAAAAAATCTGACACTATTGATTCGCTATTTCAAAGAGTTGATAAACTCCTCTATACTTCTAAAGACAATGGTCGCAACCAGACAGCTCACTCAATCACCGCTGACTCCGGTAAAGCTATCCTAGTTTGATTATTGTTTAGTGAAGAACTAATACCCCATGTTTGGCTCAAAAATTCTAGCTAGAATAGCCAGCAAGTCACCATAAATCGATACCACTTTCAGTATCACCTAGTGTAAGCCTACTCCCCCCTATGATCTACCTTGAGATAGACCATAGATTAAGGCTATTAATGTTGTCATTTACCAAAGTAAGTCTGACGATCAAGATTTTCACCCATCAAGGATCATGTCAGACCAAAGCAAAAAAGTAACACCCAAGAATGTCACCAACGACAACAAGGCAATTTCTTTAAGTAATAAATTAAGTAAAACACCTGATATCACCAAAGCTGAAATTACCAGACAGATGTATCCATTACTCAAAGATGATCCTCGTGAAGTGATTGCACAATCCTTTATTGAAGGTGCAGGCTTACCCCCAAAAGGAGCCATGACCTATTTCCACAATGTCCGCAGGGCACTGAACAACAAATAACACTGTTAGACGCCCTTAAATCTAAATGAGAATGATTTGCATTTAGATTTAAGTTGAAATATACTAACCTCATCGTTAAGCACTTTTCAATGCTTATGAATTAACTAATTTACGACGAGGAAAATATGTCTAACAAAATACTTATTAGCGTAATACTACCCATTATGCTCTCAAATAATGCTGTGGCTGATGAAAGCTTACTCGGCAAAGTGAAAGGTTCTGAAACCCTCCCCCAAGGTGCATGGGAGCTTGATCAGTCTTTCACATATCGCACCGACAAAGGTGCTGGTAATTATGAAGCTCTGAATTCAAAAACTGAAGTTGAATATGGCGTAACCAACCGTTTAACGATTAGTAGTTATATTAAAATGCAAGCTATTGATACGTCAGGTCTATGGGTTGATGGATATCTTCCTGGGCCAGAAAAATATAGTTTAAAACCATCTGGTATTGAAGGTTCATTAAAATATAACTTTCTTAGCCCTGCAAAAGATGATTTTGGACTATCAGGCTATGTTTCTCTCGGATATGACTGGTTAGATCCACATTCTGGTAAAGATAAAGATACAACAACACTTGAACTTGAATTATTGGCACAAAAATATTTTCTTGATGGCGAATTAATATGGATGGGTAATTTGGGGCTTGAAACAACCTATGCAAAGCGAGGAAAAATCGATAACCTGCCTACAGGATTTGATTGGCCAACACATTCAGAAATGGAAATTGGCTTAATGGCTGGAACAGGTATTAGTTACAGGTTTACCAACAATTGGTTCATCGGTGCCGAAATAATCTATGAAACTGAGTTTGAAACTGAAGTAGGACAAGAACGCTTCTCATGGCAAGCTGGGCCATCAATTCATTATGGTGGGCAAGGTTTCTGGGCAACTTTAAGCTGGTTGCCACAAATCTATGGTGGTGGAGAGCAGTTTGATGAACAAGATGATAAAAACTTACATTTAATTGAAAAGACAGAACAAGAATTTATATTCAAGTTTGGTGTTGATTTTTAGGAGTCTACCATGCATAAAGACTGGGTCACAGCTCTTGCTTTTCCAATGACAATCCTGGTTGCTCCTGCTTTTGCAACGGATTACCTATCTATTGAGCAAGCACAGCAGGCAATTTTTTCTAACGCTACTATATTTACTGAACAGTTAGTCAATATATCTGACTCACATAAAAGTCAGATTAAAAAGCTTTCTGGTAAACGTCAACGCTGGGATCATCAGAGAATCTGGCGGGCACAAGAACAAGGACAAAATTTAGGTTGGTTTATTATTGATAATGTCGTTGGTAAGCATGAGTTCATTACCTATGGAGTAGGTATTTCAGAAACAGGAGACATTACTGGAATTGAAATAATGACATACCGTGAAACTCATGGGGATGAAATACGTGATGAAGAGTGGCGTCATAATTTCACAGACAAAACATTAGATGACACCTTTAAGTTAGATGAAGATATTCCCAATATAACAGGGGCAACCTTATCAGCTAGGAATATAACTGATGGTGTCAAACGATTATTAGCATTACATCAAGTGGTACTAAGCAATGACTAAATTAAAACGTATGCGCCCCCTATTAGGTACATTTGTAGAAATAGGAATTATCACTAAGCAGAATAATGGTTCAGATGCTATATCTTCAGCATTTAAACAAATTGAGATGATTCAAAAATTACTTAGCTTTCATGATCCTAACAGTGATTTAACCAAGCTCAACAAGTTTGGCAGTAAAGGCGTGGAATTAAATCCTATCAGTGCAGATGTCCTTCGGTTGGCTTTACACATGACAGGTATCACTCAGGGTGAGTTTAACTGCACAGTTGGAGGCTCACTTATAAAAAAAGGTATTTTACCTAATCATTCTGGAGTCCCGCCATTAACCGTAGGAACAGCTGATGATGTCACCTTAAATGGCTGTATAGCAACATTATTGAGACCTGTAAGCATTACTTTAGATGGTATAGCTAAAGGATATGCTGTAGATCAAGCAATCAATACTCTTCAAGCACATGGTATTAATTCTGGCTGGGTTAATGCTGGAGGAGACTTACGTGTTTTTGGAGAATTAGAAGTACCTGTATATCGGCGAGAACTGGATGAATCTCTTTCATTTCTTGGTCATTTTTCTAATACTGCTATTTCAACATCAAGCATTAATACTAACCATAATCCTCGTTTTCCCAGTATGATTATTGATAGTAAAAATATTTCAAGAAAAATAGGTGTATGGACCGTCAAAGCTAATATGTCATGGTTAGCAGACGCATTAACTAAAGTTGCTGGGGTTGTGACAGAACATGCAATAACTAATAGAGTTTCTTCACTTGGTGGCGAACTAATTTATAGCAAACCTCTATGAAAGCATATCCAAGCTGGTTTTATTACATGCTATTGACAAGCCTCGTGATTTTAATCCTCTCTGGCATACTGTTAATTCCCACTGCATTAGATATGCAGTGGGAATGGAATGTTATTTGGCGTCTAAGTGGTGAACAATACCTTATTGCCGTTGCAATGCACACCGCAGTTTCATATCTAACCTTAACTGCATTGGGGGCTCTCATTCCTATTCACATGAAAGCTGGATTTATCACCAAAAAAAACCATTTTAGTGGGCTCTGTCTTATCTTCTTCTTTGTAATATTGGCGACAACAGGAATTGGTTTACTTTACCTAGCACACGGTCAATTTATCTTATTGATAGACGCTCTGCACATAGTAATGGGCATAATATTGATTATAATATTTCTTGTGCATTATAATTTTAGAAATCGCCGACAAGGTAATTCAATAGCACATAAAATATGAGTCATGCTCACCTCAAACGCAGAGAACTCTTTTCAAGAGCGCGAGATGTAATTAACCAGTTTGATCTTACACCTACCATCATTTTCCATAGATAGACCATCTCTTGTCTAAGGTCAGTCGCCATCAATTTAAGGCTATTAAATGTTGTCATTTATCAAAGTAAGTCTGACGATCAATATTTTCATCAATCAAGGATCACATCATGTCAGACCTAAACAAGAAAGTAACACCAAAGCTGAAATTACCAGACAGATGTACCCCTTACTTAAAGATGAGCCTCGTGGAGTGATTTCACAAGCATTTATTGAAGGTTATGGCTAGCCATAACCTATTTATACAATGTCAGCAGGGCTCTGAACAACAAATAGCACTATCTGGCATTGCCTTAATAAATACTATTAGTATTCAATTAAGGAACATTAACTATGCTTAGTAACAAGCAAATCAAGATCAATAAAAGTGACCTCCTAGAAAGATTAATAGTGCAAGGGAAAATCAAATTGAGCTTATTGAGCCTGTGACCAAAGAAACCTTGGCTAATCTGAATGAACAGCCAAAAGCAGTCATTCAACACTCGGCCTCAATTACTATATAACACCTTAAAATCAGCTATAATCATAGAAAAAATAACCTTGCTAGCAGATGTTACTGCCACATAAGAGCTTTATTAGGAGGTCAGTACGATGGTTCGAGGTCTAAAATGAAACGTTCACCAGTTGAACATAAACAGAACGGCAATCAAGTAAGAGAGTCGCATGACAGTCTCATAGCAATTCTAGACAGTTTGGAGGCGGTCGTCTACGTGGCGGACATGGATACTTACGAGGTCCTTTTTGCGAACAAATATGCACATGAACATATTGGCAATATTGAAGGTAAGATTTGTTGGCAATCTATTCAGAGTGATCAGAGTGCACCTTGCAGCTTCTGCACAAATGCCAAATTACTGACCTCAGAGGGGGAAATTGCCGAACCTTATGTGTGGGACTTCCAGAACACCGTTAATAGCAGTTGGTATCATATAGTTGATCGGGCAATTCAATGGATGGATGGACGTATTGTGCGTATTGAAATCGCTTTCGATATCACTGAGCGTAAGGTATTGGAGAATAAGCTTCTGGAGAACGAGGAAAAATTAATCGAGGCGAACAAAAAACTGAAGGTTCTTTCATTATTCGATGGCCTCACCAATATTGCTAATAGGCGTATGTTGGATGACTATCTGGCCAAAGAATGGAGCCGTTCTCTTCGATGGAAACATCCTTTTTCGGCAATAATGATCGATATAGATTTCTTCAAACAGTACAATGATTGTTATGGACACTTGGTGGGTGATGATTGCCTAAAACGAGTTGCACAAGTGCTAATCGATGTGACAAAACGGCCATTAGATTTGGTTTCACGTTATGGCGGTGAAGAGTTTGTTATCTTGTTACCAGAAACCGAAGAAGTGGATGCCATCCGTATAGCAGAAGAATGCTGTAGCAAAATTATCGAACAACGCATTCCCCATGAAAAGTCACTGATCAGTGATATTCTGACTATCAGTGCAGGGGTTAGTACGCTTATTCCCAGTTCCGATGTTCAGCCTGATAAACTCCTTCAAACTTCGGATAAAGCCCTATACTGGGCCAAGGAATATGGTCGCAACCAAGTAAAAAGTTATAAACAAGAGGATAAGCCTGTTATCTCTAAATAACGAATGTCTGCTTGGGGTTGTGGATTCAACCGGTCGACGCAACATGCTAATATTTTACGCAAGTAAAAGGAGTGTTGCAGATGAAACAAAGACCTCGAATTTATTACACAGAAAGTCAGAAAACCCTGGTGTGGGATCGTTGGCAGAAAGGTGAATCGCTTGAGAAAATTGCTAATCTATTTGAACGACACCATTCATCTGCACAACGTATCTTTTCTGAAACCGGTGGGATACGCCCTGTTAAACAACAGTCACTCAAGATTGGCTTTATCACAGGTGGAACGCGAAGAAATATCAAGAGAAATTACGACTCAATCATCCATGCGAACAATTGCTGTTCTACTGGGTCGTTCACTTTCAACCATCAGTCGTGAAATAAAACGTAATGGAGGTTATGCTCTTGGTTTGGGTTAGGGGATACGTTCTAAGCAAAATTCAATAATTTATATTAGAATGGATATCTATGGATTTATCAAATACTAATTGGACAAAAGAACAAGACATCAAAATTAATGAATGTCTTGCCAAAATTCTTTCTAGTCCAATGTTTGCTAAAGCTGAGCGCCAGCAGCGGTTTCTGAGCTATATCATGGCTGAAACGCTTGAAGGCCGCGCTAAGAAACTCAAGGGCTATAACATAGGTATTGATGTATTTGACCGAGAACCGTCATTTGATCCCGCTATCGATTCGATAGTTCGGGTTGAGGCTGGTCGTCTGCGTTCCAAGTTACGTGAATACTATGGTGATGAAGGTAAAAGTGATTCAGTCCGTTTCAACTTACCTAAAGGCAGTTATGCTGTTCAAATCGAGTGGCAGCAAGAAGTCACAATTGAACACCACTCTCGCAGAACAGATGATTTTCCAGTACTGATTGAAGACCAACCATCTCTTGCAGTGTTGCCTTTTGCCAATATAGCGACTGATACTACACAAGAATATTTTGCTGATGGCATCACCGATAGTCTAATTTCCATGTTATCAAGGTTATCTGGATTATTTATTATTTCAAAGCAATCCTCTTTTACCTATAAAGCGAGTAAGAAATCATCTAAAGAAATTGCAGCTGAATTAGGCGTGCGTTATTTGCTTGAAGGTAGTGTGCAATATGCTGGTAATCAAATACGTGTCACCGCTCAATTGATAGATACACTAAGTGATAGCCATGTATGGTCCGATAGTTATGACCGCGAGTTAAAAGATACTTTTGCTCTACAGGATGAGTTAACCCAAAGCATAGTGAGTGTATTACAGATCAAACTAGCTGCTGCAGATGCTGCACTTTTTGGTTATAAGGGCACAAGCAGTGTTGAAGCACACGATGCTATGCTGCGTGGCATTGCACAAATGAGAAAACACACCCAACAATCTGTTCACGAGGCTCGGATACTTTTAACAAAAGCAGCTGAAATAGATCCAAACTATGCTGCTGTTCAAGCATGGTTAGCTAGAGTGATCTTATACCCATGGGTAATGATGTGGGATAACCAATCCCTAGCTTTAGATTTAGCTCTCTCACATGCCCGACGTGCAATAGAAATAGATCCCCAATCACCTTATGCCATGTCAATATTGGGATGGGTGCAACTTTGGCGGCGAGAAAATGAGGAGTCTATTTCAAATTGTCGGCGGGCTGTACTGTTAGATCCTAACAATGCTGAAGCACATCTCTTTCTATCTCTTAGCTTGGCTTCCTCAGGCATGGGACAAGAAGCCCTCTACAACGCAGAAAAAGCAAAACGCTTTACACCTACACCCGCAGCACTCTATGAGCTTGCTATTGGCTCGAGCTTTTTTGTATTAAAAAAATACCAAAAAGCTATTGCCGCTTTTGAGCGAGGCTGTAGCACCGATCCTACCTTTATTCCTTGCCAATATATGCAAATGAGTGCATATGAGCACTTGGGGATATTGGACAAAGTACAACAGAAATTTGAAATTATTAGTGAACTCACCGGAAATAATAAACACTTACCAACCGTAATGTTTTGGAATGACAAGGCACTTGCAGATCAAGCACAAAAGCTATGGGAGAAAATTTATCTCCGTTACTCATAAACAAACTAAAATCATGTGATAAATTCAGACTGAGCTAATACATCTCGAGGTCTATCAATATCCTGTAGTATGCCACCATCATCACATTGAAATATATTAACCATATTACTATTTGTGCGTAGTAATTCACTTGCACCTTTATCGCCTGTAAGACGCAGTAAGTCAGGCAAAAACCGTTGTGAAAACCCTACAGGATGACCTCGGTGGTCACCATAATAAGGTACGGCTATATCTGCACCTTCTTCTATCATCGTCACAATCTTCCTTATTGTCTGTGGATTAATCCAAGGCATATCCGCTAGGGTAATAAGCCAACCATCGGCATCTTTTACCGTACGAATAGCTGACACTAAGCTGCTACTCATACCTTGCCCATCCTTTTCAGCCACTATCGTGCTCACACCCTCAGCATGTAATAAATTAGTAAGCACCTTATCATCAGGCCTCACAACGGCAATAACATGCTCAACACTTTGTTTTAAATGGCGTGCTGCAGCAATGCCAATAAGCGTACCATCGGGTAATGGATATAGCAGTTTATTACTACCAAAACGACTCGCACTACCAGCGGCTAGTAATATTCCACATATCATGGCGCCACCAGCTTAATATTGTTTGATTTTTGAGCTGATTTATACGATATATGTGGCGTGTTATTTTCAATGCCGTGTCTGATAGACGTTATTTCTGCCAGTATGGAAATAGCAATCTCAGGTGGTGTTTTACTACCAATTTTTAAGCCTATAGGCCCATGTAAGCGAGAAATTTCATCTTCACTAATGTCGAACATCGCCATACGTTCACGTCGTTTTTGATTATTGCTGCGAGACCCTATTGCACCCACGTAAAATGCATCAGATATTAAGGCTTCCAGTAAAGCCATATCATCTAATTTTGGATCATGTGATAAACAGACTATAGCCGTGTGTTGATCAGGCATCATATCCCTAATCACATCATCGGGCATACGCTTAATAATAGGAATATCGTGTAGTGGCCAAGCTGCTAAATAAGCCTCTCTTGGATCACATACTGTTACTTGATAATCTAATGACAAGGCCATCTCTGCTAGGTAATGGGATACTTGTGCCCCGCCGATAATCAGTAATCGCCAGCGGGGTCCAAATACAGATTTTAATACTTTTCCATCAAAGCTGAGTATCTGCTTATAATTTGCAGGCTGGACTGTTACCCCCCCTGTTTGCATATCTAAGTGACGTGAAACGATAAGACCTTGTTCCATAGCGCTAAGGATTTGTTGTAAATTACTTGCTTCTTGGAGGGGTTCAATAACTAATTGTATCGTCCCGCCACAAGGCAAGCCAAAACGTTGGCCTTCTTCACGAGTTACACCATAAGTCACTAATTGTGGTCGGTTTCTGTCTATTGATTTAGCCAGTGTACGAGCGACTAAATCATCCTCAATACATCCGCCAGACACTGATCCGATCACGGCACCATCTTGTCTAATTCCAAGGATTGAACCAATAGGTCGAGGGGATGAACCCCACGTTTTCACGACGGTGATTAAACTTGCCTGATTCCCCTCATTTAACCATTGAATAATGCCTCGTAAGACATCTATATTCATACTATCCATTTTATCCTCCTCATCTAGGCATAACTTAAATCATGCAGACTGATTGGAAGTGAGCGGATACGTTTTCCTGTCACCATGAAAATGGCATTGCAAACTGCTGGTGCAATCGGAGGCACACCCGGCTCACCAACACCTGATGGTGCTTCATCACTATCTATAATATGCACATCAATATGAGGCATTTCATTCATTCGTATCGGTTCATAGTCGTGAAAGTTAGATTGTTCTACCCGACCGTCCTTTAATGTAATCGCTCCTTTTAAGGCTGCCGACAAACCAAAGCCAATACCGCCCTGCATCTGTGACTCAATAATTTTTGGATTGACTGCAATGCCACAATCCACAACACAGGTAACACGATCAACCGTTAGTTTCCCATCTTTGCTTACTGTCACTTCAGCCACTTGAGCAACATAGGTATTAAATGACTTGTGTACAGCAATCCCACGGCCTCGACCTTTTGGCATTGCTTTACTCCATCCTGATTTTTCAACCACCAGATCAAGTACATTCAATAAGCGTGATTCTCCTGAAAGGTGTGAACGCCGAAACTCAATGGGATCCCTATTGGCTTCTTCCGCTAACTCATCTATAAAAGTCTCAATAAATGCAGTATGTGTATGAGCGACGGAGCGCCACCAAAGCACAGGCACATCTATTTTCGGCGTATGTAAATCAACTAGAATATTTGGCATTGTGTAAGGAATATCTTTTGCCCCATCCATAGACATCGGATCATGCCCCTTCTGAAGTAGCACACTTTTTAGCATAGTACCCTCGAGAATAGACTGACCCACGATACGATGATGCCAAGCAGTGATATTGCCTTTTTCATCAAGCCCTGCTTCCAGCGTATGGTAATTAAGTGGTCGATAAAAACCAGCTTGCATATCATCTTCACGTGTCCAGATCAGTTTAACGGGGGCTAGCTTAGTCATTGCCTTAATAATATGTGCTGTCTCAGATTGAAAATCTGATTGTGGATTTCCTCGTCGACCAAAACTACCACCAGCATAAAGTGTATTAATCTTAATCTGGTCTAACTTCAAACCAAGTACTTTAGATACATTAAGCTGGGTCAGTGTCTGCATCTGCTCCCCATGCCACATTTCACACCCTTGTTCATTGAGTTCCATTGCACAATCCATAGGCTCCATTGCCGCATGAGCAAGATAAGGAAACTCAAAAGAGGCAACAAGTCGTTTTGAAGCTCCAGTCATAGCCTTGTCTACATCACCTTCACTACGCACAACCGCGCCAGGTGTTTTTGCCAACTCTTTATACTGCTGCAGGATCTCATCTGAACCCAAGGTGTTTGCAGCAGAAGTGTCCCATTCGATCTTGAGTGCATCACGGCCCAATTTAGCAGGCCAAAACCCATTGGCAAGCACCGCTACTCCGCTAGGTATCTGTACTATTTCAACCACGCCTTTAATCGCTTTGGCTTTGCTTGCATCAAATGATTTGACCTTGGCACCAAACAAGGGAGGATGAGCAACAACAGCCGTTAACATGTCTGGCCGCTGCATATCTATCGTATATTGGGCCTCACCATTCAACTTATCCATCGTATCCTTACGAGCAACATTCTTACCTATATAATTAAAATCCTTCACATCTTTTAATGTGATATTTTCTGGGATAGTCAATCGTGAAGCGGCTTCAACTAGCTCGCCAAAACTCGCTTTTAACTTACGGCCATTATGGTGTATCACGCCTTTACTGACAGTGACTTCACTTGCTGGTACATTCCATCGACCTGCTGCTGCCGTAACCAACATGGCTCTCGCAGTTGCTCCCGCTTGACGCATTTGAATAAATGAATTTGCCATCGAATTACTAGCACCAGTACCTTGTAGTGAACCCCATATAAGGTTTCGATATAGGCTGGCTTGAGCTGGGGCAGCTTCCACCTTTATTTGCTCCCAATCAGCATCAAGTTCTTCCGCGATCAGCGTTGGCAGACCAGTAGATATACCCTGTCCCATTTCTAAATGTTTAACGATGACAGTAATGCTATTGTCAGTTGCAATGCGAATAAAAGCATTCGGTTCAAAAGAGGTATTGCTAACACGGCTTTCTGCAACAGCTGCCGTAACTATTTTGGATAATCCTATCGGCATATAAAATGCGAGCATAAGACCCAGCCCCAAACTCGCATCTGCTTTCAAAAAAGATCGTCGTGTCATTTTAAGATTAGTATCC
The DNA here is from genome assembly GCA_013215825.1 of Piscirickettsiaceae bacterium. Taxonomy (GTDB): domain Bacteria; phylum Pseudomonadota; class Gammaproteobacteria; order Nitrosococcales; family Methylophagaceae. The sequence continues at coordinate 503,637 of JABSQN010000001.1, read as the reverse complement.
ATATCAACCTCCCACCTTCGCAGCAGTATGAATAGCTGCACGGATTCGTTGATAGGTGGCACAGCGACAGATATTTCCACTCATAGCATTATCAATATCTGCATCAGTTGGATTAGGCGTGTTTTTCAGTAGTGCTGCTGCTGACATGATCTGACCAGACTGACAATAACCACATTGAGATACTTGCTCTTCTGACCATGCTTTTTGTAGTGGATGATTACTCTCTTGAGACAATCCTTCGATAGTGGTGATGTTTTTACCAACAACTGAAGATGCGGGCGTTACACAGGATCGTACTGCTACACCATTGATATGTACCGTACATGCACCACACAAAGCCATACCACAGCCATATTTAGTACCTGTCAGTCCTAAATTATCTCGTAATACCCATAACAATGGCGTATCTGTATCAACATCAATGTGTCGTTTTTCACCATTCACCAATAAAGTTACCATGAGTCTTCTCCACAAGCTATCGGATAGAATTTCTATCTGTCATTGTGGACTGGCCTCAAGTAAATAAAGCGTACTTTAAAACCAGTCCATACCTTTCTATTGAGATAGACTATTCAAAGCCCGTCACTTCCCATTCACTGACGTATTCCGTTGCCGAAGTGAATGTTACTTTATAAGTACCGATAGGGTGGATTGTTGCGTGGACACCGGTTCCATATACGTTTGCGAATGTCCCTTCAATACTGGTCATCGGTGTTTTACCATCGGCCGCCATAACGGTGGTCATTTTTCCTGTTAATTTATTAGTGACCGTTTCTCCATTTTGAGTAACTGTCCAATAACCACTATGAGTGCCAGTACCATTAACAATATCAACGACATCCGTAACAACAATATCGCCACCATTAAAGTAGTCCATATTTCCGGTGCTCTTATTGGTACCAGAACTCAAACCCAGAGCGATAACATGCTGACCAGTAAGATCAATTGGTAACCCGTCCTGTTTAGAGATGGTACCTTCGAAGCTGCCTGAATAATCAGCTGCATAAACACTAAGAGAGCCTGCTAATAATAAGCTTGTACCGAGTGCTACAGCGAGTGTTTTGTAATTAAATGTTTTCATGATTAAGCTCCTATAATTATTAAATCACCTTGAGTACAAATCTGAAATTTGTTTAATCTCTACGGTGGATTCATAGTGAGCTTTTGGACTCTATTAAGGTAGTTTCTAACAGTTAGTAACTATTTCATTCGTATGAATGAGAGATAGACGACCTTTCATCTTTACAGTTAAAATTCTGATGAACATTTAAAGTGTAGTGGTCCACTAATTCCGGACACTACAGCCATTAGAAAAGCATTCAAAAGAGCAAACATTAAAGGCGCTACTGTTCACACCCTTAGACACACTCATGCCACTAGGCTTATTAAGAATGGCTTATCAATATATGAGGTGAAAGAGATCTTGGGTCATACTGATACCAGTACCACTATGAGATATGAGGTTCCCCGATAAAACTGGACTCTAGTTTGTATTATAGAATGCTTTTTCAAAGTTTTCAGGTGATTGATAGTTTAATGTCGAATGTCGCCTAATTCGATTATAAAAAACTTCAATGTACTCAAAGATACTTCTTTTTGCATGGTCGATTGAACAATAGGTTTGTCCATTACTCGACTTCTGTTCATGTATATACTTCACTGCATCATCAACGGGAACCTGTACCAATACTTTGTGAGCTAAATCCTCATCATTTAGCGTATTGCTTACAATGATTCCTTTCCTGTTATTTTCATTGCGGGAAATACGGAATTTTTGATTCAAGCCATTTGTCATACACTTTGCATTTTTATCTGCCAACATAAGATAATTATTTATTGATGCTTCAGGGAAAACCTTAGATAAGACATAATTTTGAAATGCAACGTCTTGGAGGTAAGGAGTCCATTTAGCTAACAAGCCTCCTCTTTTCCCAAAAAATGGTGATTCATCATTAGAGTCAATTGATTTGGCTTTCACTTCTATTAAATCAAAATGATTGCCCGCCTTAACAAGGACATCGATACGAATAAAAAGATTATTAAATCGAATCGCGGGTTCGTAAATAACTACGTTTTCTTGCTTTAACAATTCATTTGTTTGGAATTCTGCTTCTTCATGAGCCAAAGTAGTAATGTCATGACCATCTGGAAAATAATGCTTGGCTAGTTCCCCTACTTGATAGCCTCCCTCCGCCAAAGCTTCCATAAAGGAATCATCTATTTTAATATCTGGATATTCTTTCTTACCAGTGTAATACAACTTGGTGGGGCATTCTAACCCCAGTTTATATCTTGATTTTGTTAGATATCTTGGGCTAGACATATCGACCCCTTTCTATTGTTGATGTGATTATAAAATTAATTACATTTTAATCATCAGGTTATGATGGTTCTTGCTAGCATTGTTTCTCAAATTTATAACCTGGTGCAAGAACAACATTTTCTACACCGTATAAAGCTGCGCTGTTTTTCAGCCACAAATAAATTTCATCTCCCTCTAAGGAATGATCATCAGAACAATATATATTCCAAAGACGCAATAAATAACCGGCTACAGCTGCACGGATATTTACTCTTTAAAAGCCCATTTTGATACTCCAGATTCAATCAGTTCTTTTTTATTATTCAGATACAATTGTTGAGCTTTTGGATTGCCACTCGCTGTGTCTGTGCAGTCTATATTCCAATGTCTTATGAAATAGCCCACCAAGCAAGCTTGGAGCGTTACTTGTTTCACTCCATTGTCCATATCAAAGTCCATACATACCGTTTCGGGATGTTCTGATTTTGGGTGTGCAACTAAGTCCAATTTGACTACGTTACTCCAGTCTGGGTCATCATCTAAATGAACACTTGATGGTGCGTGGTATTTGGCATCCGTAAAACGTGCAAGATTGAAGTCAGCAAACCTATCTTCCTTATGATCAAAGCATCTGATATGCCAGCGTAAACCATCATTTACTAAAGCCAGAGGTGATAACGTTCGTTTCTTGTAGCCACTAGTGAGTGAGAAATACTTAGCTTTCATTTCACTGTTTTGATAAATACATCTGGTTATTGTGCTTACAAGATTAAAAGAGAGCTTTCTTTTTATACTGGAGTTAACCCAGTTCGGCAGTCGCTTTGCGTGATTAGAATCTACAGCAATAGCTCGTTTTCCCGAAAGAGAATACAGAGACTGATCTATATCATGAGAAAACAGTGCTTTCCCTGTAGATAAGACGTAGGTTTTCTCTCTTATGTCGTAACGCAACACATCAGGCGCGAGTTTGGCATATAAAGACAGATCTTTAGTTGCTGCAGGCTCACTGATTCCAAACCGCGTAACCAAGTCTTTCCGACTTATTTGCCCAGTAAATAGAGCCAGAAACTCTAAATAAAATAGCCTTTCGCGCTGAATGCCTCTGAGAGACTCCATAATTTAACCCTTTCTTATTGTGAACCTACATCTTATATTAATTCATGTAATACATCATCATAAATATAATCACCTGATAATTTCGATGACATGATAATAAATACTACCACTAAAGTAATTATTATGTTATATTCGTGCTGTAGTAAGTAAGTTCAGTTATTAACTAAGGTAAATATCATGTCTGATAAAAGAGATATTCATGTTGTAAAGAACCCTGATGGATGGGTTGTAAAGGGGCTGGGCTCCAAGCGCGCTAGTAGCGTACATAGCACACAGAAAGAAGCCGAAGGAAGAGCCAAAGAAGTTGTTTCTAACCTCGGCGGCGGAGAGGTTCGCATTCAAAACAGGCAAGGAAAATGGCGTGATTCGGATACTGTAGCTCCGGGTAATGATCCATTTCCACCACATGATAAGAAGCACTAAGGGTTCAAGTTTATGCAACCCAAAACGAAGAATACGTTGCAGGAAATTGGATTACAGTTAGATCGTAACCAATTTCCCCGCGTGTATAACGGCGGCATTGTAAAGCCCGGCGATACCGCTATTGTTTCCTTAACACCGGGTAAGGTAAGTAATCATGTCAAACAAAGACAGAGAAGATCCGAAACCAGATCATGGCAAGGGGCCACCAGACGGCAAAGGACGTCCAACCGATCATGGACGCCCAGTAGAACCACATCGTTCATCTGCTCAAGTCTTCGTAAAAACTACGAAGCAGAATTAGATGCCGTACAGGAGGCCTATCCTGGAACAAAAATCTGGCATCAGGAAGAAGGCATGTGGCTACTAACAGAAAGTTTGGTATTACCCGAACTGGGAAAGAAAGCCACCTTCCTTTGTGCCATACCTTATTCACCCATGTTGTCTGTAAGAAGTTGGGGGTTTTGGACAACTTCTATCTCAATCGAATGGATAGGGCCTCGACACACAAATTTTCCTGACGGTTCTATCTGTGCATTTGAAATTCAAGACAAAACATGGAAAAGTGGCGATAGTATTATCAAGCTTCTAGATCTATACAGTCTGTGGGCATTGCGCCAAGAACACTTGAGAGAAATTGGCAGGTGGCCTGGACGCCAATCTGTTCATAACTCTCACGAAAGGCTTACAGAATTAAGGGATAATGAATATTGTGGATGCGCGCTTTCAGATAGACTTTATGGCGACTGTTGCAAGAGGAGTGATTTAAGCAGAAACCAGCTCGCAAATGCTATTGAGTTCTGGATTCATTTTGCCCGTCAACAACACCGAAAACCACCCCATGCCATAACTAACTTCATCAGTGAACGGAAAACACTCCCACCCATCAAAAACTTGTTGTTATAAAGCGGATTATTACTGATAGCCGACGAACTCAAATAGTAGCCCATAATCCCCAGCATCTGCTGTTCGCAGTGCATCTATATATTGCGCTCTCCGCTTATTCATTTCTTGCATATTATAACCACCAGACCAATCAATTGTCTTCTCATCGAAGAGTATCCCTAGCACAGCATCAGCCATGATACGGGCATGTCTGCCATTACCATTGGGAAAAGGATGGATATATACAAGTCTGTGATGAAATCTGACCGCCGCCTCCATTGGCACATATGTTCCATTATCTACCCAGTATTGCATATCATTCAATAAAAGCCTTAACTGAATACTTATCTGGATCGGGTCAATGCCTATAGTCTTTTCTGTCTGACGAAAACTTCCTGCCCATTGCCAGACTTCACCAAAAAGCTGTTTATGAAGTTTTCGGGTAAAATGCTCGGTCAGTAATTCCGGCATTTTCTGGCTACCGAGCCAAAGGAGACCACTTTCAATATTGGCTTGTTCCAGATGGTTGAGCTCTCCTCTGGTCGTAATATGGGAGAACTTAAGTCCCGCCATCTCATCTGCATCAAGAGGAGTTTCTCCTGGATGATAGTCCATATCTTCTATCATTTTTCATTCCATATACCGGATGGCCTGTCCCTTAAAATTTCCTGCGCCACTCTATCAACCTCAAAGTCGATTTGCTCCATTGATAATGACTGAGCCTCAAGGGCCATATGCTCATTTGTCTTTTTGACGATTTCGGCAGCTATCCGTTTTGCTTTATTCTCGATCATACTATCAATCGTATGACCGTAAGGCACAATAGCATAGATGAAACGGCACTCTAAAGCTTTTGCCATTTGTTCCATTTTTTTAAGGGTTACGCTTCCAGATTGCTCTGCCTTTTCAACTTTATAAACATTTGCTCTTGTAACCTCAAGGCGGTTTGCCAACTGTGTTACGGACATATTCAATGCCTTACGTACAGTCTTGATCCAACCTTCTTTAGGCACAGTAACATCTCGCATATCTTTGGCTACACGATCAACGATGGCTCTATACTGAGCAATAACAATCTTTTTGATACTCATTTGTATACCTATACTTCCTAAAAAATAACTTTACGTATCCCTATAAATACACAAAAAGTATATTTTAGTCAACTTATAAGTATACAATCAACGATAATAAGCGCAAAACGAGGAGCAGCCCAAACACGTTGATAACAAAAGTATTTAGTGGTGCCCCCGACGCGATTCGAACGCATGACCTTCCCCTTAGGAGGGGGACGCTCTATCCAGCTGAGCTACGGGGGCCCGCGAGAAAGTATACCCCAGTGACTGAATTTTCTCTCTAATCACCTCAACATAATTCATCTCTAGTTTCTTCCAGCCAAGCGGTATAGCCATGGCTAGAAATAGTTAGGTCAAGTAAATTCTATTCTACTACTCCTTCAGGAACACAATATCTAGCTAATATCCCGGGAATGGGTCATCGGTATCGCACCATCCATACAAGCACGCAGACAAAAACCACGGTAGTGTAGATGGCGATGAGTTTGTTGTATTGGTAACAGACATTGTAAGTAATGAAGCGTGTCAAATACTCCCCCATAAACTCAAAGAAATTATCTCCCAGCCCATCGTAGTAAAAGATGCGCCCCTACATGTCACAGCAAGTATTGGTATTGCTATCCACCCTGATCATGGTGACGATTTAGATACCTTTCTCAGTACAGTAGATAAAGCGATGTATGCTGCGAAAGAACACGACTATCTAGTTCAAATTATTGGCTCTAATTTAATGTGTTTTTAATCATTAATTATTAATCATGGTAGTGATAATGGCCCCAATGGGCATCATCCCCTTGATTAATCAATCTTGATGGACTATATTTTCAATCATCAAAAGAAGTTATTCCAGAGGAAGGCGCCGACACTTCTTTGAATCTTTATACGGATTATTACTAAAGTAAAATGACGATTTAATGACCATGCCCTTTATCGAATTAAGTTCTATTCTCCCAGACGTGCTTCTAACGAAGTCATATAACGTTCCAATAGTCGTTTTATCCATTCTTATCGCTATACTTTCATCTCTCACTGCTTTTGGAATTTCTGAGCAGGCCTCAAACAGCAACAACAAAATAGTCAGAAGTCTCTGGATCATGTTTGGGGCGACTTCAATGGGGCTTGGTATATGGGCTATGCATTTTATTGGCATGTTGGCGCTAAAGTTACCGATACCTGTTAGCTACGATCTAACACTCTCTGTGTTGTCGGTATTCCCTGCCATTCTGGCATGTGTCGTCGTCTTTTGGATGATGAATCATAAAGGTAATCAATATCAATTGATCATTGCTGGAATACTGTTAGGCGGCGGTATTGGTTCAATGCACTATATCGGTATGATGGCAATGAGACTCAATGCCATCATGATTCATGATATGACATTATTTTATCTATCCATCCTAGTCGCGGTAATCTTAGCGACGATAGCACTCAAATTACAAGATAAAGATACCTTCAAAATTCAACGACCATTATTCAGTGCCGTTGTGATGGGACTGGCCACATCAGTCATGCACTACTCTGCAATGTCAGCAGTTAATTTTGTTCCCAAGATATCTCATCAAATGATTGAAGGGATTGAACCAACTAAACTAATTATATTAGTCACTGTAGTGGTGTTCTTAGTATTGCTTATCGCTTTTTTATCACCCAAAGTAGTGCTAAACGTTAGTGAACGTAAGCAGGCAGAGCAAAAACAAAAACTATTATTCCGAGAAAATACATTTCAAAGAGTGGCCTTAGACAAGCATGCCATTGTTTCAATATCTGATGTAAAGGGTGATATTACTTATGCTAACGACCTGTTTTGTAAAGTTTCAGGTTATTCTGAACAAGAGTTGATAGGCAAAAATCATCGTATTTTGAAATCAGATATTCATCCTGACGCTTTTTTTGATGATATGTGGCGCACTATCGCCAACGGACATGTCTGGCATGGGGAAATACAAAATAAAGCAAAAAATGGCTCTGTTTATTGGGTTCATTCAACTATCGTTCCTATGCTGAACGAAGAAGGTAAGCCAGAACGTTATATATCGATGCGGACTGATATTACTAAAAATAAACAGTTGGAAGAAAAATTAAAGCAGCTGGCGCACTTCGATACCCTGACAGGCTTACCTAACCGAGCATTATTTGTTGACCGCTTCACTCAAGCCATCGCTTATAGTAAACGCCATAAAACCTTACTTGCTATCTGTTTCATTGATTTAGATAACTTCAAACCCGTCAATGATACCTTTGGTCATGATATCGGTGACAAACTACTGATTGAAGTCGCATCCCGTATTAGTAACACCATTCGCGACGAAGATACTGCATCACGCCAAGGTGGTGATGAATTCGCTCTATTATTAGGCAGTCTAGATTCGCCCTTCCATAGTGAAAAAATGTTAGAACGACTGAATCATGTGTTGGCAGAGCCTTACTTAATCGATGACAATATTATTACCATCAGTGCTTCTATCGGAGTCGCGTTATATCCCTTAAATGATGCTGATCTAGACACCTTGTTGCGCCACTCTGATCAAGCTATGTATCAAGCGAAATTTGCTGGCAGAAATCGTTACCATATCTTTAATGCTGAACAGGATCATCGTACGCTCCAAAGACAACAGCAATTAGAAGAAATTCACCAGGCATTAACCAATAAAGAATTGTGTTTATATTACCAACCTAAGGTCAATATGAAGACCGGTAAGGTCTTTGGGGTCGAAGCATTAATTCGCTGGATCCATCCTGAAAAAGGTTTGATTCCACCATTAGACTTTCTACCCTTGATTGAAGGCACGGACTTGGAAATTCAAGTGGGCGGCTGGGTGATCAATGAAGCCCTGCAACAACTCGATAGTTGGCAACATCAAGGTATCAAACTGGAGGTGAGCATCAATGTCTCATCTCACCATCTACAATCCGATGCCTTCTTTGACCAATTAAATGAAGCGATGGATAACCACCCCTCCGTTGATTCGCAAGACTTGCAATTGGAAATATTAGAAAGCAGTGCGCTGGGAGATTTGGAAGCCATCAGTGGCATTATTAAAAGCTGCCAACATGTATTAGGCGTCAATGTTGCCCTAGATGATTTTGGTACCGGTTATTCCTCCTTAACCCATATGAAAAATCTATCGGCTAATATCATCAAAATAGATCAAACCTTTGTGCGTGATTTATTAGATGATCCGAATGACTACAGCATTATTGAGGGAGTGATTGGTTTAGCGCGAGCCTTTGGCCGTGAAGTCATTGCCGAGGGTGTTGAAACCGATGCCCATGGTTTGATGTTATTGATTATGGGTTGTTATGAAGCACAGGGGTATGGCATATCCCGCCCACTTCCTGCTGCCGATCTACCAGCATGGCTTGCTGACTATACACCTAATCAATATTGGATTGATTATGGTAAACAGGACTTCACCATAGAAGAACAGAAAATCACCTTGCTCAAATTAACGACGGAGCGGTGGGTCGATAATGTTAACAACACCCTCCTCAGTGTGGAAAAGAGCGGCTCTGAACGATTATTTGTTAAATGTTATCTCGGTATCTGGCTTACTCGTTTTGAACAAGGAGGAACCTTTGATGCTGCATGGCTTAAAGAGCTTCGTCAGGCACATAATGTGATGTTTTCACTAGCCAGTGAGCTTGTTGATGAATATCAGGCGGGGGATCTTGATGCTGCAAAAGCAGGGATTAGTGAGCTTGAACGCACCTATAAAACAGTATCCTCTATTCTGGAACAACAACAGGAAACGTGACAAGTAAAGTACTGGAAATACTTAATTAGCCTGAACTCGGGATAATGACTCTACAAAAACAAATTGTTTATTCTAATAAGCCATTGCTCTGGTGATAGAATTACCCCGCATTGAGAAAACTTTACCGTTGATATTATGCGATTAATATTTCCCCTACTCCTTTGATGCCACAACGAGTATTCGGCTAATAGTCCGATCTCAGTGTAATCGCCAATATGGATGCAAATATTATGGATCGTAGACTCGATCTTATCTGCTGATTTTTTAGAGGGGACGATTTCGGCTATATAACGATCAGCAAGCTGTTGAAACATTGTTACTTCAGCTCGTGAACTTGAAATAAAACTTTGCGAGCCATCTGTGCTTCAACTTGAAGTCACCCACTGTTCAGCAAGGGCTTTTTCTCGAAAGTTTGGATTTGTGTTGGCTACCCTTTCTTTCGTATCTTAGCTTGCCACTGTTTATCGCCCCGTTTGGTATAAGTCGTCATAATCTTAAATCATCCTTTATCACGCTGCAACTGTCCCAAAAGAGTCCCAAATGACGATTTTATAATTTAACACAAAAACAGCTATTGCCATAAACGATTGAATAGATTAAATATTAATGATTTACCCGACGCGATTCGAACGCATAATCTTCCCCTTAGGAGGGAGACTATAGCAGTTATCAACTATTCCCCCAATTGGAATGGTTGGAGTGGTAGTGGAACAGCAATAAATTCTCAAACGCATTATAGTAGTTCACACTGCTAGCTAGCAATATTATTATATTATAATTTAATAACGTTTTAATAATCAGTCATTTAACGCAAAATCAAGTCAAACCACCCATTTCCACAATAAAGTCTAAATATATAATACCTATCTTTTTAAAACTACAAAATAATAGACTATGAAAAAACTTATCCTAGCCCCATTGCTTGTTCTCACTATGCCCGTTTTAGCTGACCATCCCACTGTTGCATTTGGTAATGAAGCATCGGGTCCTATCGTCACGATTGCAGCAGCTACGATGCAACGTAATACATGGGCTGCAGGTATCAGGACTGAAGTCATTGAAAATGATGAATTCAGTGACCTAGAGCTAGCTAATTATGCCGACCAGGGTATTAATGGTGTTCATAGCGTTGATAGAATTATCAACACGTCATTAGCTGTTGGTTACGGTGTTACTGATGACCTTACTGTGGGTGTCAGACTGCCCTATGTAGAACGAAAAAATATTCGTGAAGGTGAAATTGAGGATGGTGAAGCCGAAGCACATGCTCATGGCGACTCATCAGGACTAGGTGACTTACTTTTGTTTGGTCAATATCGTGTTTTTGAAACTGTTAGTACCGATATTACATTGCATTTAGGTATCAAAGCCCCAACAGGTAAAACTGATGATAAGGATGATGCTGGCCATCGATTTGAAACAGAATTTCAACCAGGAACAGGTTCGTGGGACTATCTAATTGGCGGTGCAATCAGTCATGTAAATGACAAGTTTGGCTACCACGCCAATGTATTATTTAACAAAACAAATGAAGGCTCACAATCAACTGAAATTGGTGACATTCTAAGTTATAACTTTGCCATGACATATCAACTCAATAGTGAAGATCATTCTGAGCACAATCATGTTCATCATCGCAATGCTGATTCAGCAAAAATAAAATGGGATGCCGTCATCGAATTAAACGGTGAAACTCGCCGTAAAAACAAAATAGGTGGTCTTTCAGAACAACATTCTGGTGGTACTGCACTATTTGTATCACCTGGGCTAAGAGTAACTGCTGGTAAGTTTGGAGGGTTTATCTCTATTGCTTTACCCGTCATTGAGAATATGAATGGAAAACAAACTGATATTGATGCTCGTGTGGTTGCCGGATTTTCTTTATCACTGTAGTCGTAAAGAATTTATTTCAGGTGCTCTATCCAGCTGAGCTACGAGGGCAATGATGAGAGCGAATTATAGCAGTTATCAAATTCTCGCCCAATTGTAATAGTTGAAACAGTGGTGAAGCGGTAATATAATCCAAAAACAAAAAGGCCGTAATGATTAAGTTCACTATGGCCTTTTCACTAAAGAACATGTCTAACTTAGTTAGTTAATACCTAAGGCTTCATGTCACGACTAATTAGCCATATTCCAAACATGTGAACGTGTCAGCCATACACCATCAGAGTCCTGCTCAATAACAGTCATAAGAACACCACCAAAGCTTATAGCCTCCTGTTTCTCATTAACACCTTCCGCTCTCCATTTTCCAAGCTGTACAATCTGATTGTGAGCACGATACACATCAATGGTCTCTATAGAATGGTTATGAACACCATTATCGATAAAGCTTTTAAAGAGTTGACCAATTTGCTCGTGACCGACAAGAACTTCGCCGTTACCAGGTGACAATGTCGCTTTATTAGCATAGAGAGCTGCAAGTGCAACACTATCACCACTATTAAATGTATTATTCCAAGTTGTATTGACTGATCCAACAATACTTTGAGCATTGTCGTCATTTGCAACGGCTTGCGAGCCAACAACACCTCCTATAATGCATGTACATAGACCCAGTGTTGATAATAATTTCTTCATATTCCTACTCCTAAATTTTAGTTAATTAATCTAAATAATAAAATTATTGTGTTCGTGGTGTTTCTTAGCTAAGTTAGTTAGCTGGCTAACTATAAAGTTAAAACTACTTAAATACGTCACTGTTATTTTGTAATTTTGTGAGCATTAAGCTCAGATCTTCACCCTGAGATGGGGAAAGTACCTTCATCAATTCAGCTACTCGACGATAGTATTCAGGCATTACTTCATCTAGCTTTTCTTGCCCCAGTGTCGTGAGCTTAATGTGCTGTTTACGTCTATCGTCAACATTAGTCACTCTTCTCACTAAGCTTTCTCTCACCAAACCATCAATAAGCCCTGTCATTGTCGCTCTTGATACGCCTGCTTTTTCTGCAAGTGATGATGGTGTCGACATCAAGTCTTCTTCACGCATTAAAAGTATCAGCACCCACCATCGCCCCTGCAATAGCCCATATCCAGCTAAAAAACTATCAAGAACATCAGAGAGATCAGAGCCAACTCGTAATAAAGTAAGAAAGTGAATAACGTTCTCAATATTTGCATCTGGATAACGAGCAGCAAACTTGGAAAGGACTTTAGAATCTGGTAGGTCTTTTAATTGCAGCATGACAACATTATAGTTAGCTAGCTAACTATTTGTCAACCGTCAAATTTCACCGGAAATTAGTAGCCCTACCCCATTTTTTCCTTAGCCTTCGCTACACTGGCCTTAAAACGCCACACAAGGGAGTCTCATGGGCACTATTCACAAGCTAACATCAACGTAGTATCAGCACTAAATTGCTATTTTAGAATCACGTTGATAACGGCTAACTACATTTTCGAAGGTCGACATTCGATGGTATTAATTATCCGTTATTAAAAAGTATGCTATTTCCTTAAAGCAAGTAACTCAATCACCAATGTCACTATCATTTACTTTCAAAAAGTTATCTTTTTATTTGAATTAAAATTCAAGGCATATTTTCCCAAAATGACGATTGCTTTCCTGATACTCAAACGCAGCAACCATGTCATCAAGTGAGAACACCTTATCTACTACGGGTTTCATTTGATTAACCTCAATAGCTTTAATCATTTCTTGCTGCTGGGATCGGCTGCCCACAAGTACCCCTTGAAGTCTAACTTGTTGTATAAATGCTTTAACAATATTAATTTCACATATTTGGCCAGACAGAATTCCGATTAGAGAAATTTGGCCCCCTACTCTTACAGCATTGACCGACTGCTCTAATGTTTGCCCTCCACCAATATCGACTACATGGTCTACACCCACACCACCATTCAATTCTTTTGCTAGCACTCCCCAGTTGGGCTCCGCTTTATAGTTGATAACATGATCAGCTCCCATCTCTCTCAGACGATCCAATTTTTGCTCGCTCGAAGAGGTTGCAATGACTTTAGCTCCCACCATTTTTGCAAACTGCAAAGCAAAGATGGATACACCTCCAGTGCCTTGCAATAAAACAGTATCGCCAGCCTTGAGAGTATTAAAGCACATCAATGCACGCCAAGCTGTTAAGGCGGCCGTCGTCAATGTTGAAGCCTCTACATGTGACCAACCTTTAGGTGCTTTTGTGAATGAAGTTGACAAAGATGTAACATATTCACGAGCGTACCCATCGATACCATCTCCGGGTACAGTGGCAAAGCCATCAACTACAGGTTCACCACTTATCCATGTAGGGAAAAAGGTACTGACTACTCTGTCACCGGCCTTAAATTCAGTCACGTTTTTCCCCACTTCAATCACGTCCCCTGCACCATCAGCCATAGGGATCCTTCTTTCCGATGGAGCCCAGAGACCTTTCACTACAGCATAATCATGATAATTCAACGAATTCGCATGAAGCCTTACTGTTATTTCATCTGGAGCTGGCTTATTTACTTTAAGCTGCTCAGTTGTGACAGTATTAAAGCCGCCGCCAGCATTTACGAATATTGCTTTGCTTTCCATAATTGTTCCTTCGTTTGATTAAAACCATTGTGGCAACTATAACACCCAGGTTACAATAATCAACTAGTTAACTTTTTGTAACCTACAATTATGAATAAAGAATGTTACAAACCCTGTCCCGTTGAGAGAGGCATGCGAATTATTGGCCACAAATGGACTGGCTCTATTTTATGGCACTTGAAAGACGAGCCAATGAGGTTTAATGAAATTGCGAGACAGCTTGCTGGAGCCAGTAAAAAGGTTATTGCGGAACGGCTAAAAGCAATGGAGACAAATGATCTCATCACAAGAAACGTCATATCAACAAAACCCATTGCTGTTAGTTACGAGATAGCAAAAAGAGGGGTAAGCGCACTGTCCATTCTTGAAGAATTAAAAGAATGGACTATTGAAAACGGCCTATAGCGACACCAAGGGTCAGGTGAATGTTACAAGTATGGACGTCATTAGACAGACTGTAATTCCGAAAAGTACGCCTCCTCAAATTGAGCAGGTGAAACACCGCCTGTATGTGAGTGACGCTTTTTAGGATTGTAAAACATGTCTATGAAATTAAGGGGCTTAGGAAGCTAAAGCGGGTTTAGCCTCAATAATTTTAGTAGTAATCATGACAATTTCCACGACGACACCTTGATGGCGTTAGGTTATGCTCTTTTAGAAAAGCCAAATAATCAGCACGGCCATATTGGCTTCCCTGATCGCGACGAATCATGACCGCCGATGTGGGCTGACGTTGATATTAATGGGGCAGCGCAACACCTTATAATTTAACCTGAATTCTGTTTAAGGAACGGAAACTTACTCGGTTTTCACCAAAGGATTGATACTGTTTTTTGTTGTAAATTATTCCAACAGTATCCGTGACAATTCTGGTTCAGGAAATATCTTGCTCACATAAAAAAACCTGTAATGAATGCTATACATTCGATAGCATTCATTACAGGATGATTTCAACACCTTTGTCGAATGACTTATTTTAATAAGTGACTTCTAAATCGTAATATCAAGAATATTTAGTCTGATAACTTCTCAAATATCAATGTTGCATTAGTGCCGCCAAAACCAAAGCTATTCGACATAATCGTTTTCAGACCCGCATTATCTTTGCGCTCACGGATAATCGAAATGCCTTCTTTTGCTTCAGGATCTAAATTATCGATATTAGCTGATGCGGCAATAAAATCATTTTCCATCATCAATAAACAATAAATTGCTTCTTGAACACCCGCGCCACCTAATGAGTGACCAGATAATGATTTTGTTGATCCAACAAGAGGTAGCGCTTTACCTTCAAATGCTTTCTTCACTGCACCTAATTCGGCCAAATCACCTACCGGCGTACTTGTTCCATGCGCATTGATATAATCAATCGGGGCATCTACCGTCGACATTGCAAGCTGCATACAACGAATCGCACCTTCACCTGATGGTGCAACCATATCATAACCATCTGATGTGGCACCATAGCCCGTCAATTCAGCATAAATCTTGGCGCCACGCGCTTTAGCATGTTCATATTCTTCTAATACCAACACACCTCCACCACCGGCGATAACAAAACCATCACGGTCGGCATCATAAGCACGAGATGCTTTGTCTGGTGTGTCATTATATTTGGTTGATAATGCACCCATAGCGTCAAACAGTGAACTCATTGTCCAATGTTCTTCCTCAGCACCACCGGCAAAAACAATATCTTGTTTACCAAGCTGAATCTGTTCCATTGCATTGCCAATACAGTGCGCACTGGTTGCACAGGCCGATGACATGGAGTAATTGACACCTTTAATTTTGAACGGTGTTGCTAAGCATGCAGAGGTTGTACTACCCATCACTTGCGTCACGCGATAAGGACCTACTCTACGAATACCTTTTGCACGAAGAATATCTGCTGCTTCAACTTGATTGGCAGAAGATGCGCCACCAGAGCCCATCACCAAACCGGTACGTGGATTCGATACTTGATCTTCTGTTAAACCTGCATCAGCAATCGCTTGTTTCATTGAGATGTAGGCATAAGCCGCCGCATCGCCCATAAAGCGTAATACTTTACGATCAATATGTTCTTTAAAATCAATCTCAACACTACCTGCAACATGGCTACGAAAGCCCATATCAGCATATTCTTGCTTGAATTTGATACCCGAACGACCTAGTCGTAATGATTCTGTAACTGTTTCAGCATCTAAGCCTAAACATGAGGTAATACCTAAACCTGTGACAACAACACGTTTCATTAAATTATTCCTAGAAGTTTTCGGTTGACGTAAATAAACCTACACGAAGATCTTTCGCTACGTAGATTTCACGACCATCAACAGATACCGACCCATCTGCAATTGCCAAACAAAGTTTGCGAGCAATCACGCGTTTGATATCTAATTTATACGTTACTCTTTTTGCTGTTGGTAATACTTGTCCGCTGAATTTCACTTCGCCAGAACCTAGTGCTCGCCCTTTGCCTGGATTTCCTTGCCAACCTAAGAAGAAACCAACTAACTGCCACATGGCATCTAAGCCTAAACAGCCAGGCATCACTGGATCACCTGGAAAATGACAATCAAAAAACCATAAATCAGGTGTGATATCTAGCTCAGCAATAATCTCACCTTTACCGTATGCGCCACCTTCAGTTGAAATATGGGTAATGCGATCCATCATCAGCATATTTGGCGTAGGCAATTGTGCATTGCCAGGACCAAATAATTCGCCATTACCGCACTGTAAAAGTTCTTCGTATGTATATGATGATTGTCTGCTCATAAATTTCTTTTTATCAACTCTAAATGATTAAGTTACCATAATATCACGCCACTCTAAAAACCAGAAAAAAACGTGATCTCTTTTCCAAATAGCAGGTAAAAAAAAGCCATGGCAATACACCATGGCTTTACTCTTTATAAGCTAAATGTGTTTTTCTAATTACTCGCAGTCACTACCGCCGCTTCAGGCAGTGCAACATCAATACTCTGCAATAAGGATCCCATACTATTCAAAATACGGTACATCGCAAAAAACTGGTCGTATTGTGCATTAACCAACGCTTGACGCGATACAAACACTTCATTCTCAGAATCAAGAAGATCGAGTAATGTTCTTTGCCCTAAACCAAACTGTTGCCGGTAAGCATCACGCGACTTTTCACTTGAGTCCACATGTAATTCAAAAAAACTCATCTGATTATCAACCGTTTGTAATGCATTCCATGATAAACGAACACTTTGTTCAACTTGGCGATGTGTATTATTACGAATTTCCGTCGATTGATTAATTAAATGTGCGGTTTCTTGACGACGTGCTTTATCTTTACCACCATTAAATAGGTTATACCGCAATCGAAACATGGCTGTTACATCATTATTATGACCATTAACACCATCAAGATCATTATCGGCGGTTGCACCTAACTCAAAATCAATACGAGGGTAAAAAGGTGATGCTGCAGTCTCATGTTGCGCATAAGCTGATTCAACATCAGATTCAGCAGATTTTAATGTAGGGTGGTTACCTAGGGCTAGGCCAATCGCGTCATCAACAGTTTCAGGAATAAAACTTCTAGGCGACTCAGGATCGCTTAAACTTTCTGCAGTATCACCAACTACTCGCAGATAATTTGTTTCAGCATCACGCAAATTACTCTGCTCTGCAATAAGGTTAGCTTTGGCTAATGCAACTCGACCTTGGCTTTGATCCATATCTGCTTTACGCCCTACACCTCGGTCACTTCGCAATGTGATCTGATCATGGGTACGTTCATGAGCATCAAGATTTGTAGAAGCTAAATCAACTAAACTTTGCTGACGTAGCACATTTAAATAGGCATCAACGGCTTCCAAAGCCGTATTTTCAGATGCACCATAAACACTATATGCGCGCGAATCTGTACGAGCAGACTGTCTACGGACTTCATTTTTAGTCGCCATACCATCAAATATCATTTGACGTAAGTTTAGACTTGCTTCATCACGATTCATATGAACATTTTCATGTCCTTTTCTCGCTCTTGTCGTTGGATTGTCACTCGATTCCCAGCCAGTTCCTATCGCAAGGTCAAGGGTCGGGAAATAACCCGCTCGCGCTTGTTTCACTTCTTCAAAAACCGCATTGCGCTCATTACTAGCGGCTAATACATCTGGATTAGTTTTAATCGTTGTACCCACTGCTTCCTGCAATGTTGCTGCGCTCACAATGCCCGCGGCACTCAAACACAAGCTGGGGATGATTACTGCTAATAACTTAATCTTCATTTTTTAATTTCCTTTTCCAAAAAATCGTGTCATTTGTGGCATCCCCTCAAATAGCACTTTATTAAACCTAAATATACATTATCCATACAAGTCAATGAATTTAAACACAACTAATTGAAAAGTCAAGCTCTTATCGTAAATCACGAAAAAAGATAGCCAACGACAATCGGTCTGGAATATCCATTTTGCAGAAAATCGTTGTTAAATGCGACTTTACAGTTCTTTCTGTAATATCCATTTTCTTGGCAATCATTTTATTTGTTGCACCATGACTGATTAACTTGGCAGTTTCTAATTCTTTCGGTGATAACGTGGCGATAGCTTGCCGTTGTTGCTGATCTATTTCAGGGATATGTGTTAACTCATCGATTAACCCTGAAATAACATGGCGTTCGACCCACACCTCACCATGAAGCACGCTCTGTAGCGCATCATGTAATTTTGATATGGATAATGCACTATCAAAATAACCGCGTGCACCATGTTTTAACGCTTCTATTTGGACTTTTATTGGCCGACTTGGTCCAATAACTAATATTTGACTCTCTGGCCAACGTGTTTTAAGTGATGCTAAAAGAACAGCTTCATCACGTTCTAATAGATCCTGATGGCATAAGATAGCATCAGGCTGCTGAATATCATCACCATTTAGTACAGCGTCAACATCATCATAAAAGGACATAATGTAATTATCTGTTAACTCCTTACTAATTGATGAACATAAAGTAGCATCCGTAATAATTATATGAAGAATTGATTTAATCATAATATTCCATTTTTAAATTTCTTATCGTTCCCGCAATGCTTGGTTTTTAGCTTTCAATATTGGTTTTAGTAAATAATCTAATACCGTTTTCTTTCCTGTCAGGATATCCACACTGGTTGTCATGCCTGGAATAATATCCAACTGCCCTTTCTGATGGCTTTCAATATAATTTTTCTCTGTTCGTAAATAAATTAAATAAAAACTTTCATCTTTTTCATTCGTAATTGTATCGGCACTAATACGCTCTAATTTTGCCGGTAAGCCACCATAAATCGAAAAATCATAAGCCGTTAACTTGACCATGGCATCTTGCCCCGGACGTAAAAAAGCAATATCTGCCGGTCTAATTCTAGCCTCAATTAATAAATTATCTTCTATCGGCACAATTTCAAGTAAATCCATACCCGGCTGGATAATGCCTCCTACGGTATTAATCTTAAGTTGCTTAATTGTTCCTTTTACAGGGGATCGTACTTGTGTTCGCGTCACCCTATCTTTCAATGAAAATGTTGTTTCTTTAATTCTTGATAGTTCCGCATCAACTTCACTCAATTGTATTGCAGCCTCTGTTTTAAAGTGTATTCGCAGCTCCTCAATCTTTTGCCTTACTTCATTCAATGTCGATTGAATTCGTGGGACAGCTAAACGATTAGCATCCATTTCTCCTTTCAAATCATTCGCTGCACGTCGCAATCGTAACAATTCAACTTCTGACATAACACCTTCTGCAACCAAAGGTTCAGACATTCTTAACTCTTGCTCACTCAAGTCATAACTACGTTGTAGCTGTTGTTGTCTAGATTGTCTTTCAACTAATTCCTGCTTTCTCTGAGCAACTTGCTGATTTAAAACTCTAATTCTTGATGTTAACTCTAATTGTCGTGTTTTATATAAAGCTAACTCACTTGTAGCAAGTGAGGGCTGTTCTTTTAAAACATTATCGGGTAAAACTAACTTAGAACCATCACTTTCGGCTTTTAGACGTGTACTTCTTGCCAACAACTCAAAATATTTCAGTTTTGTTTCACGAAATGATGAAGAAAATCGCGTGTCATCAATTTTAAGTAAGATCTGACCTTTATCGACAATTTCTCCTTCAGCAACTAGCACTTCGGATAAAATTCCACCTTCAAGATTTTGTATTACTTGGATCTTGCTTGATGGTATTACTTTTCCTTCACCACGAGTTACTTCATCTAATGTTGTTTCATGGGCCCACCAACCAGCAACACCAAAGAAAATTAAAGTTAAAACTAATAACGAATGTCCTACACGATGGGCAGATTCTAAGGTGGCGGCACTGACTTCAGACATAAATTCAGCATCTTCAGGATGCGTTCGTTTTAACCACGCCATAACTTATCCTTTTGTCACTTTTATATGGCCTTTTTTAAGGGCAGCTAACACTTGATCGCGAGGACCATCAGCAACTAATCGGTTTTGATCCATCACGATAATCCTATCAACCAAACTTAATAGCGATGCTTTGTGTGTTACTAGTAACAATGTTCTTCCTTCTAAATTTGCTTTCAATTTGGCTTTAAACTGTTCTTCTGAACTATTATCCATTGCATTAGTAGGTTCATCTAATATTAAAACAGGTGGGTCTAATAATAACGCCCTCGCAATTGTGACACTTTGCCGCTGACCTCCCGATAGACCTTCGCCACGCTCTCCAACTGGCATATCAAAACCTGAAGGATGTCGATTCACAAACTCGACAACACCCGCGATTTCTGCAGCCTTTAATACAGCTCGATCATCAGCGAATGGTGCTCCCATTGTAATGTTATCTCGAATACTACCAAAAAATAACACAACATCTTGTGGTGCATAGCCGACATTACGTCGTAAATCAACAGGATCAACCTGTCTAATATCCGTACCATCTAATAAGATGGCGCCTTCACTTGGCTCATAAAGACCCAATATTAATTTCTCAATAGTACTTTTTCCAGATCCTATACGACCAATAATACCCACCTTTTCACCTGGCTTAATCGTAAAAGAAATTGCTGTCAGAGCATCTAATGGTTGTTCTGGATAACGAAATGATACATTTTTAAACTCAATTCCACCTTGAAAGTCTGGACGATGAAGAAATTCACGACCAGAAGGACGTTCTACCGGCAAATTCATTAACGTATTTAATGAGTTTAATGCAGCCTTAGATTGATGATATCGGGTCAAAATACCAGCGACTTGCCCCATTGGAGCCAATGCTCGTCCAGTTAATATAGTGCAAGCAATCAGTGCTCCCATCGTGATATCACCATCGGATATTTTATACACGCCAAATACAACAACGGCAACAGAAGCCATTTGCTGCAAGAAAGATGTGAAATTAACTGCTGTCGACGATAAAATACGAGCACGTTGTCCATATTTTGCAATAAAACCTATTGTTTGTTCCCACTTGCGTTGAATAGGTGTTTCAGCACCAATGCTTTTGATTGTTTCCAATCCAGTTAATGTTTCAATCAGGATTGCACTTTTTTGCCCTGAGTGGCGGAATAAGTGTTGGATAGTTCGTCCAAGCGGTATCTGAATAATCAAGCTAACTAAAATAGCAATCGGTATAACGGCAAGGGGAACATAAGCTAACTCACCACCGATGGTCCAGATAACAAAAATAAACAAAAATGCGAACGGTAAATCAATGAGTGTCGTTAATGTTGCTGAAGTAAAAAACTCTCTAAAGGATTCAAACTCATGCAAACTATTGGCAAAAGAACCAACAGAGTTTGACCGAGAAGCCATTTTAACGCCCATGACCTTTTCAAAAATTGTTGCTGATAAAATAACATCCGCTTTTTTACCTGCCATATCAATAAAATATCCACGCAGTGTCTTTAATAATAAATCAAAAACAAAAACGGTAGTGACACCTATCGCCAAAACCCATAAGGTTTCAATCGCATGGTTGGGTACTACACGGTCATACACATTCATAATAAATAATGGCGATGCTAAAGCAAAGCTATTCACTAAAATTGAAGCTACAAATACTTCCGCATATATTGGCCAGAAACGTAAAATAGTTCCCCAAAACCAATGTTTCGTACGGGGTATTTTACTGTGCTCCGTCCGTTGGTCAAAATGATGTACTGGTTTAATAAAAATAGCAAAACCAGAGTATTGCTTTTTTAAATCAGATAGTGCTATTTCGGTTTCACCATCACCTGTTTCAGGGAAGATAACTGTCGCTGTCTTTCGTTTAAATTCCAAAACAATACATGCAGTGCTGTTTTCGAGAAGTAATACCGCAGGTAACACTAAATTTGAAATTTTACGTAATGGTCTATTTACTGTTTTTGATGCTAAACCTGCCCGCTCGGCCGCCCGTGAAAATAATTTAGGGGTCAGCTTATTATCGACTAAAGGCAATCCCGCAATTAAGGATTCTGCACTATGCGGCTTATTCAGAATTTTGGCCAACAAGGTCAGGCAGCCTAATAATGGGTCATCTAACGTATCGCGGCTTTCTTCAACATTCCATTGTTGTTCCTTAGGCCTGTCCACTATTTGTTCTTGTTCCATGAATATAGCTAATTATAGTTAAGATTAATGCGAACAGTGTCACAGTTTTTTGCTGTACTGTAAACCCCAATCTAATGGGGTTTCCTCTCCGGTGTTAATTATGCTAATGTCCATCGAAAATTAAGAAAGGACAATAATATGGCATATATTGAACGTAATGAAGCAGGTCAAATTACTGCAGTATTTGAATCGGCACAAAACAGCACCCAAGAATTCTTATCTATTGATTCAGCCGAACTCATTGATTACCTCACTCAAGTATCAAGTAGTAATGATGCCCGCAAAGTATTATCGACATCTGATATTACTCTAATACGTGTATTAGAAGATTTAATTAACACCTTAATAGATAAGAAAGTTATTTTATTTACCGACTTGCCGATCGCAGCAAGAGAAAAACTAGCTAATCGTGAAAAAATTCGTGGTCACCTAAATAGTCTTGAAAACCTCATGGGAGACGATGAAGGGCTTTTATGACTTTTTATATTTAGTCACTTTTTCACGTTTAACAGGAGCACTTCCCACTATGCGTTTCTTTTTCTTCGCATCAAAGGGATTATCCCCTTGCTTGAACTCAATCATTATCGGTGTGCCGTGCAATTTTAGTACGTCTCTAAATGTATTTTCTAAATATCGACGATAACTATTTGGCGTTGACACTGTTTGATTGCCATGAATAATGATCCGTGGTGGGTTTTTGCCACCAAGATGCGCATAACGAAATTTTATACGGCGGCCATGCACTAGTGGTGGTTGATGATCTGATACAGCATCTTCTAAGACCCTTGTAAGCCTTGCTGTTTGTAACTGAGCCATTGCTGAAGCATAGGCCTGCTTAACAGATTTAAATAGCAATCCGACACCGCTACCATGCAGAGCCGAAATAAAATGCGTGGTGGCGAAGTTTAAGAAAGGTAACCGTCGTTCAATATTAGAAGCAACCCATTCCCGCTCATGCTTTTCTAATCCATCCCATTTGTTTACTGCAATCACAAGCGCGCGGCCACTTTGAAGAATAAGTCCTGCTAAATGGAGATCTTGTTCAACAATACCTTCATGCGCATCTAAAACTAAAATTATCACATTGGCATCATCTAGTGCTTGTAACGTTTTAACAATACTGAATTTCTCTAACATTTCAGAGACTTTAGAACGTCTTCGCACGCCCGCAGTATCAATTAGAATATAGTCAGTGCCATCTTTTTCAAACGGAATATGGATACTATCTCGCGTCGTACCTGGTTCATCAAAGGCAACAACCCGTTCTTCACCCATAATACGATTAATTAGTGTTGATTTACCGACATTTGGCCGGCCTAAAACCGCTAACCGAATCGTGTTACTCGTATCTTCTTTTTCGATCTCTTCAATAGCTATAACATCAGGAACTTTATGTTTTAAGGCATCAATTAAACTTGCCATTCCTCGCCCTTGTGAGGCTGAAATCACTTCAGGATCGCCAAGGCCCAATGAATAGAAATCGGCCGCCATAATTTCTTTTAGCTCGCCTTCACCCTTATTGACAACCAAGATGACAGGCTTGCCAATATTACGTAAGTTCTTGGCAATATTTTGGTCATCGGCGACCCGGCCAGCACGACCATCAACTAATAAGAAAACAAGATCAGCTTCTTCGATAGCCAATTGCGCTTGTTTACGCATCAAATCAGATATATCGTCCGACTTTCCGGTTAAGCCCCCTGTATCAATTACGATAAAATCAGTATCGTATAGCGTTACATCACCATAGATACGATCGCGTGTCAGTCCTGAAAAATCAGCAACTAAGGCATCACGACTGCCAGTTAGACGGTTAAATAAGGTTGATTTGCCGACATTAGGTCGACCAACAAGAGCGATAATTGGCTTCATGTGTTTAGTGCACTCGTAATACGATGAGACTACCATCCGTAGCAGTAATAAAAACTAGTTCATTTTTTACAATAGGTTTACTGCGAATAGGGGAATCCGCCACTTTTAATCGGGCAACAAAATGACCATCTTGGCGAGAAAGTAAATGAACATAACCTTCCAAATCACCGACAATAACATTATCCCCAACAATGACTGGTGCGGTTCCCCTTCGACGTAATAATCGTGTTTGTCGCCATAATGCATCGCCAGAATCATCTTGCAATGCCCATACATAGCCATCATTATCTGTAACATAAACTGCATCATCCGGAGCGACATCTAGGCCGGAACGAGAAGACATGTTTCGTGACCACAGTTTTCGACCACTATCTAAGTCTAAGGCAGCAAGTTGTCCATTGTAGGCAACCACATAAACAATGCCGTCTTTCACAACAGGTTCTGAATCAATATCCACAATACGATCTAACTCTGAGCGACCACGCGGTATGGTGACACTTTTTTCCCAAACGACCTTGCCATCTGTAATTGATAAGGCAACTAATTTTCCATTGGCATAACCCGCAATCACTTTATCTTCAGCCAATACAGGTGCTCCCGCACCCCGCAAGCTCAATAACGGTACTGCACGCTGATAACTCCACAACACAGAGCCATCACTTACTGATAAACCATTTATTTTACCGTCAGATGTTCGTACAATTGCAATACCCATCGCCACTTTTGCTGGTGCTAATACTTCACTGCTTAATTTCTTTTTCCAGAGTAATTCGCCATTGCTTTCATTCAGCGCAAACAGTTCGCCTTCATAAGTACCAATTAAAATTAAACCTTCACCACCGCCGGCACCGGTAGATACAGGAACATCAAGCTCAACTCGCCATAATGACTTGCCCGTTTCAGAATGGTAGCTACTAACTTGACCCTCATAATCAACAGCAACAACACTATCGCTTTGAAGCCATGCGGCAAAATCATCATATTCATTACTTGCCCCTTCACCAGTACTGGTAGACCAAGCAATCTGCGGCTCAAACTCTACTACAAATTCGATTAATTCAGTCGGAGGTGCCTCATACGTATCCGATTCAAACCAGCTACTCACCGTATCCACGGTGCCACAAGCAGTTAGCATCATGAGCATTAGTAATACAATACTGCGGTGCAACGCATTACTCATTATTATGCACCAGCCATATCATCAAGTTTAAGTTGCAATACTTGTTGACGCGGCTCACCTTGATTCACACTTAGCAACGCACTTTGATAAGCAGTTCTGGCTAAAGATTGCTCACCCTGTATGGCATAAATATCACCACGTAATTCTGAAAATAATGAATCAAAAGCCTGTGATTCTGATTGCTCCATTAATATTAATGCTGATTCGTAGTTTGTTTCAGTAAATAAGCATTGAGCTAAACGTAAACGAGCTATTTCTACCTGACCTGCCAGCTTCGCATTCGACATAACCCACTCAAGGTAGGTCTTTGTTCTCGTTACGTCATTGTCATTTAATGATTGTTTTGCCATTTCAAAGGCAGCGAATACAGCATAAGGTGTTTTAGAAAACTCACTCAATAATTTTTGAGTCGCATTTTCTGCTTCTATTTTTTTATCATCTGCTAAAAATGAAATAAGCTGTTGGTAATGATTTGATGCCGATTCAGCTTGTGTATTTTGATGTGTCACCCAATAACGACCACCAAATAAAACAGACACACCTAACAAGCACGCCACGACTACAGATAACCCGTTATCTCGCCACCATTGTTTTATCTCTTCGCCTTTTTCTTCATCTGATGCGTATATATCCACACCTACTCTCCTAGAATTTATTTCAAAAGCACAGCACCTAAAGGAGGGAATTATACGTTAAAGTGCTTATAAATGTTGATATGTTCTGCCCAGACGAACTCTTTGCACCGTTATGGATCCAGCTTATTAAAACGGCACCATTACAGTGCGCAACCAGAGCTGGTAATACTTGTCGGTTTCACTAAACCCTTGTTTTTAATTACTGTTATATTTTGGTGCATTTTTTGCTCAACGTACTCATTGCAACTCATTAATATTGGAAATTATTGTGCAAAACACGACTGATGTTCTATTTATTCTCCTCGGCGCTATTATGGTTTTGGCCATGCATGCTGGCTTTGCTTTTTTAGAAGTCGGTACGGTTCGCAAAAAAAATCAAGTTAATGCCTTAGTTAAAATTATCATGGATTTTGCCATATCGTCCATTGCCTACTTCTTTATCGGCTATAGCATTGCTTATGGTATTAGCTTTTTCCAAGCTGCGCCGGTTCTCATTGAAAGTAATGGCTATGAATTAGTTAAATTCTTTTTCCTTCTCACCTTTGCTGCCGCTATTCCAGCTATCGTTTCTGGTGGTATTGCTGAACGTTCCAAATTTAATCCTCAATTAATTGCTACATTTTTTCTAGCAGGCTTCATTTACCCTTTATTTGAAGGTATTAGCTGGAATGGGGCATTCGGATTCCAGGACTGGTTAGCGGCTAATTTCGGTGCAGGCTTCCATGATTTTGCAGGCTCGGTCGTTGTGCATGCCGTTGGTGGCTGGATTGCACTGGCCGCAGTCTTACTCCTTGGCCCACGCCATGGTCGTTATGGTAAAAGAGGTGAAATTTATGCACACCCTCCTTCAAGCATTCCTTTTCTTGCATTAGGCGCTTGGATTTTAACCGTGGGTTGGTTTGGCTTTAATGTCATGTCTGCTCAAGCAATTGAAGGTATAAGCGGCTTAGTCGCAATCAACTCTTTAATGGCCATGGTCGGCGGTACTCTAGCTGCGTTCGTAGTCGGTCGGAATGATCCCGGTTTTGTTCATAATGGTCCCTTAGCCGGTTTAGTAGCAATTTGTGCTGGCTCAGACATAATGCACCCTCTTGGTGCGCTGGTAACAGGCTTAATTGCCGGAGGCTTATTTGTATATATGTTTACCATCACTCAAAACAAATGGAAAATTGACGATGTATTAGGTGTATGGCCTTTACACGGACTTTGCGGTGTGTGGGGTGGTATCGCTGCTGGTATCTTTGGTCAGATTGCCTTAGGTGGACTTGGAGGCGTTAGCATTATGTCACAGCTTATAGGTACTGCGCTTGGCGTTACAATTGCGTTTGTTGGTGGCTATCTTGTCTATGGTACGCTCAAAAAACTAATGGGCTTACGTTTGTCTCAAGAAGAAGAATACAACGGTGCTGATTTAAGTATTCATAAAATCAGCTCAACACCAGCCAATGATTAATCTATACCCGTTATCATACAAGTTGCAGGTCGTTTTAATAAAGCCCGTCATCCTCGCGTATGCGAGGTTCTAACCATAGTTGCGCTTAATTCACAGCCCTTAGATTCCCATTTCCACGGGAATGACGAAATGAAACCTGCATCTTCAAGTAGTTTTGGTATAAAAGTACATTATCCGACAATCATAATTTATCGAATAATACCGCCTTCTTGTTCTTGTAAAAATGTAATTAAGCAATCTAACTCATGATCTTCTTGCGTTATTTCCAGCAATTTCAGTTCAGCTTCTTCAACTCGTAAACTTTTACGATAAATCAGTTTATATGCCTGACGAACATTCTTAATTTGAACATCAGAAAATCCTCGTCGACGTAAACCTTCAACATTCATACCTATTGGCTTGGCCATATGACCGGAGACTAATACATACGGTGGTATATGACGAGAAATAACACTCGCCATTGCGCTAAATGCATGAGAGCCTATATGTTTAAATTGGCTGACTAAGGTAAAGCCACCTAAAATAACAAAATCATCAACAATAACATGGCCTGCTAATGATGCATTATTGGCAAGAATATTATCGCTGCCAATAATACAATCGTGTGCGATATGCACATAGGTCATGATCCAGTTATTATCACCGATCTTAGTTAGGCCTCCACCTTGTACCGTACCACGATTAATCGTGACATTTTCTCGAATTAGGTTGTTATTACCTATTTCCAGTGTTGTTGGCTCATTGGCATATTTTTTATCTTGCGGCTCTTCACCAATAGAGGAGAATTGGAAGATCTTATTATCTTCTCCAATTTTTGTCGGACCATTAATAACAACATGTGATTTAATATCACAGCCCGAACCAATCTCAACATCTGCTCCAATAATTGAATAAGCACCAATGCTGACATTGTCAGCAATAACAGCTGAAGGATCAATAATTGCTGTGTTGTGGATCATTTAGACATATCTTGCTCAACACACATAATATCTGCACTCACTATCAGTTCACCATCTACGGTTGCTCTGCCACTGAATTTCCACATATTACGTTTATTTTTAATCAACTTCACTTCCAGCTGTAGTTGATCTCCTGGCTCAACAGGCTTTCTAAAGCGTGCGTTATCAATGCCGACAAGATAATACAGTGAATTATCTGAGCGTAAATCAGAGGCGGTTTTAAATGCTAATAAGCCTGTTGCTTGAGCTAATGACTCTAATATTAATACACCTGGCATAATAACGCGTTGAGGAAAGTGACCGACAAATTGCGGTTCATTAAACGTAATGTTTTTAATACCAATCAGTGATTCTCCAGGTGTAAAATCAATAACCTTATCAATCAACAAAAAAGGATAGCGATGAGGTAAAAGTTCTTGGATTTCATGAATATCTATAGTGTTCAAAGCATATATCCTTAGCTGTTTATAGTTAATGTGTGTCTTTGTCAGGGCTAAATTTGAAAAACACGTATCTTACTTCTTATTCAATGTTTCTAATTGTTTCACACGATCTGCAAGCTTGTCCATTTGCCGATAACGTATTACATTTCTATGCCATTGCTGCACGGGCTCAGCGGGAATACCTGAAGAATAAACGCCGGGCTTGGTAATGGACTTGGTGATCATGCTCATTCCAGACATCTGTACACCATCACAAATCTCAAGATGGCCACTAATACCAACGCCACCACCGATTATACAGTTTTGACCAATCTGTGTGCTGCCGGCAATACCAGTACAGCCTGCAATGACCGTGTTGTCACCAATAACAACATTATGACCAATTTGTATTTGATTATCTAACTTAACGCCATTACCGATAGTCGTATTATCAATGGCACCTCGATCAATGGTGGTATTGGCACCAATCTCAACATCATCGCCTATTACAACGCTACCGATCTGAGGGACTTTTATCCAAGTTCCTTTGTCATTTGCAATACCGAAACCATCAGCGCCAATAACAACACCAGGATGAATAAGTCCATTTTTACCAATCTGAACAGACTCACAGATCGTAATATTAGCGGTCATTCGTGTTGCTTTACCTACTTTCACACCACGTAAAAGCACACAGCCTGGACCAATAATGACATCTTCAGCGATCTCAACATCGGATTCAATAACAACTTGAGCAGCTATTGAAGCACTTGGATGAATTTGACTAGTCGCATCGACAGATGCAGTTGGATGAATTCCCTTCGACATTTCTATAGTAGGGTTTAATAAACTTGCCGTCTTTGCATAAGCAACGTAAGGGTCATCAACAATAATGGCATGATTTGGCACATCGACAACCATGCTTTCATGAACAATAACAATACCCGCATTTGTATCAACTAAATACTTTTTATACTTTTTATTTGATAAAAAGCTAATTTGGTCTGTCGTTGCGGCTTGCAATGTGCCAATACTATTTACTTGAAACGTACCATCGCCTTTAACAACGCCACCAATATGATCAGCTATTTGTTTCAAAGTCCACACAAGCAATCCAACCTATTATTTTTTAGCTTTTGCTTTAAGAAGTTCCAATACTTTTGGCGTCATATCAACACGATCACTTGCAAAAATAACACCTTGATAAACAACCAAGTCATAGGATTCTTTTTTGGCCAAATCAACAATCGTTTGAGCAATATCTTTTTCTAATTTACGTAATTCTTCATTCCGACGAATAGATAAATCTTCACTATATTCACCTTGCAAACGTTTTAATTCACGTTGGTCACTTAAAATAGCACGCTCTTTTGATTTGCGTTCATCAGCACCTAAAATAGCCCCATCTTTTGCTAGTTTCTGTTGCTTTGCTCTTAATAATTTTAATTTACCTTCTAGTGATTTACTACGCGAAGAAAATTCTTTTTCTAAACGAGCTAATGCGCTTGCTTTTTGAGGAGATTGTTCTAATACAGAACCGGCATTAACAACACCAATTTTTAATTCAGCTGCATTAATTGATGTTACTGCTAAAGCTAATGTCAAAGACAACAATATAAACTTAATATTTTTCACTCTTTTCTATCCTCGAAAATAATTTAATTAAAACGTTGAACCTAATGAGAACTGGAAGCTCTCTTCTTCATCATCTGCTTGCTCATTAAATGGCTGAGCATAACTAAATGACATCGCACCAAAGGGTGAAATCCAAATAGCTGATAAGCCTACCGAATAACGTAACAAGTCGGCCTCAAAATCTTGACCATCAGCATAAACATTACCAAAATCAGTAAAGGCACTCAATCGAACCGATCGTAATTGTTTTTTCAGGAATGGTATTGGGAAAATAACTTCAGCTCCCCCTGTTACTAATAGATTACCACCGAGAGACTGATCATCTTCTTGAACACCTAAAGTATTAGATTTAAACCCTCGAACACTCCGTATACCACCCGCATAAAAGTTTTGGAAGAATGGAAGGCCTTCAGTATCGCCATAACCATCCCCATAGCCAAGATTTCCATGTAGAGCCAGTGTTAATGACTCGGTCATTGGATGATACCAATTATTTTTATAACGCACTTTATAATACTGTAATGAACCACCCGGAACAGCCACTTCTGCCGACACACTTTGAGACATGCCCCGTGTTGGTAAAACAGCACTATCACGACTATCACTTGACCAGCTTAATGATAAAGTCCAAGTATCATATTGGTCGCCTTCTTCAGCTACAAACTCAGAAAAACTTGTTATAGGATCTGAACCCAAGGTAACTTCTGTATTTTCATAACCAAAAGCTAAACGAATTCGGTTGTTTTCTGAAATTGGAATACCAAAGCTAATATCGCCTCCCCAAACATCAGTACTGTAATTAGCGATATTAGCTTCATTAGCATCTGTTTCTCGATAATACGCATTAAAACCTTGGCTAATACCATCGACGGTTGCAAACGGATTGGTATAGCCAAAACTATAAACGGTATTGGCACTACTATTATTAAAACCAAAGTTAATATGTTTACCACTACCTAAAAAGTTTTTCTGGGTAATATTGGCATTAAAAATCAAACCATCTGACTGAGAGAAACCGATACCGGCCGACAAACTACCAGATGCTTGTTCCACGACATTAAAATCTAAATCAACCTGATCCGCAGTGCCTGGTACAGGTATTGTTTCAACATTAACATCTTCAAAATAACCTAAACGTCTAATTCGTGCTCTCGATTGCTCAACCTTATTAGTTGAAATCCATGCTGATTCTTGTTGACGCATTTCACGACGCAATACTTCATCACGCGTTTTACTATTACCTGAAATAGTAATCCGTCGCACATAAGCGCGGCGACCTGGATCAACAAAAAATGTCAACGTTACTAGTTTATTTTCACGATCAATTTCTGGTACGGCATTAACATTGGCGAAAGCATAACCATCGTTACCTAAACGGTCCGTTAATAACTCACTACTCTGTGTCACTGATTTTCGTGAGAAAACCGCATCTTTCCTAATCGTCACCAAGCCAAACAACTCTTCTTCTGGCACAATTAAATTACCCGCAAGCCGAACTTCTTTAACTTGATAGCGCTCGCCTTCCGAAATATTAATGGTGATAAACATTTGTTTTTTATCATCAGTAATTGAAACTTGCGTCGATTCAACTACAAAATCAACAAAACCACGATCCAAATAGAATGAGCGTAAGGTTTCTAAATCCGCCGACAATTTTTGACGTGAATACTGATTGTCATGCGTAAATGCAGATAATATTCCACCTGTAGACGATGTGAAATCTTCTCGCAATTCATCTTCATCAAAATGCGTATTACCAACGATATTAATACTGCCGATAGTTGCGGCAACACCTTCTGCCATAGTGATGCGAATAGCAACTCTGTTGCGAGACAGCGGTGTCACTTCTGATTCAATGGTGACACCATATTTACCACGACTAAAATATTGGCGTTGTAGTTCTAGTTCGACACGTTCCAATACCGCTTTTTCGTAAACCTGTCCTTCAGCAAAACCAATCTGGCGTAGTGACTTTAATAATTCTTGAGTATCCATGTCTTTATTACCAACCAGTTCAATGCTTGAAACAGCTGGTCTTTCAGTCACTTTAATAATTAAAACACCATTTTGTTGTTCAACTTCAACATCATTAAAGTATTTAGATTTGAATAATGCACGAATAATACTCTTTGCATCTTTGGCACTCATTTCATCGCCAACTTTCACTGGCAGAAAGTTAAACACGGTTCCTGCTGAAATTCGCTGTAAGCCGTCAACACGAATATCTTTGATAACAAAACTCTCCGCCAAGGCTAAACCTGAGAGAAAAAGTAACACAAATGCAGTAAGAATTTTATTCATTATTTTCCACAATTATTTTCAATCGAATGCGCTAGTTTACCTGCTATTAGCCTATTATCCAAACACTCTTGATAAGTCATTGAAAAATGCTAAAAACATCAGCATTAAAAGAAGAATAAGCCCCACTTTCTGTCCTTGAAGTTGTACTTGTTCTGACACCGGCTTTCCACGTAGCCATTCGATAAAATATAAGGCCAGATGGCCACCATCTAGTATAGGGATAGGTAAAAAATTTAATATTGCCAAACTAACACTGATCATGGCCAAAAAGCTGATAAATGAAATTAATCCACTATCCGCAGAAGCACTTGCAAATTTAGCGATAGTAATTGGGCCACCTAAATTCTTAGTCGACACCGATCCTGAGATCATCCCTGCTAGATTTTTTAGTGTTGATAGCGAAAATGACCATGTTTCTTGTACTGCTTTTCCTAGTGCCTCGATAGGACCATAACGTAACTCAGCTTGTAATTCTTCAGGAATAGTAGTCTGACTGCTATCCACTCGCACGCCAATAACGCCTGTATTATTGGCAGATTTACTCGGTGTTATTCGCAAATCAAACTGCAAGCCTAAGCGATCAATTTTAATCTGTATTTCTTTATCTGGGCTGGCCTGAATTAATGCAACCCAAGCGGACCAATTGCTTATACTCTCACCATCTGCAGATACTAATAAATCTCCGGCTTGCAAGCCTGCCCGTTCAGCCGCACTATCCTTTGCTATAAAGGCAAGTACAGGCTTTAATTCAACCCGAAGAGGTGTAATACCTATCGTTTGAAAAAGCGATATTGGCGGTGACTGTGTGTTATCTTGTTTGGGAATTTCTAACTGCCGCTGAAGAGTAATACCACCCAAATCAATTGAAAGATCGACCACCTCTCCCTCTTCAGCTGACTTTAACAGTAATTTATGCACACTGAACCAGGTCGGCGTATCTGTACCATTCACTGCTTTTATTTCATTGCCCGCTACTAATTGAGCAATTTCTGCATTTGAATTAGGTGCAACATCACCAATAATGGGGCGAATGCCGGCAACACCGATAACAAAAATAAACCAATAAGCAATAACTGCAAAAATGAGATTGGCAATAGGGCCAGCAGCAACTATTGCAACTCGTGATCGTAATGGCTTACGATTAAATGCTTGGTCTAAGTCTTGTGGCTCAACATCACCTTCGCGCTCATCCAACATCTTGACATAGCCCCCCAAAGGAATGGCGGCAAGAATATATTCAGTACCATCTTTCCCTCGTCTTTTCCATAAAGGCTTACCAAATCCAATGGAGAATTTAAGCACTTTGACACCACAGCGACGTGCCACCCAAAAGTGACCAAACTCATGTACGGTAATCAGTATGGCTAATGTGACTAGTAGATAAAGAAGTGATTGCATCTTATTTAATCAGTGCTGTAGCGATACGACGAGCTTGTTTATCATCGGCTAATATTTGCTCTAAGGTATCATCGTTATTTGTGGGTAAATCAGTCAACACTTGCTCAATAATTTGTGGGATTTGAGTAAACTTAATTTGTCTCTGCAAAAAGGCTTCCACAGCAATTTCATTAGCGGCATTTAAAATAGCCGTGCTTGTGCCGCCTGTCTCTAACGCCTGATAAGCCAGTCTTAAACAAGGAAAGTGTTTATGATCAGCCACAGAGAAATCTAAGCGACCAATAGCAACAAGATCTAAAGGTGCAACCCCAGAATCAATACGTTCTG
This sequence comes from Piscirickettsiaceae bacterium, assembly GCA_013215825.1. Lineage (GTDB taxonomy): Bacteria > Pseudomonadota > Gammaproteobacteria > Nitrosococcales > Methylophagaceae. Next base: position 468,811 of record JABSQN010000001.1, on the reverse strand, counting down.
GCCACGCTAAGGCATTCGCAATCGGTGTACGCATATCTGGATTGCCCATTTGTGCCAATACTGAGCCATCAACATAGTCCACCATTGAATGAATAATACTTTGTTTATGTAATACCACGTCAATTTGGTCTAAAGACATACCAAACAACCAATGTGCTTCAATAACTTCAAGGCCTTTATTCATCATTGTGGCTGAATCAACTGAGATCTTTTGTCCCATCGACCAGTTTGGATGAGCGATTGCCTGTTCGGGTGTAACATGTTCAAGATCAGCTAAATCATAATCACGAAAAGGGCCGCCTGATGCTGTCAAAATAATACGGCGTACACCTTTACCATCATAATGATATTGTTGTTGTTTACCGACTGGTAAACATTGCCAAATTGCATTATGCTCACTATCTACCGGCAATAACGTTGCCCCATTAGCTTCAACTTCACGCATAAACAAACCGCCACTCATCACTAAGGCTTCTTTATTAGCTAATAAAATATGCTTGCCCGCGCGTGCCGCCGCTAATGTTGGCAATAAACCTGCCGCACCAACAATCGCCGCCATCACATAATCTGTGTCATCACTTTCAGCTACATCGACTAATGATTGCTCACCAGATACTACCTGAGTTTTCGAAGCGATGGCTTTAAGTCGTTGTGATAAATCGTGTGCTGCATCCTCATCTAAAATAACGGCAACATCTGGTTCAAATTGCTGGCATTGCTCAAATAATACATCAACAGAACGATTTGCAGTCAAAGCATAGACTCGATATTTATCCGGATGTTGCGCCAACACATTAAGTGTACTAACACCTATTGAACCCGTTGAACCTAAGATTGTTACCGCCTGCATTGATTATGCTCCTAAAAAATACACACCTGCTGTAAACACAGGTACAGCAGCAATTAAACTATCAATGCGATCAAGCATTCCACCATGACCAGGTAATAAATTACCACTATCTTTCACTTGATGACAGCGTTTAAACAAGCTCTCAAACAAGTCACCAACGATAGAAATCAACAAACTCACCACTGATAAAAGTAACCATGATAAAAGCGTTATTTCGCCCGACAATCCCAATGAATACCCAATAGCAGCCCAAATAAGACCTAGTACCAATGCACCAGCAACTCCTTCCCATGTTTTATTAGGACTAATTGCTCTTGCTAATGATGTTTTTCCCCATTTTTTACCTGCAAAATAACCGCCTGTATCAGCAAGCCACACTAACACCATCACATATAATAATTGTTGCGGGCCTAAGTCGCTAGACTGATGTAATTGCACGCTCATCAATAAAAATAGAGCCAAAACAGTACTGGCGATAATTAATGCACTCAGACGTTGCAATAACAATCGCTGCAAACGAGCAGGCAGTGAATGATGTGCATATCGAATAATAACAATGGATATCGCCGCCCATATAATAAGTGTTACAAAACCTAATATTGATTGTAAAAACAGTCCACAAATAACAGTGATAAATGCTAATACTGCCATAGCAAAAAACAACTCAGACTTTTTCTTATATGCAATAATTGAGAACCATTCAATACCCGCTAACACAACAACAGCCGCTAATAAACACTGTACAATTATGGTTGGTAAATACAAAATACTCATCACAACGAGCGGGATTAATATTGCCGCGGTTAATAATCGTTGTTTAAGCATGAGTTTCATCCTGAATTTGTTCTGATGTTTTGCCAAAACGACGTTCACGTTGACAAAATGAATTAATAGCCTTGTCTAGCTCAATATCAATAAAATCTGGCCACAAAGTATCCGTAAAATAGAACTCGGTATAGGCCATTTGCCATAATAAGAAATTGCTAACGCGTTGCTCACCACCAGTACGAATAAACAAATCAGGCTCAGTAAGTGACGCAGTCGTTAAACCCGCTGAAATATTCTCTTCGGTAATGTCTTCTGGTGCAAGCTCACCTGATTTCACCTTTTCAGCCAACTGTTTAACCGATTGGGTAATATCCCATCGACCACCATAATTGGCTGCGATATTGATGGTTAATCCTGTATTTTCAGCCGTTAGTTGTTCTGCTTGGCTGATTTGTTTTTGTAGGCTTGTAGAAAACTTACTAAGATCGCCAATAATACATACGCGGATATTATTCTTATGCAGACGTTTTACTTGTTGCTTTAGAGATAAAGCAAAAAGCTCCATTAACAAGCTAACTTCTTTGATAGGTCGCCGCCAGTTTTCACTGCTAAATGCAAATAGGCTAAGTGTTGATATGTTTAACTCAGCACAATGTTTAACAATATTTTCAACCGCTTTGACACCTGCTCGATGCCCCATAAACCGCGGCTGTTTACGTTTTTTTGCCCAGCGTCCATTACCATCCATAATGATGGCAATATGTTGTGGAAGTGGGCCGTTTTCCTCAGTCATTGATGGCAGTGCTTACACTTCCATCAAATCAGATTCTTTATCTGTTAACACTGTTTCAATTTGTTTGATCACTGCATCTGTTAATTTTTGGACGACTTCTTCTGCACCACGTTCTTCATCTTCAGATATTTCTTTTTCTTTCAATAATTCTTTCAATGTGCTGTTGGCATCACGACGAATATTACGCACGGCAACACGTGCACCTTCGGCTTCATTCTTCGCCACTTTCACTAAATCACGGCGACGTTCTTCCGTTAATGGTGGAATAGGAATACGAATTGTCATACCCGCACTACTTGGATTCACACCTAAATCAGAGGTCATAATTGCTTTCTCAACCACGGCTAACATCGGCTTTTCCCACGGTGTTACCGTCAATGTGCGTGAATCTTCAATACCCACATTCGCCACTTGGCTTAGAGCAACATCAGAACCATAATATGGCACCATAACGTGATCTAACAAACTGGTATGAGCACGACCAGCACGAATCTTCGCCATTGCATTTGTTAAGGAAGCAACACTTTTTTGCATTCTATCTGCTGCGTCTTTTTTAATATCTTCAATCATGATTTATTCCGTACTCAACTTTTATTTAACTAATGTACCAATTTCTTCACCATAAATAATCTTGGTCAAGTTATCTTTTTTATGAACATCAAAAATACGCAATGGCATTTTTTGCTCCTGACACATCACAACCGCAGTTGTATCCATCACACCTAAACGTTTATCAATCACTTCATCATAACTTAATTCAGTGTATCGAACGGCATCAGGATTTGTTTTTGGATCTGAATCATAAACACCGTCAACCTGTGTAGCTTTCAGCATAAGTTCTGCACCGATCTCAACCGCACGTAAACTTGCTGCAGAATCCGTAGTGAAAAATGGATTACCTGTACCGGCCGCAAAAATAACAACGCGTCCTTTTTCTAAATGACGAATTGCACGACGACGTAAATAATCTTCACATACTTCATTGATCTGAATGGCCGACATCACACGACAAAAAGCACCCTGTTGTTCAAGTGCATCTTGTAATGCCAAGGCATTCATTACTGTGGCAAGCATTCCCATATGGTCAGCACTGACACGTTCCATACCACTTGCAGCTAATCCTGCACCACGGAAAATATTACCACCGCCAATAACAACACCAAGCTCAACGCCTTGTGCACTCAATGCAGAAATTTCTTTTGCAAAACGAATAATCACCTCAGGATCAATGCCAAACTCCGCATTGCCCATCAACGCTTCACCACTTAGTTTAAGTAATACACGTTTATATTTTGGTTGATTTGTCGTTTCTGTCATTGCTAACACTCTCCGTTAAAGTGGAAATAAATATGGGGCTAGGTGAACCTTCAAAACAAGCCCTTAAAAGTGCTTGTTTTGAAGGGTGAAATATTGTACCCGTTATTATTCAAGATACAGGTTTTCAGTGCTCATAATCGCTGTGATAGCAAGGCATATTGTTGATGTAATAGTTATTCTATTGCTCAATAATATAACGCAGCTAGTGCAGTGAGTATGTGTGCTAAAAAATTACATCTTGGATGGTCACGGGTATATAACTTAATTACCTGAAACTTGTGCCATTACTTCTTCTGCAAAGTTATCTTCTGCTTTCTCGATGCCTTCACCGACTTCGTAGAATACAAATGCATTAACTGTTGCATCTGATTTTTTAACTAATTTCTCAATCGTTACATCAGGATCTTTAACAAATGGCTGCCCCATTAAGCTAATTTCATTAACAAATTTCTTCATGCGACCTTCAACCATTTTTTCGATGATTGCTTCTGGCTTGCCGCTGTCTTTGGCTTGTGTTGCTACGATATCACGTTCTTTTTCTAATAACTCTGCGGGTAAATCAGCAGCAGAAACAGCTTGTGGACGACTTGCAGCTACATGCATTGATATATCTTTAGCAAGAGCCAAATCACCACCTGTTAAATTAACCATTGCACCAAGACGATCACCGTGACGGTAAGAACCAATCACACCGGCATCATTAGACATCAATTCAAAACGACGAATTTGGATGTTTTCACCAATTTTAGACACTAATGTTTGGCGAACAACTTCAACACTTTCACCAGCATCATTAAGTACTAAGGCCTTCAATTCTTCAAGATCAGCAGGTTGCGCTTCAAGTACAGCGACTTTCAACGTGTTAACAAATCCCATGAAATCTTCCGATTTTGTTACAAAATCAGTTTCTGAATTAATTTCGATCATTACTGCCGATTTGCCATCTTCACTTGTTTCAATAACAACAATACCTTCAGCGGCAATACGACCAGACTTTTTATCTGCTTTCGCCATGCCTGATTTACGCATTTCTTCAATTGCAACATCAACATCACCGTTAGATGCCACTAATGCTTTTTTACATTCCATCATTCCTGAGCCAGTACGCTCACGTAATTCTTTTACTAATGCAGCAGTAATTGCCATGTTAATAACCCTTCTCTATATTTTTATTGATCAGATTCTTCTGACCTTTATATACAAGACAGGCTCACCATTAAAAATAGCGAGCCTGCATTTTTTGCTTACATATTACTCGGCAGCTGTTTCAGAAACTTCTACTATTTCTTCCATAGTTTCAGCACCAGTTGCAGTTGATGCACGACCTTCTAAAATCGCATCAGCCATAGCCATAGTGTAAAGCTTGATAGCACGCATAGAATCATCATTACCAGGAATGATGTAATCAACGCCATCTGGATTACTATTAGTATCAACAATCGCAATAACAGGAAGACCTAATTTATTCGCTTCTTGAATAGCAATACGTTCATGATCAACATCGATAACAAACAATGCATCAGGTAGACCACCCATTTTACGGATACCACCAATGCTTTTTTCTAATTTTTCTTGCTCACGCGTCAAGTTTAAAACTTCTTTCTTTTTCAAACCTTCTAATTTTCCAGACTCAACCATTGCTTGGATTGCATCCAAACGTTTGATTGATTGACGAACAGTTTGATAGTTAGTCAACATGCCACCTAACCAACGACGGTTAACATAAGGCATTCCTGCACGTTCTGCATCTTCACGGATAGCATCTTGTGCTGCACGTTTAGTACCTACAAAAAGGATACGGCCTTTCTTTGAAGCCAATTTACCAACGAAGTTTAACGCATCGTTAAACATAGGTAAGCTGTGCTCAAGATTTAAGATATGGATGTTATTACGTTTACCGAAAATAAACGGACCCATTTTAGGGTTCCAGTAACGTGTTTGGTGACCAAAGTGAACGCCTGCTTCTAGCATTTGGCGCATAGTTGTTTTTGCCATTTTCAATTCTACCTTTTAATTATAGTGGGGTTAAACCTCCACACACCCCAAGTATCGACTATACTGACAAGCAGTTAGCACCCCGAAACTTGTGTCGGTGCATGTGTGATTTTTGCCTAAATAGGCGCGCATTTTATACCATAAAACAAGATTAATATCAATGAAAATGATGATTCCATTGTTATTAAGCTTTGTTGTTTTTATCAATTTACGGCACACTATCAACTTCAATACTCAGTAGGGATATTCTCAATCATGGCAGTCAGCATTAAAACAGCAGATGAAATTGCAAAAATGCGTGTAGCAGGAAAGCTTGCAGCCCAAGTGCTCACGATGATTACACCACATGTTGTGGCCGGCATTACTACTGATGAAATTAACACGATTTGCCATGACTATATCGTTAATGAACAAAATGCCATTCCCGCACCGTTAAATTATCATGGCTTTCCTAAGTCAATTTGCACCTCGGTCAATCATGTTATTTGTCATGGCATTCCCGGTGCCAAGAAACTAAAAGAAGGTGATATTATCAATATTGATATTACCGTTATTAAAGATGGCTATCATGGTGATACCAGCATGATGTTTCATATTGGTAAAACATCTATTATCGCTCAACGCTTAAGTAATAATGCACGCGAAGCCATGCTTCTCGGCATCAAACTGGTCAAACCCGGTATTCAATTAGGCGATATTGGTCATGCCATTCAAAAACACGCTGAAGCCCAGAATTTTTCCGTTGTGCGTGAATATTGTGGCCATGGTATCGGCAAAGGATTTCATGAAGATCCACAAGTATTACATTATGGTAAACCTAACACAGGATTAACCTTAGAAGCGGGTATGATTTTCACTATCGAGCCGATGATTAATGCCGGTAAACAGCATATAAAACAACTCCCTGATAACTGGACGGTGGTCACTAAAGATCGCTCATTATCTGCACAATGGGAACATACTATTTTAGTCACTAATGATGGTTTTGAGATCCTGACCTTACGTGATGATGAGACTATCTAACTTGTGACTAACTCACTACTTTCACTTTGGGATATTGATAATAACGTAACACCTGATGCAGTTACTGATAGTCAGTTTTATAGAGCGGCCTTACAACAAGGGCAAGCTTATTTAAAAGAACAATTTGCACAACAAAAAGATGTTGTTACGCTTATCCAGCAGCGTGCTTACTTTGTTGATCAAGTATTGAATACTCTGTGGCAACATCATATTAACCCTGATATTGCTATTAGTTTATTGGCGGTTGGTGGTTATGGTCGTGGTGAGCTCCATCCTTATTCTGATATTGATTTATTGGTCTTACTTGATGAATCCATTTCCGATCATCCTCCAGAAGCTCTGTCAGACTTCCTCACCCAATTATGGGATATTGGCCTAGAAATTGGTCACAGCGTACGGACAATTAAAGAGTGTCGCCAGCAAGCAGAGGAGGAAATTACCGTTGCCACCAACCTACTTGAAACGCGTCTACTTTGCGGCAAAGACTCCTTATATTCAGAACTAAAACTGCTAACCATTACCAACAAAACATGGGACACCCGTCGTTTTTATCAACAAAAAAAGCAAGAGCAGCAGCAACGTCACCTAAAATATAATGACACCGCTAATAATCTAGAACCTAATATTAAAGAAGCACCGGGCGGCATGCGTGATTTACAAATTATCAGCTGGGTTGCTCAACAACATTTTAATATTGAGAATATATATGGTCTTAATCAAAAAGGATTTTTATCAAATGATGAATATGACACATTAGATAAAGCACAACATTTTTTATGGAAAGTTCGCTTTGCATTACATCTACAAGCAAAGCGAAAACAAGAAAAATTACTGATCGACCATCAACGTGAAATAGCGAAACAACTGGGTTATCACGATACTGAAAACCATCTTGCTGTTGAACACTTCATGAAAGACTATTACCTGTGTGCTCGCTCTATCGTGCAAATGAATGAGCTTCTTTTACAACTGTTTGAAGAAAATATTATTCTTGCTGATGAAGCACGTGAAATCAGCCCAATAAATCGACGTTTTCAGATTCACAATGGGTATATTGAGACTATTAACTCGGGTATTTTTGCCTTTTACCCTTACGCCATGTTGGAATTATTCCTTATACTGCAACAACATAAAGAAATAAAAGGCGTACGTGCAGACACTATTCGCCAGTTTTATGCACATATTCATTTGATCAATAAACAATTTCGATCTGATATTAAAAATCGTGCTTTATTTATGGAAATCATTCGTCAACCTCATGGCCTGACTCATGAATTTAGACGAATGAATAAATTAGGAATTTTAGGTGCTTATCTACCTGAATTTGGTCAGATTGTTGGGCAAATGCAACATGATCTTTTCCATATTTACACTGTGGACGAACACACCTTATTTCTAGTCCGAAATATACGCCGATTTTCATGTCCCGAATTTAAAGATGAATTTCCACTCTGTTCTGATGTTTTCTATCAACTTCCAAAGCCGGAATTACTCTATATCGCAGGCTTATATCATGATATAGCCAAAGGCCGAGGGGGCAATCACAGTCAACTAGGAATGATTGATGCAGAAAAGTTCTGCAAACAGCACAGTCTAAGTGAGTTTGATACCCAGATTGTGACATTCTTAGTGGGTCAACACCTTACCATGTCGGCAACGGCACAGAAATTTGATATTAATGATCCCGATGTTATTAAAACATTTGCAAATACTGTTAAAACAACCGACAAGCTTAATTATCTTTATCTATTAACCGTTGCTGATATTCGAGCAACTAATAATCAACTCTGGAACGGCTGGCGAGATTCCTTATTACGACAGCTTTATTATGCCACTAAACAGTGGTTAGAACACAGTGAAAAAATGGCAAAGAATACAGCTGAGAAAAGTGCCCAACGACAACAGCAAGCATTACAACAACTTTTATTTCAATCTTGGCAACAGCTGCAAATCATTCAACTATGGCAACACTATGATGCCGATTATTTCCTACGTCATACCACCGATGAAATTGTTTGGCAGACAAAAAGTCGATTACAAAAATCAAGCTCAACACTGGTCAATGTTCGCCTCAAGGATCAAGAAAACACGCTAGAAGTCTTTATTTATACGCAGGACAAACCTCGTGTTTTTGCTGCAACGACAACGGCACTAGAACATCTGCAACTTGATATTCTAGATGCTAAAATCAATGCTACATCTGATGGTTATACACTTAATAGCTATATTGTAACCAACCCCCATCAACCTCATGATTTAATTATCTCTACGTTAGAAAAACAACTGAATCACCTTGATGAGATCAAGGCCTACTGCCCCATTCTCACACCAAGAAAAATGACATTATTTGAAACAGAAACTGTTATTAAGTTTCACACTAATGAGCAGCAACATCACACAGTCTTAGAACTCAACACCCACGAACGCCCAGGTTTGGTTTCAATAATTTCACAAGTATTCTTACAGTGTGAGATCCAACTTATTAATGCCAAGCTAACCTCATTAGGCGACCAAGTAGAAAATGTATTTTTTATTGCCAACAATGAACACAAAGCATTAAGTAGTAATGAACAATCATTATTAAAAGAACAACTCATTACAGGCCTGTCACATTAATCACTTCCGTTTTATGGGGCATGAAAAAGGCGCAACCAACGAATTGATTACGCCTTATAATTTATCTCACGAACAAGCTATTCAACAGATAAAACATCCGCCCACTTAGCAACCTTTTTCTCACCAATACCTTTCACATTAATGAGTTCATCTAAATTTTTGAAAGGACCATTTTCTTCACGATATTTGATAATCGCATCGGCCGTTCCCTCACCGATCCCTTTCACAACAACTAATTCTGTCTCAGTTGCTGTATTCACATTAATTTTATCTGCTGCAAATGCAAGTCCCATTGATAAAATAACAGCCATAAATAATGACAAAAATACTTTTTTAAACATCTTTCCTTACTCCTTGTTAATACTATTCATCATGAATAGCCAAACTAAGGATAGTCCAATAACCACATAGTTGGCAATAACCTTTTTAAATGACACCCGAGAGAGCCAGCCTAATTGAATTTAGGACGAGTATACGTCCTAAATAATGCGACACTTAATGCCTTCTGAAGAACATTTTAAAATATGGATATTAATTTATGTCTACGCCCACCACTACTCATAATAATCCAGTTATGATTGATCCAAAAATGTTAAATAATTATTACGATCAGATGATGAAATAGACTTTTTTCAAACCTCTGGCAGCAAAAAATATTCAACCAGTACAAGTTGATCTAGCAGCAGAAATAAGCAAGAAACCAATCAAACCTAAAAAGGTACTTATTTTAGCCGTGTCGCTAGTATTAGGATTTATGTTAGGTGTTTTCGGCGCTCTAATTCGAAGCTTTATCCATAATCGCCAAGAGCCGCCCATCACAAAATAGTATCTATAATACTCAACCTTTACACATCTCCGATTAAACCTGTAGAGGAACTAATATTATTAGACCTCTACAATTCATCTAAGCTAGGCAAATTAAATCGATTTTTACGTTTAAAATCTATTTCATAGCCTAAGGCATCTAAAATAATATCAAGTGTTTTTAGTGTAATAGAGCCTAATTGCGCTCTTTCAAATTTACCCAATGTCACCCTACTAATTCCAGAGATATCTGCTAACTGTTGTTGAGTAAAGCCTTTCTCTTTTCTTAAGGATTTAATTTTCATCCCAATTTCGTCTAATTTCAATCGGCACCTCCTTATGGGTTTCATTCTTAAGCGATAAATTCCAAGTATCAATCATTCTTAGCCCGATTATTTCAAACGCTGGATTTTCTACAATATAGCCCTGTAAATCGATAATAGACTCTTTCACTGCATCTAGGCACGCATCATAAAATGTATTCGCATTTTTCACTGATAGGTAACAACTCTGAGTGCCAAATTTTATAAGTTCTTTACGGGAGAACCATACCTTTTTACCAAACATACTTAATGCGGGTCGATCAGTAAAAACATAAACAGCGGTATTAACAATATCATATGATGGTGAAAGTCGAATATTCTCCATATCGCTATCATATAACACGCCAAAATTCTTTAGATGTGCATCACCATTTTTGAGTAAATAACTCATTACAACCGTTTTATAAAAGGATTGCATATCCTGACGTTTATTAGCAACAATACGATAAATAGTTTTAGCAACTTGCTCATAACTACCCTCATATTTTTGCTCTTTATTTTTACCTAACAAGCCTAATACTTCTTCAAAGCCTAAGTAAGTACTTGTATCACTGTTATAGTTAAACCGTTCAACGACTAAGAACCGTTTATTGTCAGATAGCAAAATTACCGGTATTTCAACTCCTGATTTCTCAACCGCTTTCAAACAAAAATATTCGTTTTCTGCTAAATAAGGATATTCAGCACCCCAAGTTTTAATAATATATTCTTTAGTGGTTAAGGATTCTTTGTCTAAAACCAATGCCAATGTTTTAGGTTGCACCCCAGAAATAGCATTTTTATCTAAAAACAATTTAACTAATTTTACAAACGTATCTTCACTGTCATTTTGCAAAATATCATCTAAATCTACCGTAGTTAACTCGCCGTCAGAAAAATCATTCTCAAATAATAGCCGACTTTTAATATTTGGACAAAGATAGGAAAACAATAAAAAATCATTAATATAACCATGTTTTTTATTTAGATAGTTTTTTAATATTTCAAACAAGTAACCTTCCGGCATATTCATATCAAAGATCGGATGTAAACGATCCTGCCATAAATAGGTCGATGCCTTATAAGGCATAATCAAAGAAATAGGAGATTTGTCGGCCGTATAATTAAAGCCATAGCGATTATTATCATCTTCAAAGAAAAGCTCGCCAACCTGCTTATTCTGTATTTTAACGACTATTTTATTCATAACAAGAATACTTAATGATAAAGATGATTATCATTATATTTGCAATACAAAAAAATGTAAACCATAGTTATCTTTTAGTCATCTAAACTATCTAGCAAAAGATGGCGCTAGGCTAATCAACAGATACTGCATATAACCATGACTATTTAACAGTATTCAAGAACACCATATTCTTGTTGACTGATAATCATCTTGATTTAGCACCTAAATATCCCAATCACCATGTTGATAGTAATAATTTGTAGCTTCAACAAAACCATCAACACTGCCACAATCAAAACGTCGACCTTTAAATTTAACGGCTATCACGCGCTGTTCAATTGCCATCTGACGTAGCGCATCGGTTATTTGAATCTCACCACCTGCACCTGGTTTGGTCTCTCTTAAATAATCGAAAATATCAGGTGTTAATATATAACGACCGATAATAGCCATATTGGTGGGAGCATCTTCAGGCTGTGGCTTTTCAACCATATCTGTCACCTCATAAATACCATCGGCAATTTCTTCACCTGAAATAATGCCATAACTTGCCGTATTTGATTTTGGCACTTCTTCAATCGCCACGATACAACATTTATATTTCTCATATAACGCAACCAACTGGCTTAAAGCACGAGCACTTTTATCCTCTGGTACTGAACACAAATCATCTGCCAAAATAACAGCGAAGGGTTCATCGCCAATCATCGGTTCCCCCGTCAAAATAGCATGACCTAAGCCCAGCATTTCACGTTGACGCATAAAGATAAATTGACTGTTATCAATAACCTTTCGGATCTCTGTTAAATACTTCTCTTTCGATGTACCTAATATTTGATGTTCTAATTCATAACTCACATCAAAATGATCGGCAATAGCTCGTTTTCCTCGTCCCAAAATAAAACCTATTTGAGAAATACCGGCCTCTAATGCTTCCTCAACCCCATATTGGATCAACGGTTTATTAACAATGGGAAGCATCTCTTTCGGCATTGCCTTAGTTGCAGGCAAAAAACGCGTGCCATAACCCGCCGCTGGGAAAAGACACTTTCTAACATTTTTCACTCGTAACTCCTTGCTAATAATTACCATTTCACACCTGAACCGCCTGCTAATATAATTTCTTCCATTACTTACTTTTCTCCGCTAAACCCATACCGAAGTCGAGATTTTTATACCTCTAATGAGATACGCCATCACGCCGCAACACCTTCACTAAAGTTAGCCATAATACTTTTATATCAAAGGTAAGCGAACACTGGTGTAGATACTCAACATCCAAATCAACCTTCTCAGGAATAGGTAGCTCGTCACGCCCATTCACCTGTGCCCAACCTGTCAATCCAGGCATCAATTGATGTACGCCTTTTTCTGTACGTAATGTAATTAAATCAACTTGATTATATAGAGCCGGACGAGGACCAACAAAACTCATGTCGCCAACTAAAATCGACCATAACTGAGGTAGCTCATCTAAACTAGATTTACGCAGAAAATCACCGACAGGCGTCAAAACACTTTTTGGATCGGCTAATAAATGTGTGGCTACCGCAGGTGTATCAACCTTCATACTCCGAAATTTTGGCATACTGAAAATAATATTATGTTTACCGACTCTATCAGACCAATACAATGCAGAGCCTTTTGAAGTCAATTTTACCAACACAGCAACCACAATAATAGGTAGCAATAAAAATAGTAGCGCCACCAACGCAAGGATTAAATCAACCCCCCTCTTCAACTGCTCACCTCTAACTCTTTTGTTCGTTGCTCATTCATAGTTCTAATAGCACCTTATTAATCGTTTTTCACTATAGCACCCCAAATTATCAAAACAATTATTTCAGGTTTCTTATTGTCAGTGTTTAAGCCCATTAGCCTTCAAGTTGCAAATATTTTAATAACGCCAGTCCATACAAGTACGTAGGTCGGCGTTTTAACCCGACTTAACCATTTTCTTCAACTGCTCCTCCATTGTAATCACAGGTTTCCAGCCCAACAAATCACGCGCCTTAGAACTATCTACCTGCAACGAACCAAACAAGCGGATTGCTAATTCACTCTTGCCTGCCAGCTTAGCAACAAAATGCATCAAACTAACTGGAATAGGCAATAACACCGCCTTTTTCCCCAATGCTTTTGCCACTTTTTGCAATAACTCCGTGGTGGATACATCCTCATCATCAGAAATTAAAAACACTTCATTAGCCGCTTTGGGATGGTCAATACAATGAATAATAAAACTCACCAAATTATCTAATGCAATCAAAGAACGTTGATTCTGAATAGCACCAAAGGGCAATGGCACTCCTTTTTTAACCCACTTTATCATTGATGCAAAATTAGCTTTTACACCCACCCCATAAACCAGAGGAGGTCGAATAATCACTACTTCCATACCGGTCTTTTTTACTAAAGCTAACAAGCCCTGTTCTGCTTCATATTTTGATAAACCATAAGGATCTGTGGGAATAAAATTATCATTTGCCATAAAAATCTTTTCTGCCCCTGTCATTTCACCATTGACCTTAATCGAACTAATAAATATAAAACGCTTCACACCCACCTCAGCTGCTTGCCTAGCTAAGTCTAAAGTTGCTTCGGTATTAACTCGACGGAACTCTGTTAAGGGATCAGACGACTCATCATTCATCACATGAACGCGTGCAGCTAAATGAATCACCACATCCACATTATTCAGAGCATCATGCCAGTTAATTGTGGGGGACAATTCACCGGTAATAACTTGCTTTATTTTTGAAGATAATTCATTAGAATGCCTGCGAACACTCGCAACTATATTTTTCTCTTGTCGTAAAAGCTCAGTTGTTAATGCTTTGCCGACAAATCCTGTTGAGCCAGTCAATAAAATTTTTATAGTATTATTCAAAGATCACCTTTGCTAATTTCTCTGCCAATATCGAATAGTTATGGTTTTCTTTAACATACCGGTGTCCATTCCTACCCAGCTTCCTACGCTCATCTACAGTCATTTCTCTTAGCTCTAAAATTGCTGCCGCAATAGTTTTAGGATCTGCATCAGAAACCGATATTCCAGCCTTTGCTTCATCAACGGGTAAATACTTACCAGAATCAATTGCGTATAATATTGGTCTTTCTGAATAAAAATAATCAAATAACTTATTAGGTGAAACCCCAAACCTAAACAAAGGCTCATGAAGTAAGCCAATATAGCAAATATCAAACTCATGAAGCATAGACTGAATCTGAGTTTTTAAAATAGGATCAATAAAAACTATATTCCTTAATTCTTTTTCTATAACCAGTTGTTTTAATTTAGCCTTTTCTTTCCCATCACCCACTATCATAAAACTAATATCACCATACTCTTTTAATAGCTCAGCCACTTCAAGCATCTCATACAGTGCATTTGCAACGCCCAGAGTCCCTGTATAACCAACAATAAATTTATCTTTAGGAATTTGTTCGCTAACAGACAGGGGTAATGGTTGCTTATTTTTAACTTCATCCAATGAAAAACCATTCGGAATCCATAAAAACTTATCTTTATCCATTCCTCGCTCGACCATATGCTCAACGGCATTAGGTAAATTAGAAACAACCACATCAGCATCACGATAAGCACCATCCTCGATCCACTGTAGAAAGCGAATAAAAGGATGTTTTTCTGAATATCCACCCACATTAACAAGCGTTAATGGCCAAATATCTCGCACTTCAAAAACCAGTCTACTCTTAAATTTTTTTGCTAATTTTCTTGCTGCGAGAAATAATACAATTGTAGGTGAAGAGGCTAATATGACATCAGGTTTATCCGTAATTATCTTTGGTAATTTAAGTAACTTCCATGCAAACAAAAACCAGTTCAGTATGCGCTGTTTACTATGAGAATTTTCATAAACAGGCACTTTCACCCATACAAAATTAATTCCATCAACTATTTCCAGCTCAAAACTCTTTGCCACTCTCGGTGGACTTCTCAGAAAATGCGTATAACTAGCAGCAATTAAATAAACGGTGTACCCCTGCTTCACCATTTCTCTCGCTAAGTAGAACTGCCTCCCTCCCATCCCTGTTGCCGGAGTAGAAGCATATTGTTCAATTAACCAAATAGTTTTACCCACTTAATATCTCCGTTACAATTCGCTTACTGGCTTGTCCGTTGCCATATAAATTTAAGGCTAAACTATCGGCTTTGAATGCACTTTGATTATTATAAGCCTCTATTATTCTAAGAAAATCAGCTCCCACAAGCGTATTTACACCTAACGTAATCAACTCCACCCACTCAGTCTCATCTCGTAACGTAATACATGGTTTGCTAAAGAAGAAAGCCTCTTTTTGTAAACCACCGCTATCTGTCATCACTAACTCACAATGCTCAATCAACCAAACCATATTTAAATATCCTACAGGATCAATAATGGTTAAGTTTGATGTATCAAAATCACTTTGTTGTAAAATATTTTTAGTGCGTGGATGTAAAGGTAAAATAACTTGTTTATTCTTGGCTATTTCATTTAAAGCCGAAATAATATTACCTAAACGCTTTGGACTATCGGTATTTTCAGCTCTATGAATAGTACAAAGAACAAATGATTCAGCAATTTTCATATCAGATGGCTTTTTAGCTAATTCCCGATAAAATATTGCGCCATCTTGCATCACATCTCCTGACAAAATAGCTTTAACATTAGAGCCCCAAGCACTTATCGCTTCAACATTTAAATTGTCTATCGCTGTTTGAGTCGGGCAAAAAAGTAAGTTACTTATACGGTCGGTAATGATTCGGTTTACCTCTTCCGGCATTCTCATATTAAAGCTACGTAACCCTGCTTCAATATGCGCTATTTTGATATGTAACTTAGACGCAGCCAACGCACCCGCTAAAGTAGAATTAGTATCGCCATACACCATCACCCAATCAGGCTGTTCTTTAACGAGGACTTCTTCTATTTTTTCGATCATCTGTCCTGTCATAGCACCATGCGCTTTTCCACCAATGCCTAAAAAATAATCTGGTTTAGGAATCTGCATTTCATCAAAAAATATATCACTCATATTGGCATCATAATGTTGCCCTGTATGAACAATCACTTCTTTAATATCAGCCCCTTTTTTTACTTGACGATTAAT
The DNA here is from genome assembly GCA_013215825.1 of Piscirickettsiaceae bacterium. GTDB lineage: Bacteria > Pseudomonadota > Gammaproteobacteria > Nitrosococcales > Methylophagaceae. The sequence goes on along the minus strand of JABSQN010000001.1, from coordinate 452,036 downwards.
TTCCCGACTGACTGATCCAGCCTTAATAAATTGTGGGCGAGCGCCAAGGACTGTTACAATTTTCATTTGTCTATTCTGTACCCTTCACTGTATTCAACTTTATAAACCAAGACTTTAGACTACTCGTTATTTTCTTTTGATTAAAACTTATGTCTATTTTCTGCCGTCCTTTTAAACCGACTTCTGAATATATTGTTTTTTCTGATACCAAATAATTAATCGCATTTGCCAGTGCCTTTGCATTGAAAGGTGGCACTATAATACCAGCACCATTATTAAGCAGTTCGGGAATCCCCCCAGTAGCAGTTGAAATAACAGGAACAGCATAAGACATGGCCTCCATTAATGAAACAGGAATTCCTTCGTGTAGCCCACCACCAAGATCTAGGCTCGGTAAAACAACAACATCTATTTCATTTTTTTCATACATACCCAAAAGAGCCTGATGAGGTAATTGCCCTAAGAACTTTACTGAAGTCGACAGCCCCAAGACATCAACTTGATGTTTAAGCTTCTCCATTAAAGGCCCTTTCCCAGCCAATGACAACTCAACATTTAATTCTTTATTTAATAAAAAAATTGCCTCTATTAAATAGCTATGACCTTTCACTGGGATAAAATTCGCGGGGCAGAGCACTGTCACCTTGTCTTTTTGTAAAGCCTTACATTTAACATCATCTGGTAAATTAACCCCCATATGAAGTAGCCTAAGTTTTTCAAGCTGTGTTTGGCATATTTGTTTAGCTAAACTTATGCCACTCTCAGAAATAAATCGAGAAAATAAAGCATTTTTGATTTTTTTAGCTAACAAATTATTTGCAACAATATCACCTCTGTGTGCAGTAAAACTCCATGGCACACCTGAGTATATACTTGCCAACATTGCGACTGTTGAGGGTGTCGATGCCCAATGAGCATGAATATGCTCGACACCTTCTTTTATTACTAGCTGCCCCACCCAAATAGCCTTTGGTAAGACAATAATATTCTTTATAAAAGTTAAAGAATTTTTAGTCCAAAGTAATTTAAAAATATTGAACATGACTTTGGGTTGATTCAATATAGCCAACACAAAAGTTTTTATAATTTCCCAGCAAAAAATACTCTTTGCTACTATTTTTATACTAGGATCTAACTCAACATTCTGAGACATCTTTGTTCTAAGAAATGTTGGTATCAATATCATTGTTATATCTTGCTTAATGAGAGCATTCGCCTCAGTAATAACAAAACTTTCACCATAGCCAAAAGGTGTCGAACTCGTTATAAATGCAATTTTCATTTAAACCCAGCTACTTTAGCAAAGAAATTCAATCGTTTTTCTTCTTTCCTTGCCTTGTCAAAATACTGTATTGAAAATCTCCTAGCTGACTCTCTGAGCTCACTATTGCCAAAACAAAAGTCTATAAACTTAATAATCATCCCTTTATGAGGAAGAACATTATTATCCTTATTAGGTAGCTGTAAACAAAATGATTCATTATTTTGAATGTCAGGATCTGAACTAGCCACAATCATTGGTATACCTTGAGCTAGATATTGACGCGATTTAAGTGGGCAAGCCTCTTCCATTTTTTTCCTATACAAAGCAAGCGTAGAAATTCCCACATCCATATTTGCAATCAATGGTTTTGCAAGCTCTGCACTTAAATACCCGTGAAAAATAATATTAGCCAAGCTATATCCCCACAACTTTAAGCATTCATCCTTGCTTGGCCCAATGATATGAATTGTTGATTCTGGTAACATTTCTGCAAGCTGAATTAATCTATCTAGCCCATGCCATAATTGATTAGGGGACCCAATAAAACAAATTTTAGGGTTACTATTTTTTGGCTCGGCGACAAAGGGGAAGTCTACACAATTAATACCATTAGCAATAACCTCTCTATTATTTGTAAACCCTAGAAACGAAGAAGATAGAGAAAGTTCATTAGTTACAAAAACCAATGCATCTGCTTTCTTTAAAAAAAACTGTCTAGCTAGCTGATTATATATTCCCACATAAAAATGTTTAACATAATACTCTGCTTTATCATCAGAGTTAATTTCAACAATTAATTTTCCAGCATGAACAAAAGAATCTGCAAGCTTCCATGCCGGAAATAAATACCTAGTATAGGTTATGTCTGGAGAAATAGATTTAAGGGCTTTCGAAATAAACAAATATTGCTTTGATAACCGAAAAATTCGAGAAATTTTTGTTTGTTTTTTCTTTTCAACTGGTACATCAAACAATAACGGTTCATTAGGTTTTAATACCACATTTTTATAATGCAAAACCTTATACACTTCATGTCCATGAGATTCCCACGCCTTAATTTGACCTTCAATCTTATATTTTAACCCAGGGTGAGAAGATAAATCTTCGCCTATCAAATAAGCTATTTTCATTAATTAATCTTCGTTATCAAATAAAGTTTTGTCATACCCATTAGGATTACACTCTTGCCATCGCCAAGCATCTTCACACATTTGATCTAATCCTTTTTCTACCACCCAATCAAGTTCTAACTCAGCAAGTGTTGTATCTGCATAACTAATAGCGACATCACCAACTCTACGCTCTACAAATTCATATAGAATTTCTCTTTTACTCACTCTCGCTATAGAATTTATCAAATCTAATACAGAATAGCCTTGCCCCGTACCAAGATTATAAATAACACAACCCACATTTTCTTCCAACTTAGCTAATGCTTTAATATGACCTTTAGCCAAATCAACCACATGAATATAATCTCGAACTCCAGTCCCATCTTTTGTTGAATAATCATTACCAAAAATTGATAACTTAGCTTGCTTCCCTGCCGCCACCTGAATAATATAAGGCATAATATTATTAGAAATCCCTTTAGGCATTTCTCCAATTAATCCACTTTCATGCGCTCCCACAGGATTAAAATATCGAAGTATAGAAATATTCCAGTTCGAATCCGAACCATGTAAGTCTCTAGGAATATCTTCTATAAATAATTTAGTTCTGCCATACGGATTAGTAACGCTAAGTGAAGCGTTTTCTTTAATTGGTAGAACGGTCTGCTCACCATAAACTGAAGCAGACGAGCTAAATACTATATTCTTAACGCCAAATATTTGCATTACATCAAGCAAACATAAAGTTCCACCAAGATTATTTTGATAATACTTTAAAGGATTACTAACCGACTCATCAACTGCTTTGAAGCCTGCGAAGTGAATCACAGCATCTATTCGATTATTTTTAAATATATTTACAAGTACATCTCTGTCATTGATGTCCGCTTTTATAAAATCAAGCTCTTTTCCTGTTATTTTTTGTACTCGTTTTAATGATTCATACTGACTATTACTCAAATCATCAATAACAATAACCTCATAGCCCGATTCGAGTAGCTCGATGCATGTATGTGAACCAATGAAGCCAGCTCCGCCAGTGACTAATATTTTTTTAATTTTTTCCATTAGTTTTATATAATTTATCTAGTAAAGGAAATGAAAACAATATCTAACATACTCTATCACTCAACTGTTTCTTAAATAAACTCTTATCATCCTCAGTTTTAAAATAAGAATTATGCCAAAGCAAACTAAAATTCCCACCATATTTTCGAGAGCGTGCTTTTAATGTATTAATAAAGTAATACGCTAACTTATCACTTCCGTACCCCATATATTTTTGGTCAATCACCGTACACTCCATAACTATCAATGGGCGCTGCTTTAATTTAAGCCTTTTATTTTCTTGCCAGCCCCACATTCTAAATTCATGAGCAGTCCCAAAGCGGAACCCAGCGTGATCAGCATAAGAGCCCGTAGTATCATATTCAAAACCTGCTTTATCTAAGATATCGGGGGTAATAGCACTATCCCAACGCAAATAATGTTGTCGATTACCTTTTATTTTCTGTTTAATTCCTGCTTGTATTAACGCCTGTTCAAGCATAGCTTTTTGTTGAATGGTTTTTGACTCATCCCGATAAGTTTGAAAACTGCCATGCACGCCAATTTCGTGCCCTCTTCGATCAATTTTCCGCATGAGTTTGATGATTTTCTTATCAGTTAATTCATAGCAGCCATTACCAGGTTCTACAGAAGACGGAATAAAGTAAAATACGACTTTTAAATCAGCTTGCTCGCAAACATTCATATACCAGTCAAAGGTGTAATTGGGATCAAACTTATATACCCCTAATTTGTTAAACACATAACGATTCATACGCTTGAGTGCTTCAAATGGTTTCTTGCGTTTTAGGATATCTCCTGCACAAGCACGAATTAATGCTGGGACAGTTTCAACAGTACAATCGTAAGGCTGATCGACATCACAACTGACAAAGGTTTGCGGCTTATACACCTTTCTATTCAAACTTGGCCAAAGTTGATGCATACTCGCCCAAAGTATTTCTAGATATTCATTGACAATCGGACGGTCTAGAAAGCCAGATTTGTAGGCGACTGATGCGTTGGCTGGAAAACGATCGTGCTCATCCCGGTCTCGCGTTATGAGCTCTTCATAACGCGAGAGCATAAAAAATGCTGAGCCGAAAATATCCAAATTGATGTGCCAATGTATGTCTTTTTTAATCAGCCCTGGTTGACCATAAAGCACAGGAATGCAATCTTCGACTAAGTTTACGTCTAAACCATCTTTAGCAGGGCTCCATATTTGTAACGGTAACACTGGCATAGATTCTAATTTCAACCAACCCTGGTGGCTTTGATTAAAAAAGTCAGTATTTAAAGTCAGTTTTTCTCCGTTACCAATATTAGTAATTTCAATAAAACCAGATTTATGCACCGAAACTTCAAATTCTAAGCCCAGAAACTCCCCAAGTAATATATTCAATACATAACATTGCTCGGTAAAACAAAAGCTAGGGATCTTAACCTTAATCAATTTTCATCCTTACCAGAAAGAAAACTTATTATCGGTACTTAGCGATTTATTCTGCACTAATTTTTTGCATTTACATATGTTGTTATTTGAGTAATAGTTTGTAGTTCATCAATATCTTCATCTGGAATTACTACTCCAAATTTCTCTTCAATATTAAAAAGTAGACTTGAAAAATCTAAAGAATCAACGCCTTGTTCAGACAAAGACTTATCATTTTCTAAAGCATCAACATCTTTCACAACATTTGCCTTTCTAATTTCATCTATAATTTGTTCTTCAGTAACCTTAGCCATTTTTTTCCTAAATTAAATTTTCTCAAATATTGCAGTTGCCCATGAAAGGCCTACACCAAAACCACTTAAACCTATTTTATCACCTTCACTAAAACTACTTAGATCCTTACTCAACAGGATAGGAATAGATGAGGAAATAGTATTTCCATAATCGTACATATCGAATACAACTTTTTCAGGCTTCAACTCTGCTCTAGTTGTAATTGTATCCACGATATATTTGCTGCCTTGATGTAAATACCATCGTTTTATTTCTGATTTATCTAAACTAAGTTTACTTAATACTTTGTTGATGGAAACAGGCACAGTTGCAGCAGTAAAATTAAATACTGCTCGTCCGTTCATAAATAATTTATCCTTATTCATCAGACTCTTATATCCAGCACCTTTTGAGCCAAAATCAAACCCTAAAGGTACAAGCCCAGATTGCATTGAGTCAAGCAACGTAACTGTAGCAGCATCTCCGAATATCAATGCTGTATTTTTATCATCTTCATCAATAATGTCCGAATAAGGATCGGAAGTAAATAAAAGCCCTTTTTTCATATCATTGGCTTGCATAAATGCTTTGATAATTGACAACCCATACACATAACCTGAACAACCAAGTGAAATATCAAAACAGGCACAACTTTCTGGCAGATTTATCGCACCATGCACAATTGCTGAGGTATGAGGAATATTAAAATCTGGATTTTGGGTAACAACCACGCAACACTCTATGTCTTCAAGATTGATTGGTGCTTTGGATTGTAAGTTTTCAAAAGCTTTAATACATAGGTCAGATGCCTTTTCATTTGATTGCTTTCGCGCACGCTGTACAACACCGATTTTATCACGAATAAATGACTCGTCAGTTTCAAATTTCTCTAACACATCTAAATTTGAAACCCTCTTTTCTGGGATATAGACACCGATCTGATTTATTGCAATCATTTTAATTCTGATCCATCGTAAAATAGACACTTCCAATCATCTCATTATCAATAAATATATTACTTTTAGTTAATCGGAAATTGAAGTTCTTGATAAGTTTTACTGTAATAAGCGCTTCGTCGTTCACGACATGTTTTTGCTCTAAACGTGTAAAATACCATTTGCCCTGCTCATCTGGAAAAAGCTGTTGTAAAAGATATTTGTTCATCGCAACAAAGTTCTCACATAATGTGTAACCTGTTTTTTTACTAAGCTGTATTTTTTGACTATGCAGGTCTAACTCACATGCTGAAATTACTATATCTTCATCATAGTCATAACGGCATTCTACCGGTGTACCATTTTCAACTAGCTGCATCACCTTTTGTTCGTCATCTAAAATAACGCGAATATTAACTTTAGCATTTTCATCATGGTCTCCATCAATCAAATCAAGGCTAGTTGAAGTGATACCATTAAACTTTAAATCTAAATCAGCCAGCTTTGCATCAGCAAAGTGTTTTAATAATTCAGAAACAATATCCGTTCCATGAACGTAGGCACGATTGCCTTTAAAACAAAAACTTAATTGTGTTGGCATATTATTAACTAATCCCTTCATTGGTTAGCCTGGTAAAATAAAAATTCGCTACTGTTAGCTCTGTTTTATTTTTATCTTGTATTCTGTTATTAATCATCACTACAGCACGTTCTTTACTTGATTTTTTTCTAAAAAAGTACCGAACTTTTTTATCTAATACTGAGTTTTCTAAAGTACTAAAAATAATAACCTTGGCTAACTTGTTTGCTTTCGCATGATTATAAAGTCTATTAAAAATTTCTTGCATTACATCTAGCTGTTTAACTAGTATATCTTCAATAGTTAACCTATCTTTCATAAGGCTGTATATTACCGCTCCAATAAGCTCTTCACCTTCATACAAACTCATCATAAAAAATTGGGAATATGGGTTATCAACGAATCTGTATTTAAGAAACTCAAATGTTCGTGCTTGCATAAAACCATGTTGACCTTTCACTTTTTCATACAACTCTGAAAATTCACGCAAGGCTGATTCATTTAAACCTTTCACATTATCAGTATAGTTTTTATCAATTCGCTTTTGAAATAAAAATAAATTAATTACTGGAGAGAATAAATAAATTATCGATCTTAGACTATTACTTGACCAAGTGGCAATAAAGCTACTTTCAATTAAGGCAACATAGCTTACATAGTCTGCAAAATATTTATACCCTAGCTTCTCTCTAATTCGACGAGTAACGCCCCAAGCTGCAGTAGTCATTAATACGTCATATTTTGATGAATATTCTTTAAACATCTCCATTTCATTTTTTGGATAAATAGGGCCAAAGCCTTTCTTGATAATTGTATTCTCAGTTTTCCCCATCTGATAGCGCTGACTATGAAAATCTAATTCAACGGACAAAAGACCATGATGACCTATAATTTCATCTTTATTATTTGTAACCACATAAGATACATTTTTATAGGGAGATCCAAACCATTCCCAACGGTGTTGCTCCAAGGTTCTATTGCGACCTGTCGTTTCATTATAAATATTCGTTATTGCAAGAATATCTTCCTCTCTATTTTCTGTTTTTCTATACATTTTTCATCTTACGCCTATTACAAGCAGAAGATTTCTATAGTATATATTGAAGGTAACACACATCTAATTCCAATCATTTAAATTAATTTTGCTTCAAAATACTGAATAGCACCAATTTTATTTAATGGCGTTGCTTCATACCCATGTTTATTAAATAAAGTTTGCACCTCCTCAAAAGTAACTAATTTTTTTTCATTCATATTCTTTGCTTTCGTAGATAATTCCCAAAAATGGGCAACAGTATCAATTCGTTGTTTTCTCACTGAAAATCTAAACTTTACCCCCCGAATACGGGGTAAACTTAATGAAAAATCAATGATCTGGTATTCATTCCATGGTAGGGAAAAATAAATACTACTTACTTTAGAGCTCCCCAGCTTCTCAACTAACTTGTGAAATGTCGAAAAAGGGATATGCTCAAAAACCTCATATGCTAAAACCACATCAATTTTAGCTTTTAAATAATTAAAACTTAATGCATCTTCACATATATCTGGATTTTTCCCCTCATCAATATCAAGAGTTGTTACTTCCCATTTACGCTTTTTCAATATATCAGATAACACCCCTGTTCCTATCCCTATCTCTAATATCTTATCCTTCCGGGTACAATTGTCATAAACAATTTTTGCCTGATGATAATACCAGTTATAGTGTATTTCTTGTTCAAGCCCATGAATCCAGTCTGAACTATAAAGAACATCTTTACCATCAACCTTTTTAGTTTTATAATCCATAACAATTACCTTTATTCTTTATCTTAAATTTTTGCTAACTATAATTTCGCAGGCATTTTATTTTCAGTTGTTTTAGACAGATACTTCTTGACCTGATACAGTCCTAATAAAAACAACACAAAATACATAATCACACCCCAAATCACTAAGTATTCTATTACAAAAAGATAACCTTCTAAGTAATTAGAATAAATAACTGCAGCTATCCCTAAAAAATATATGATTTGCCAAATTAAACTAATTTCATTTTTTTCTAATGCTGTAAATACTGTACTTATCGAACTTACAGCAAATGAAAAACACAGCATAGGAGACATCATCGAAGCAATATTGCCTGCCACAGTCCAATTATCTCCAAAAACAATACTAAAAATTTGTTCTCCCCATAGATAAATAGGACTTAATATAACTAATGCTAGTATTAGTAAAAGAAAATATGATTTTATATATATTTCTACTTTTTTATCTGTATTGACAAACTTCTGAAAAAAAACAGAGTGAAAAGAATTTGATATCATCGATAAAGGTGTATTTAACATTCGTTCTGCCATAAATACCCAGCCGACTATTGTTGCAGAAAAAAGTGATGAAAATACTAGTGGCTTAATTTGATTGGATAACGTATTAATAAACCCCATCGGCATTGAAAAGTAAGGTAGTTTTTTATACCTCCTCAATAATGCAATATATTTCAGATAAAATGTTTTTTTACCTTTTTTTAGTTTATTATTTTCCCAAAAAAATTTAATTAAAACAGCGGTTGAAATCCCTTGACCTACAACATTTCCTACAATCAATCCTCCTGGTATTATATCGGCAACACCTATTTGAGTTGCGGCACTACTTGAACTTTGAACAATACGATTAACTGCCAACTGCTTAAAACTCTTTTGCCTATTACTCCAATACCTAACACTCTGATACACCCCAGTAAAAAAAATAGTTATTGGAGAGAAATATAACCAAGGTCTAATTTTTTCATTTCCTAATAAAAGAGCTATATCCTCATTGTAAAAAAAAACAATAAAAAGTGTAATCACACTAATAAGTGTTGTTATCATTATTGACAATAATACCAACTTTTTTGCATCGTCTTCTTTTTGAGGCAGCATAATTGCTAACTCATAACGGCCAGTTGCTATCACTGAAACAAGCGCGGTTATTGCAATATAAAGTGCAAACACACCAAAATCTTCAGGCGTATAAATTCTCGTTAATATAGGACTAATTGCAACTGGAATAGCCTGAGCAATGGCTGATCCAGTCATAAGAGTCAAAACATTACGTGTGAATTCTGATTTTGATTTTAGAACATCAATCATTTAAGTATTGTTTTCACCGCCTGAGCAACATAGTCAATTTCTTTATTCTTCAAAAAAGGATTCATTGGCAAACTTACAACCTCTTCACAAACTTTTTCAGATACGGGGAAACATCCCTTTTGTAAGCCTAAATATTGAAAACATTCTTGTAAATGTAATGGAATAGAGTAATGCACAGCTGTAGGGATGCCTTCTTGAGTTAGATGCTCTTGTAACTGTTGTCTGTTCTCGACTCTTATCGTATATTGCGCCCAAACACTTGTTCTGTTTTCTTTTACCAATGGCGTTTTCACACTACTATGTAATGCCTGAGTATATTTTCCTGCTACTGCTTGTCTGGCAATAATCTCATTTTTATAATGCGGTAGTTTTGCTAATAATACGGCGGCTTGCAAGGTGTCTAACCGCCCCCCCATACCAATGTATTTATGATGGTATCGTTTACTTTGCCCATGAACTCGCATCATTTTCATTTTTTCTGCATATTGTTCATTATTTGTAAAAACAGCACCACCATCGCCATAACAACCTAATGGTTTTGCTGGAAAAAAACTGGTGGTGTATATATCACAATGATGCACTTCCATTTTATCCTTATAAGTCGCACCAAAGGCCTGCGCGCCATCTATAATGACTTTTAAGTTATGCTTTTTGGCAATAGCATTAATTTCATCCATATCGGCGGGTTGCCCATAGAGACTAACCGGCATGATTGCTTTTGTTTTGTTGGTGATTGCTGCTTCTATTTTGTTTGGGTCTATATTGAAGGTTTCTTCATCGATATCTACAAAGACAGGTTTTATTTTTAAAAAAGCAACCGTTTCTGCTGTTGAAATAAAGGTGAATGGTGTGGTGATAATTTCATCATCAGGCTGAATCTCCATTGCCATCATGGCTAATAACAATGCATCAGTGCCATTTGAACAGGTTATTGCATGTTTAGCCCCTGTAAAATATTGTAGTTGCTGCTCCAATAATTTTACTTCCTCGCCCATAATATAGTTCGACTTATTAAGAACGGCTTGAATATTAGCATCAATATCTTTTTTATAAACTTGATATTGATGCTGTAGGTTTGCAAAGTCTATTTTCATTAATAACTCACTTTAAAACATCTAACTGTTCGCCATTCAAAACATACTTTTGCCCTGTATGCTCACAGCTAACTTCTGCATTCCCTGTTACGGGTAAATCTAATTTTTCACCAAATTGACTCATCCAGCCAATTTGCTTTGCAGGTACACCTACCATTAAGGCATAAGGTTTTACATTTTTATTGATAACAGCACCTGCACCAATGAAGGCATATTCTCCAATAGTTACGCCACAGACTATTGTGCAGTTAGCGCCTAATGTTGCACCTTTTTTTACTAAAGTATTACGGTATTCATTTTTTCGCTCTATTAATGAACGAGGGTTGTATACATTGGTAAACACCATACTTGGGCCACAAAAAACACCTTTTTCTAATGTAACGTTATCGTAAACCGATACATTATTTTGGATTTTACATTTATCCCCAATGCTTACTTTATTGCCGACAAATACGTTTTGCCCTAATGACACTCCTTTGCCTATTTTAGCTTCTCCACAGACATGTGCCCAGTGCCATACTCGTGATCCGTCACCTATTGTCGCACCATCATCTATAATTGCCGTTTCATGAACCGTGAAATTTTGATTCATCATTAGTACTCTAAAGGTAATGAAACTGTCTTTCCATCACGAGCAGAAAGGTAAGCCGCTATCAGCACTTCTAATGATTTTAAACCTTCTCTGCCATCAGTTTCAGGTTCTGCTTCTCCACGTAATACATCTACAATGTTTTTATAATAAAGTGGATGCCCAAAACCATAAACTGAGGTTGTTTCATAGTTAGCTTCTTTAATGGTTTTATCATAATCGCGAGTATCTTCAAACTCCCAGTGCTGAATTTCGTTCACCGCTAGCCCACCAACTCTGACTGTGCCTTTTTCCCCTAAGATAGTAATGGAGCCTTCGTAATTTTTGGGATAAGTTAGCATGGTGACATTGATCGAACCCATTGCTCCGCTACGCCATTTAATATTAACGACACCGGTATCTTCGACTTCAATATCTCGCTCTAATGTTCCCATCATAGCTTGAACCTTTTCTACAGGCCCAATAAGCCAGTCAACCAAATCAATATAATGACTAGCCTGATTCATAAATGCACCGCCATCTAGCTCCCATGTACCGCGCCACTCTGCTTGGTCATAATACTCTTGAGGACGAGTCCAAAATACATTTAGGTTAACCATATATATGCGACCAAAGCGTTTTTCATCCATAGCACGCTTAAGTAATTGTAAGGTTGTATTTCGACGGTTTTGTTTTACAACAAATAGCCGAACTCCTGCATTATCACAGGCTTTTACCATTTTCACACCGTCGTTCCATCGGGTTGCCATGGGCTTTTCGCTAATAACATGTACACCCGCTTCTGCAATCTCAACTGTTTGTTCAGGATGAATGCCTGATGGTGTGCAAATTGAAACAGCATCTATTTGTTCACATTCTAACATTTCTGTTAATGATAAATACCCAGCCACCTTATAAGTATCCGTGGCAAGTTTTAACGCATCGGGCGCATTATCACACACAGCGACCAATTCAAAATCATTAGGGTATGTTTCTATCGAGCCGAAGTGATTTTTTGCAATTCGCCCACAACCAACTAAAGCTATTCGGATTTTACGTCCATTAATAGTAGGATAACTTCTCATTTACAATCTCCATGTAGGGTTTTCTACAACCCCTTTAACATCAATAATAACCGGGAGTTGTTTCGATATTTTTTTATAGTCTGCCATCACCAACTCTTGAAATTGGCCATGACCAACAGCAACAACAATTGCATCATATTTAGCTTGGGCTTCAAAAGGGTTATCTATAAAACCATGATGATAATGTTTCTTTTCTTCTTCTTTATTAACCCATGGGTCATAGACATCAATAACAACCTCATAATCTTTTAACTCTTCAATAATATCAATTACTTTAGTATTTCTCATATCAGGACAGTTTTCTTTGAACGTTACGCCCAGCATCAACACCTTAGCTCCCTTGATTACACACCCTGCTTTTATCATTTCTTTAATGGTTTTTTCGGCAATATATTTGCCCATACCATTATTGATTTGTCGGGCGGCTAAAATTAAATTAGGTTGATAACCAACCTCTTCGGCTTTGAATGTCAAATAATAAGGATCAACACCAATGCAGTGACCACCAACAAGTCCCGGCATTAATTTAATAAAATTCCATTTAGTTGCTGCGGCTTCTATCACTTCTTTTGTATCAATGCCCATTTGATCAAAAATTAAGGCCAGTTCATTAATAAGTGCAATATTGACATCACGTTGCGTATTTTCAATCACTTTAGAAGCTTCTGCCACTTTAATGCTTGACGCTAAAAATGTTCCTGCTGTAATAATAGATTTATAAATATTATCCACTCTTTCAGCTATTTCAGGTGTTGAGCCTGCTGTTACTTTTAGAATTTTTTTGACCGTGCGCTCTTTATCTCCCGGGTTTATACGCTCCGGAGAATAGCCCGCAAAAAAATCAATATTAAACTTGAGTCCTGATACTTTTTCAATTTCAGGCACGCATATATCTTCTGTAACCCCAGGGTAAACAGTCGATTCGTATATAACAATATCACCTTTTTTAATTACTCCACCCACAGCTTGTGATGATTTAATAAGGGGAGTTAAATCGGGTTGGTTCGTTTTATCAATAGGCGTAGGAACAGTAACAATGTAAATATTACAGTCTTGTGCATCTTGCAGGTTAGGGGTGTAATGAATATTATCTGAAACAGATGCTAATAATTCTTTATCTATTTCTAAAGTCCGATCATAACCAGATTCAAGCTCGACAATCCGTTCAGGATTAATATCAAAGCCTACAACGGTTACTTCTTCAGCAAAAGCAACGGCTAACGGTAATCCTACATAACCTAAACCGATAATACATATTTTATCTGACATTCTCTTTATTATCCCTCAACTTCATATGAAAACTCACTCTATACGATTACTTTTCAATCAATTACCGGCTCATCACCTTCACAATATTAATGGTTATATTTCGTGAAGAAACCAACCTATACCGTTGCAATTCAACATTTCAAATGCCTAATCAGTTACTTATTATTCTACAGTTACTGACTTGGCCAAATTCCGAGGCTGATCGACATCAGTCCCTTTGATTAAGGCAACGTGATAACTGAGTAGCTGCAAAAGAATATTGTATGTTATTGGCGCGGTGATCCGCCCTACATTCGTCGTAGCCTTGATTACTTTAATTCCTTCTTCTGAGCTAATATCCGATTGCTCATCTTCTAGCACGATCATCTGTCCACCTCGCGCCTTAACTTCTTGGATATTTGATTTTAGCTTTTCTAATAAATCATCTAATGGTGCGATAGCTATCACAGGCATATTTTCATCAATGAGTGCTAATGGACCATGTTTAAGCTCGCCTGCAGGGTAGGCTTCGGCATGAATATAGCTGATTTCTTTAAGTTTTAATGCACCTTCTAATGCTATGGGATACATGGTGCCGCGTCCTAAAAATAATGCGTGTTGCTTGTCGGCAAAAAGTTGGGCAATGCCTTCAATTTCTTCTTCATGCGTTAAGGCGTTTGCAATTAGGCTTGGTAATTTTTGTAGGCCTTCTACAATTAATGCTTCACGTTTTTCATTCAATCGTTGCTGCACTTTACCTATGCTTGTCAGCAATAATGCTAGCGCTACTAATTGAGTAGTGAAGGCTTTGGTTGAGGCTACGCCTATTTCTGGGCCGGCTTGGGTTAGGTAGCTTAGGTCTGACTCTCTGGTTAGGCTACTTTCTGGGACGTTGCAGATGGTTAGGGTTGGGATGTTTTTTGGGTGGCGTCTTTTATCATCGGCTGCTTGTTGGACTGAAGTCCAACCTACGAGGCTCCCGTCTTCTTGGGAATCAATAAAAGCATCGCGGAATGACTTAATTTTCTGTAGTGCCGCTAGAGTATCTGCTGTTTCACCTGATTGGCTGATGGTGACAAATAGGGTGTTGTTTTGTATTACTGGATTTCTGTATCGAAATTCGCTGGCGACTTCTACTTGGCAGGGTAGGCCGATAATATCTTCGAACCAATATCTTGCCACTAAGCCCGCGTGATAACTGGTGCCACAGGCTATGATGTGTATTTGCTCTATGCGTTTGAATATTTCTTCTGCTTGTGGCCCAAAACTAGAAACAAGTACTTTGTCTTGCGTGATGCGGCCTTCTAAACAATTACTGACGGCTTGTGGTTGTTCGTGTATTTCTTTGTGCATATAGTGGCGGTGTTCGCCTAGCTCTACCGCAGTTACGCTTAAGCTTGATTGTTTTATTTCTCGTTCGACGCTTTGACCATTGACATCATAAATTTCAATGGCGTTACGCGTTAATTTAGCAACATCACCTTCTTCTAAAAAGATAAAGCTTTGAGTAACAGGAAGTAGAGCTGATACGTCTGAGGCAATAAAGAATTCACCAATACCAACACCGATGACTAGTGGACTGCCTTTTCTGGCAGCGACTAAAGTATCGGGATCGTCTATTGTGATTACGCCTATTGCATAAGCACCTTCAAATTCATTTATTGCCTTCGTTACGGCGTGTAATAAGTCGGTTGTTGTTTCTAATTGCTGATGAATAGCGTGAGCAATTACTTCGGTATCGGTTTCTGATGTGAAACGATAGCCTGATTTTATCTGTATTTTTTTAAGTGTTTGATAATTTTCAATAATGCCATTATGAACAACGGCTACTTTATTATTGCAGATATGGGGATGGGCATTATTTTCAGAGGGAACACCGTGTGTTGCCCAACGCGTATGTGCAATACCAATATTGCCAGCAAAGTGTGTTGTTTCTTGCTCAATTTTGTTTTCAAGCTGTTTAATTTTACCAATAGTTCTTACGCGCTGAATGGTGTTATCTGCATCAAGCAAAGCGATACCGGATGAATCATAGCCTCGATATTCTAACCGCCTCAAACCTTCCAATAAGATAGGCATTACATTTCTTTCTGCGATCCCGCCGACTATTCCACACATATATTAAACCTATTCGTAAACAGCTTATGATTCTACACTTTAGACATGTGCTTTTCAGCTTTTAATTTAGCCAATCTTCAACTTCACATTGCGGTTTAAAGCCATCAACATACATCAATAGAAGATCTCTTACTTGCTGGCAATTATCTGCATTATTTTCTCGTTCTAACTCCTGCAATATTTCACTAAGCTGCTCCCATGGGATAATGGTTTCTTGCGCTCGCATAATTTTACTGTGCTGAGTTGAGGTAACGTTATTGCCGATTAATAATTCTTCATAGAGCTTTTCGCCCGATCTTAAGCCGGTGTAAACAATTTCAATATCACCATCAAGATTATCTTCGTCCTTTTCAGTATAACCACTTAGATGGATCATCCGTTTTGCTAAATCGACTATTTTGACAGGTTCCCCCATATCCAATACAAAGACATCGCCCCCCTGACCCATTGCACCTGCTTGGATCACGAGTTCTGCCGCCTCAGGAATGGTCATAAAATAGCGAATAATATCGGGGTCGGTCACTGTAACGGGGCCGCCATTGGCGATTTGTTCATGAAACAATGGGACGACTGAACCCGATGAACCCAGCACATTGCCAAATCGAACCATGGTAAACCGCGTGTGTTGATTTTGTTGCTTATCTTCTGCCAATGCTTGTAATATTAATTCTGCAAAACGTTTACTTGCACCCATTGTATTGGTTGGATTAACGGCTTTATCAGTTGAAATAAGCACCACAGTTTCTACCTTTGATGCTATCGCTGCTTTCGCTAAGCTTAATGTGCCAAAAATATTATTTCGTATACCTTCACTGCTATTCTTTTCCACTAATGGCACATGTTTATATGCCGCGGCATGGTAGATCGTAGCAATATGAAATTGCCGACAAATACTTTCTATTCGATTCTGGTTTTGTACGGAACCCAATACAGGAATAATAGAAAGCGATTTATTAATCTGTTTTAGTTCTTTTTCTACTTCATATAAAACAAACTCATTCAGTTCAAACAAAATCAATTCTTTCGGGTTTAATTGAATTATTTTTCGACACAATTCTGAACCTATCGAACCACCAGCTCCCGTCACCATAACAACTTTGCCCGCAATATTCGCCTGCAACAAATGAGGAATAGGATCAATTTGTTCTCGCCCTAATAAATCTGCTATATCAACATCTTGAATATCTGATACTTTAACCTTGCCCTCGGCAATATCACTTAAATTTGGCAATGTACGAACATGAACCGGATACGGCTCTAGTGACGCAATAATATTTTGTCTGTCACGTCGTGAAGTAGAAGGCATAGCCAATAGCACATCTCTCACATGATATTTTTCAATTAAATAACTTAATTCTTTAAAAGGGTAAATATTGAGATCATTAATTTGCCGATTATATAAATCAGCATGATCATCAATAAAAGCAACCGGCTTTTGCTGATGACTTGTTTTTAAAGCATCTGCTAATTGCACTCCTGCAGTGCCTGCTCCATAGATAATAACGGGAGGGATTCGCCTTTCAACTGTATTTTTAGTAGATTGTATACGCTGATAGTCAGCAAATATCCAGCGGGCCAATAATCGACTTCCGCCAACAAATAACAATAGAATTAAGGCATTAATTCCATAAACAGTACGTGGTATTACTCCTGAAAATGAACCCGAAATTAATATCACCGTGACAAATAGCACGGTATATAAAGCAACGGCTTTGAATATTGAGCCCAACGCATGCAGGCCAATATAACGAATAACCGCGCGGTATAAACCAAAACGAATAAAGATAGGGATCGCAAGTACAGGAGCTAATAAAAAGATCCAAATTTGCTCGTGTGACGGCATATATAATTCACTATATCTAAGTGAAAATGCCATCCACAAAGCAATAGGAACCATAAAAAGATCAACACATAAGGTGATAATTCGTTTCACACTACGCGAGCGTGATAAAAACCAATGTGAAATAGTCGTGTTCATCGAATGTAACATAGATCTGCGTTATCAATCCTTAGATAATTTATGGTCAATGATTATTTCACATAAACAAAGAAATTACCTGCTTGCATACCATTATTATTTTTCCTAGCCAGGCATGTTGTAATCCCCCCGAAAAACAAGCCAAGTTAAAAGTAGAGTCACGGCGATTCAAAGATCGTTGAAAATATTCTTTTTCTTAGTAAATGAAAATAACTGTTCCCACATTAATTTCTAAATTTTTGCACAAAAGCATCAATAAAAGTTGGTAACATCTCACTTGGTAATGTATTAATCCCTGCTGCAGCTTTTCTACCGCCACCCGTTGGAAATTGGCTAACTAACTCATCAGCACCAAACTTTCTATTTAATGGCGCTCTAACGCTCACAAGATAATCATCATCTGCTTTATTACTAATAATGGCATGCGCCTTATCAGGTTCACGATTAGCTAACTCATTGCCAAACACACCGCTAACACGCTTTGCCCATTTCTCATTAGGTAACGCAATAACTGTGGTAGATGCAGTATTGTGAATAACAGGACTTTGTTCAGCCAAAGCCATATCATTACGATAACCTTGTGCCAACGTAGTGAATGTTATTTTATCATGCTGTAAAAATTCAAACGGTGTATCAAATACTGCTAATTTATGATACAACTCTGCTGGGTCAAAAAACAAATCATCAATCGTCTCACCATAACCATTATAGTTAATATAAATCCCTAATTCTTTCAATGATTCAAGTTCTTGTGGACTAAAGCCAGACTCTTGACCAAGCGTCATCGCGGTATCAAATAGATTATCTCCAAAAGCAGCTGTTAGCGCCCAAGCTCGATATCGTCCTTGCAATTGCTTATCAACAATCAACGAGGTACACGTGTCTGCTGAAATATCGATATCTATTTTTAGGTTTGCATGAGTGATGTCCTCACCCATTCTATGGTGGTCAATATAATTGATGCTTGCGCCTTGCTGCAAAATTCGCTGCACATCATCAGCATTCTTTTCAAGGGATATATCTAACACGGTGATGTGTGTATTCACGTTACCATCAACTTGCTTCAACAGATTAATATCACGCTTTATTCCTGTCACTAAACGAGACTGTTGAGGGTGATGCCGACGTAATTGAACTAAGGCGCAAATACCATCGGCATCTCCATTGAATACATCAATATATTGCATTTCTTTATTCTTTATATTCGAAAATAATGTGATTAGACTTTAAATACGTAATAATGACATCTACACATTCTTCAATACTTAACTCTGCCGTATTGATAGTAACTTCAGCTTGTGGAGGTGCTTCATAATCTGAATCGATACCCGTAAAATTCTTAATTTCACCTTTACGTGCTTTCTCGTACAAGCCTTTTGGATCACGTTGCTCACATGTTTCAATGGGTGTATCCATGTGAATTTCAATAAACTCATTGTGTCCTACTAATTCACGCACCATTTTTCTATCAGATTGAAAGGGAGAAATAAAAGCAGTTAAAACAAGTAAGCCGGCATCAACAAATAACTTAGACACCTCGCCAATACGACGAATATTTTCCACTCGGTCCGCATCTGAGAAAGCTAAATCTTTATTCAGACTATGGCGAACATTATCACCATCTAATAAATAAGTATGGTGACCTTGCTCATAAAGCTTTTGTTCCACCGCGCCTGCAATGGTTGATTTCCCTGCACCACTTAAACCAGTAAACCATAAAATACACGGCTGTTGTTTCTTCTGAATCGATCTGCTTTTTTTAGTAACATTGTGTAAATGCCATACTATATTTGTTTCTGTTTTATTCATTTTTCATTCCATTCTCGTAGTAGCACGATATTGATCTTGCCGTAGCCACTACAGCTAAAGTTGTAATGTATAGTGGCCTATGATTATGCCTCTGTTCTCAATGACCTCATATCAGAAATAGTCTTTTTAATCCCCTCTTCAAAGGAAGTACGAGGGTACCAATTTAACTCAGCGTTGATCTTACTGATATCCAATACGACTTCTGGCACATCGCATAACCTCGCTTTCTTAAATATGACTGTTAATTCACAGCCCACTTCTTTCTCTATGGCATCTAGGATATCTAAAATAGACCGCCCCTCCCCCATCCCTACATTAAATAACGAAAATGCTTCAGAAGAATTAGCTGACAAGATTAATGAAGCAATTACATCATCAATATATACAAAATCTCTAATAACTGAACCATCACCCCATATTTCAATAGGCTCCTTTTGCAATGCTCGTTTGACAAATGTCGCAATGACACCTTGCCCTCTATCAGGGGCCTGGCCAGGACCGAAAGGATTCGATAGGCGTAATACTGTTGCACTTATTCCATGAAGCCTAGAGTATAAATACAAGTATTTTTCTATTGCTAGCTTCCCTATGCCATAAGCCGAGATTGGAAAAGTAGGAAATGACTCATTTATAGGAGATGTTGATGTTATGCCATAGACAGTCCCACCTGAGGACAAGAACACTATTTTTCTTATATCATTCTCTACCATAGCATCAAGAATCCTTAATGTTCCTGCAACATTACTTTCACAGTCATGTAATGGAGATTTATTTGATGATGCTGGCAACGTAGTTGAAACTAAGTGGTAAACAACATCTTGTTTGGCCATCACTTGGTTTAGACAATCCTTATCAAAAACATCGCCCACAATACAATTTACGCCATTAGGCTCATCGTTCCAAGCTCGGTCCACCGCCGTAATTTCAACACTATTTTTTTTTAATTGGTTAATTAAAGCCCCACCAATAAACCCAGCACCGCCTAGGATAAGAACCTTTTTCATCTACTTAAATCCTTACTTATTGTGTCTGCTATCTTATTCACTTCCCTATCCCAATCTGTACTTTGCGCAAAGGCCAAACCATTTTTTTTCAATTGGTTCAGTGCTTTTTCATCCTGAATCAAGTCAATTATTACATCACTCAGAGCCTCAGGAGTAGAGTCGCTAAATTTAACAACATTATCATTCAGTAACCATTCGACATTAGCTCCCTTGTTTGAAACAACTGCACAGTTACAAGCCATTGTTTCTAGGGGAAGCAGTGATAAGTTAGTAAAAGATAAGACTAGGGCTATATCGCATTGACTGTATAAGTCCGGCAATTCATTCAGAGAAAGCACTCCACAATTCAGGTATGGAAATGGTATTTCATAACCTGAGAGATCCCATCCTGCCAGAATAAAATCAATACTAGAGTCCTGTTTGTGCACAAGAGATAACGTTAATAAACCCAACTCAAATGCCCGCCTAGTTGTGGGTGGACGCGCATAAAAAAACACTCTTTTTTTCTCTAAATCACGTTTTCTATGGGGCATATATAGCTCTCTATCATAAGAGAACCTAAACGGAACTGTCTCCATGCCATATTCAGAGCTTAATTTCTCCGCTAACCAATCACCAGCTGTAATCCCTTTAAACCCGAATTTATACGTTTCTTCTGCAAACACATAATCACTACCCGGAGCTGAGAAAAATGGTTCAAAATCTTGAACGAAATAATATTTTTTCCCTGAGCCCACAAAGTCTCTTACGGTATAAGCTGTTGTCCAGCCTGTGGCAAAAGTTGCTGAAGCTGGACGTAGCTCATCTCGACCAATGCCAACTTCTGCATCTATTAGGAAGAAATTTTCTCGGATACATTTGCGAGCTTCTTCACCCGAAGTGAAATGTGTTCTTCCATCAATGTTAATCCTGCAGATAAAACCTTTTTCTTCCAGCTTTTTCACTACCCGAAAAATATTAAGGTGTCCGCCTGAGCCAATGCCAAAATCTGGAATAACCCAGTTTATAACATTCGCATAACCATCTTCATGAACCTCTCCAAATTGGGCTGCATAAATAAAATCGTAAAAACCAATAACATCTGTTTTCACTGATAACGATGAAGGTGAGAAACCTTTATTTTTAAGTCTTTTAACTGCATATTTACAAGCACCAATTAATCCTATTTTTTTCTGAATCTCTTTAAAGTGAGCCCAGTATCTTCTCATGTTTTTCATATACTATTTCCTTTTCAACGCCATATCTCTAGATAAAAAACTAACTATGGTTGCGGGCATCTTGTGAGCTCTTTGACCAAGGTAATAACCCACTTGTTTAGCAGTATTTCGGAGAGGCGCTCGTATAGCCCAAATAAAGTCTTCTAACAGCTTACCTTCAGATTTAAGGTATAAAATATCGTTTATGATGGTGCGAAAAGATTGACCTAACATCTGTAAAATTGTAGGGCACAACTCGTAACCAAACAAGCGCTGTAAAGCCCGTGCTTCATCAAAACTTCTTTGGCATAGTTCAATAAAGTTAAACGTATGAGAGTGATACACTACCGCTTTATCCGCATATGCCTTAGCGTATCCTGCCTCAATAATTTTCTTTGCCCACAACTGGTCTTCAGCGAAGTCAACTTCAGGGTATGGTATTTTGTCCCACACTGAGCGCTTTAGGCATGCATTATTATCTGAAAAAAAATGTAAAAACTGGCGGTACCCAATATCCGACTTGTATCGCTCCTTGTCCTCCATTGAAACCACATCTGGCCACTCTAAAAATCCATTAAAATGCTGTTGGAGATCACGCTTTAAAAATGGGCCATCATGCTCATAGGCAATATGCCGGCCAAATGCCCCAGCAATATTTCCTACCTGATCAGCAGCTGTTACAAGCTCCAATAACCAAGTTTTGCTAGCAGGGAGTGCATCATGAGTAATCATCACAACAAATTCGCCTGTCGTAAGTGAAATGCCTAAATTTCTGGTTTTCCCATGGCCAAATTCTTTAGCAGGGATTTGATGAAGACGAACTCGTTTATGTTCTAAAACAAATTGCACTGTTCCATCAGCCGAACCTGAATCAACCACAAGTATTTCATAGTCCCAAGGTGTTTCCTGCCTCAGCAATGCTTCTAAAACATTTTTAAATTGAGCTCCTGCATTTTTAGTCGGGATAATAACTGATGCTTTCATACTTCTCCTTTTTTCAATGGGTGAACAGGTAGCTTTCGAATGCCTTTTCTCGAAGGTATCTGTGCTTTCAAAGAAGCTGTTTCTGCATGGAATAACATTACGTTCTCACTCAGCTCCTTAACCAAAGCATCTCGATACTCTATTTGCTCAACAGCATTTTTCTTTTCTGCTTCTAGTTGCTCACTCAGCTCTTTAACCAAAGCATCTCGATACTCTATTTGCTCAACAGAATTTTTCTTTTCTGCTTCTAGTTGACGCATAACATGAGTACTACTTTCATGAAGAGTCTGAATGCGATTTATAAACTCTAGTGAAATCTCGGATTTGCCTATTTCTTTCAAAAACTGCTCTCGAATTTTCTCACACTCATCAAACTTCTCTTCATCCAATATGTTATATAGCCTGTGAGCCAAACTCTTAAAAACGCTATCTTGCACTGCATTATGCGTATCACAGTGACGAAGCCCACCATCAATAAAACTATCTATTTCAGAGCTTGAGTCGTCCGCATTAGCAGGCCATTCAATGTCAAGTTCACTAGCCACCCGATCAATTTCTCTTCTCCAATTTTTAATAATATTTGAGAAAAAGACAAACGACCTTTTATGCCCTCTGGAAAGGTGTTCGGCTTCTAAGACATGCCAAAGCCATAAGCAGTAACCACCGTCCAGCTCTAAACCATCTCGTTTATGTAAAGATTCCACCACTTCATCTGGGTGCCTAAAATTTAATACAAATAAAGGCTCTATACCCAATTCAGAAATTATCTCTAACCAAAGAGGGAGTAACCTGCAGATTCTAGGATCTTTTACACCCCAAGTGACCGCACTACCAAAGTCATTTCTAATCAGGTTTTTCAACTCCTCCTTAAAAGGAGCAACTTCTAGAAACTTCCACCAGTCACGAGGAGTCGGCCTCACGTCCAGCCAGCTAAACCCCAGTACTTTAAGTATCTTCTCATGAAGACTAACAATCCCTTGGTGTTCGTAAAAGCCTTTTTCATTCACTCCTTTCATTGCAGGCATAAGGTTATCACCCAGATCGACACCTAAGCGCTGCAATACCCCTCCCAATGCCGATGTGCCACTTCGGTGCATCCCAAGAACAATAAAAGCACTACTTTTAGCAACTGTCATTTATAGACAAATTCTAACATTTGTTGATTTCTTGGGTGATCAAACTCAGAAACTAATCTAACCTCGAAACCCGTTTGGTTAGCAAGACACTCCATATCACTAAGCCTATAATGGTACGGATCTTTATCAGCATAGCTCGTAATTTCACTAGACTGCCGAAAAGATTTTTCTATGGCGTCACTATCCTGAATCAAAAATACTGTAGCGTAAAACTTTCCACCACAATCCAACACCCGACTTAATTCAATCAGACAGCGACGAATACTATTTACCGTTAGATGAGTAAACAAAGAAAAGGCTAATGCATAGGTAAAATTCCTTTGAAAAGGAACCATATTAAACTCTGAATTCGCCAAAAGGTGACTTCTAGGAAGCTTTTCTTGCAAGTTTACCGTCTTCAATTCAACATCATAACCTGCATCCAGAAGTGTTTGGTTAATATCAAATCCATAATACGCATCTGTGGGTAACAACCCTTGTTGGAGCACGAAATAAAATTGTTTTTCCCCTAACTCTTCCCACCTTCCACCTATAGCAGACCTGTGAAGCCCACTAGCTACCGCCTCACTATCAAACTTGGTCCCATAAATATTTTCTTTCATTTTCGGATCATTTTTTTTAGTTTGTTTGCGACCCGTTTCATCAATGGTAATGAAGAACTTATTTTAGGCTGAATTACTTGGAAATAACTTTTGCTATCTTCTCCTTCAACTTTAAAACATTCGACATTATCATAGCCAAAAATATAACCTGGGCGCAGTGGCCCCAATGCTATACGCCTAACATTTCCATTATTTGATAACTTCAATAGGTTTTTACCTTTTTTGAGGGGTGGACGAAACGCATGACCAGGAAAAAACTCACCCGTAAAGTCCATATATACCCTTAAACCTTGCTCAATCAACAAATCATCACCCTTAGGGCTTAAATCAAATCCAATATAAAATTCTTTAGGAAAGAACTCTCCTTCTGGGCACAAGATAACGCGGTCTCCTACTTTCTTTTCAGATACCTTATAATGTTTTTGAGAGTCATCCGCAAGTTTAAAACTTAATGGCAATCGAGGCCAAGCATCGCAATCCAACGCATCCAGATGAAAATAATACTCGGGTAAATCTAAATACCCCCCTCCTTCTCCCGTCACAATAGAAGCCGCTTTATTTAGTAGCCTCTCATCAGCATCAATACCAATAAAGTTAGCAAGGTCTTTCGCAAATGCCATTGGATTATCGCAAGCTCGCTCATAACTAGCAAATATCAATGGTCTTTTTTTACCCTTAAGAAATTCAAGGGCTGTATTATAATAATTCATTGCATGTAAAGCAGATTGCATTGGATCATTTCCCCCTCTTGAACACCAGCTGTCTACCGTCGCCTCAACGTTCCTAAACACCAAGATATAGTATGGGTTAATCAGGTGTTTATCATAAAAATCTAACATTAACGATGCCTTCGGCACCTTAAAACCCCATACTGACTTTTCTGCATTATTCGCTTCAATCTGCTGCAAGAGCTTATCTTTATCGTCCGTCAGAAACTTAGGGTCTTCATGGTTCCTGCCTGCCCTTTCCCCTAGGTCTACACCCAGAGCTCTAATCATACCTGCCACCATTGATGTTCCACCTCTTTCCACTCCAAGAACAACGATAGTTTTTTCTCTTTTCTGTGTCGAGCTAGCTACAGTAACAACTGAACTCTTAATGCTTGTTCCTTCCATTGGCTTCATAAAAAACGACCTCTTAATTCATTAACCCACCTAAAGTGCTCTTTTTTTGGTTTGAGCCATGAAGATAAATCTTTATCCATTATAGGCTGAAGCGCGAGTATTTTTTCTTCATAGTACTCCAATGCGGCAAAAAACAACTCATCTGGAATCTCACCTCCTTTACTCGTATGTACCACATCTGATAAACATTTCTTAGGTAACAAATCATAAAAATCTGGGGAGATATTTATATGCCCAGCTAGTGTCTTTAATAGCGACCTAGGGGACTGTGTGATCTCCATATAATCGAGCACCAATAGATCGTCAAAAGAATCCTTCCATCGATTAATATTAGTTAGGTAATCGTAGTGGACCATAGTGCGTTCTTGGTTCATCAGATTCAAAAAATCATCATTTGTTGCTAAATTTAAATCTTTCCCAGACAAGCGAAAGTCATGCTTCAAAGAGGACCACAGACAGTCGATTGGGTTTCTTATAATATAAAAAACTTTACAGTCAGATGAGAAGTTACGAACTTCCCTTATAATTTCAGGCTTGACTGTAGCGTAAGCAGGAGTAATCTCACCGCATTTAAACCCATTTTGGTCAGCAAACGTCGTATTTAAAAAATTATTCCTGTAACCTCCTCCCCCCAACCGCTCAAAATTATCCCAGTAATGAACTTCCTTTCCTAACGGAAAATAGGTCTCTGGATGCATGCATAATTTTTTATAAACCCAAGTCGTTGCTGACTTCCTCGCCCCAATACCTAAAAAATCTAACACCGTCAATTTCCTCCCTTATCCCAAAACTCTCATTTTTTAAACCAGTAAGTCACTATTTTAGCGACAGCTTGCTTTTCTGCTACTTATCTACTTTATAAATATTCCAGTACACTCGACATTAATTTATGTATGTATACCAACAATATATAAATGTACCCAAATCTACTAGCAGACAATTAAATTCGCAGAGATTTTCCCTGAAGTATTCAGCGCTATCCAATACTTATGCACCCTTGCGCGGTCGTTCCAAAGTATTCCTTTTTATTCATCATTACAGAATACCATTAATATTCTGCTAGTCTAGAGCCTACTTATTTATGAGGCGACCGCAGACAGCTAGTTCAATTCATCTTTATCTGCTTAGCTTTTAGGTAAAAAGCATAATTCACATCACAGGCTGTAAAGGTAATCTTTAAATATTCTATTTTCTGAAACAATTTCACAAGCATGTTTCAATGCGTAAATTGCATCAAATGTAATTTTAGACTGGGCTAACACCGTGCTCGAGAAAAAAACTAAAACGTTGAATCTCTATTTCAAATAGTTTTTTGTTTTCAATGAACCAAATTGCATTATTATGAAATCCATAATTGAACACTGCCTTTTCCTTATGTTCTTTAATAGTGAACAAATAATGTTGCCCCTCCTATTTTAGGCTGGGTGATAGCCTAGAATTATACAACTCATAAGAGCTCTCTCCTTCACGTTCAAACAAATGAATTTTCATATGCTTGGGCAACAAGCTTGGCAGGCCCCTCATCAACAACGACGCCATCCTCTATCCAAATTGCTCTATCACATAAGTTCCGAACAGTGGTATGGCTGTGAGAAACAAGAATGACCGTTTTATCTGAATGTATTTTTTCTTTAATTAGTTGGGAAGATTGCTTTTTAAATGCAGCATCACCCACTCCAAGCACTTCATCAAGAAGAATTACGTCGGGATCAGAGAAAATTGCAATCGCAAAGCCCAATCTTGCCCGCATACCTGATGAATAAGCTCTAACAGGCTGTTCAATAAACTCGCCCAAGGCTGACATATCAATGATACTATCCATTCCTTTAAGCATTACTTCCCGCTTCACTCCAAGCAGCATCCCACTCATCACAATATTCTGCCTACCCGTTAGCGGCCCAGAAAAACCAACTTGAAGTGCGAGTAACGCCGCCCGAAAGCCACTTTCAAATTGAATCGTCCCCTTGTCTGGCTCAATAATTTCGGCCAACAGCCGAAGTAACGTGCTTTTTCCAG
This sequence comes from Piscirickettsiaceae bacterium, assembly GCA_013215825.1. Lineage (GTDB taxonomy): Bacteria > Pseudomonadota > Gammaproteobacteria > Nitrosococcales > Methylophagaceae. The sequence goes on along the minus strand of JABSQN010000001.1, from coordinate 424,294 downwards.
CACCATTGCGCCCAATGATCCCAAGCGTTTCACCTGTATAAACATCAAATGAAATATCTTTTAATGCCCAATATTTATCTTTTGAAAAAGGGTTACTGCTTCTTCTATAACTTACGCCAACATTTTCAACTTGAATAATAATCTTCTTTTCTTCTTCTGCCATCAACGTAATACCACTTTAGGAATTTTTCTATCGTGCTTATGCAGTAACCATGCTGCAAGCAAGAAAAGAATGCTTGAACATACCGTCACTATTAATAAGGCCTGCCAATCAGGCCACTCATTTTTAAGAAAAACACTTCGAAAAGCATTAATCATATGCAGCATAGGGTTCAACTTTAGATAAGCCTGAATACTCTCTGGGGCTTTAGACACATCAAAAAGAACCCCTGAAAGAAAGAACAAAAACATTAAACTATTATCTACAATCATTTTCACATCAGGAATGTAACAGATAAGCCACGAAAGAAAGAAAACTAAGCTCATAAGCAATAAAAACTGCACCAATAACAATACAGGCAAAACAGACCACACAATGCTTATTTCAATGCCCGAGAAAAAAAGCACCACTAGCAACAAACAAAAAACAATTGCAAATTTAAAAAAATTAATCATAAGAGACACTAAAGGAAAAAACATCTTAGGTATATAAACCTGACGCATTAAACCAGTATGACCTACAATCGCGTTTGCCCCTTGGCTAATAGACATCGCAAACCATTTCCATATCACTAAACCAACAAACAAAAACTGAATAAATCCATCATCTGATTGCTGCTTTATTGCTATAAATACAACCGATAACGACCCAAGGTATAATAGTGGCTCAAGAATAAGCCATAGCATACCCAAACTACCTCTGGCAATTTCAGCCCTTAAATCGAAGGTCGCCTTGTACCATGCTAACCCCCACATAGATAGAACTCCTCAGGAAATTCATATTTATCCATCAGTTAATCACCAATCTTTTTTCGCCAATGCAATTGGCGTCACGACAAAAATAGTTTAAAACATCCAGCATTTCATTTAAAATGCTACGTAATATAAGTATATTGGGCTCTCTCTAATGATGTACAACCACATTATGAACGCCACTATCACCAACAATCTTCAGTATGTTCATCTATCAGTCATGCTCACATTGAATACATGCTACTAGCGCATCGAAATGAAATACAGATTTTTGGCCTTGTTATTTCAATGTAAATATATCGGCCATAGTAAATTCCACGCCTTTTAGATCTTTATCGGAAAGTGATGGGGTCCCATTATACCTCCAGTCTATCGATAATGTTTCATCATCCCACGCAATGCAACGCTCGTGCTCGGGTGCATAATAATCTGTTGTTTTATACAAAAACTCTGCACTTTCACTTAAGACGACAAAACCGTGCCCAAAGCCTTCTGGCACCCATAGCTGTTTGTGGTTATCTGCATTGAGTTCAACCCCTACCCACTGCCCAAAGGTAGGAGATGATTTTCTTAAATCAACGGCCACATCAAATACAGCCCCTGATACAACTCTTACTAATTTGCCTTGAGGTTGTTGAATTTGGTAATGAATGCCTCGTAACACGCCTTTTAATGAACGACTATGGTTATCCTGTACAAAATCAACCTGCTTACCAATGGCGGCATTAAAGTCATTTTGGTTAAAACTTTCAAAGAAAAAACCTCGGCTGTCGCCAAATATTTTAGGTTCAATAATCATTACATCTGAAATTTTTGTAGGCGTGGCGATCATTCATTTTCTTCTTTTAATATTTTTAATAGGTATTGACCATAGCCATTTTTAGCCAGTGGTTGGGCTAGTTTTTCTAGTTCTTTTGCATCGATATAGCCTAAGCGATAGGCAATTTCTTCTGGGCATGAAACTTTTAGGCCTTGTCTATGTTCTATGGTTTGTATAAAAGCACTGGCTTCATTCATGCTTTCATGTGTTCCGGTGTCTAACCATGCGTAACCCCGACCTAATGTTTCTACGTTAAGCTGATTTTGTTCTAAATAAAGTCGATTGATATCGGTTATTTCTAATTCACCACGTGAGGATGGTTTAAGTGTTTTAGCTAAAGAGACAACTTGGTTATCATAAAAATAAAGCCCTGTTACTGCGTAGTTACTCTTGGGATTCTCCGGCTTTTCTTCTAATGAGGTTGCATTGCCATTTTTATCATAAGCCACAACGCCATAACGCTCAGGGTCATGTACGTGATAAGCAAATACGGTAGCCCCTTCTGTTTGATTGGAGGCTTGTAAAAGTCTTTCGTCTAAATCATGACCATAAAAAATATTATCACCCAGTATAAGCACCGAAGGGCTATCACCTAGAAACTTTTCACCGATAATAAAAGCTTGTGCAAGACCATCTGGGCTTTCTTGCACTGCATATTCGATATTAAGCCCCCATTCGTGGCCATCTCCTAGCAACTGTTCAAACCTTGGCGTATCCATAGGTGTACTAATAATTAAAATATCTTTAATTCCCGCTAACATTAGAGTAGAAAGTGGGTAGTAAATCATGGGTTTATCGTAAATAGGGAGTAGCTGTTTAGAAACTGCTTTTGTCACTGGATAAAGTCGCGTTCCCGAGCCGCCTGCTAATATAATACCTTTTCGTTGCATGATTAATCTTTCCTTAAGTATTCGGTTAACATTCGTTCTACTCCAGCTTGCCACTGCGGCAGTGTTAAATCAAAAACGGCTTGTAATTTACTTGTATCCATTGTTGAGTTGTGTGGTCGTTTTGCAGATGTAGGAAAGGCACTCGTTTCTACTGGCACAATAGCATTTTGTGTCACCTTAATTTCTTGCCCTTCTTTAATTGCATAACCAATAACAAACCTTGCAAAGCCATGCCAGGTAGTTTCTCCTGAGGCAACGAGGTGATATAAACCGCATAATTCAGGATTTAAACTAACTAAACGTAGTGCTTGCGCTGTAATGTCGGCTAATAATTCTGCACCTGTAGGCGCACCAAATTGGTCATCTATAACGCTAAGGCTGTCTCGCTCTTTGGCTAGTCGTAACATTGTTTTTGCAAAGTTATTACCACGCACGCCATAAACCCAGCTGGTTCTAAAAATAAGGTATTTACAGGCTGAATTTTGGATTGCAATTTCACCTGCTAACTTTGTTTTTCCATAGGTGTTTATTGGGTTAGTCTTATCTGTTTCTTTCCAAGGTTGTGAGCCTTCACCATCAAACACATAGTCGGTTGAATAATGAATTAGTAAGGCATCTAGTGCTTTGGTTTCCTGCGCCAAGACTTCCACGGCATCTGTGTTGATGATTTTAACTAAATCACCTTCACTTTCCGCTTTATCAACGGCAGTGTAGGCAGTGGCATTAACAATAATATCTGGCTTTATTTGTCTAATGGTCTCGGCTAAACCTTGTAAATCAGTAAAGTCACCACAGTAGGCTTGGCTCTTAGAAGAAAGTGCAATTACCTCGCCTAAAACGGCAAGGCTACGCTGTAATTCCCAGCCGACTTGCCCATTTTTGCCAAATAAAAGTATTTTCATACTGTGCGTTCTTGGTAATTTGTTGCAACCCAATCACGGTAGGCTCCTGATTGTACATTGCTCACCCATTCTTTATTGTCTAAATACCATTGTACGGTTTTACGAATGCCTGATTCAAATGTTTCTTCCGGTTTCCATCCCAGTTCTTTTTCAATCTTTCTAGCATCAATGGCATAACGACGGTCATGCCCTAGGCGGTCGGTTACAAATGTAATCTGCTCGCTGTATTTAGCTTTATCATTTCTAGGGCTTAATTCATCTAGTAATGAGCAAACTGTATTTACGATGTCTATATTTGGCATTTCGTTCCACCCACCAACATTATAAACCTCACCTACTCTTCCTGCTTCTAATACCCGCCTAATAGCACTGCAATGATCTTTTACAAATAGCCAGTCTCTAATTTGTTGGCCATCACCATAAATTGGCAGGTCTTTTCCTGCTAATGCATTAACAATCATTAATGGGATTAACTTTTCAGGAAAGTGGTAAGGCCCATAATTATTTGAACAGTTTGTCGTTAGTACTGGTAATCCAAAAGTATGATGATATGAACGGACTAAGTGATCACTGGCTGCTTTACTTGCTGAATAGGGGCTGTTGGGTTCATAGCGATGCGTTTCTGTAAAGGCAGGTTCATCTTTTTCTAAAGAGCCATAAACTTCATCTGTTGAAATATGTAAAAAACGAAAGTTTTCTTTTTTATCATTTTCTAAGATATTCCAAAATTCTCGTACAGACTCTAATAAATTAAAGGTTCCCATAACGTTGGTTTTAATAAATGCTTCTGGCTCACGAATAGAGCGATCAACATGTGACTCTGCTGCAAAGTTAATAACAGCACGAGGTTGGTATTTGTTTAATAGTTGCTTAAATAGTGCTTTATCAGCAATATCACCCTTTACAAAGGTATATTGCTCATCGCTTTCAACTGCTGTAAGGCTTTCTAAGTTGCCTGCATAGGTTAAGTTATCAATATTGATGATCGGCTCATCACTACTGGCAACCCAATCTAAAATAAAATTAGCACCAATAAAACCTGCACCGCCTGTTACAAATATACTCATTTACATTAAAACCTTCTAATAATTATTGCGGCTATCAGCCCTAAGTTTCCCGCCAATGTTTGGCGGTAAACATTTAATTTCATTAATGCCTTGATGCGCGTACCTAAGTTATTACTTCTAAGAAAATGAACATGCTCTATAGTCGACCGGCTCTTATCATTAAGATTAGACCCTAAAGATTGAATGGCTAACAGATTACTTGTATTCCAGGCTCTAAGCGCTCCTTGATATAGCATGCTAATACGTTTAAGCCTGGCTCGCCAATTGTTATTGGCGCCCACAATATTATTAATATGTTGCCTGTAATTTATGGTTGAATCATCATCATAAAATACTTTACCACCACATGCGGTTACTACTTGATAGGTTAACCAGTCATGAGAAACGATTCCATTACTAGTATCAATTTTCTGTAATAAAGTGCGGGCCGCATGATTAAATACCATTGTATTACCGCCGCCTATATTTTGCACAATAGCGTTAGCAAAAGCAGGAGGACGGCTAAATATTGGCGAAAAGCCAACTTCATTTAAATCATCATCAACAAGACAAGTGCGGCCACAATAAAGAGCCGGGGTTTCTTCAGGTATAGTGCCTAACCATTTAAGTGCTTTTTCTAATTTATTAGAATGCCAAATATCATCATGATCCGAGTAAGCATAGTAGTCATTTTGAATACGATTATCATTTACTAATGAAAGGAAGTTTAATGAAAACCCTTGCTGGGGTCCAGCCTGCACAGATATTTTATACTTACCCCATTTTTTCTTATAACTTTCTATAATTTTAATGGTATTATCTTGCGAACCATCATCAGATACCCACACTTGCCAATTGGCATGGCTTTGTTTAGCGATGGAATCTAACTGTTCTTCTAGGAAATTTTTACTGTTGTATGTACACAACAAGATAGCAATACTGTAATTTGGTTCTTGCACAAGTAAGTTCTAATATCCATGTTTATAAACCGACTCTAAAATACAGAATGAAATGCATTTTCAAGTTTCAAGTTTCAAGTTTCAAAATTATACACTGAAACCCTTACTGATTAAATTGTTATTTTGTTTTTTTAAACAAATATTGGAGGGGACTGACAACAAGAAATCTAACTCATTTATTTATTAAAACGATAGTGAGCTTATTCAAGATCCTTAGATTCTCGTTTTCACGGGAATGACAAAATGAAAACCTGCATCTTCAAGTAGTTTGGGTATATATTCCCATTAACCCTATTTTATTTTATTTGCTAAACCGACAGCATTTTGATGAGTATAACGCTTTAACATTTCAAAACTACTGTGACCTGAAATAGAGGCAACATCCATTACCATTAAACCTTGTTCAAATAAACGAGAAACAGCTTCATGCCGTAAATCATGAAAATAAAAATTATCCCGCCCCACTTTTATTTTTACTTACCGCCATGTCTGCGGTTCTGAACACGATAATTACCTGAATCTAATTTTTTAAATCCCATTTCCACTCATTCTAGTTAAATATTAACCGGCTTGCGTCAAAACAAGCCTCTTTTTACATAAACGTGAGCAAGAAGGTCAGTTACGGTGAGGTAACACTTATTGATTTTATTAGAATGGGGAGATTGGGTCATAATCATCAAGTTTCACACCTTAACCAACTGATATTTAAGGTATGAAATGGTGCGCCCGACAGGACTCGAACCTGTTACCCTCGGCTTAGAAGGCCGATGCTCTATCCAGATGAGCTACGGGCGCATTATATGCTTTATCGAGAAGGTGGAAAGGTGTTTGTAAGAAGTGGTCGGGGTAGAGAGATTCGAACTCCCGACCCTCTGGTCCCAAACCAGATGCGCTACCAGGCTGCGCTATACCCCGACATTTTTCCGATATGTCTTAGACAGACATCCTCGAAGAAAGGCGAAATAATACGCTGATGGGGCGCTTTCGTCAATCACTGTTTTTATATTTTTGCCGTTCGAGGCTCAACATGAGAATATAGCGTCTTTTGAATATCTGGAAACACGTTATGAGTGCCCAAATTATAGATGGCAAAGCTATTTCAATTGAACTTAAGCACGCATTGAAAGTAGTAACTGATCAACGTATCGCCGCTGGTAAGCGTAAACCGGGATTGGCCGTTGTACTGCTTGGTAGTGATCCAGCATCACAGGTATATGTGGCTAGCAAGCGCCGTAGTTGTGAAGAAATTGGCTTTAAATCTGTCTCACATGATTTAGGAAAAGATACAACTGAAGAAGCGTTATTAACCTTAATTGACACGCTAAATAATGATGATGAAATTGATGGTATTTTGGTGCAACTCCCTTTACCAGAGCAGATTAATACTCAAGTCGTTATTGAGCGCATTGTTCCGCATAAAGATGTCGATGGCTTTCATCCTTATAATATCGGTCGTCTTGCGCAACGGAATCCACAACTTCGCCCTTGTACACCTAAAGGCATTATGACCTTGCTTGAAAAAACCGGTGTTGATTTGCATGGATTAGACGCCGTGGTGGTTGGTGCATCTAATATTGTCGGTCGCCCAATGGCATTGGAATTGTTATTAGCAGGTTGCACAACAACGGTTTGTCATCGTTGGACTAAAGATTTAGAGTTTCATGTTCGCCGTGCAGATTTATTAGTTGTTGCGGTCGGTAAACCACACTTTATCCCTGGTGATTGGATCAAGAAAGGTGCAATCATTATTGATGTGGGTATTAATCGTCTTGAAAACGGTAAATTAACCGGTGATGTTGAGTTTGATGTGGCTAAAGAAAATGCTGCATGGATCACGCCTGTTCCCGGTGGTGTAGGCCCAATGACTGTAGCAACATTAATGGAAAACACATTGTTTGCCGCAGAACATTTGCACGACAAGTAAGTCTTTTCCGATGTGGGTTGGGTTTCAACCCAACATCGGGTTGTTGATAAAAACCAGAAGTTGGATTGAAATCTAACCTACGCCTTACGCCATGTTGTTTTGCCTTGGTTATCTTCTAATACAATGCCCATTTCATTTAGTTCATCACGCACTTGATCGGCTTTTGCCCAATCTTTTTCTGCTCGTGCGGTATTTCTTTGTACAATTAGCGCTTCAATTTTAGCCGCTTCATCATCATTGCCGCCGGATAAGAAGTCTTCGGCATTTTGTTGAAACAATCCCAACACATCACCAAATGAATTAAGCAATCCAGCTAGATAACGTGCTTGTTTATTATCTGTTTCTTTATTTAATGCTTGTCGCACATCCGCCATCACTGACAATGCGAGTGCCGTATTAAAATCATCATCCATTGCTTCTTTAAATCTCACACCATAGTCAGCATCATCCTGCCATTTAACATCGACTAGTGCATCAACATCGCGTAAAGCAGTGTAATAGCGAGTTAAGGCTGATTTTGCTTGCTCTAAAGACTCGTCAGAGTAATTTAATGGGCTACGATATTGACTAGTTAAAATAAAGTATCGAATCACTTCTGCAGAATAGTTTTTTAATACTTCGCGTACGGTGAAAAAGTTACCCAATGATTTAGACATTTTTTCATCATCAATCCGAACAAAGCCATTATGCATCCAGTAATTAACTGATTTACAACCATGCGCGCCTTCGGATTGGGCTATTTCATTTTCATGATGTGGAAATTGCAGATCTTGACCGCCACCATGAATATCAAAATGCTCACCCAAACAATTTGCTGACATAGCTGAACATTCAATATGCCAACCAGGTCGACCTTGTCCCCAAGGTGAATCCCACGAAGGTTCTTCAGGTTTTGCCGCTTTCCATAGTACAAAGTCTAATGGGTCATTTTTGGCTTCATTAATAGCAACACGTTCTCCTGAACGCAATTCTTCAATATTCCGGCCTGATAATTTGCCATACGTTTCAAACTCACTAACATCATAATAAACGTCGCCGTTATCTGCCGCATAGGCATAACCTTTGGCAATCAACGTTTCGATCATGGCGACCATTTCTGCCATTGCTTCGGTTGCTTTAGGCTCTTGATCAGGTCGAATGACACCTAATGCATCGGCATCTTGATGCATTTCAGCAATATTTCGTTCGGTTAATTGTTGAATACTTTCACCATTCTCATTGGCTCTGGCAATGATTTTATCGTCAATATCGGTAATGTTGCGAATATAGGTTACTTCATAACCACTGGCGCGTAGATAACGCGTCACCACATCAAATACCACCATCACTCGCGCATGACCCACATGGCAAAGATCATAAACAGTCATCCCACACACATAGAGTTTGACCTTGCCGGGTTCTATTGGTGTGAAAATTTCTTTCTGTTTAGTTAGGCTGTTGTGTATTTGTAGCATATGGATTCTCTATTTGTATTTATAGTACAAGACCTTTGCACGCGTCGTCTTTTCTGCCAATAGCTGCGTTAAAAATAATCTCAAAATGCTCATTTACATTAGTAAACTGCGCTTTTTCGATTATTTTTGCATTGATATGACAAAAAATACTTATCGTGCAAATGTCTTGTCTATTTTACGACATGTCGCACATGAAAAATACCACTTCACCCGATATTTGCTCTATCATGTTCGTTTTATTGTTAAACATTGGATATATATTGTTATGAAATACTTTTTTCGCCTTTTCGCGACTCTATTATTAACAATTTATTCACTGACCGTCTATGCAGAAGGAGACAACGCTTTGCCACAAGTAAAACTTGAAACAACCCACGGTGATATCGTAATTGAATTAAACTTAGAAAAAGCACCCAATACGGTTGCTAACTTTTTAAGCTATGTTGAAGATGGCTATTATGATGGCACTGTTTTTCATCGAGTTATTGACACATTTATGATTCAAGGTGGTGGTTTCACTGCTGATTTAGCGAAAAAGCCCACTAATGCGGCAATCAAAAATGAAGCTAATAATGGCTTAAGTAATGTCGCTGGTTCTGTTGCCATGGCACGAACTGGTGACCCACATTCTGCAACTGCACAGTTTTTCATCAATACCGTTGATAATAACTTCCTTGATTTCCGAGGCGAAGAAGGTGCGGCATGGGGCTATGCTGTATTTGGTCAAGTAGTCGAAGGTCAAGATGTGATTGAGGCTATTCGTGCTGTCGAAACAGGTGCTAGAGGCCCATTCCCGACTGACGTCCCCCTTGAAGATGTCGTTATTAACAAAGCCAGTATTGTTGAATAACTAAGGTAATCAGACCTATCTCCTCTTCATTCTACAAGAGGAGATAGATTGCTCTTATGTCGACACTCTTTATTTCTGATCTACATCTTAGTCCTAATGACATAGATCGCATCCAACTTACCATTAACTTCCTTAAGACTGAAACTAAAGGCGTTAATGCGCTTTATATTCTCGGTGATCTGTTCAATACGTGGCTAGGTGATGATATTATTCCCACCGAATTTGAACTGCTAATTGAGCAGCTTCAACAACTCCATCAATCAGGTATTAAAACCTATTTAATGGTGGGTAATCGTGACTTTATGATGGGTGAAAACTTTGCCCAACGTGCAGGCTGTGAATTGCTAGCTGATACCTGCATCATTGATCTTTACGGTAAGAAAACATTGCTTATGCATGGCGATACTTTATGTCTAGATGATATAGCCTATCAGCGGTATCGTAAATGGACTCGAAACAAACTTATTCAATGGTGTTTTTTGCATTTATCCGTCAATTATCGGCAAGGAATTTCCGATAAGATTAAGCAGAAAAGTCGTCAACAAAAACAAACTAAATCAGCTATGATTATGGATGTTAACCTTGATGAAGTAGAGCGAATAATGAAACAGTTTTCTGTGACGCAACTTATTCATGGTCATACTCATCGCCCGGCTATTCATCAATTTGAAATAGATGGCACGCCAGCACAGCGACTTGTTTTAGGTGATTGGGATAAAGAAGTAAGCGTTTTAAAATGCGATGACCAACACTGTGAATTGATTGACCACCGCATTACGTGAATTTAGACGTCCTTTCGTAGGAATGGCTTTAGCTGTGAACAATTTGAACGTCCATTCGTGGTTGAAACCGCTTCTATAATTTAACTTTTACTCTCTAATATCTTTTTCAGACGTGCAGGTGGTATATAGCCTGGTAAAATTTCACCACTGTCTAAGAATAATGATGGTGTACCGGTCACACCTAAACGACGACCTAATTCATATTGTGCTTGTACTGGTGATTGACAATCCTCTGAATTGACATCTTTACCATTTTTGGCATCGGTCATCGCTTGTTGGCGATTGCTTGCACACCACACATCTTCTGCCTTATCAAAAGAGTCAGAATCGATGCCAGAACGTGGGAATGCTAAATAACGAATGCGTATGCCTAATGCATTATATTCAGCCATTTGATTATGTAATTTACGACAATAACCACAATCAATATCCGTAAATACCGTTAAATTGTATTCTGTTTTTTTCGGCTCATAAACAATCATATCTGCTTCATTTAATGCATCAAGTGCATCTTTTCTTAGGCTAACGCGTTTATTTTCCGTAATGTTTTCACGGCTTTGCAATTCAATTACATCCCCTTGAAAAACATATTGCATATCTTCTGAGAAATAAATAATCTCACCATTAATAATAACTTCATACAATCCTGTATTTGCCACAGGTTTAATACTACCAATCATGACATCAGGCATTATTTCTTTCAGCTGATCTCTCATCTCAACATTATCAGCCTGGGCGAATCCTATCCAAGCAAGTAATGGTAGCCATAAAAAGTGTCGTTTTAACATGGTTTATCCTTAATCTCTAAAATTATTAAATTGCAGAGGCATATCAACATCATCATTATCACGCAGTAATGCCATAACACTTTGTAAGTCATCACGTTTTTTACCCGTCACTCGTACACTTTCACCTTGTACCGCGGCTTGTACTTTTGCTTTGCTAGATTTAATCATTTTGACGATCTTACGTGATAAATCACTATCGATTCCTTCACGAACGATAATATCTTGCTTGCGCATTTTGCCATTACCCACTGAATCTTTAATTTCTAAGCAATTGACTTCAATCTTACGATTTACTAATTTGAGTCGTAAAATATCTTGTACTTGGTCAAGTTGAAAATCACTATCCGCATGCAAAGTCAGCACTTTATCTGACTGCTCAACTTTGGCATCAGTTCCCCGAAAATCAAAACGATTTCCAATTTCACGATTTGCTTGATCAACTGCATTGGTTAATTCGTGTTTATCAATTTCTGACACAATATCAAATGAAGGCATTATTCACTCCTGAAAATAATAATTTGGTCGACTAGTTTACCACTACTAGTTAACCTGAATTCTGGATAAGAGAATTTAGTTTATTTATCGTCATTCCCGTAGGCTTTTTATCGGGAATCTAGTATTTAAAACACAGATCCCGGCTAAAAAGCCTACCGGGATGACGAGGTGATTAGAATTGTTCAAATATTATTCTTATCCAGAATTCAGGTTAGTTAGCCTCGTGGATGATGCTCTGTATGTAGACTCTTCAATCGCTCTTTTGCTACATGGGTATAGATTTGTGTGGTTGATAAATTGGCATGACCTAATAATAATTGAACAACCCGTAAATCAGCACCATGATTCAATAAGTGTGTTGCAAAAGCGTGGCGTAATGTATGAGGTGATAAATCTTTCTCAATTATTGCTTGCTTGGCATAACGTTTAATCAAATACCAAAATGCTTGGCGAGTCATTGCTTTACCTCGGTTGGTTGGAAATAAATCATCACTGACTTGCCCATTCAATATGGCAGGACGAGCTTCTACTAGATAATCCTGCAACCAATCTAGTGCAATTTCTCCGAGTGGGACTAAACGCTCTTTATTACCTTTACCGACACAGCGTACTAAACCTTGTCGCATATTTACTTGTTCAATTTTTAAGGAAATTAATTCTGAGACACGTAAACCAGTGGCATATAACACTTCTAACATTGTGCGATCTCGTAGCCCTAATGCTTGGATCGTATCTGGTTGTGCCAATAAATCTTCAACGTCTTGTTCCGTCAAACTGCTTGGCAGTGGGCGGCCTAAATGCGGCGATTCAATTTGAGCCGTAGGATCTGATTCTCGGAATTCTTCACGACATAAATAACGGTAAAACCGGCGTAAACTCGATAATAGTCGTGCATCACTACGTACTTTACTACCGTTACGTATGCGCTCACGTTGGTATTTGAGAATATCTTGTCGCGTTGCAGATGATAAATCAGTATCAGACTTAGATAACCATGTGGCAAAACCAAGAAGATCACGTTGATAAGCTTCAACCGTATTCTTGCTTAAGCCTGATTCTAACCATAATGTATCTAAAAATGGTTGTAGATGACACGGGAGATCAATTTTCTTATCCGTCTTGCTCATGATCCAATAACCATTGTTTAATTATTAACTCATTACCAGCTGTTTTGCCATAATAACCACCCAATCCAGAACTTGAAATTACACGATGACATGGCACAACGATAGCGAATAAATTTGCACGACAAGCATTACCAACAGCACGAGCCGATGTTGTTAATGCGCTTGCCACATCTGAATAAGTACGAGTTTCACCTACGGGAATTGTTTGCAAATAGCGCCATACTTTGCATTGAAACTCAGTCCCTTTTAGACGTAACGATAATGACCAATTATTATGAGCTTGTTGGAAGTAAGTATTTAATTGTTGTGTTGCATGCACTGCAATTACAGAAGATTCTAAGGATGGTGTGCGAGACTCTGACATATTAAAATATATGCCTTGCACTTGCTGTCCATGAGTAGCAATAATCAACTCACCAATGGGTGTGTCTATATATGTTTGAACGGTTACTGACATGCCACATAAGCCTTAAAGGTATTTATGGACATATCATAAAACAAAAAAGGCACGACTGTAATAGTCGTGCCTTTTAAATTTATTAGGACCACAATGTGATCCTTCCAAATAGGTCTTAACCCAATTTTTCTTTAATACGTGCTGCTTTACCAGTCAATTCACGTAAGTAGTAAAGTTTCGCACGGCGAACATCACCACGACGTTTAACTTCAATACTTGCAATTGCAAGGCTGTGTGTTTGGAAAACACGTTCAACGCCAACACCGTTAGAAATCTTACGTACTGTAAATGCTGAATGTAATCCACGATTACGAATAGCGATTACAACACCTTCGAAGGCTTGCTCACGTTCACGATCGCCTTCTTTGATTTTTACTTTAACGATAACAGTATCGCCCGAAGAAAACGCAGGAAGATCCTGTTTCAGTTGTTCAGCATTTAGCTGATCAATAATATTACTCATTGTTCTACTCCACTTCCTGCCCATATTCGGCAATAAATTGTTCTAATAATACTTTCTGTTCGTTAGTTAATGTTGCCATTTCTAACATCTCAGGCCGTCGTAACCATGTTCGTCCTAATGACTGTTTGAGCCGCCACTTTCGTATTGCCTCATGATCACCACTTAGCAATACCTTTGGCACTGCTTGTTCCGATAATCGTTCTGGTCTTGTGTAATGTGGGTGGTCTAATAAACCCGCCATAAAAGAATCTTGTTGTGCAGACTCTTCATCACCCAAAACACCTGGTAACAACCTTGCAACGCCATCTATTATGACCATCGCAGCAAGTTCGCCACCACTGAGAACATAGTCACCAATCGACCATTCCTCATCAATCTCTTGCTCAATCAGGCGTTCATCAACACCTTCATAACGCCCAGCAACAAATATCATTGCTTCTCTTGTTGCCAATTCTTGCAAACCTTGCTGGTCAAGTTTTCGACCTTGTGGTGATAAATAAATCACCTTGGTTTGCGACCCTAACGTTGCTTTAGCAGCATGGATAGCATCTCGTAATGGCTCAACTTTCATCACCATTCCTGGGCCACCACCATAGGGTCTATCATCTACTGTTTTATGCTTATCCTGAGTGAAATCACGTGGATTCCAATAATCTATAGCCAACTTGCCGCGAGTTACCGCACGACCCGTTACACCATACTCAGTTATTGCATCAAACATTTTCGGAAACAAAGAGATAACTGCAATTTTCATCTTGTTCCTTAGTAATCTAACTCCCAATCAACTCGAATAATCTTATTATCCAAATCAACTAGCTGAACAACTTCTTCCATTACAAACGGTACTAATTGTTCTGTTTTTTGTTCTTTATTCTTAACAACTAAAACATCATTTGCACCAGTTTCATGCAAACTATCAACAATACCTAATGTTTCATCTTTTAAGTTAATCACGGTTAAACCAATTAACTGCGACCAATAAAACTCATTATTCGTTGTTGGCTTTAGTTGTTCTTTTTTAATAGCAAGTTCAGTTCCTACTAGAGGTAAAACTTGGTCAGGATCGGTGATCCCTTGCAAGCTCATTACTATTCCCTTGCCCTGAACGCGTCCACTCACTACGTCCAGCTTAACCCACTCACCCTTGCGTAATAAATACAAAGGTGAATAACTTAATATGTTTTTACGGGGATCGGTAAATGAAAAAATCTTCACCCAACCTTTCACCCCAAAAGCACCAGCTATTTTACCTACTCGAATAAATTCGTCGGAATTAGCCACTCTGATACCTAAAACAGCTTAAATTAAGCTGCTTTTTGAACTTGTTCGATTAGCTTGGTAACGCGTGCTGATGTTTGCGCGCCTTGACCAATCCAATGTGTAATGCGGTCCATATCTAAACGTAATGTTTCTTCCTGACCTTCTGCAGTCGGATTAAAGAAACCTAAACGTTCGATACAACGACCATCACGCTTGTTGCGTGAATCAGTTACTACGATTGTATAATAAGGACGCTTTTTAGCGCCGCCACGTGACATTCTAATTGTTACCATATTTTTTGCCTGAAATAAAACGGGATCGAAAAACAGATGCATTTTACTCAACTATTGAGCATTTGAAAAGCCTATTTTAAAAAGGCATTCCTCCGCCCATGGGAAATTTGCCTCCCAAACCTCGCATCATCTTAGCCATACCGCCTTTCTGGCTCATTTTCTTCATCATTGTTTGCATTTGTTTAAACTGCTTTAATAGTCGATTTACATCTTGAATTTGCGTACCTGAACCCGCTGCAATACGTTTTTTGCGTGAACCTTTAATAATATCTGGTCGCTGACGCTCTTTTTTAGTCATTGAATTAATAATCGCTTCAAGCTTGCCCAACTCTTTATCATTGACTTGTTCTTTTGCCGCCGCAGTAATATTACCCATGCCCGGCATTTTATCCAACATGGAACCAATGCCGCCCATATTACCCATCTGACGCAGTTGATCTCTAAAGTCTTCTAAATCAAAGCCTTTGCCTTTTTTAAGTTTATTGGCTAATTTATCCGCCGCACCTTTATCAACTTTTCGCTGAACATCTTCAACCAGCGATAATATATCGCCCATTCCCAATATTCGAGATACCACACGATCAGGATGGAAAGGCTCTAAGGCATCGGTTTTTTCACCGACACCCATAAATTTAATAGGTTTACCGGTGATATGCCGAATTGATAATGCAGCACCGCCACGCGCGTCACCATCTGTCTTGGTTAAAATGATACCTGTTAAAGGTAAGGCATCATTAAAGGCTTTGGCAGTATTGGCAGCATCTTGTCCTGTCATACTATCGACTGTAAACAAAGTTTCAATAGGATCGATGGCGGCATGGATCTGTTTGATCTCAGTCATCATCTCATCATCAATATGCAATCGACCTGCCGTATCAATGATCACTACATCAATAAATTGTAATTTTGCTTGCTCAACCGCTGCTCGGGCAATGTCTACTGGATTTTGATCGCCTGTACTTGGAAAAAACGCCGCATCCACTTCATTGGCCAATGTTTTTAATTGCTCAATCGCCGCAGGACGGTATACATCAGCACTGGCAACCATCACGGATTTCTTTTCACGCTCTTTTAACCATCGCGCTAATTTAGCGACACTGGTTGTTTTACCCGCACCTTGCAAACCTGCCATTAATATTACTGCGGGGGGTTGAGCATTGAGGTTAAGCGTTTCATTCGCTTCACCCATTATTGCAGTTAATTCATCACTAACAACTTTTACCAGTGCTTGCCCTGGCGTTAAGCTATGCAATACATCTTGCCCCATTGCACGTTCTTTTACGCTGGCAATAAATTCACGGACAACCGGCAATGCAACATCGGCTTCCAATAAAGCCATCCGGACTTCGCGCAAAGTGTCTTTTACATTACCTTCGGTAATGCGACCTTGGCCCCGAAGCTTTTGTAATGTACTGCCTAATCGTTCACTCAAGCTATCAAACATAGTTCACCTTGAACATTTTTAGCCGAAACTAACGGCAATTAATAGAAATTATGCTTATTATAACTGATAATATTATCAACTATTGCATTCTATAAGGAATGAAACACTATGGCCATTGCCAATGCACTCGCCTTTTTACTCTATATTAGCTGTAGCGTTATTTTAATTTATAATTTCGTTAGTCATCGTCAAGAAAGCCAACGCTTATTATCGATTGGTATCGTGACATTGCTTGCTCTGATTTTTCATGGTGCAGCTATATTCTTCACTATGCGTCTTGCCGGCGGATGGGATTTGGGCTTATTCACAACATTAACCATTGCAACATGGTTGATGGCTTTTATCGCCTTTATTATAGGAACGATGAAACCTATCACACATCCTGGCATTATTGTTTATCCGCTAGTTGCTTTCAGTCTTATCTTAAAAACCGTGTTACCAACGGAAAACGTCGTTACCATGGCGAATCCTGCCCTAGAATGGCATATCTTATTGTCGCTAGCCGCCTATAGTTTATTTACTCTCGCCGCCTTACAAGCTATCGTGCTAGCTATTCAAGAACAGCAATTGCGACAACGACATTTGGCAGGATTGCTACAAAAACTACCACCACTTCAATCAATGGAAACCATTCTTTTTCAATTAATTATGGTTGGTTTTGGTTTGCTTACTATTGGCTTGCTTACCGGTATTATCTTTATTGATAATATTTTTTCCCAGCACCTCGTTCATAAAACACTTTTATCATTTATTTCATGGTCTGTATTTGCCACATTACTATGGGGTCGAAAACAATACGGTTGGCGAGGTAAAACTGCTATAAAATGGACATTAACTGGCTTTTCATTCTTAGTTTTTGCCTACTTTGGTAGCAAATTTGTACTGGAGTTTTTTCTTAAATAATCATGCTTGAAACCACATCGCTATCGCTTTTATTTATAGTTTTATTTATTTTATTGCTACTTTCTGCCTTCTTTTCTAGCTCAGAAACAGCATTAATGTCACTGAATAAATACCGCCTTCGCCACTTAGAGCAAGAAGGTCATTCAGGTGCTATTCGAGCCGGTCAATTACTGGCACGCCCAGATCGCTTAATTGGTTTGATTCTGCTGGGTAATAATTTTGTCAATATATTAGCTTCAGCTATTGCAACCATTATTGGTGTAAAGCTCTATGGTGAAAACGGCATTGTTATTGCCACCTTCACACTTACTCTTGTCGTTTTATTATTTGCCGAAGTTACACCAAAAACACTGGCTGCATTACACCCTGAACGAGTCGCATTTCCTGCTAGTTTTGTACTTAAACCACTCTTATTTCTACTGTATCCACTCGTCTGGATTATCAATATTATTACCAATCGTTTATTGGCATTATTTGGCGTATCTTCAGAAGACGTATCCACTGCCGCCATTAATTCTGAAGAACTACGTATGGCATTAAAAGAAGCAGGAAGTTTAATTCCCCAACGTCATAAAAAAATGTTGATGAGCATCCTTGATCTAGAAAAAGTGACGGTTAATGATGTAATGGTGCCTCGTAATGAAATGGAAGGGCTGGATTTGAATGAATCTATCTCAGACATCATCAAACACCTATCTCATTGCGGATTTACTCGTTTACCTATCTATGAAGACAATATGGATTCCATTGTTGGGATCTTACATGTCAGAAAGGCCCTACACTTTCTTGCTCAAGACAATCTCAATAAAGACAATTTACGTAGCATCATTAAACGAGCCTACTTTGTACCGGAAAACACCCCGCTTAATACCCAGCTTATTCAATTTCAGCGCCATCGGAGACGCACAGGCTTAGTCGTTGATGAATATGGTGATATTCTTGGCTTAATCACCCTTGAAGATATCTTCCGAGAAATTGTTGGAGAATTTACTGATGATTTGATAGATGAAGACAAAGATATTCACCCTCAACAAGATGGTAGTTACCTTATCAATGGTTCTGCCAATATTCGTGAAATTAACCGGAATAATCACTGGAACCTACCCACTGAGGGCCCTAAAACAATCAACGGCCTTATTTTAGAATATTTAGAAAGCATCCCAAGTCCTGGTGTCAGTTTACGAATTGAGGATTATGTAATTGAGGTTGTGCAAACAGCTGATAATGTTATTCGTACGGTTAGAATCAGTCAAGCTGCCAATTCCACGGAGAGAGATTGATGTCATTTTTACATATTAAAGCGTATGGTTTTAATGACACTGACTATGCATTATTAAAATCAATGCTCAATCTTACTGATAAATCACTGCTCCAAAAATGGCAGCTGATCGAAAAGGGTCATATTGATCTCGCGATCTACTCTTTAGATAGTGATGAAGGTTCAACAGCTTGGCAACAACATAAGAATGGTACTGTTGCAGTTCTAGCCTCTGAAGAAAATATGCCTAATAATGAGCGTTTTATTCTGAAGAAACCGCTACGTTCCAAAAATCTCACACAAATACTCAATGCCGTTTCTCAACAAATCAATGCTAATAACACAGATATAACAGTTACCACTACTGATAAATCAACTAAAAAACCATCCTTTTTATCCAACTTATCCCAACGGTTTCGTCACAAGAAAACACCACGAAAAGAGCTTCCTAGTCTAAATTTTTCAACGCCAGAAAAATCGATTAATTCGCCACACACAATTACGGATCCGGAATTATTATCACAATGGCTTAAGCAGTTACCTGAAAATGATAATGATAAAATCATTAGTGCTATTTTAGGAAACCTAACACCGTTAAATCGAACTAGCATTCCTGGAAACAATCGCTTAACTCTACTTGATATTTATCGTAGGCCAATTCATAAACTTGTATTTAATCGTGATTTAACCTCAATTCAGCGTGAAACATCATCACCCGCTGAATTTTTAAAAGCAATTAATAACTTAAGCAATTTACTCGGTGAGCTTATTATTGCTTATAAAATTATTATTAATGAATACTATCAATCTGGGGAACACCCAAACTCAAATTCTCGATTCTTAATTGCCATTAATCGTCTTGCTGAATTAATCAGCTTGTTGATCTTGCACTCATATCGATATTACCGTTCTCCTCCTTCTGGCTCAATCCAAGACTTACATCAACTTTATATTTATTGTGAAGCCAGTAACACTCTAAGCACGTTAGTATCTATTAAAGATATATCTATAGATAACTCTTTTTTTCATAACTACAGTCAGCTAATGCTAACTAATATAGCCGAACCATTTAGTTTAGAAAAATACGATATTTTCCGATTATTTAATTTAATGGGGACCATTGCTGATCAAATAAAAATTTCTCATTTAAGCGATAAACAAATTAAAGCAAGTAGCCAATTACTCCTTGCTTCAAATTTTTACATCTCGGGTACTAGCGATCATCCCCCTCGGCCATTATCATCAATAAATATTGAAGACCGAAAATTACCACAAGCACGGTTACTTAACACTTACCCTGTCTTACATGTTATCGATGACATGGCTAAGTCATTTCAAAAAGGGACTTATAACCTCGACTTTCAATTACTACAAAAAATCAGACCACAAATCGATGCTTCCTACCAACGAGAATATGAACGTATGCCAAGTGTTGAAGTGCATCAAGTCAATATTGCTAGTGGCGTAGTCTCTATTCATCACTGTTTAGATAGTAATGATTTTTCGAAATCGCTTAAATGGACTATTACTAATAAAAGTGAAGGCGGCATAATGGCAACTAGAAATAGTGATCGCCACATTTCGCTTAATATTGGTGATTTTATTGCTATCTTTGATTCGGCTTCGACACCATTACTCGGCGTAATCAGATGGCTACATATTAATAAGGATACAACTCGTATTGGATTAGAACTACATTCAACATCACCAACAGCCATCACATTTATTCCCGATGGTGAGACTGAAATATTTCAAGGATTATTACTTGCAGAAGTTGAGGACAGCAAACAAGGAAAAACCGTGATTGTGAATAAAGGCGTCTTTTCTAATAATCGAATATTTCGTGTAAAAGAGGGTGATGAAACATACTCTATTATCACCGACACATTAATTCATCATACCCTACACTTTGAACAATTTAGCTTTAAGCTTCAAGCTAGTTCATAATGCTCATATTAAATAGCATCTAAATTTTAGGGAATAAAATCATGCGAACACTATTAAAACTTATTTTTGTCATTGTCATACTTACCGTAGCAGGTCTTATTGCCCTACCCTTCTTTATTGACCCCAATGATTATAAACAAGAAATTTCTGATCAAGTAGAAAAGGCAACTGGACGACAACTAACACTTGAAGGTGACATAGAATTATCTGTGTTTCCGTGGATTGCTCTTGAATTAGGTTCCTTATCGCTTAGTAATGCAAAAGGTTTTAAAGCGGATACCTTCGCTAAAGTAAATGCCGTTGAAGTTCGCATCAAATTGATGCCATTACTTAATAAACAGCTTGAAATGGACACCATTATTCTTGATGGCTTAGTGCTTAATCTCGAAAAAAATAAAGCAGGAAAAACTAACTGGGATGATCTTGTATCAAGCGAGTCGACAACTAATACTGCTGATAAAAAAGAGAGCGCATCAAGTGAGTCTGGTGCTCCAGCACTGGCTGCAATTAGTATTGCAGGGGTTCAATTATCTAATGCAAATATTATCTGGGATGATGCCAGCACTGGCGACAATTACCAACTTAAAAACTTAAATCTAACAACCGATCCATTAGTTCCGGGCAAAGCCACTGCGCTTAATATGGACTTCAATATTACCAGTGCAAAACAACAGGCTAAAGCACATATCAGTTTAACTACAAACGTAATGGTTGATCTTGAAAAGCAACAATATAGCCTGACAGACCTTGATTTTACAACGCAAGCAGAAGGTGCTGACTTACCATTTTCAAAAGCAGATATTGCTTTAAGTGCTGATATTAATGCCGATATGCTCAAACAGTTGGTTACCATTGATGGATTATCACTCACCGTTAAAGCAAATAAAGACCAGCAAGAAATTGATGCAACATTATCAACCTCTATTTCAGCAAACCTCGCTAATCAACAAACATCATTAACAGCTGTCGATTTATCAGCAACAATCACTGATCCAGCCCTACCTGGCGGCAAAGCAGACATTACATTAAAAACCAATATTATTTCTGACCAAGCAAAGCAATCATTATCGTTATCTGATTTAGCCTTATCTATACAAGACTTACTTATTAATGGTCAGATTAATGTCAGCAAACTATCTTCTGATAATCCAAATGTGGCAGGTAATCTAAACGTTAGCCCATTTAACCTTAGACAACTTGCTAACAATTTAGCGATAGAACTTCCTATAATGGCAGATGATAGTACCTTGAGTTTGGTTCAACTTGATACCGAATTTACCGCCTCAAGCAAACACTTCAATGCTAAACAACTTAACGTTGTTTTGGACCAAAGTAACTTAAAGGGTCAATTCTCAATAACGGACTTTATTAATCCAGCGATTACATTCAAATTAGTATTAGATGAAATTAATGCTGATCGTTACTTACCACCCGTTTCAAAAGAAGAACAGATAGCTACACCACCTGCAGCTACCGCAGCAGCAGGTGCCAGCCAACTTCCACTTGAAACATTAAGAGCCATTAACGCCAAAGGAACGCTTGATATTGGCAAATTAAAAGTGAGTGGTACTCATAGTGAGAATATCCACATCAAAATAAATGCTGCCAAAGGTTTAATTAAATTAGCCCCTCTTAGCGCCAATCTTTATCAAGGTCAATACAATGGTAATGTTAATTTAGATGCTAAGGGTAAAACATTAAAACTATCTCTTAACGAACGTCTTAAAAATGTACAAGTAGGCCCATTATTAAAAGACTTAACTGGTGATGATAAACTTTCTGGAACCGCTAATGCACAGGCGAAATTAACAGGAAATGGCGCGACTGTTGAGCAAATTAAACAAACCCTAACAGGTAGTGGTAAATTTTCATTTACTGATGGTGCTATAAAGGGCATTAATATTGCGGAAAGTATTCGTAAAGCAAAAGCCGCTATGTCAGGAAAAACACTGCCAGATTCAGATGCACCGCTTAAAACGGATTTTGCCAGTTTAACTGGCTCATTTACAGCTAAAAATGGCATAATCAATAATCAAGACTTTCTTGTCATGTCACCATTATTGCGCATTAATGGTGCAGGCACAGTTGATTTACCAAAAGAGGCCATTGATTACGGTTTAAAAGTATCGATCGTCGGCACGTCAAAAGGACAAGAAGGTGTAGAGTTAGCTGAACTTAAAGGGCTAACTATCCCAGTTAAAATCACAGGTACATTTGATAATCCTAAACCAACTGTTGATTTAGCTAGCTTATTTAAAGAGAAAGCCACAGCAGAAATTAAAGCAAAATTAGCTGATAAATTAAAAGACGAAGTAGGCAGCGATCTTGGTGGTTTATTAGGTGGGCTATTGGGTACTGAAACCGCGGCTCCTACCGAAACAACACCAGACACAACTGAAGCATCTACTGAACCAGCACCAAAATCAACTGAAGATCAGCTGAAAGATGCACTTAGCGATAAACTTAAAAGTTTCTTCTAATTCATTCCAATCAAATATCTCTGTAGCCATATCAAAGGCTACAGAGCTTTAATGAACCCCTACAATTTTGACTACATTCAACTTTAGCGATCAATTATTAATCTGGTTTGATCAGTCTGGCCGTAAAAACCTTCCTTGGCAACAGCAGCCAACGCCCTTCCACGTTTGGTTATCTGAAATCATGTTACAGCAAACTCAAGTGAGTACTGTTATTGATTATTACCATCGCTTTACCCAGCAGTATAATGATATTCAATCACTTGCTAATGCACCCATCGACGATGTACTCGCCTTATGGACGGGGTTAGGTTATTACGCACGCGCAAGAAACTTACATAAAACAGCAATTATTCTTGTTCAGAAATATAATAGTCAACTCCCTGATAATTTATATGAACTTATCGAACTGCCAGGAATAGGCCGGTCGACTGCTGGCGCTATTATGACTCTTGCATATCACCAGCGTTTTCCAATTCTTGATGGCAATGTAAAGCGTGTT
Source organism: Piscirickettsiaceae bacterium (assembly GCA_013215825.1). Lineage (GTDB taxonomy): Bacteria > Pseudomonadota > Gammaproteobacteria > Nitrosococcales > Methylophagaceae. The sequence continues at coordinate 400,341 of JABSQN010000001.1, read as the reverse complement.
TTAGCGCGCTATTATGCAATTGAAGGCTGGCCAGGTAAGAAAAAAACTGAGAATAAACTATGGCAATGTGCCGAAGAGTTATTACCTACACACCGCATTGCAAACTATATCCAAGCGCAAATGGACTTAGGAGCAACCGTATGTACGCGTAGCAAACCTAAATGCGAAATTTGCCCTTTACAAGAAAACTGTGACGCATTTCAACATAATGTTCCGCAGAACTACCCAAGTCCCAAACCTAAAAAAATAATTCCTACTCGTCAAACAAATTGGTTAATTGCACAATTAGAGACAGGTGAAGTACTACTAGAACATCGACCTAATAATGGTATCTGGGGTGGGTTATGGAGTTTTCCTGAAACTGACAATAGCAAGAACATTGATGATTTCTGCCAAAACAAGCTTTTTATCAATGTCGCTAACATCACCACACAGCCTTACATCCGCCATGTATTTAGCCATTTCAAACTCGATATTCACCCCTATATCATTCAGTGTTCAATTGATAATAATCACATTGCCGAGAATAAAAGTTTAACTTGGTATAAAATAGACGCTGCATTACTGATCGGCTTGCCCGCACCAGTAAAACTATTTCTAGAACAACTACAAAAAATGAGGAACTAATGGCACATACTGTTCATTGTGTTAAACTTCAAAAAGAAGCGGATGGGATGGATTTTCCACCTTATCCTGGCGAACTTGGCAAAAAGATATATGAGTCGGTCTCGAAAGAGGCATGGCAAATGTGGTTGGGCCAACAAACCATGCTGATAAACGAGAATCGTTTATCGCTGGCTGATCCTAAGTCTCAGCAGTTTCTTAAAGAAGAGTTGGATAAATTCTTTTTTGGTGAAGGATCAACACCACCAGCAGATTTTATTGCTGAGTAATTATTAATATTTAAAGTAACAAAGTATAGAGGTTAGACATGGCAGATCAAGTAACAGGTACAGTAAAGTGGTTCAATGACGAAAAAGGTTTCGGTTTTATTGAGCAAGCTGACGGTCCAGATGTATTCGTACACCACAGTGCAATCCAAGCAGAAGGCTTCAAATCTTTGAAAGAAGGTCAAGCTGTATCAATGGAAGTGACACAAGGCGCAAAAGGCCCACAAGCTGAAAACGTTGTTCCAGTATAAATTTTAGTTTAATACTAAATATGAAAGGCCGGTGGATTTATCCTCCGGCCTTTTTTATGCTCATCAATAATTGAATTTATGAAAGTATTTAGTTTTAGAAATGTTCGCATTATAGTTCTACTCTTAATATTGGCAGCATCCGCGATCTATACCAAAGAACAACGTATTAATACTACTTCATGGTATAAGCCGATTGAAGTGACGATATTCCCAATCAATGGCGATAACACTATTGAAACCGATGACTATATTCAACAATTAACAATAAAAAACTTTCAGGATATTGATAGCTTCTTTGCTCGCAATGCTGAGCAATATCAACTTATCACATCACAACCTATTATCACCGCTCTAGGTGCAACAATTCACTCTCTACCACCATCGCCACCAGCAAGAAATGGTTCGATACTAAATATTATGATTTGGAGCTTGAAGCTCCGATATTGGGCCTATAAAAACACGCCTGATAACAAATCTAATACCGATAGAATTCGTCTTTATGTACTCTATCATCAGCGACAAGACAATCAAGCACTTGAGCACTCATTAGGCTTACAGAAAGGTTTGATTGGTATTATTAATGTCTTTGCGGATTCTCGGCAGAATAAACAGAACACCATCATAATGACTCATGAAATTTTACATACTGTCGGTGCGAGTGATAAATATGATACTAATAATCAACCTGTTTACCCTGCCGGCTATGCTAAACCAGAACAAATACCACTGCATCCACAAAAGCTAGCCGAACTTATGGCGGGTCGTATTGCACTTTCACCCAGCCAAGTTGAAATACCTAAAAGCTTAAAGCAAGTTGTTGTCGGTGATACTACTGCACGAGAAATTAATTGGATAACGTTAAAGCCATGATACTTGAGCCCGCACAGTTTATTAAAAATCTACACTACGGCGTATTATCAACACACTCACAAGCTGAATTAGGCTATCCATTTGGCTCAATTACACCCTATATCATTAGCGATAACGGTGATATTGCAATTTTTATTAGTCATCTAGCCGAACACAGTCATAATATTCAAGCTAATGCTAAAGTATCACTCACTATTTTTGATCCTGCTGATGCCGACAACCCAAGCACAGGTGCAAGAATTACCTGTTTAGCTATTGCTGAAATAACGAATGATGATGAAAAATTACGTCATGATTATCTTGCTCAATTTCCTGATTCAGATATCTTTCTAAACTTACCTGGCTTTCATTTTTATCTACTAAAACTAACTAAAGCTCGACTCGTTGCCGGCTTTGGCAAAGCAAAATGGCTGAGCGTAAAACAGCTAGGACTTTGAATCAGTTACCCCTAAAATTCGGCTAGTATCATCAATAACCAGTTGCTTAAATGCTGACATCAATGCTGTCAATCTCTTACCTCGGCGATGAACCAAATACCAATGTCGCATAATGGGAAATGACTCAACATTAAGTATTATCAATCGCCCTAATGCCAATTCCAACTCTAATGTATGTCGGGATACTATTCCCAAGCCCAATCCCGCTTCAACAGCCTGATTAATAGCTTCGTTACTGCTCATTTCCATCACCGAACTAATACTATAACCACTTTGTTCAAAAAATCGTTCCATCGCGATACGTGTACCAGAGCCATGTTCACGCATAATAAACGTTTCTTGCTGTAATACCGATAAAGGAATCGACTTCTGCCCCACCAATTCATGACTTTTAGGTGCAATGACAACCAAAGGATTATCCAAAAATGACGTTGCTTCAACGTCCATATTCTCAGGTGGCTGCCCCATAATCACCATATCCACCGTATTATTATTAAGGTGGTTTAATAAACTTTCACGATTTGTCACATCCAAACTAATATTTGTACCTGAAAACTGTTTATAAAACTCACCTAACAACTTCAAAGCAAAATAGTTTGCCGTTGTTGCTACAGCAATGGTTAATCGACCACGGTCACTGCCGCGCAATTCATCCATCACATCATCAAGCTCAAGTAATTGATGCGAAATATGTCGTGCATAAACAAGTAGCTCTTCACCCGCCTCAGTAAGGAATAGTTTTTTACCTAATCGTTCAAATAATGATAAACCCACCTCGGACTCTAACTGTTTGATTTGCATAGATACGGCGGGTTGGCTGAGATACAGTAATTTCGCTGCACGGGTATAGCTCAAATGTAATGCAACCGCTTCAAATATCTTAAATTGACGTATTGTTATGTTCATGTCATTTATTATAAGTTTTTCTTATAGTTAAAATCAAAACATTTGAGTTTTATTTATACTAAAAATGTCATACACTCCATACACGTTAAAAAAAACGTTACGCAATACTTTCCTACAAAACTCTTAAATTAAAGAAGGTTATATTATGGATCAATCATCACGTTACGCTGATCTTAGTTTAAAAGAAGAAGATCTGATTTCCAACGGCGAACATATGCTTGTCGCTTACACCATGACGCCAATGCCGGGGTTTGGTGGCTACTTAGAAACAGCCGCTCATTTCGCTGCTGAGTCTTCAACTGGCACCAATGTTGAAGTTTCAACCACCGATGACTTCACCAAAAATCTCGATGCAATGGTCTATGAGATTGATGAAGCTAACGGCACCATGAAAATCGCTTACCCTAATGATTTATTTGACCGTAACCTCATTGATGGTCGCAATATGGTCGTATCATTCCTAACACTTGCTATTGGTAATAACCAAGGCATGGGCGATGTGCAATGTGCTCAAATGCAAGATTTCTATGTGCCACCTCGTATGTTGCAATTATTTGATGGTCCTTCAAAAGATATTTCTGATATGTGGCGTGTATTAGGTCGTCCATTAAAAGATGGTGGCTATATCGCTGGTACTATCATTAAGCCCAAATTAGGCTTACGTCCAGAACCTTTTGCAGAAGCAGCATACCAATTTTGGTTAGGTGGTGATTTCATCAAAAATGATGAACCACAAGGTAACCAAGTTTTCTGTCCAATGAAAAAAGTAATTCCATTGGTTGTTGACGCAATGAAGCGTGCGCAAGATGAAACAGGTGAAGCTAAATTATTCTCTGCAAACATCACAGCCGATGATCACCACGAAATGTGTGCTCGTGCTGACTTCATTCTAGAAGCATTTGGTCCAGATGCTGATAAAGTTGCCTTCTTAGTAGATGGTTATGTCGGTGGTCCAGGTATGGTGACAACTGCTCGCCGTAACTACCCAGGTCAATATTTACATTATCATCGTGCAGGCCATGGTGCGGTTACATCGCCTTCTTCTGTTCGTGGTTATAACGCCTTTGTTTTAGCTAAGCTTTCACGTCTTATGGGTGCTTCTGGTATCCACGTGGGCACAATGGGCTTCGGTAAAATGGAAGGTGGTTCTGATGATCGTATCATCGCCTATATGATCGAACGTGATAGTGCTGATGGTCCTTTCTTCCACCAAGAATGGTACGGAATGAAACCAACAACACCAATCATCTCTGGTGGTATGAATGCATTACGTTTACCTGGTTTCTTCGAAAATCTAGGTCACGGTAACGTTATCAATACTTCTGGTGGTGGTGCTTATGGACATATTGATAGCCCTGCGGCTGGTGCAACATCATTACGTCAAGCATTTGAATGTTGGAAACAAGGTGCAGATCCTATCGAATTTGCTAAAGAGCATCGTGAATTTGCTCGTGCCTTCGAATCATTCCCTGGCGATGCTGATAAAATCTTCCCAGGATGGCGTGAAAAATTAGGCGTACATAAGTAAGCCTAAGCACAAAAGTTAAATGATATTCCCCGCTATTTTCGTAGCGGGGATTTATCAATTTTCCAACCCATCCCTTCCTTAATCTCGAAACTATTCAGCAAAAAAATCAGCTCGATAACGCCGCTGTTTTTTTTGCTAAATCCTTTCTTCAATTCAAGAAGCCAATACCATGACAGATACTAGCCAATACTTAATCAAAGAAGAACCTTTCTACCAAGTTCAGAGTGATGAAGTTGAACTCTACACTGCGGCATATAACGCCCGCTTGCCTGTCATGGTCAAAGGTCCAACCGGTTGTGGTAAATCACGTTTTATCGAACATATGGCATGGAAATTAGGCAAGCCTTTAATTACTGTCGCATGTAATGAAGATATGACCGCTTCTGATTTAGTGGGTCGTTATCTATTAGATGCCAATGGCACACGTTGGTTGGATGGGCCGTTAACCATTGCCGCACGTATTGGAGCAATTTGTTATCTTGATGAAATTGTCGAAGCCCGCCAAGATACCACTGTAGTTATTCATCCTTTAACCGATCATCGTCGTGTCTTACCCTTAGATAAAAAGGGTGAATTACTTGCTGCGCATCCTGATTTTCAATTAGTCATTTCGTATAATCCCGGTTATCAAAGTCTAATGAAAGACTTAAAACAATCTACTAAACAACGGTTCACTGCCTTTGAATTTGATTATCCATCTGCTGATATTGAATCAATTATTTTACAAAAAGAAAGTGGCATCGAAGCCGATCTAGCCGATAAACTTATTAAAGTGGCGACCACGGCACGTAACCTAAAAGGTCACGGCCTTGATGAAGGTATTTCAACACGGTTATTGACCTATGCCGCCTCATTGATGAAACAGGGCATAGAGGCTAAAGCAGCATGTAAAATGGCATTAGTACGCCCTATTACCGATGATGCTGATATTCGTGACACATTAGATCACGCCATCAATGCCATTTTTGCCTAATTTAAAGAGATTTCACTAAATGAGTGAAACTAAAATTTCAGAGAGTCCTTATCGCGGAAAGCTAAAATGTGGCTTTGATCAAATTGATCCCATCTTTGATGATTGTATGGAAGAGGCAAGTGCCTTACTTTCAGAACAAGGAGTCGAGGATTACCTTGCCGGTGCTTCACTAATCTGTTCCATTGGTCGCGGTGTTGAGCCCGTATTAAGTTATTTAGAAGACATGCCGACCATGGCCGAACATCTTGGCGAAGAAGTATTGAATGTCGTCTCTCAAATGGTATGGAAAATTTCTCGTACCATTAACGGCAAAGCTATCCCCGTTTTCTTGCAAACATTGCCACCCGTTACTCGTCGCTTAGGTGATATTACTGCCCTAGAAAAATATTTTGATCTCATCTTTAACATGATGGAAGCGACGTCTATTTCTATTCATGGTCACCATGCCACCATACCCAGCCCTAGCGTATCGGACTTATTGGCAAAAATGCCTTATCTTATTGGGCAACTATCACTTTCAGGCTTAAAAAACTGGATTGATTATGGGATACGTTTTTATAATAACCACCCAGAACGTCAACGAGATTTTTTCACCCTGCAATCTGCTGACAGCCTTGCCATTATGCAAAGAGAACGGCATGGTACCTTATTTTATGATCATGAACGCCAACTCTCTTTATATATGCAAGCCTTATGGAATGATGATCCACAACTGGTGCCCTACTCCTTAGGCTTTGATGAATTACGTAAACCACAACCTTATTTTGATAGTTTAGGTTTACGCATTCCTGATGTTTATGATGATATTAATAATGTAAAGGGCATAGATCGTTACCGTGCAACCTTAGCGCATATGGCGGCACATCAACGATGGACGCGTCCTATCATTGCTGATAATTACAGTCCCTTTCAACGCTTAGCGGTAGAATTTATTGAAGATGCTCGCGTCGAATATTTGGCCATTCAACAATATCCAGGATTACGCCAACTGTTTATTCAATTGCACCCACGCCCTATTGAAGGCGCCTGTGATCCTGAAATACAGTCTTGTCTCCGCCACCGTCTTGCTATGCTGTCATTGGCGCTATTAGATCCTGACCATGGTTATAGCGATCCAGACTTACTTGAATTTGTAGAACACTTCTACACCGCCATGGCTGAAGGCGAATCGAGTACCAAAGAAATTGCCGGTATCGGCTTATCCTATGTTGCTCGAACACGTATCCAAAGCGACCAACTCGCTAATGTCTTTTTTGATAATACTGAAATTGACTATCGTGATGATAATCGCCATATGTGGACCTTTATCGAAGAAGGTGATGAAGAAGAATTGTTTGATGAGCATCGTAAAAAGCAGAACGAGGAAGATGAACATCAAGGCTTACCGCCACGTCATTATCCAGAATGGGATTATCATACCCAAAGCTATCGTCCAGATTGGGTTAGTGTTTATGAAGCCTTACATCCCACCGGTAATGCCAGTGATATTGATGCCTTATTAAATAAACATAGTGCGGTATTAAAACGACTTAAACGAATATTAGAATTACTTAAACCACAAAATACAGTGCGTATTCGCTATCAGGAAGAAGGCTCTGAACTTGATCTCGATATCGCTATTCGCTCATTAATTGATTTAAAAAGTGGTAGCCAACCCGATACACGCATCAATATGAGCCACCGGCATGATGGGCGCGATATCGCCGTGATGTTATTGCTCGACTTATCAGAATCAACTAATGATATTCCACAAGGTTCCAGCCAAAGCATTTTAGAGTTATGCCAAGAATCAGTATCGCTATTATCGTGGTCTATAGAACAATTAGGTGATAAATTTGCCATCGCTGGTTTTCATTCTAATACTCGCCATGATGTGCGTTACCATCATATTAAAGGTTTTAGTGAACCATGGAATGATGAAGTTAAAGGGCGAGTAGCAGGGCTTAAAGCCGCTTATTCAACCCGTATGGGCGCGGCAATGCGCCATGCAGCCCATTATCTTGAAGCTCAAAAAGCTGATAAAAAACTACTGCTTATTCTCACCGATGGTGAACCTGCTGATATTGATGTTGATGATGAACGCCTCTTAATCGAAGATACTCATAAAGCAGTACAAGAACTCGATCAGAAAGGTATTTATAGCTATTGCATCACCTTAGATCCTCATGCTGATGACTATGTAAAAGATATATTTGGCAATCAACATATGGTGATTGATAATGTCGACAAACTACCAGAGAAACTACCAGCACTCTTTGCCAGCCTGACAAAATAAAAAAGGATTTAAAATGAACCGTCTGCATCAAGCAACACTTTCACTCTTATTAGCAACGTCACTTTTTAGTGGAGCAAGTTCTGCTGATTGGGGCAGTTTTCTTGATGATATAGGCGATGCCGCATCCGGCCTGTTCTCAGAAGGCACGACTAGCGATGCCATATCCTCAAGCTTGGGCTTAGATACCAACACTATCATTTCTGGTTTAAAAGAAGCCCTCGATACAGGAACACGACTAGCCATTGATAATGTCAGCAAAGCAGACGGCTACCTTGCCAATGAACTAATTCGTATTGCCATGCCACCTGAGTTAAAACAAGCCAGTGACTTAATGAGACAATTTGGCTTATCCGCTCAAGCAGATCAATTTGAACAAAGTATGAATCATGCTGCCGAAAAAGCGGCACCGGAAGCAACAAATATCATTATCAGTGCGATTAAAGACATGACAATTGAAGATGCCAATGCAATCTTACAAGGTAATGATGATGCCGCCACACAATACTTTAAAGACAAAACAACCACGCAACTGACCGAGTTATTTCGCCCAACCATTACTGATTCGCTCAACCAAGTCGGCACTACAAAATACTACAATGATTTAGCAGGACAAGTCGCGGCAATACCTCTTGTAGGTGAAAATATTAACCTAGATTTATCGGCTTACGTTACCGAACAGGCATTGAATGGTTTATTTGCTATGATAGCCATTGAAGAAAAGAAGATTCGTGATAACCCCGCGGCAAGAACCACTGAATTGTTAAAACAAGTTTTTACAAAATAAATATTAAAGAGAGTCTATTATGGCGTCATTTGAAGCACATAAAATTAACCTTTGTAGTCAAGGATTGGCACTTAAAGCGCTATTTACCGGCTATTTAGTCGTCGTCGCCGTCGGTTATATGATGGCAATAGTACAAATCCAATTCACCCATGGTCTTGCCGATGGTGAAATGGGCTTGTCGGTTGATGATATTGTATACAGCTACTATGGCAAACGTTCAGGCTCAGTTATTGAAGCCAAACTAAACGGCTCAATGCAATTGATGGCTCCAGAAGAAGATAGACTAAAAATCATCAACTGGGTACACAAAGGGGCTAATGAACAAGCGTTTTATGACACCGGTATTCGTAAAATTATGGATTCCAGCTGTATTATGTGTCACAACGCAGACTCCGGACTTCCAATTCCAGACTTCACCAAATTTGAGAATGTAGTCGAACGCGCCAAAACCGATACAGGTGCAAGCTTCTCATCACTGGCTCGCGTGTCACATATTCATCTGTTTGGTATCTCATTTATCTTTATGTTTGTTGGGCTAATCTTTAGCTTAGCTGCCGGCGTTCCTAAATACCTCAAAGCGAGTGTTATTGTTATGCCCTACATCTTCCTATTACTTGATATTTCATCATGGTGGCTGACCAAGCTGAACCCTAACTTTGCATGGTTGGTGATTATCGGTGGTGGCATGATGGGCTTATCCTTCGCCTTTATGTGGGTCGTATCTATGTATGAAATGTGGATCATGCCGCGTCTACATAGTGATGATCGCGATGCCTTATTGGATGAATAGAAAGAAATATTGAAAACAGTTTCACTCTTTGTCGATGTCCAAAATGTTTACTACACGACCAGACAGGCTTATCGCTGTCATTTCGATTATAATAAGTTCTGGGCAGAAGCGACTAAAGATCGGCGAGTAGTACAAGCTATCGCCTACACCACCGAGCGTGGCGATGAAAAACAACGCCAATTTCAAAACATATTGAGAGCGATTGGGTTTGAGGTAAAGTTAAAACCCTTTATCCAACGATCCGATGGTTCAGCAAAAGGCGATTGGGATGTAGGGATCACCCTTGATGCTATTGAATATGCTCAAGACTCAGATATCGTTGTTTTAGTTTCAGGTGATGGTGACTTTGACTTATTAGCCACTAAAATGCGAGAAAGACATCAAGTAACGGTTGAAGTCTATGGCGTACCTCAACTTACAGCAAAATCTCTAATTGATGCTTCATCACGCTTTATTCCGATCGATAAACACCTACTACTTACGCCACCAGCACGCTAATTACCGAGTACTCTTTCTTATGGCTATTAATTCCACTATCGTTAAAGTTTCACTCAATATTACAGATATGGATCGGCATTATTACCAAAGCCATGATTTAACCATCGCCCAACATCCCTCAGAAAATAATTATCGTTTTATGATTCGGCTAATAGCCTTTATGATCAATGCGAATGAACAACTGAGTTTTACTAAGGGAATGAATAGTGATGATGAAGCTGAACTTTGGCAAAAATCACTCACTGGTGAAATTGATCTTTGGATTGATTTTGGTCAACTTGATGAAAAAAGAGTGCGTAAGGCTTGCGGCAGAGCCAAACAAGTCATTATTTATACTTATCATCAAGGCAAAGCCAAAGTGTGGCAGCAGCAAAATAAAGAAAAATTTCAACGCTTCAATAATCTGACTGTTTACCATATCGAGGCAGAAGGCATTGATGCAATGGTGCAGCGTTCTATGCAATTACAATGTACGATTCAAGATGGCGAACTTTATTTAAGTAATGATGATTTAAATCTAACCATTACTTTAGAAAATCTTTAATTTTCTACCTTATTAAAATAGTCACGAGTCAGCTTAAACACAACAGGGCTAAGTAATAATAAGGCAATCAAATTGGGCAGTGCCATTAAGGCATTTAACGTATCAGCCACCAGCCAAATGAAAGATAGATTAGCCACTGCACCTAATGGTACGGCTAAAACCCATAAGATACGAAATGGCATGATTGAACGTGTGCCAAATAAATATTCCACACATTTCTCACCATAAATACTCCAACCTAGAATGGTGGTGAAGGCAAATACACACAGCCCTATTGAAACTATTGCCCCACCGAATCCTGGTAATACCGATTCAAACGCCAGTGACGATAAACTTGCCCCGGTTTCTCCACTGGTCCATACGCCTGAGACGATAATCACTAAGCCGGTAATTGAACACACAATGATGGTATCAATGAATGTGCCGATCATCGCAACCGTACCTTGTCTGACTGGGCTATTTGTTTTCGCCGCCGCATGAGCAATCGGCGCGCTGCCTAAGCCGGCTTCATTGGAGAATATGCCTCGTGCCACACCAAAGCGAATCGCTGCCCAAACTGCCGCACCGGCAAAGCCACCTGTTGCAGCAACGGGTGTGAAGGCATGAGTAAATATCAACTCGAATGCTGCTGGGAGTAATGAAGCATGCATCACCAAAATAATAATGCCTGCTAGAACATAACTAATTGCCATAAAAGGCACTAATTTACCCGCCACAACCGCAATACGTTTAATGCCACCTATCAATACCAATGCCACTAATACTGCCATCACTAACCCCGTGGCTAAGGGTGAAATGCCTAAGTTAGACGACAAAACATCAGCCACTGAATTAGCTTGAATGGTGTTACCAATACCAAAACCCGCTAAAGCGCCAAAGATGGCAAACGTTGTTGCTAACCATGCAAAACGTTTATTTAAGCCATTTTTGATGTAATACATCGGACCGCCAACTTTATTACCATTCGCATCCATTTCACGAAAATGTACTGCCAAGACCGCTTCAGCATATTTAGTTGCCATACCGACTAAGGCGGTCATCCACATCCAGAATAATGCACCAGGGCCCCCTAAAAATATCGCTGTGGCGACACCTGCAATATTACCCGTACCAATCGTGGCGGCAAGAGATGTCATCAAAGCATTAAACGGTGTTATATCCCCCTCGCCTTTTTGCTTATCACGATTCCAGCCGCGCCACAGCATTTTAAAGCCATAGCCCAATTTAGCCAGTGGCATACCTTTTAGGCCGATCATTAATACCAGTCCTGTGCCAAGGATCAGCACCAGCATTAAAGGCCCCCAAACAATACCATTGAGTTGTTTAATTAGATCGGTAATTAATTCCACATGACTATCCTAAAAATTATGCTGACTTATCGTATCATCTTACATCTAAAGTAATCTTAAAATTTACTGCTAACGCTGATATAGCAGAAACATTAATCACCGCCATCAGAAGATGGATGCGTCACGACAATTATAAAATCAGAAAATACCACTATTCTTTGGGTTGTCTTTTAGCATTTGTTGGTAGAACTCGTTCAACTCCAGCCCCCACACTTTCTCAAGCTCTGGCAAGCGTGAATTTATCTCTTTTTCAGACCATATAGGCTTATTATTAAAGGCAAAGATGACTGTATTACGATAATTTGGCATTGATAAACACGCGGTCTTCCCTTCAAATATCAATCGAATTTCACTCAAATAATGTAAAAACTCACTGGCATCATCTACCAGCAAGTTAAATGAAATATGACCTCTTTCTGTAAGTAAAGAGCGACACTGTTGTAAGAATTGAGGTTTCATTAACCATTCTGGCGTTTTCTGATCAATAGCAATATCAATCACAATTAAATCATAACGATAAGGACAACATTGCACATACTTAACAATATCATCTGTGATCAATTGCCAATTATCTGTAACTGGGAAATCAAAATACTCTTTAGCAATACTAGCAATCTGTTCTGATATTTCTACCGCATCACCAGCAATCCCAGGGAAATGGTGGGTAAGGTAACGAGCCGTTACGCCACCTCCAGTTCCTGCTAATAATATTCGTTGTGGTGTATCAACAAATATCATTCCCGCCAACATGGCTCGATTAAGCACTAAAGGCATCGTTTCAGGTTTATTCAATACTATCTCAGATTGAACTAAACCATCATCAAAATCTAACCAACGACGATCATCTTGCTGCCACACACGTATTGTTTCATCATCACTTCTCTGATTAACAATAAGATGTGGCTCTGAAATCATTAGCCTTCTTTTTTAGCTTCAAGTGCATCCCATCGCTCATACATCGCTTCTAACTCTGATGTTAGCGCTGTCAATTTGTCTTGAATTTTAGTTTGCTTATCAGCAGCTTGCTGATAAAAATCAGGCGCACTTATTTTTTTATGTAATTCTGCTTGTTGAAGTTCAAACTGTTCGATTTCCTTGGGTAATACTTCTAAATCAAGTTGCTCTTGATACGTGAGTGACGATTTCTTATTCACCTTTTTCACAGTCATCGCTTTGGCTTTTTCTTTAGCCGGCATTTTAGCTCGTTTATCTTGTGCTCGCTGATGCAACCAATCATCATAGCCTCCCACATATTCACGCACTTCGCCATCATCATCAAACACAATGGTACTGGTTGCCACGTTATTGATAAACGAACGATCATGGCTCACTAATAACAGTGTGCCTTTGTAATTTATCAGTAATTCTTCTAATAAATCCAAGGTTTCAGCATCCAAATCATTGGTCGGCTCATCCATCACTAATAAGTTAGCTGGCTGGGTAAATAATTTTGCTAATAAAAGACGGTTACGCTCGCCACCTGATAACGATTTAATCGGTGTTCTGGCACGTTCTGGCGTAAACAAGAAGTCTTGTAAATAGCCCATCACATGTTTTTGTGCACCATTTATCTCAATAAAGTCCTTACCCTGCCCGACATTATCGACCACGCTCACTTCTTCATCTAGCTCGCTTCTTAACTGATCAAAGTAGGCTACTTCAATCTTCGTTCCCATCTTAACATCACCAAATTCTGGCTCTGACCGTCCCAATAAAATAGATAATAATGTTGTTTTACCACAGCCATTTGGCCCGACTAAACCGATCTTATCGCCACGCTGGATAACAGTACTAAAATCTTTAAACAAGGTACGGCCATCATAACTTTGACCAATACCTTCCGCCTCAACCACCAGCTTGCCACTGCGATCAGCATCTTGTAGCTGCATTTTGACATTGCCCAGTACTTCTCGTCTGGCACCACGTTCACTACGAAGTTTCTCTAAAGCACGAACGCGACCTTCATTACGAGTACGTCGCGCCTTAACCCCTTGTCTGATCCACACTTCTTCTTGTGCCAGTTTTTTATCGAACAGAGCATTTTGACTTGCTTCTTCATCTAACATCGCTTCACGACGAACCAAGAAATTAGCATAATCACCGGGGAAGCTCACCAACTTGCCTCGATCAATTTGAATAATACGTGTCGCTAAGGATTGTAAAAACATCCGATCATGGGTAATAAACAATACGGTGCCGTCATAACTTTTTAAGAACTCTTCTAACCAGGTGATGGATGCAATATCCAAATGGTTAGTTGGCTCATCTAACAATAAAATATCAGGTTCTTTCACCAACGCTTGCGCCAATAATACTCGGCGTTTCATACCACCGGATAATCCTGCGAAGTCCATATCAGCATCTAATGTTAATCGAGATATAACGGCTTCTACTTTCTGCTCGACAGACCAACCATCTACCGCTTCTAATTCATGTTGCGCTTTTTCTAATGCGGCTAATACTTTATCCGAACTATCGGTTTCTAATTGGTGGATCACATGATGATAATTAATCAATAATGGGGCAATATCCCCCAAGCCTTGAGCCACAACATCGAATACAGAACCCGCAGTACCCTCAGGAACTTCTTGCTCTAAACGTGCGATGTTTAAACCTTGGCCAATAATCTCACCACCATCTTGCGTAATCTCACCCGCAATCACCTTCATCAAGGTTGATTTACCTGCGCCATTTCGTCCGACTAAACAAACTCGCTCACCGCGATCAAGCTGAAACTCAACCTTATCCAATAAGTTAGGACCGCCAAAACTGATAGTAAGTTGTTTTAATGATAATAATGCCATGTTAAATCTATACTCGTAATACGTTCATTAATAATATTAATGTCACTCCCGTTAAAAGTAGGGATGACAAAGGGGTATTTTACCCTTCTGCTTCTTGCAATGCTTCACTGGCTTCAAACCAGTCCATTTCAAGTTGCTCTAACTCTGCTTTTAAATTGCCTTGCTCAAGCAATAAAGCTTTTAATTTTTCTTTTGCACTGTCTTCATACACGCTGTTATCTGATAATTTCTGTTCAAGATTATCAAGTGCTGCCTGCACTTTTTCCATCTTCTGTTCAGATTTCTTAACCACATTACGTAACGGTTGTAACTTCTGCCTTGCTGCTGCGGCTGCACGTCGATCATCTTTCTTTTTATTACTACCGCTGGCCTCATTCGTCGTTTTAACCGGCTTATCTTTATTTAATAGCCATTGACGATAATCATCTAAATCACCATCAAACACCTTTGCCTGACCGCCTGCTACTAACCACAGTTCATCGGCAACAGTACGCAATAAATGGCGATCATGCGACACAACAATCAACGCACCTTCAAAATCTTGCAGCGCCATTGTCAACGCTAAACGCATTTCTAAATCAAGATGATTAGTCGGCTCATCAAGTAACAATACCGCCGGTTTTTGATACACCAATAAGGCTAAAACCAAACGCGCTTTTTCACCGCCCGAAAAAGGGCCAACGGGTGATAAAGCATCATCACCATGAAAACCGAAACCGCCAATAAAGTTACGTAAATCAGTTTCAGATGCCAAGCGATCCAATCGTTGTAAATGCTGTAATGGACTTTCATCCATGGTTAATTGCTCTAATTGATGCTGGGCAAAATAGGCAATTTTGATGTCTTTTGCTTCTTTTCGCTTACCTTGTAGCGGTGGCAATTCACCGGCAATTAATTTGATTAACGTCGATTTCCCAGCGCCATTAGGGCCTAACAATCCAATACGATCACCGGGTGCTAATGATAATTTAACGCCTGAAATAATTGGTGTTTCATTATAACCAACAGCAATTTTATCCAAACTAATCAATGGTACCGTTAAACGCGTTGGCGGGAAAAAGCTAAAATGAAACGGTGAATCTACATGAGCAGGTGCAATCAACTCCATTCGTTCTAAAGCTTTAATCCTGCTTTGTGCTTGTTTTGCCTTTGTTGCCTGTGCCTTAAAGCGATTTACAAATTGTCTGATATGAGCAATTTCACGTTGCTGTTTATTATGTGCCGCTTGTTGATGGGCTAAATGTTCGGCTCGTGCCAATTCAAATGCTGAATAATTGCCGGTATAGGTCTTCATTGCTTGATGTTCGATATGAACAATTTGCGTCACCACCCGATCTAAAAAATCACGGTCATGAGAAATTAATACCAATGTACCTTGATAGCCTCTCAGCCATTCTTCCAGCCAATAAACTGCTTCAAGATCCAAATGGTTGGTCGGCTCGTCTAACAGTAACAAATCAGAACGGCACATTAAGGCTTGTGCCAAATTCAAACGCATTCGCCAACCACCAGAAAATGAGGTGACAGGCAAATTCTCTTGATCGCCAGAAAAACCTAAACCATGTAACAACCGCCCAGCACGACTCCGAGCAGTATACGCATCAATCGCCGCTAATTTATCGTGTAACTCGCTTTGCAAATGGCCATCATGTTCGGCTTCTGCAAGCTCTAATTGCTGTTGCAACTTAATATATTCAGCATCACCTTGTAATACATAGTCAATAGCAGGCAAATCAACTGCTGGAGTTTCCTGTGCCACATGAGCAATCACCCAAGAGCTTGGAATTGACACACTGCCGGTATCTGCATGTATTTCATCACGGAATAACGCAAATAAACTCGATTTTCCCGTACCATTCGCACCCGTCAGCCCCACCTTTTGTTTTGGGTGAATAATCAGATTAACTGATTCAAATAATAAACGAACACCACGGCGAATAGAAAGTTGATTAAGTTTTATCATAATGTACCACCCAGCACACACCGCTTCGCGGCATCCTATGGCTGTGAATTTTTAATCCTATTAAGACTGTTGCACAATAAGTATTTTTTATCATAACAAGGAAAAATAGTCGAAAAAGCACAGTTTACTAAGGTAAATGAACATTTTTAGACTGTTTTTCACGCAGCTATGGCGAAAAGACGGCTCGTAAAAAGGTCTACTGTTAAATTTGTTATGGCGCGCATTGTATCAGGGCAAGCATTTCAGTGCTGAAAAACACATAAATTTGACTGCGTTGATTATGTTCTTTTATCTGCTTTATTCAGTCTGCGCACTTAACGTTTCCAGAGAGATGCTCACACAGGAGCCCTTGGTACTATTTTATACCAGGGGCTTTCTCTATTTTCATCTTTTACTTACTACAATAGAACACGTTCAATACCGCCTTCTTTCACTGCGTCAATAAACGTAGGCTGCCAATTCTCACCCAAAATATTATTTGCAACTTCAACAACAATATAATCCGTTTCAATACCGGTATCTTCACTATATCGTTCCAAACCTTGCTGACACGCGGGGCATGAAGTGAGCATTTTGACATTGCCTTTCACGGCTTTTTCTCCGCCTGTTAGCTCCATAATACCTTTGGTGATTTCTTCTTCTTTACGGAAGCGAACTTGCGTTGCAATATCAGGTCTTGCCACAGAAAACGAGCCAGCTTCACCACAGCAGCGATCACTTAAGGTTACTTCAGTTCCCAATAAACTCGCAGCGACTTCCGTTGATTTATATGTTTTCATCGGCGTATGACATGGTTCATGATAGAGATATTGCTGTCCTTCAATCCCTTTCATTTTCACGCCTTTTTCCATCAGATATTCGTGAATATCCAGCAATCTACAGCCCGGGAATATTGATTCAAACTGATATTTGAGTAGCTGATCCATACACGTACCACAGGACACAATAACGGTCTTGATCTCCATATAGTTTAAAGTGTTTGCTAGGCGATGGAATAAAACTTGGTTCGCCGTTGAAATGGCCTGACCTTTTTCCGTATCTCCAGTGGAATGTTGTGGATAACCACAGCATAAATAACCTGGTGGTAGCACTGTTTCAGCACCCACTTCATACAGCATGGCCAATGTCGCTAAACCAACTTGGCTAAACAAGCGCTCTGAACCACAACCTGGGAAATAAAACACGGCATCAGATTCATCATTCACTTTGCTGACATCACGCAATATAGGAATCATTTTGTCATCTTCGATCCCCAACATCGCACGTGTAGTTTTTGATGGCAGACCTGCTGGCATCGGTTTTTTCATAAAATGAATAATTTGTTCATGGACCGGTGTTTTACCGGTTGTCGGTAATGGACGCTTTTTCTTACTGCCTAATAAACCAAGATACTTACCAATATTATGCGCTAGTCGTTGTCCCTTATAGCCCCATTCAATCATGGTCTTACGCATGATCTTCACGGTCAAAGGATCGCTGGCATTCAAATAGGCCATTGATGTCCAAGTACCGACATTAAAATGACGTTTACCTTGTTTTTTCAAAATCGCCCGCAATTTAACCGTCACATCACCAAAGTCGATATTAACCGGACACGGATTCAAACAACGATGACAGATAGTGCAATGATCAGCAATATCATTCATTTCTTCAAAATGACGAACAGAAATACCACGGCGCGTTTGTTCTTCGTAAAGAAACGCTTCCATGATCAAGCCTGTCGCTAATATTTTATCCCGTGGCGAATAGAGCAAGTTTGCTCGAGGTACATGGGTGGTACATTCCGGTTTACATTTACCACAACGTAAACAGTCTTTAATATCATTATTTAAATCACCCAAATCACTGGCTTCAAGGATCAAGGCTTCTTGCTGTAACAGCTGCAATGATGGGGTGTAGGCTTTATCTAAGCCTGATCCAGACAGCAATTTACCGGCATTAAAGTGACCATTTGGATCTACTTTCTCCTTATAATCTGCAAAGGCATCAATTGTTGCCTTGTCCAAATACTTCATTTTGGTAAGGCCGATACCATGCTCACCAGAAATAACACCACCCAGTGCTTCGGCAAGGATCATGATTTCATCAACAACACTTTCAGCCTCATGCATCATGGCATAATCATTGGAGTTCACTGGAATATTAGAATGCACATTACCATCACCGGCATGCATATGCAGTGCAACAAATAAACGGCTAGAACGATGTTTGGTATGAATTTCATCCAGCTTATTGCGTAAGGCTTCTAAGTCTTTGCCGGGGAATAACTCTTTAAGTGGTTTTTCCACTTCCTGACGATATGAAATTCGCAAATCACGACGTTGTAAAACACTAAATAACGTATCACTGTCACTAATATTTTCTTGTATTTCAGCCGATAGTAAATCTACTTTATCTTTAGCAAGACTATCAAAATTGCTTAATATTTCATTCCAACGCGCACGCACTTCATCCAATAGGATACAAGCTGCATCCAACTTGGTTTGCATAATTGCATCATTTTCGGCACTTTCACCCACATCCGCATCATGCTCTTTAATCTCATGAGGCTGATTGGATAGATAGTCACATACTGCATCGGCCATCTGCAATTTATTGCGTGTCGATTGCACAATATTGATCTTTTCAATGCCATCGTTATAGTCTGACAAGCGATCAAGTGGAATCACCACATCTTCATTAATCTTAAAAGCATTAGTATGTTTAGCGATAGCCGCTGTACGAGCACGATCAGCCCAAAAACGCTTACGAGCTTCAGGACTAACGGCAATAAAACCTTCGCCATCACGTGCATTTGCAAGGTGTACAATTTCACTACAGGCCGCAGCGACGATATCTTCATCATCACCCGCCACATCGATAAGCAATACCATTTTAGGAAGAACTGAACGCGGCGCTTTAGTGGTATACCCCACCGCTTTTACATAGCGCTCATCCAAGTGTTCCATCCCGGCTAAAATAATGCCCGGGTTATTATCTAAAACGTCTTTGGTTTCAACAATTGCGGGGACAGCCTTACTTAAATCATTGCCAAAAAATTCCAAACACACAGTACGGGTGAAGTTTGCCATGCGATGCAACACAAATACACCTGAGGTTATTAAGCCATCACAACCTTCTTTTTGAATACCTGGCAGGCCACCTAAAAACTTATTGGTAACATCTTTTCCTAAACCACTTTTACGTAATTCATGAGCAGGGATTGAGATATGCTCTGGCTCACCAATCGGATTAATACCATCTGGCTGGTATCGTGTAACACGAAATTCGGCCATTTCAACATCATGAATTTTACCCAGATTGTGATTCAGTCTTTCAACTTCTATCCATTGTGAGTCTGGTGTCACCATACGCCATGACACTAGATTATCTAACGTTGTGCCCCACATTACGGCCTTTTTCCCACCGGCATTCATGGCAATATTACCGCCAATCGTACACGCATCTTGTGACGTTGGATCAACAGCGAAAACTAAACCGTTTTTGCCCGCCAAATCAGATACGCGACGCGTAACAACACCTGCTTCAGCACGTACAGTTGCTACTTTACCTTCTCGACCCGGTAATTCACGATAAATAACCTCACCCAAGCCTTCTAGCTTTTCAGTATTAATAACGATACTGTCGGAAGTAAGTGGGATCGCGCCGCCGGTATAACCCGTACCACCACCACGCGGGATCACCGTTAAGCCTAATTCGATAGATGCGGCAACAATTCCTGCCATTTCATCTTCCGTATCAGGTGTGGCAACAACTAAAGGATATTCCACCCGCCAATCCGTTGCATCGGTTACATGAGAAACACGTGACAAGCCGTCAAACTTAATATTATGTTTCTTTGTTGCGCGCGATAAACGGCGCATCACACCACGGCGACGCTCGGCTACATTTAATAAGCTACGCTCAAATTCAACAACTGAACTCCTAGCATTTCGTTCAAGTTCTAATGCTAATTGATTATCATTGTTAGCTGCCCGTTCGCGGATCTGATCTAAACGATGATGCAATGCATGTCGTAAGGAATCCCAACGTTTACGATTTTCTACTAAATCATCTTGGATAAAAGGATTACGCTCAATAACCCACATATCGCCCAAGACTTCAAACAACATTTTGGCGCTACGGCCTGTTTTACGCTGACTGCGTAATTGTTGCAGAATATCCCACATTGGCTCACCCAAAAATCGAATGACGATTTCTCGGTCAGAAAAAGAAGTATAGTTATATGGTATTTCGCGGATTCGATTTGGCATGGTTTGCTAAATAATGTCGATTTAATAAATTAAGACCCGACAATATTACCATGAAGTAACATTATAATAATCTCACAAAAAGCAGGCTTTTTAGCCATTTATCTTATAAGAAGACGAAACAATGGATTTATTTCAAATAATTGCACTTGCCGTTTTGCAAGGATTGACCGAGTTTTTACCGATATCAAGCTCCGCTCATCTTATCTTATTGCCCATTATTGCAGGTTGGCAAGATCAAGGGCTCGCTTTTGATGTTGCTGTCCATATTGGCACCCTATCTGCGGTAATTATTTATTTTCGCCATACCTTATATAGAATATCCAACGATTGGTTCCAATCCTTACTTCAACGTCAATTAGTTGGTGAAAGCAAATTAGCTTGGGCCGTATTATTTGGCACCATCCCTGTAGGATTAATCGGACTCATCTTTAGTGATTTTATTGAAATCAATCTACGCAGCCCGCTAGTTATTGCCACCACCACCATCGTCTTTGGCTTATTACTCGGCTGGGCAGACTGGCAAGGCAAACAACAGCGCAATGAACATCAACTTACCTGGAAAGATGTTCTTATTGTCGGTATAGCACAAGCCATCGCATTGATTCCCGGTACCTCACGCTCAGGTATAACGATGACCGCAGGCTTATTATTAGGCTTGAGCCGCCAAGCCGCCGCCCATTTTTCTTTCTTATTATCTATCCCCGTTATCTTTCTTGCCGGTGGCTTAAAAACAATTGATCTAGTACAATCCTCCGCAAGCACAGATTGGTTTGCTCTTATAATTGGCGCAGCTTTATCCGCCATCAGTGCTTATTTATGTATTCATATCTTTCTAAGATTATTAGAGAAAATAGGTATGTGGCCATTTGTGGTCTATCGTCTTTTACTTGGCGCAATACTACTCGCCCTATTTATATAGTGAATACAGTTGACAGATTTACGCTTAATGCGTAATATTCCCCCTCTTATTTGACCGCCTGCGTAATTTTTTTCAGGAGCAACCCGCGGAATGAAAACAACCACATTAAGTGCTAAACCAGCAGAAGTTCGTCGCGACTGGTTCGTCGTAGATGCTGACGGCAAAACATTAGGCCGTATGGCTACAGAAATCGCGCGTCGTTTGCGTGGTAAACATAAAACTATTTACACACCTCATGTAGATACTGGCGATTACATCGTTGTTATCAATGCTGAAAAAATTCGTGTAACTGGTAATAAATTAAAAAACAAAATTTACTACCATCACACAGGCTACATCGGTGGTATCAAATCTATCACTCTTGAAAAGCAACTAGATAAAGCGCCAGAACGCGTTATCCAATCAGCTGTAAAAGGCATGTTGCCAAAGAATTCTTTGGGTCGCACAATGTTCGCTAAACTAAAAGTTTACGCGGGTACAGAACACCCACACACAGCCCAACAGCCTAAAGTGCTGGAGATTTAAATTATGGCAGATACATACTACGCAACAGGTCGTCGCAAAAGCTCAACAGCCCGCGTTTTTCTAAAACCAGGTAGCGGCAAACTGACTATCAACACTCGTACTATCGAAGAGTACTTCGGTCGTGAAACTTCTCGCATGGTTGTTCGTCAGCCATTAGAGTTAGTTGAAATGCTAGATACAGTAGACTTGAAAATCACCGTTCGCGGTGGTGGTAATAATGGTCAAGCTGGCGCAATTCGTCACGGTATTACTCGTGCATTAATCGAATTAGATAGCGAATTAAAACCAGCACTACGTAAAGCGGGCTTTGTTACTCGTGATGCACGTGCTGTTGAACGTAAGAAAGTTGGTTTACATAAAGCACGTAAACGTCCTCAATTCTCGAAACGTTAATCGAAGACAGAATAAAAATACGATAACAATCGTATTATTTAAAAAAGGCTATCCAATTGGATGGCCTTTTTTTTGCCTTTTATTCCCATAATCATTCAAGTTGTAGTTTTCTATTTGTCATTCGCGTGACAAATATGTCAGGAACACATTTAAATGCTATTGCATTTGTAGCGTTGGGGGATACGATGTGCTCAATCAAAGCGAGAATCCATGGACAGTAAATGTCATCTCACTATCGTTAGCTCCCCCGTTTGCACGGGGATGACAGGTTTATAAGCTAGGTTACAACTGGAATGATAATGGGTACAGGCATAGATTTTCACAAACGTGAGAATAACAGAGCAACAAACTGAAAGAACACAGGCATAAATAACACTCACTATTATTTATAAAGTGATGCCTTTTTGCTTTTAGGCTGTGTTTTAAAGCGACGGTGGATCCACAAATACTGCTCAGGTGCTTTACGTATTTCTTTCTCAAGTAGATCATTGATACTTTGCGCATCATCGACATCATTACCTGTAGGAAAATCGCTTATGGCTTCACCTAAGGTCAATGTATAACTACCATCTTTCTCACGAGTTGGCGTAAATGGAATCACTGCCGCCCCGCTCATTTTAACGATGCGTGCTGTCGCAGGAACGGTTGCTGCGGTAACGCCAAAGAACTTAGCAAACACACTTAATTTAGGACCAAAATCTTGATCCGGTGCATACCAAACCACTTTATTTTTCCGTAATGCCCGCACCATGACGCGGGGATCGTTACGCAATACAATGCCTTCACTATGATGCGTCCGCGCATTCATCATTACAGCATTAAATAATTCATTTTTTAAATGGCGAAACATGACGTAACAAGGCTGTTTCAACATAATCAAACGACCGCCCAATTCCATGCTGGTAAAATGCCCCGTCAGCAATATCACCCCTTTGCCTTTTGCTAACGCCGCTTCAAGGTGTTCCAACCCTTTATATTGCACCCGCTTCTCTAAACTAGCATCACTCGCCCACCAGCTTAACGCTGTTTCAATTAGCATCATTCCCATAGTTCGAAAATTATCATCTAATAATTTCTGGCGCTGCTCTATCGATAATTCAGGAAAACATAACTCTAAATTACGCCTAGCAATATGCTTTCTTGACCCCATAAATGGCGTCATCATAAAAGATAAGACTCGACCCGCCCCCAACTGTAATCCAACAGGTAAATAAATCGATAGCCGCATAAATAATAGTCCAATCCAACTGGACCAAAATCGCGGATGTAAATACTGCCATTTAAAAATTGTCATATACTCAAACACACTAAGAATCTAGTGCCTATGCTATCATTCTCGCTGATTTACCGCTAAATATTCAGTCATGCCGAGATAATTTTGAGACTATTTTATACCAGCCTATTCTTCATTAGTTTGCCATTCATCATTCTGCGCCTGATATGGCGAGGATTTCGTGCTCCTGCATATTGGCGACGTTGGTCAGAGCGTTTTGGCAGTAGTCCAGACTTATCAAATCAAACAGCGACTATTTGGATCCATGCGGTCTCGGTTGGTGAAGTCGAAGCTTGCCGACCATTAGTCAATGCACTCAAGCTTGAATTCCCCAACCATCAATTACTTATCACCACCATGACCCCCACAGGTAGTGAACGCGTAAAACTTTTGTTCGCCGATTCAGTAGCGCATTGTTATCTACCTTACGATCTCCCCTTTGCCATCAAACGCTTTCTAGCCAGAACACAGCCTCAATTTGGCATTATTATGGAAACTGAAATCTGGCCTAATCTATTATTAACCTGTGAACAAAAAAACATCCCTCTAGTATTAGCGAATGCGCGAATGTCTGAACGCTCGGCTAAAGGCTATGCGCGTTTACCCGGCTTCACCAAAACCATATTACAAAGTTTGAATCTTATCGCCGCACAAGGTCAACAAGATCGAAAACGCTTTCAAGAACTCGGGGCAAACATTCAAAGAATACACGCCATAGGCAATTTAAAATATGAAATAAGCCTGCCCGCCAGCTTAAAAGAGCAAGCGGAAGCAATGCGGAATATGTGGGATAACAACCGCCCCGTTTGGGTTGCTGCCAGCACTCATGAAGGTGAAGATGAGATCATATTAAATGCCTCTCGCCAAATCCGAGCAAAGTTTCCAGATTTACTCTTAATTATTGTGCCTCGGCATCCCGAGCGCTTTGATCGCGTAACGGCACTCACGCAACGTGCAGGCTTCAAAACCTTACGCCGTAGCGAACATCGCCCTTGCTCATCCGCAGTGCAAGTCCTCGTCGTCGATACGATGGGCGAACTACCCTTATTCTATGCCGCCAGTGATGTCGCCTTTGTTGGCGGCAGCCTGGTGCCACATGGCGGACACAATCTCCTTGAACCCGCGGCCCTAGGTCGCGCCGTTATTACCGGGCCTCATTACTTCAACTTTAATGAAATAACCAAACAGTTTCTTAACGCTGACGCGGCAATAGAAGTCACAGATACACAAAGCCTAGCTGATACCGTAATTACCTTATTAGAAAATGCACAACAACGCGCACAAATGGGCGAAGCAGGTTTACAACTTATTGCCAACAGCCAAGGTGCCAGCAAACGCCTCGTCAACTTAATAAACCATCACATCATTCGTCATGCACAATGATGAATACTGGATGGAGCGCGCCATAGATCTTGCCAAACAAGCAGGACAACAAGGCGAAGTGCCGGTAGGAGCCGTTATTGTTCGTAATAATGAAATAATAGGCGAAGGATACAACCAACCTATTCTCAGCCATGATCCCACCGCCCATGCTGAAATCCAAGCATTACGTGCCGCCAGTCAGCAAGTTCAAAACTATCGTCTGCCAGCAGCCACACTCTATGTCACCCTAGAACCTTGCCTTATGTGTGCAGGTGCGATTATTCACGCCCGAATTAAACGTGTTGTCTTTGCCAGCAAAGAACCCAAAACTGGCGCAAGTGGCAGTTGCTTCGATATCTTCAACACTCAACAGCTTAATCACTTTGTTCATTGTGAACATGGCGTACTTGCAGAAAAAAGCAGTGAATTATTACAGGAATTTTTTCGCTCTCGCCGCTAATAAACTCACCATACACTTTTGTATTCTCGCAAAAAAGAAGTTATATTTAAGCTCTGGCTGAACAAGATACGTTAACCGCTCAATAATGCCTTGTTTAGCCTTTAATATAGTATTACTAGGAAAATCAGTCTGTCTATGTATAAAAATTACAGGGAATTTTTATACCTCTTAATAACAAGTTAGCACCCTAGTCAAATATGGAGATAATTAATTGAGGAAACCAAGATTATTTATTGCATCATCAGCGGAAAGTTTACCAATTGCCGAGGCTGTGAATGTCAATCTAGACCATGATTTTGAAATTACGATATGGAAGAATGGCACATTTAAACTTTCATCTTCAACAATCGATGATTTAGTCGAAAAATCTTCGACAGTTGATTTTGCTTTATTTATTTTTGCGCCAGATGATATATCAACAATAAGACGTAGAGATGAACACGTTGTTAGGGATAATGTGATATTTGAAATGGGCCTATTTGTTGGTGCTATTGGTAAGTCTCGATCCTTTATCCTAAAGCCTCGCGGCATCGATATGCATTTACCAACAGATTTATTGGGTGTAAATCCGGCAGACTATGATTCAAGCCGCTCGGATGGTGATTTGGTGTCAGCAACTAATAAAGCATGTTCATTAATAAAATCTGAAATTGAGCGCCTTGGGTTAATCAATCATGTAGCACTTTCAGAGTCTAAAAAAATGATTGCTAATCCAGTAAATTATGAATTAAAAGATCAAGATTATAAATTTCTTGCAGCGTGTCTACAGAGTCACACTACTGATCCTATTGGCTTAGCATTTTACAGAATATCAAACAATTTTCGGGGGGTTAGTGAATCCCTAGTTCAAATATCGCTTATTAAATTAGAGCGTTCTGGCTTGATTAGTAAAACGATAGAAACAGATCATCAGGATGACTATGATTTTTATGCTTATTCAATCACTGAATTAGGTGTAGATGAGCTATTGAAAAATGAAGATGCCCTTTTGCCAAAAGCACAAGTACAGCAGGGAGGTTACAATAAAAATATCCCGTTCTAGTGCTAACAAACACATCAATACAGACTCCGTAATAATGTCTTCCTTTTTACAAAGAGACGCAAAAAAGCAGCCATCATCACTCGCCGGTTATGTGGGCGTTAGAGATACCTAGCCAACAAACCCTTCTCAGGCACTTTGCCTGAATAAGGTATTTTCACGTGGTGTCCACTGCCCGGGGCAACATCAATCGCTTTACCGTCTTTGTTGATAAGTTTTTCTAAGGTAAATTCAATATTACCTTCTGGCAAAATAAGTTCTAATTTGTCACCAAGTGAAAACTTATTTTTCACATCAATGTTTAAGCATTGTTCTGCCGCATCATAGCCTGTAATTTCACCTACATATTGCTGGCGATCACTACTTGAGTAACCTTCCATATAGTTTTGTTGTTCTTGGGTTGGGTGACGTTGATAAAAGCCATCGGTATAACCACGGTTGGCTAGGTTATCTAGTTTACCGATTAATGTTGGATCAAATTTATTGCCAGCCACTGCATCATCTATCGCTTTACGATACAGTTGTGCCGTACGTGATACATAGTAAATAGACTTGGTACGCCCTTCTATCTTTAATGAATCAACGCCTATTTTAGCCAATCGTTCAATATGTTGAATCGCGCGTAAATCTTTGGAATTCATGATGTAAGTACCATGCTCATCTTCAAAGATCGGCATGAGTTCACCGGGGCGGTTGCCCTCTTCAATCAGGTAAATATCATCGGCTAATGGATGGCGCTCTTGGCTGCCACAATCAGAGAAGGCATTTTGGTTCATGGCATCGAAGGCGTTAAATTCGATCTTTTGTGGGGAATCATCATTACCATCACTGGCATGGGTTTTATAATCCCAACGACAAGAATTAGTACATGAACCTTGATTAGGATCACGATGGTTAAAGTAACCTGATAATAAACAGCGGCCTGAATAGGCAATGCATAATGCACCATGAACGAATACTTCTATTTCCATATCCGGGCAAAGTTGTCGTATTTCTTCAATTTCATCGAGTGAGAGTTCACGCGATAAAATAACGCGGGTTAGCCCTAACGATTGCCAAAATTTTACCGCTTGCCAGTTGACGGTATTAGCCTGCACAGAAAGGTGGATCGGTATTTCAGGCCAGCGTTCTCGCACCATCATAATTAAACCGGGATCGGCCATAATGAGTGCATCAGGTTTCATGGCGATAACCGGTTCCATATCAGCCATATAGGTTTTAACCTTCGCATTGTGCGGCATCAAATTACTCGCAACAAAAAATTGCTTACCTAATGCGTGGGCTTCTTCAATACCTTGCGCTAAAACAGGGAGTTTATGAAAGTCATTATTACGCACGCGTAAGCTATATCTTGGCTGTCCGGCATATACGGCATCAGCACCAAAGGCAAAGGCATAGCGCATATGTTGCAAGCTACCCGCAGGTAATAATAATTCTGGTGTACTCATAAAAACTGTTTCTCAATGCTTACTTAAAGTGTGGGATTATAATCGATCTAGTAAAAAACTGACTAAAAACAATGTTGTGCTTATTTTGGCAAACTTAAAACGTACAAAAGTGTCATAATCAAAACGTCATCTTGGAGCATTATTTGAAATTTTTTAGCTTACTTCTCATCTCTCTTAGTTTTCTTGTCGCCTGTGGTGAAGCTCAACCACATCTTGAAGAAATTCGTGAACGCGGTGAGTTGCGTGTGCTTACTCGTTATGGACCGACAACTTATTATGTAAAAGGTGAGGAATTAGCTGGATTTGAATATGAATTAGCACAAGCCTTTGCTAAACATCTTAATGTAAAATTGAAAATTATTGTGCCTGAAAACTTAGGTGATATGCTGCAACTTATCGAACAAGGACGCGCCGATATTGCCGCCGCTGGACTGACTATCACCCCTGCACGAAAAGACGTACTTAGATTTGGTCCTATTTATCAAGAAGTGACGCAGCAATTAATTTATCGACAAGGCACTCGTAAACCTAAAAATATAACAAAATTAGCAGACGGTAATTTAGAAGTTGTGGCAAATAGTAGTCATGTTGAGCAACTAAAATTACACCAGCAGGAATTACCTGAACTTGCTTGGGTAGAAAACTCAGAATTAGACAATAGTGGTTTATTAGAATTAGTGCAGCTAGAAATGATTGATTACACCATTGCTGACTCCAATGAAATGGATGCTAACCAAACCTTATTTCCTGAACTTCGGGTTGCTTTTAATATTTCAGAACCACAGCCTTTAGCCTGGGCAATGTCATTATCCGACGATGGTTCGCTTAATCATGAAGTTGCCGCTTTTTTCACACAAATGGAAAAGTCAGGCGATCTTGATCGTTTGATAGAGAAGTATTACGGTCATATTCGTCGTTTTGATTATGTTGATACACGCGCGATTCATCGGCGAATACAAACCCATCTACCAAAATATAAAACACTGTTTGAACAAGCGGCAGAGGAGTTTGACTTTGATTGGCGTTTTCTTGCCGCCATCTCATATCAAGAATCGCATTGGAATCCACAAGCAGTATCCAGCACCGGTGTTAGAGGACTAATGATGCTAACCTTAGACACCGCCAAACAAATGAAGATTAAGGATCGCGAAGATCCGGCTCAAAGCATTCATGCTGGTGCCGGATATTTATCCTCCATACGCAAGCGCCTACCTCAAGGAATTACTGAGGAAAGTAGAATCTGGGTGGCATTAGCTTCTTATAATATAGGTCCAGGGCATGTTGAGGATGCTCGCGTTCTCACAGAAAAGGGTGGCAAAAACCCAAACCTCTGGACTGATATAAAACAATATTTACCACTACTTAGCAAAAAAGAATGGTATGAGAAAACGCGATATGGTTACGCACGTGGCGGTGAACCTGTACGTTATATAGAAAATATTCGCCGCTACTATGATATTTTATTGCATAGTCAACAAAGTAGTCCTTTTGTTACTCCTGAAGATGTGAAAAGTAGCAATCTGACACCGCCAGCAGCATTGTAATATTTAAAGGATTTAAACATGGCGAATAATGATATAACACAGCAACTTGAAGAGTGGAAAAAAAAATATTATTCCTCGCTTAATGAGTTAGAAAAACAACAAAGTTATGATGAGCTATTGCAACGTAGTTTAGGACGATTAGCACTTGCCGCTCAAGGTTTGGATCCGCTACTGGACAGACAACTTAGTTCTTTACGTAAAGTGCTTCGAGGCAAAAACAATCAAGTTGAAATTGAACATATTCTTGAGCAAATGGAAAAAGCCATTGCCAAAATGGAAGAAAGTAAGGTATCCGATAAGACTCAATCAAACAGTAAAATCCTCGCAGAGCTACTCGCATCATTGAAGATTCCTAAAATATTTAAAATTGAAAAAAAATCATTACTTAAACAACTTAGACGTGACAATAACGATGCAAGCAGCGTCATGCCGGAAATTCTCGCATTATTAAATAAGTGCTTACCTGATCACCCATCAAAATCATCTGGTTTTTTAGGAGGATTATTTAATAGCGGTAACTCCTCAAAGGACACTAAGTTAGATTCAGCAGCAGAAGAAATAGTGTTAGATGATGAATCATTTTCAAATAAATTATCATCCAACCTTGTTCTGATACAATTATTAGAACGCATTGCATTACCCACCAATTTAAGTAAAAAAGCCACCAAAATTCGTCATCAACTTGAACCGGGTATTGACGATGATCAACTACCAGCTGTTATTAATGATATTGCAGATATCATGAGTACACTTGGCTCGCAGGCGGTCACTGAAAAACAAGAATATGAAAAATTCTTACAAACATTAACAGAACGCTTAAATGAACTTGATCAACATATTAGTCAAGCTAGTAATGAAGAAATAAAAGCGATTAAAGAACGTGATGTTATTAGCCAAGCTGTAAAAGACCAAGTCTCTGGGTTGAGAACTCATGTTGAAAATTCAGGTGATCTTGAGCAATTAAAATCATCGGTCAATAACCATCTTGACACACTAAATCAGCATTTTGAACAGTATAAAAAATCTGACCATGATCAGTTTGATAAATCACAAAAACAAATAAATGAGCTGAATAAACGTCTTAAAGACATGGAAAAAGAAAGTCATGAATTGCGCGAAGCAGTAAAAAAATCTCGGAAATCAGCACTTAAAGATACATTAACAGGCATTTGGAATCGACAAGCCCTAAATGAAATAATGGAAAAAGAATACGATCGCTGGCAACGTTATCAACGTCCATTAAGCATTGTCATCTGGGATATTGATTTCTTTAAACGCGTTAATGATTCGTATGGACATGATGCCGGTGACAAAGTATTAAAAACCATTGCCAGAATATTCCAACAAGCAACCCGCGATGCAGATTTTATAGCTCGGTTTGGTGGAGAAGAATTTGTCGGTGTTTTCCCTGAAACACGATTAGAAGACGCTTTAGCTTTAGCAAATAAAATTCGGGAAAAAATAGCGACTTCAAAGTTTCATTATGAACAAAAGCCTGTACCTATCACGGCTTCTGCTGGGCTGGCTACATTCCGTCCAGGAGATTCTATTGAAGATGTATTTAAACGTGCTGACAAGGCTCTGTACCAAGCCAAAGGCACGGGTCGTAATCGCTGTATTGCTGACTAATTAAATGTCGGATTGGTATCCCCCAATCCGACATTCTTAGTTTTGATAGACCTTTGTACGAGTCGTCTTTTGAGAAATCAGGATCTTAGTTTGATTCTTTCTGAATTAAGAAATCAACGACATCTAGCATTTCTTTCATACCACCAGCTTCTGGTGAACTTGTACGAAATTTACCATTAACAACCATAGCAGGAACGCCGGTAATACCCGATGTTTGACTAAGAACTAATGCCTTTCTAACCTTACTTTTAACCGTCATTGTTCCCATCGTCTTCTTAAACATCTCACGATCAATACCTTGTTCTGCAACAAAGTCTAATAGCTGTTCTTCTGTTAGTAAGCGACGTTTTTCTACATGAATCGCATTAAATAATAAAGGATGTAGCATCTCTAAATCCCCAGTCACTTCTGCGGTATAAAACACTTTTGCTAACTCCATCCAACTATCACGAAAGATGGCAGGCACATGAATAAACGTCACGTTCTCTGGCAATGTTTCTTTCCATTTTTGTATTTGAGGATCAAGGCGAAAACAATGTGGGCAACTGTATGAAAACAGTTCAATTACTTCGACAATATTTTCATCACTTGTTGCTAAGCGTTTTGATGTTGATGTGTAATGAACATCTTCGATAAATGCTTCTGGCATTGCCATTGCAGTTAATGATGCACCCAATAACAATGCTGCCGTAATCATTCTTTTCATTTCTGTTTATCCTTGTTAATCCTAAAATGTAACCTTGAGACAGTACTTTTATTTATAAGGTTCCGTATGAGTGGAGACCCGATAAAAACATATTAACCCCCAAGAAGGCAAATAAGGTAACAAAAAGTCCTATCACCGCCCACCAAGCCATTGGCGTACCATTCCAACCTTTTGTCATTCGCATATGCAACCATGCGGCATAATTTAACCACACAATCAGCGCCCATGTTTCTTTAGGATCCCACGACCAATAGCCGCCCCACGCTTCTGCCGCCCATAATGCACCAAGTACCGTTGCCACCGTGAAAAATGCAAAACCTAATGAGATGGATTTGTACATCAAATCATCCATGACGGTTAAATCTGGCAATCGTGTTGCAAATAAACCTTGTGGATTCACCTTATGTCGCCATGATTTTAATATGTATGCCACACCGATCATTGCCGCCATTGCAAATGCGCCATAACCAACGAAGTTTGCAGGTACATGGATCTTCATCCAATAACTTTGCAATGCAGGTACTAAAGGCTGAATTTCATGCGCTTGCTTACCGAAGGTATACCAAAGCTGGAAAGCCACCGAGGCACTAATTACTAATAATACAAAGCCACCTAAACTACGTGTTTGATAGCGACGCTCATAAAACAAATACAGTAATGCAGTGATTACCGAAAACAGAATAAAGACTTCGTATAAATTACTCACAGGAATATGACCGACATCAGGGCTAATCAAATACGATTCACGCCAGCGTACCATTAAACCAATCATGCCCATTGTAGCGGCTGACCATGTTAAGGCACTACCCACTTTTTCGCTAAAGTCTGAGCGGAGAAATAAGCCTGCAAAATAGGCCACCGTTGCCATGACAAACAAAGCACTCATCCACATAAATGCCGACTGACTAGCTAAAATATAACTTAAAAAGAAATTGGTATCACCCAGTTCGAGATCAGAGCCATAAAGTTGTATTGCGGATAAACTGAGTATTGCAGCCACAATAGTATGTTTACGGAAACCAGACCAATTTTGCCCTAGAAATGCCAAACAAATGGCAGTAAAACCGACAATGATGACTTCATAGTAATCCATGCTATCTGCATACATGCCTAATAAAACAAGTGCTGCTAATATCATTAAAATTCGCCAGCCCCATTGTATTAATGCTGAACTTGTTTCTGTATTTATTGTACCAACAGGATTTGTCATGTATTACTCTTAATTTAGGTTTGTTTATCTTTAGTTTAAGAACGCTAAATAGCGCTAGAGTTCCCACTTTTCTGTTCTAATTTGTTCGCTATTTGACTAAAAAACAGATCAAATTCTCGTGGATTACGATTACTCATTCCGGATAATAATACCGTTGTTTGTCCACCTCTGGCACTCACTAATAACCATAAACGACGCTGAGGAAGGTAAAACAATAAGAACACACCGGCAATTAATAAAGCACAGCCAAAGTAAACTGTTGATTTACCCGGGAATCGAGCGATTTGTAAACCGCTTGCTTCCACATGGTCATAATCAGTTAATGATAAAAACACCGGTGAACCATAACGTGAGAACGTGCCCATCGCGTCCACGGCATCTTGCAAAAATACGAGCTGGCGTTCATTGTCATATCCCGCTAATGAATCCGATAGTTCATCAAAATAAATTCGGGCTAACATCTCATGTAACATCGACAAATAAGCTGAACCGAGTGTGTCACGTTCATCATCGGGAATGCTAGTTTCGACAAATCGGCTAACCTCATCAAAGCCACCATCCACAAACATATTAATTAAACCTACCAGAGAGCCTTGTAAGCTATTTTCTAATTGCTCATCAACGTCATCCACTGCCGATAATGTTTCTTTCATGATGTCATGCGCCACAGCATCAACTAGTTCTTCGTTGTGTAACTGCGTTCGAAAGTGACTAAAGGCCGTTAAACCGCTCTCAGCATCAAGAGGAAGATATAAATAACCGAACTCTTCTGCTGGACTATTTCGCACACCACTCAAAAAGTATTCACGGCCATTTCTTGGAATAGGCAACATGTAGTTGAAGAACTCTCGGGCCTCTCCCGCATCTGTTCGTAATTTAAAACTGATACTAGGGCCAAAGTTTCTTAGATTGTCAGGATCGTCATCTGTCGGATCGGGATTAATATTAAACGCTCGAAACGCATTAATTTCTAAACGCAGGCTCTTATCGCCCCAATGCATTTGTCTATTTTCAAACACCTTGGTATCGAAAGTAATAACATCGCTACCAGCTTGCTTTTCTAAAGGATAAATATCAATGGTGAGTCCGGTTCCACCATCACTAAAACTGGCTTGATATATCGCATAGCCTTTATAAAACAGGGGATGATTCACGGCAATCGTACTGGCAAGCGGCTCTGCCAAATCATCGTCATGTATCAATAAATCGGTTTCAAATGATTTCGGTTGGCCTGTTGCATAATGCTCAATTCGAAAGTCTTTCACCTCAATTGTGAAAGGTAACTCTTGCACTAAATAGCCATCTCGCATTCCTAAAAAAGCAACATTTGATGTGCGGCCTTCGGGAATATTAACACTTGCTCTAAATGCATGATTGCCAGCCGGAAGACGACTTTCAAGCGGTATTTCGCTAACAGGAATATCACGCGTCTCAATTTTTATATTACCCTGCCATTCTGCAAATTTCAGTGGCAAATTACTATCAACCAAAGCGCCTAAACAAATAACAATGATCGCCATATGTGTAAAAATATAACCCAAGCGATTCATGCCGCCTCGCATGGCAGCAATAATCGTTTTACCTTCCCCTTTTTCTATTCGCTTAAGGCGAAAGCCTTGCTGAGAAAGTTCAGTTTCTATGTTTTCAATACTTTTTTCAACAGAACTCGCACTATTCCACTGCTGACTATGGTGCATTGCTCTTAATGATTTTTCTTGGATATGAGTCCGTAAACTCCACATGTCACGTAGCATTGAGGGTGTATTACGAATCACACAAACAGATGTTGAAATAACAAGCAAGGTCAAAATTGATAAAAACCACACGGCACTATAAACATCATACAAGCCCGCCGATTCAAATAACTCAAACCAGAATGGGCCAAACTTCATAATATAATCGGTATACGGTTGGTTTTGCTGTAGAACCGTACCAATTACCGATGCAACAGCAAGTGTCAGCAATAAGGTAATGGCTAAATCCATTGAACCTAAAAACAGGAAAAGTCGCTGACCTAATGTATAACGCGAAACGGGCAACTTACGATCATCAGACATAGAAGGTAAACCATGTGTAATCAGCACTGGAGAAGTGCTGGAAATAAAAAAAGCCGCATAGTCAATACTATGCGGCTTTCAGAATGCTATTGTTTAGTGCAAACCAGAAACAAATGCAGATACTGCTTTAATTTCATCTGCTGTCATTTTTGATGCTATATCTCGCATCATGCTGCTGGGATCATTATCACGCGAACCATCCGCAAAGGCATTTAGTTGAGCTTCAGTATACGTTGCATACTGACCTGATAATGCAGGCCATTTTGCCGCAGGAACGCCAGCACCAGTTGGTCCATGACATGCCATACATGCAGGGACACCAGACTCTTTATTGCCGCCGCGGTATAACGATTGGCCGGCCTCAACCAACTCTTCTGATACCGCGCCAGGTGTCACTTTCTGCGATGAAAAATACGCGGATAAATCAGCAATATCTTGGTCACTTAATCCTGCAACCATAGGCGCCATCATTGCATTTTTGCGCGCACCAGTTTTGAATTCTGTAATTTGTTTTACAAGATAGGCTTCACCTTGTCCTGCTAATTTTGGAAACATATTTGTTGGACTATTGCCATCCATACCATGACAAGCTGCACACATTGCCGCTTTGTCCTTACCTGCGCTTGCATTACCCGCAGCCATCGTTGGTGCAACAGCTGTCAATGCCAAGCCCATTACTATCGTCATTAATACTTTTTTCATTATCATTCCCGTGGTATTTCAATAAACGTAACTAAGGATATGCTACTCTTATTAGCGTATTTTTGCACCCTGAGTCATTCTTTATGTCACATCCTTACCGCCAAGCACACTACACAATTAGTGCAACCCAACTTTCAGAGCTGCCATCAGATCACGGTATTGAAGTTGCCTTTGCAGGACGATCCAACGCAGGAAAATCAAGTGCTATCAACACAATAACTGAACAAAAAGCACTCGCACGCATCAGTAAAACACCTGGGCGAACGCAAATGATTAACTTTTTTGCGATTGATGAGGAACGCGCCTTAGTTGATTTACCTGGTTATGGCTATGCCAAAGTCCCTGAAAAAATGAAGATCCGCTGGCAGCAAACCTTGGGGAAATACCTGGAAACACGCAAATCATTGCGCGGCTTAATGTTAATGATGGATATTCGTCACCCGCTTAAAGAGTTTGATTTGCAAATGATCAAGTGGGCAAATAATGCAGAGTTAGCCGTACATATTTTGTTAACGAAATCAGATAAATTTAGAAGTGGTGCTGCTAAAGCAAGCCTACATCAAGTAACGTCCGAATTATCGAAACAAAACCTCTCCGCCACTGTCCAATTATTTTCATCACTCAAAAAATCGGGTAAAGAAGAAGCGATTGAACAGCTTAATCAATGGTTTTTCCCGGATGATGACGATGATGAGCATCCTGAAATAAAGGATTAATTATGAAAAAATCGCCCAGCCAAAGTCGTCGCCATTTTTTACAGAAAGCGGCTTTGGGTGGTGTGATTGCAGGTACTATTAGCCTGCCACTCCTTGCAAATACCGATAAATTAGAGTTGCCTGATAGCTTGCCTAAATGGATGCGAGAACCTGGTGGTGACTTTAGTAACTACGGTGAACCGTCATCACATGAACAGCGTATTATTCGCTGGATTTCTGCCAATCCTGCCGCCCCAGGCAACGGTATATCTTGGACACCATTACACGATCTCCAAGGCACTATTACCCCTAATGGCTTGCACTTTGAGCGTCATCATAATGGTGTACCTCAAATCGATCCTGCTCAACATGTTTTATTAATCGACGGTTTAGTTGATACACCTCTAAGCTTTGATATTAAAAGCCTAATGCGTTATCCAATGACGTCTCGTACGTGTTTTATTGAGTGCGGCGGTAATAGTAATAGCGGTTGGCGCACTAATCCAATCCAATCTAAAGCTGGCTATGCTCACGGTTTAGTCTCGAATGCAGAATGGACAGGGATCCCACTTAAATTATTGCTAGAAGAAGCAGGTATTAAACCCGATGTTAAATGGGTGATTGCTGAAGGTGCGGATGCGGCGGCACTCAACATTAGTATTCCACTCGATAAATTGCTTGATGATGCCTTATTAGCCTTATATCAAAATGGCGAACGGTTACGACCTGAAAATGGTTACCCCATGCGCTTAGTGCTTCCAGGATGGGAAGGCATTCTTAATGTGAAATGGCTACGCCAATTACGTCTAGTGAAAGAGCCCATAATGTCGCGTGATGAAACCTCACAATATACAGAGCTAATGACTGATGGTACCGCACGTCAATTTACCTTTGTGAATGAAGCCAAGTCACTTATTACCTCACCTTCTATTGGCATGATGCTGCCAGACAATCCCGGCATTTATCAAATTACCGGACTTGCATGGTCAGGTCGTGGCAAAATAACTCGGGTTGAAATATCCGCTGATGGGGGTGACTCATGGGTTGATGCAGAGTTACAAGGTCCTATTCTTGATAAAGCCTTTACCCGTTTCAATCTACCATGGCATTGGCAGGGCGATTATTCTATATTACAAAGTCGCGCCACCGATGAGACCGGTTATGTGCAACCCACCCGTGAAACATTAATCAAAAACCGAGGGAAACATGGATTTTTCCATTACAACGCCATTGTGAGCTGGGAAATAACAGAAGAAGGTGATATTAATCATGTCTATGGCTTCTAAATTCATTGTCGCTACAAGCCTACTCTTACTCTCGACACTAAGTTATGCCGACGCACAACATCAAGCATTAGGTAAGCCTGCAAGCCATCTTAGCCCTCAATCACAATGGAATTTAAGCATTTCACCTTCGGGTGAAAACTTACCCATTGGTAGCGGCACCGCAGAACAAGGTAAACAACTCTTTGCACTAAAATGTGCCGTCTGTCACGGCCCAGAAGGGATCGGTGCAACGGCAGAACCTTTGATGGGCGAGGTTGGCTCGCTTACCAGTGACTACCCAGAAAAAACAGTCAATAGTTACTGGCCTTATGCCACCACCCTATTCGATTACATTCGCCGTTCAATGCCTATCAACGCACCATTTTCACTCAGTTCGGAT
This sequence comes from Piscirickettsiaceae bacterium, assembly GCA_013215825.1. GTDB lineage: Bacteria > Pseudomonadota > Gammaproteobacteria > Nitrosococcales > Methylophagaceae. Next base: position 361,599 of record JABSQN010000001.1, on the reverse strand, counting down.
GAGGTCTATGCGCTTTGTGCCTATACATTAAGTCTAGATGGTATAATAGCCCCCGAATTAGATCTCAATAATGAGAATCTCCCATTGGTAACGATGCCAAATCGTGATGGATTTGTTGCCATATATCCAGAAAAGTAATGACTTAAATAATAAGGACCCGTTAATGAGCCCTCGCTATGCCTGCACTATAAACCCCGCCCCTGATTTGAATAACACACCTGAATTAGGTATGGATGAAAAAGCCTTAAGCAGTGATTTCAAAAGCTATTATGGCCACCACTTGGCCCAAGATAAAGGCTGCGCTTCCGGACATTACCTATATACATCACTCGCATTAACGCTCCGCGATCGCTTATTTGAACGCATGAAAGAGACAAAACAAGCCTATTCTGATTCAAAATGTAAGCACGCCTATTACCTATCAATGGAATTCCTAATGGGTCGTGCAATGGGGAATGCTGCGCTTAATCTCGGCTTAGAAGAAACAGCGAAGAAAGCAATGCATGATCTTGGTTTAGACTTTGAAGAACTCACTGAACTTGAACATGATGCAGGACTTGGTAACGGTGGTTTGGGTCGTCTAGCCGCCTGTTTTATTGATAGCTGTGCCACATTGCAATTACCCGTTACTGGCTATGGTATTCGTTATGAATACGGCATGTTTCAACAAAGTATTGATAATGGTAACCAAGTTGAAATGCCTGACCATTGGTTACGAGATGGCAACCCGTGGGAATTAGAGCGCCCTGAATTCACTCAACGTATCAAATTTGGTGGCCATACTGAATTCCGTAAAGATAATAATAATGAGCTAAAAGTATATTGGGTTAATACCAATGATGTACTTGCTGTACCGTATGATTTGCCGATCCCAGGTTATAAAAACGGCACAGTAAATAAGCTACGTTTGTGGAAAGCGGCGGCAACCGATGAATTCAATCTTGAAGACTTTAATGCCGGCTCATACACCGAAGCAGTTGCTTCAAAAAATGAAGCTGAAAACATCAGCATGGTGTTATACCCGAATGACAGTAGTGAAAACGGTAAAGAACTTCGTCTTCGCCAACAATACTTCCTCGCCTCTTCCAGCTTACAAGATATTCTCGACCATTGGGTCACCAATAACGGCGATAATTTTGACAACTTTGCTGATAAAAATGTATTCCAATTAAACGATACACATCCTACTGTTGCAGTTGCAGAACTAATGCGCCTACTAATGGATGAACACAATCTAAGTTGGGATAAAGCATGGAAAATCACCACAAAAACACTGGCCTACACCAACCATACATTATTGCCAGAAGCACTAGAACGCTGGCCTGTACACATGTTTGGTCGTTTACTACCACGTGTTTTAGAAATAATTTATGAAATTAACGCACGATTCTTGAGTGAAGTTGCTCGTCGCTGGCCAGGCGATAAAGATAGACTTCGTCGTATGTCTATTATTGAAGAAGGCCATCAACAACAAGTTCGCATGGCGCATCTTGCTATTGTCGGTAGTTTCTCTGTTAATGGTGTTGCCGCATTACATTCTGAATTATTACAAAAAGGCTTATTCCATGATTTCTATGAATTGTGGCCTAATAAATTTAACAATAAAACAAACGGTGTCACTCAACGTCGTTGGATGGCATGGTGTAATCCAGAATTAAGTGAACTTATTACCAAAACACTTGATGACAAATGGATCACCGAGCTTAGTCAACTAGAAAAGCTTGCTCCTTATGCTAAAAATCCAGCATTTCAGGAAAAGTGGCATCAAGCAAAAATAGCCAATAAGCAACGTCTTGCTGATTTAGTTAAACAAAGCTGTGGCGTTACTTTTAGTACAGATGCCATGTTTGATATTCAAGTTAAACGTATCCATGAATACAAACGTCAACTACTTAATGTCTTACACGTGATCCACCTTTATGACCGTATCAAACGTGGCGATACTGACGGTATTGTTAAGCGTTGCGTCTTATTTGGTGGTAAAGCTGCACCCGGTTATGCCATGGCGAAAGACATTATCAAGCTCATTAATAATGTTGCTAGCGTTGTCAATAATGATCCTGATGTCGGTGAATTGCTGAAAGTTGTGTTCCTACCTAACTATCAAGTATCAGCCATGGAAATTATTTGTCCTGCTGCTGATTTATCCGAACAAATATCAACAGCAGGTAAAGAAGCATCTGGCACAGGTAACATGAAGTTCATGATGAATGGCGCGATTACCATCGGTACGCTTGATGGTGCCAATATCGAGATCCTAGAAGAAGTCGGTGATGATAATTTCTTCCTATTCGGCTTAACTGAACAAGAAGTTGTTGATCTAAAATCGAGCTACAATCCTCGTGCCACCATTGCACAAGATAAAGACTTGAAACGCGTTATGGACTTATTAGAAGGCGGACACTTCAATCAATTTGAGCCTAACCGTTTTGACAATGTTATCAATGCACTAACAAGCCACAATGATCCGTGGATGACTATTGCTGATTTCCGTAGTTATATTGATGCTCAACATCAAGTAGGCTTGGCCTACCAAGACCGACAACGCTGGTTAACAATGAGTATTCTTAATACAGCATACAGTGGTAAGTTCTCGACTGATCGCACAATGAATGAATACAATGATGATATTTGGAAGCTTGAAAAGATTGCGCCAAAACATTTATAAGATAATGATTAATAGCATAATTACCGAACAAGTATCGGTAGTTATGCTAAACATTACACATTATATATATCATCAAGAAAAGTAACTGGCAGTGTCAAAATAAAGTCCGTATACTTTCAAGCCTTTGTGAACACTCATGTATAAAATATGCGCCTATAGCTCAGCTGGATAGAGTACCAGTTTCCGAAACTGGGGGCCGCAGGTTCAAGTCCTGCTAGGCGCACCATTACACCGTATTTTGCTCCCAGCCTTCCAAGCTAACACTCGCCTATTTTTGAATTCCAGACTTGTGCTCATGAGTGCTAGCCTAGACTGACAAAAACACCCATATTTTGCTCCGTGTCCAAATCGTGACCACGGTATTTTTAACAAACAATAAAAATCGCCGAGCAATGTCACTGGTTTACATGTTTAGTATCTAAACCAGATAATGTTAAGCCATCTATCAAGCTAATCAATAAACTAGGTGCCACAGATGTACGTGAAATTTCAATGTCACAAGGCAATAAAATCACCCGAATAATTGCTTGGACATTCGTCTAAATTTATTGAACACGAGCACTCCCTCCTCAATACTAAATTAGTCTTCTTTTAAATAAGGGCTCGGGCTCAATTACAGAGCTTGCATATAGAACGCTGATTCCTGCTAGACCTTTAAGGGCTTGTTGAGGATCTTTGTCTTGTCGAATGGCAAAGCTAGTGAAACCACAGCGGTGCATATGACTGAGCTGATCTTGTAACACGTCACCTTTGGCACGAATTTCACCTTGCCAATTAAGATGCCGTCTCAGTTCTACCGCCTGTGAATAGGCGCGACCATCGGTAAATTTCGGAAAGTCTAAAACGATCAGTGATAACGTATCTAGCCATGGTGTTAACAAATCAACATCTTTGTCATTGCTTAAGCTAACTGCATTAATCTGTGGAAATTTAACCGAGTCCACAGTGGTTAGATAAGGCTCAAATGGAATAATTAAGTTTCCTAATGGGCGACCTGAATTTGATAACAAGCATAGGTCAACTGCATTATCGCCCTCTTCTAGCAACAGCCATTTATCATCAGCAATAATCGTTGCTTCGTGCTGATTATTTAAGCTAATTACGTTTTTCATAGTGCATCCTTCTTATGGTTATACACTTTGTCTTTAAACGGTTGTAATCCCAATCTATCGACCGTATCACTAAATGTTTCTTGCTCGTTTCGGTTAACTAAATAAACTTGAATCAGTTTATCAATGACATTGGGAATCAGCTCTGCTTCAAATGCTCTGCCTATGGATTTACCAATTTTTGCTTGTTTACCTTGCCGACCACCTATTGTGACTTGATACCATTCCATGCCTTTTTTATCGACGCCTAAAATACCAATACTAGCAATATGATGGTGAGCACATGCATTCATGCAGCCTGAAATATTTAAACTTAATGTGCCTATATCATGCAGGTAATCTAAATCGGAAAACTGTTGCTGAATAGCCGCTGCAATGGGTATTGATTTAGCATTGGCAAGTGCACAATAATCACCACCAGGGCAAGTAATCATATCGCTAAGCAGTCCAACAGTCGGCGTGGCTAATCGCTGTGAATTTAGCTGTTGCCATAATTCAAACAAAATGCTTTTTTTAACTTCAGGTAATACCAGGTTTTGTTCGTGCGTCACCCTAATTTCAGCAAAATTATTATCATTAGCAAGTTGAGCAATATAACGCATATCTGTTGATGACATATCACCAGGCGGATTGCTTGCCCCTTGCTTAGTTGAAATAATGACTGATAAATAATGCTTGTTTTTATGTTGATGGGTATTGGTAGAAACCCAACGAAAAAATTCTTTATTTTCAGCTAAATGCTGTTCAAAGTGATGAGTATCAGTGTCTTCTAGTTTATTCGCTGTAAAGTGTTGGGCAATACGATTATATTCAGTTTTAGTGAGTTCACTTGAGCCATTTTTGAGTAATTGCCATTCATTATCTATTTCTTTTGCAAACGAATCGATACCTAGTTCTTTTACTAAAATTTTAATTCTGGCTTTATAACGATTATCACGGCGGCCATGACGATTATAAACACGTAATACAGCTTCTAAATAAGGTAATAGATGTTTCCATGGCAGATTTTTTTTCAATATTTTACTTATAATTGGCGTGCGTCCCAGTCCTCCTCCCACCATGATATTTGCCACCAGTTCTCCCGTGGTTGGATTTTTATCTAAATAAATACCAAGATCATGAGAACGAACCGCGGCGCGATCTTCTGTTGTTGATGACACGGCAATTTTAAACTTGCGTGGTAAAAATAAAAACTCAGGGTTAATAGTTGACCATTGACGTAAAATTTCAGCTATAGGTCTAGGATCAACAACCTCATCGGCAGACACGCCAGCAAATGCTTCTGTGGTTACATTGCGAATACAGTTGCCTGAGGTTTGAATTGAATGCATTTCAACCTCAGCCAAGCGTTGTAGTATTTGAGGTGTTCGCTCGAGATCTATCCAATTAAATTGTATATTTTGTCTCGTTGTAAAATGGCCATAGCCTCTATCGAACTCATCAGCAATATCGGCTAATGTCATTAATTGAGTTGGCGATAATGTGCCATAAGGTATTGCGACTCTCAACATATACGCATGCTTTTGAAGATAGATACCATTTTGCAATCTAAGAGGTAAAAACTCCTCTTCACTTAACTCGCCATTTAGCCGTCTTTTTAGTTGGTCTGCAAATTGTTCTACACGCTGATTAACGAGGTCTTTATCATAAGAATCATATTGATACATAGTACATTCTACTCTAGATTATGGGGTGATAAAAATAGCGCTATATTCAGCTTTTATACTGCTGTTATTTAAATCCGTGGCAGTAAATTGAAACTGTTTTATTTTCATATTTCCCTCAGATATATCTTCCTTATTGGATTCTTTCTGTCTAATAAATACCGTAATAGGCACTATTTTCCCTGGTTTTATCTGCAAAATATCTTCTATACCAATAGCGGTAATATTACTTAAACCGGATATTGAATACTTAATAGCTAATGTCTGTTTAGTCTTGTTAAGTAGTTTCAATGTATATTTATTTTGAATACTGCCATCGCTCATGGTGACAAACAGGGGTTGTCTTTCATGTACCACTTTAAATTCGGTCAATGAGAAGTGACTGAAGCCATAAATAATTCCAGCCAAGGAAAGCAGTAAGATAAAGCTGTATACAATAACTCGAGGTCTTTTAAGCAGCGATAAAGCCGCTTTACCTTTGTACAGTTCTTTATACGAGCTATAACGGATCAAGCCTTTTGGTTGATTAATTTTATCCATGATGGTGTCACAGGCATCAATACACAGACCACAGGTTATACAGCCTTCTTGCTGGCCTTTTCTAATATCAACGCCTGTCGGACATACGGCGACACACAGATTACAATCAATACAAGCCCCTTTATTTTCTGCTGATTTTTCTGAATATTTAGTTCTCGGTTCGCCACGTTCGGCATCATAGGCAGGTAACAGCGTATCTTGGTCATACATCACGCTTTGTAATCGAGCATAGGGACACAGCCAAAAACATACTTGCTCACGCATAAAGCCAGCGAACCAGTAGGTGAAAAATGTAAATATCGATACTGTAATCCAGACTGCTTTAGAAACAGTGAAAGTGAATATTTGTTGCCACAAAGTGAAGGCATCAATAAACCAAGCAGCAAAAGAAATGCCGGTTAAAACAGCAATCAATAACCACAAGCCATGCTTCGATAGTTTCCTAACTAACTTGTTGACTGACCAAGGTGCAATTTTAAATTTATGGGATTTTTGGGGCGTATTACCTTCAAATTTTCCTTCAATATAACTAAATACATCTGTCCAAACAGTTTGAAAGCAAAAATAGCCACAAAATACGCGTCCAGCAACACTGGTTACTGCTGCAAGCATGATCGCTAAAAATAATAAGGCTAAAGACAACACCCAAATATCCTGAGGAAATAAGGTTGCAGAGAATAAGTGAAATTGCTGATTTGGAATATCTAATAATATTGCTTGCTCGCCATTCCAGCGTAGATAAGGGCCTAAGAAATAAATACTCCATACTGACATGGTCATATTTTTAATATTTCTAAAGCGACCTTTCATCCGACGGGCAATAATGTTGTCACCTTTTCCGGTGTCTACTTCCCATTCTGAAAGCGAGTCATACAGTTCCACTTTTACCGGAATATCGACGAGTTTGGTCATCACAGAATCTCCTGTGCATTAAATGATTAGGGTTTACGGGGGGAGTTTTAGATAATTGACATCGATCGGCTATGACTTGATTTATGCAATTCTGCTAGTAAAGTCAGAGCCGTTTTTAGTGCATGATGATCAACGGCTACACCAAGAGAAATTCTCACGGCTTGCATTCGACAACGTGATGTCACAAAGGCGGTGGAAGGTACAATAGATATTCCACTACGCTCTGCTTGTTCAGCAAAGTCTAATGCTCGATGCACTTTAGATAATCGTAACCAAAAATGAGGTCCTGCTGGATGGAACCAAATATCCTTGCTATCAAATATGTCCGTAGCAATTTTAAGCCGGCTGATATTTTCAAATTTTATTACTGCAGTAATATCATCTATCAGCCCAGACTGTATCCAGTAGGAAGCGACGGCCGTCATTAAAGGCGGAGCCATAAGATGACTAATGCGTATTTCTTCTGCCAATGACAGGGCTTCGTTGATGTTCGGTGCCACCACGTAGGCAACGCGTAAAGCCGGTGAAATGCACTTAGATAAGGTCGCAATATGCCATGTATTTTCAGGTAGTAAACTATAAAATGATGGAATGGGAGCATCTAGAAAACTAAAATAAGGATCATCTTCTATTATCTTTAAATCATAAGCCTTTGCTATATCCGTAATGGCAGTACGACGAGTTAAAGGAATCGTTGTCGTAGTTGGATTATCAATATTAGGGATTAAATATAAGGCTTGAGGATGATGTTGCTGACATAAACGTTCTAACGATTCGGGAATCAGACCATTATGATCCATTTCGATACCAAAAATATCGATATCAAAATGATCGGCTATTGAGCGTAGTCCAGGGTAAGAGAAATCAGGCGCAGCCAGAGATTTAATCCCATATTTTTTTAACAGGCTTAGTATTGAGAATAATGCACTATGGGCGCCATTGGTGATTAATACCCTATCAGATTCTATGTTAGGAATTTTACTTAATAACCACGTCATGCCTGCTTGTCTATCATTAGGATGACCAGCAGTTTCTTGATAATTTAATTGTTCAAATGGCTGGTCTGATGCCTCACTAATATTTTTCAAAGCTAAAGCCACTTCCCTATCCAACTTAAATGAGGGAGGTTGGGGAGGATTATTCATACTTAAATCAAGCAGTTTACCTTCAGTGATGCTGATTGAATTGTAATGTTGGAATGTGGTTTGGGCCACAAAACAACCACTACCGGGTTGCGTCTCAACCAAGCCTCTTTTAGCCGCTTCATTAATGGCACGAGTAACCGTTGTTAAATCAATATTTAATGCTTCTGCAATTACTCTTTGAGCAGGTAGTTTATCGCCAGGTTTAAGTAGTCTTCGCTTTATATCAGCCTCTATCGCATCAGCGATACCGGTATATTTTACGGCTGAATCTTTGTTAATTCGTGGTACCCACATAGTCATGGTACTCCTGTTTTCAAACACCCAATGTGGTGAAAATAGTAGACCTAGTCATAACTGTATGCAACAAAAACAGACAATAAAGTCATTATTTAGCAATTGTATGGATGGTTGTTTTTGTGCTTCCATACAATATAGCTATTTTAAACAAAAAATGTAAAACGCAAATAATCTATATGCGCAAAAAACAAACTATTTTTACTTGCAGATGATATTTATAACAAACAGCTAGCCGTGAATAATTAGTGGTTAAAGTCAATCAAGGGGTCATTCAACGTTTCCAGACTAGTGCTTTATAAGCTCTCGCCAATTCGGCCCGTCAACAAAAACCTTCCTATTATCATAAGCGATACGATGCGTACCGTGGCAGCTAGCACATACCTGTACAGCCAGTGTGCCCAGTGCTTTCCCTTGTTCCTTGAGCGTTCCATTGCTTAGGCTCTGTTCTAAGTTCGCTATTGTTTGTGTCATTTCTACATCGGGATATAGCTTTGTCTCTTTTTTATGACATTGCACACAGGTTTCACCCTGTAACTGAATACCATGCTTAAGTTCAGACAAGGAAGATAACGCAACATCTCGTTTACCATCTTCTGAGGCAATTTTTATTTGGTTTACTTGGGTGATTAGAGCTTTCATATGCTCTTTATATGCAACTGGCTGACTAAGTTTGATCGACGAAAAATCTGGTGCACGGTACATTGTTGCAACAGTGCTCCGGTAATCTTGATGGCATGAATTGCAGCTTGTATTTAAATCATCAAGCGCAAGGGATACACCCTGTTGGTCTCTGTTTTTAACGCTTGTTTGTAACTGGGTTAATGCTTCCTCATCTAGCTTTTTATCCCATTCGGGAACCATCTCACTTATTCTTAGATAATGTTTGCTTAACTGTGCAGTCCATTTATCTAAAAGTTCATCTTCATTGCTAGTGGAATAAAGTTTAACTGCCTGTATTTCACGTCGGAGTTTAAACATATTGTGCAACCATTCCTGTCGTTTATTCTCCGGCTTGTACCACTTTGCCAATGATGCTGGCGGTGTTTTATGTACATTAACCTTGTCTTTATGGATGTAAACAACGGTACCCACTACCGCAATAAGCAGGCACTGTAGAAAAATAAAATATGTCCATCTCATATGAATAAATGACTCCTAATTAACCTGAATCCTGTTTAAGAAAAGGGAATCAGGCGCATGAACAAATTAACAGACATATTCTGTGATGTCGACAATTTTTGTAAGGTATTTATGCCTGAATAGGAAGCACAGCTTCTAGCCAACGGTACTCGAAAACGTAATCGACAAGGAAAAATGACAATGAGTGAAATCATGACGATCATTATTGCTTTTCACACCTCAAATCAACGAGATTTCAAGAATTATTATACTGGACCAGATCCCAGGTTAATTATAAAAACTGTTTTAGTTGTTGCATATAATTATCAATATTAGTAGATGTTCGACTTTGAGGATTTAGTTTGTCTGCAATGGATAACACTGCTTTTAACTCGTTTAAAGTTGCTTTTTCTTGATCCGTTAACATGACGACATCATTATTTTTTAGATGATATTCCAGCTGCGCTATTGTAGTAAAAATATCAAAATTACTAGTCTTGCCAAAACTATCAATAATACTTGTTGCTTTCTCCAGGGTAGTCACTAAATTTTCAGCTTGCCCATTGTTTTTAAAGCGTTCAATAATATCGCTTGTGCTTTGTTTTATAGTTGCTAGTGTTGATGATGATTCTGAGTCTGACGTATTGTTGACGCCAATCTCTTGCTGAAGATTGACTAATTGTTCTTGTGAAATAAAATTAAGCTCAGCCAATCGAGCAAGAAAGTTATCCGTAATAGTGAAATTAGGGCTAACAAGATCAAAGTCTTGATTTAATGCTGCAAGACGCTCACCTTTAGTACTCAGTGTCGCTTGACTATTATTCTGAACAGTATTTTGCTGCAGCTCTTTATTACTTTGGGTGGTTTTTTCTACCAGCTCATGAGTTTTGTTAGTCTGAGATGAGCTAATCGCTGATTGAATATTATTATTAATCATAAAGCATGTCTCTATTAAGTCATTTCATTCACTTAAAGCAAAAATCAAACCAGTTTATGAATTAAATGGGACGCTTTGAAGCTCCTCAACTTTAACTAAGCGACACTATCGCTTCTTATATTTTCTATTACTAACCGCATTAGTAATTTCAAGTTAATTTATTTCTGCAATGGCATAATTGTTACGTCCAGCATGTTTAGTCTGATACATCGCCATATCAGCATTATTCATGAGTGACTCCATATCAGTGCCATGCTCTGGGCACAAGGAAATACCAACACTGGCTGACACGTTGACGGTATGCTCATCGGTTATCATTACACCGTCATGGCTGATTTCAAATAGCTTGGCATGCTGCTTATATTTTCGTGCAGTGTGGCGTTCGGTTGTGGACATGATAGCGAGACCCATACCTACGGAAGCCAACAACATAGCGACCTCTATCCTTCGCACTGCATTACGAAAAAATGGGAATTTTGTGACAAAGACCAAAATCAATGGCGTGAAAAATACAATATCTAGAACATCTGACTTCCACCAACGCCACATGACGCTAGGCAAAAGGTCTGTATTAATCATGCCTGATGCTAGCAAGGTTAGCGGGCCGAGTGTCGCACTGGCGATAGCAGGAATCATTGCACCCAATACAAAGACAAGGACTAAATCACGACTATGATAGAACTTAGCATTGAATGTGGTGGCTCTTTTCAGCAGGGTGAAGCCTAGAAATAGCTCATTTACTTTAGTTAAGTGGGCATACCGTCACAAACAGTTTAGTGTTCATGAGAAATCAAGGGGCAGCCAGCTTGGTTTTAATGCCTGTGTTGCATTGACCAGTTGAATCCATAACCCAAAGCGGACAGTTAGGCTATTTAACCGGGGAAGAAGCTAGCTCAATAATTGAGCACTTCCATATATGGTAGCTAGGATCGGAATCAAACCAGCACAACCGTGAATCTGAGGCGTTTTAGGTCTTGTCCGGAACACTACTTCTGTTTATCCGCGTTGTTTTCTATTGCTCATAGTTGCTTGAAAGTAGATAGTTGATAGTGATCTTGTACATTGTGTTTCACACATAAATGAAGTCTTATTCACACATCCCTAACGTCTGACTCATATCGTCATAGGTAGCTTGAAACTCTGATAAGCCTTCTCTAGCAGCATCAAGATCCCCATCTTTAAATTGAAATAATAACGTATGGGCTTTCAGATGTAATAGTTGATGAGCCTTATCGAGTCGTTTTAAGCCTTCTTCTTCAAATAATTGTTCTTGTTTTTCCCGTTTTATCCAAACACTACAAGGACAATGCTTGCTATCCATAATAGGCCAATGCTCAACAGTCTCTGGTGCAGATTGTATATTGCTTATAAATCTATCTTTCCAGTGCTCAGTAACCAGTCTAAATAATTTCAGTTTGTTTTCTTTAGCGGTGTGGTATTTATTACCATAATGCAACCACTCTTGATTAGGCGTGTAGTTGCTTAGCCATGTGGGGAATTCACCTGCAGGCATGGGTTTGGCTATGCCATAACCTTGTGCTTGTTCACAGCCCATTAGAAGTAACATCAAACCATGATTGGTTGATTCCACTCCTTCAGCAATGACTTCACGGTTAAATGAAGATGCCAGCCCTATAACACCATCAATAATGGCGTAGTCACTTGGATCATCCAGCATATCTCTTACAAAGCTCTGGTCAATCTTAATGGTATCTGCAGATAAGTTTCTTAAATGGGTTAATGATGAGTAACCAGTACCAAAATCATCAAGGGCAACATGAGTACCCAAGGCACTTTGGCAAGTTTTGATAATGCTACTAATGGCATCAAGATCACTCAAGGCACTGCTTTCCAATATTTCTAGTTGCAGATAGTTAGAGTCAACCTCAGGGTGGTCAGCCAATGCAGACTCAAGCTCCGAAAAGAAAGACGTTGATAATAGATGGTAGGATGAGATATTAACACTCACTTCAAGCGTGATACCTTGCTGTTGCCAAGTATCAAGCTGTTGTAATGCCTGATTGATAACCCAGTTACCTACTTTTATTTCTAACTCACTACCTTCGATAATAGGCAAGAAGTCTAAAGGCGGGACCAGTCCTTTTTCAGGATGATTCCAACGTATTAAAGCTTCTGCACCAAACAGCTCTCCAGTGACCATATTGACTTTCGGTTGGTAATACAATTCAAACTCATCATTGGCTAAGGCAAATTCAATGATCTTTAATCGATTATGTTTTCGGATCACTAGTTGATCGTGCTCAGCATTAAATAAGTGATAACAATGTTTGCCCGCTACTTTAGCTTGATACATCGCTTGGTCAGCATGACGGAGTAAGGTGTCGATATCGGCATCATCGGATGGGTATAAGGTTATCCCGCTGGAAGCCGTGATCTTATGAGTGTGACCATTAATCAAATAAGGCTCAGCAAGTGAGTGATGAAGTCGTTCTAATGTTTGCTCGCATTGAGCATAGGTATCGATATCATTCAATAATATAGCAAACTCATCACCACCTTGACGAGATACGGTGTCTTCTTCTCTAATACTGGCTTTAATACGCTCAGCGACCTTAACTAATAGCTGATCCCCCACCCCATGACCAAAATTATCATTAATTGGCTTGAAGTTATCTAAATCAAGGAAACACACGGCTAGCTGGGCTTTAGTACGTTTACTATGAGCAATGGCTTGATGGAATCGGTCAACAAACAAAGTACGATTAGGCAGCCCTGTAAGTACATCATAATGAGCCATTAAACTCAGCCGTTCTTGTTGTTGCTTGCTACTGGTAATATCAGTGAAGACACCGACATAATTGACTACGTTACCATGATCGTTTTTTAGTGCCGAAATGGTGAGTAATATAGCATAGGGTTCACCTGCATTCTTACGACTCCAGATTTCACCTTGCCAATGCCCATTTGTATTGATTTCTTGCCACATATTTCGATAAAATCCGGGACTTTGTTTACCTGAACTTAAGATGCGAGAGTGTCGCCCAATAACGTCTTCTCGACTATAGCCGGTTATTTTACAAAAGGCAGGATTGACATCAATAATATTCATTTTTTCATCGGTAATAGTAATGCCTTCATGCGTATCGTTAAAGACTCTGGATGAGAGCTGGAGTTGTTGGTCGGACTCTGCTCTTTCCAATTCAATACTTGTCCTAGTAGCTAAGCTTCTCAAAAGGTTTAAAGAATCTTTATTCTCTACCATCGGCTTATCATCAAACAGAGCGATAACCCCTAATACAGTGCCTTTATCATCTTTGAGTGCAAGCCCTATATAGCCTTCAGCATGCATATCGACGAGCAAATGATCTTCAGGGAAAAGCTGTTGAATATCATTTGGATAAAAGCAACTGTCTTGCTTAATGACATTGTGACATGGCGTTCCCTTTAGCTTATAAGAAAAGTTATCAACAATTTTGTCACCAGACCAAACCGCTATGGTATTAACTTGGCCAGAGTCTTTGGAGTCAATCCGAGCAATTAATGCATAACGGGCACCTTGTGAGGCAGCAAGTTGTTGCACTATCAGTTCGAATATACTCAGCTCATTATCTGGCCCACTTTCTGCTAGTATTCGTAGTACTTGTTCACTTTGTTTGCGATGAGTAATGTCACGGATAAAACCGTTAAATTCAACATTATCATTAAAAGTGACAGGAACAACAGTGAGCTCTATTGGAAATTCATGACCATCATGGTGTATAGCAACCAATTCAACCATTTTGTTGAGAATAGCCCCCTCACCTGTAGATAAAAAGTGTTTTAATCCGTGTAAATGCTTATCTTGAAAGCGTAGTGGAATAATAAGATTATGTAGTTTCTTTCCCATAACCTTATCTTTTGGCCAACCAAAAAGTCTTTCAGCCTGATGACTCCAGCCTATTATTTCTTCATTGACGTTAATTTGAACTAATGCATCTTGAGCTGAGTCAACAATTGCTTTCAAGTATGCTTTATCTTTTTTTTCATCCTGCATTAATTGGGTTAATTTATCTGCCATTTCATTAAAGCCAGTCGCAATCTGTTTTAACTCATCCCTCGTTGAAATTACGACTCGCTCATCTAAATTACCCTTCGAAAAAGAATGCGTGGCATTTGTTAGTGTATCAATGCTCTTTCTAGTAGAAAGGTGAATAACGACCAAAAAGTACAATACCAGTACAAATAACATTATTGAAAAGCCCAAACTTACAAATAACTGATTATTAGCTTCTTGGACTCGTTGATTGAGTAAGTCATTTAGAGTGGTGCCGAGGGTTTCTAAAAAAAAGTAACCATTATCAATTCCACCTGTAGATAATTCATAAAATTTAACAGGATTTATATTACTATCATTCAATAATATATTACCCTTAATGAAACGTAGGTGGCTAATAACAACTTGAATGAACGCCTGTCCTGATTCAGAAATACTGACCCCATCAGCATTCATTACATTTTCAAGCTTCCTTATGTTTTCTGAAAGCACATAGAAAGGAGTGTCCACTTTGGATAGAAGTTGAGTAATTTTCTTTTTATCAACATAACTTTTATGAATCAGATAGGATAACCCTAATCCCCGCACCTGCCCTAAAAGCTCTAATGTAGTTGGTAATGAGTATAAAAAAGTATTTGTTAAATAATAAGAGTCAATATCATTTACGAGGGGGAGCTGATAATAATCGGCTAAATTACGTTGAAATGCAAAAAGGCGTTGCAGTAATCTGGAGTGGGAATCAAAGCTATTATTTAGTCCCATGGTCACACCTTTGTAATCTAAATAATTCCAACGGTCCTTAATGGTTAACCAGCCTTTAGACTGTTTCAGTTCTTCGGGTATTGAGTTATTGACAGTGGTGAAGTACTCCTTGATGTGTTGATTAATGGTGATTCGCTTTCCGGAAACTTCGCTGACACCTGCAATCTCACCGGCTGAAAGACCTCTATGTTTCTGTATTGACTGAATAAGCCGTGATGTTGCTTGAACTTGTTTTAAACCTTCTAATTGCTGATTGCTAAGGTTAATTGTCTCTAACATGTGGGCTGAAAATAAAATTAGAACAATTAATAATGAGCTGAGCGACAACCCTCCAAGTACAATAAACTTCCGAGGAAAAGTCAGGGTGTCCATCAATTTTATTCCTGGAAGTAATATTGTTGTCATTTAGCTTTTCACCATGTTGAAGAGTGTTTTTTGTGAGGGTGAGTATGTTTACATCAACTACATATTTCGATTCAAATGTAATTAATACTACGAACAACTCATTGGCTCACTATTTAATGATGGAACTAAAAAGTAACCTAACCATTCAGTATAGCCTCACCTCAACGCTGAAATTATTCATGATATATATTTTAACAATGTGATTGAAACTATAGTTTGATCTGGATCAGAAAAAGGTGAAATAGTGGCAATGATTCACCTTTTCGATATTAAGTACGCAAATGAAATCCAAGATACAAATGAATCAAAAAAGGCTATTGCTAAAACTTGCTCAATCTACGCATAAGGCAATGCGACGAGGGCCCCCATTTTTTCCCAAGGGAACAGATTTATCAGGTTACTCACAAGCAAACTAAATGCGGTCGCTCGACGCCTCAATGATCGTCCTAGAATGATACTAAACTTTGAAAGACCAGTAGCACTATTTCGTAGTTAGATGCCTTTTTTCCTATTGATTATATTAGGTAATGCTACATTGAAATCAGTATAGTGAAACTGGAATCCCATAGCCTGTGCTTTTTTAGGTAATGCCCGTTGTCCTTTCAATAAAAGACACGACATTTCTCCAAGGATTATGTTTAAGATCCATGCTGGCAAGGGTAAAAAAGCAGGACGGTGAAGTTGTTGCGCCAGTGTCTGCGTAAATGTTCTATTTGTAACAGGAGATGGTGAACACGCATTAAATATGCCTTCTAACTGGACGTTTAATGCTAGAAATTCCAGAAAATTGACCATGTCCGAAATATGAATCCATGACATAAACTGTTGCCCATCACCCAACCGTCCCCCTAAACCCAATTTAAATGGCAATAGCATTTTCTGTAAGAAGCCACCTTTTGACGCCAATACTAAACCTGTTCTAGCAATACATACACGTATACCATGTTGTTTTGCATGTAGAGCTTCCCGTTCCCACGCATCACACAACTGATGAGTATATTCATCGTGATAGCTACTTTGTTCGGTCAAAATTGAGTTGCCACGATCACCATACCAACCAATGGCTGAACCGCTAATTAGGCACTCCGGTTTTTTTTGACGATGATTCAGCCAGTCCACCAGATTACGAGTTAGATCAATTCGACTCATTTCTAATACGGCCTTACGTTTTTTAGTCCAACGGCTATCGGCTATCGGTTCACCTGCGAGATTAATCACAATATCAATTTGTGTGTCAGTACTTATCTCTGTTAGGTATTTAATGCCTTTAACCTGTTGACCACATTTTGATGTGACCTTTTTGGGGGTGCGGCTCAGTACTGTGACCTGATGATCTTGGTTAATCAGATGTTTACATAAAGCGGAACCAATTAGCCCAGTGCCACCCGTTATCAGAAAGTGCTTCATCATAACCACCATAATAGTTAGACTGATTCTTATTGGATCAGTTTAATCACTTCCAAAATATGTCCATTTTCATCGTCGAAATAAAATCCTTGCCTACCGTCTGATATATAAACTTGTTTATTTGCTCTATCAGCCGGGCTATCACCAAAAGTAATTGTAGGGTTCTTTTTTATTCTGGTGAATATTTGGTCATATTCTTGTTCAGTCACGATAAAAGCATAATGTCGAGACTCAAACTCTTGTTTTTGATTAAACAATAACTTTAGATGGTCATCAATGAGCACTGCGTCAAAATGCTCATAATGCCCTAGATTAGTTAGTCCTAGGATATCAGCATAAAATGCAGCGGTTGTTACGCTATCTTTGGCTGGAACAATTGTATGGTCAAGGTGCATAACATATCCTTAATTCGACTCCTTAAGGCCTTAATTTAAGTCTGCAGCATGAGCCTTTAATAGCTCAATTGGAATAATATCGAGTGCTTTTTGATGTGTTCTTGTCAGAAACACTCTCGGTGCCATATCTTGTTTATATGCCTCAAGCCAGCGTTGTGCACATAGACACCATCTGTTATCTGGCCTCAATCCTGGGAAATTAAATTCTGGCACTGGCGTAGATAAATCATTGCCCCTAAAACGAGAATACTCAAGAAATTCTTTTGTGACTTCAATACAAACCGTATGGGAACCAATATCAGCATCACTAGTATTACAACAACCATCGCGTAAAAAACCCGTAATAGGCTCCCCGCCACATGACTCTAGTGGTTCACCAAACACATTAAGTGACGCATCAACATCCATTATTCACCTGGTCTTCTTAACATTTTACGCACTTCGCCAACATGCATTTCTTCTTGGGAAATCAAACGTCGAGCATATTCTTCCAATAACACGTTTTTCCCATCCACAAGCCTCAATAACCGATGGTAGGCAGATAATGCCAACAACTCATGATCTAACGATTCACGTAATATGTCTCCGACATCATGTTTATGCGTTTCAAGTAATGGACCAATACCCAGTGATGGATGATGCTCTAGATGAGTGATCAATTCGCCTGCTTCATGTGCATGTAATAATGATTCATCGGCCTGACTTCGCATCCACGAAACAATCGGAATACGTCCATAACCAAAAACCATTAATGAATAGTGGCAGTAGCGAACTACGCCTGCTAATTCCGTTTCAAGAATTTCATTTAATACCCCGATAACGGCTTCTGTATCAAAATTAAATTCAGTCATAATAAATTTCCTTTTTCAAAACACGGCTATTGTTAAGTGTTAAGTGTTAAGTGGTTATCTACTGTTACTCCAGTGCTATTTGGCCATCAATTGTAAGGTCTATATTCAAGACAGGCACTGAGAGAGTCATCTGTACTTCTAATGTCTCTGCACCATTCAAAAGGCCACTCTCAACTGCTCTCAAAACAGCATGTTCGATTTCACGTTGAGATGTAATCCCAACTTTTTTGAGATATTTTCTAACTTCCATATTCAAGGTATCATCATTCATAACGTTCTCCTTATAAATCTAAATTTACGGAATATTACTATTGCTGCCTTAGTCATATTTAATGTATTTAAATCGAGGATCATCAGGTGTACCAACAAGCGAGCCACCTTCCTTACCAGGTTGCCACATAATGACATCTTCAATTTTACGAGCTAATTCAAAATCTTTATTCGTAACACCTTTTGCAGCATGATTAGTTAACTTAACAATCACAAAGGCATAAGATAGACTCATATCAGGATGATGGAATGCTGCCTCAGCTAAATGTCCAACAGTAGTCACAATCATTAATGTACTTTTCCAACTACTGGTTTTATATTTACGCCGTATCCACCCATTTTCAAGATACCAGTGGGGAAGTTCAGCTGTTAAACGAGCCTCAATCTCATCATCGGAATAGGTTTGATCTTTTGTTTTCTCTCTCCAGCCCATGACATACCTCCTAAAAAAGGACAGCCTCAACCTAAGTAACTCATACTTGTTTGGTAATGTCAAGAAGTGTGTGTTTTTAGTTGTGTTATGATCGATGTAAGGTCAAAATTATTATGCTGTGTCATCACCAGATGACGATAGCAACAGAAATTAATATCAAAAGCGGAAGTAACTATTATGAACGCTAATAATAAATCCAAATTCAATGATGTTGGCTTTTTATCAGATGAAAGTAGTACTAATCATGTCGCTTTAGAGGTGATAAATTCTGACTATTTTAAAATATGTAAGAACCTAAATATGCTGGCGCGTACAACACTAGATAAAGCTATTGTCCACCCCGATGACAGGAAGGAAGTATATATTACGCTGTACTTTCAGAAAATGTTATCACACCACCAAAACAGCGATTATTATGGCTGAGCGAGGCATAGTCGCAATGATATGCAGTCACCCGTGAATATGAAAATAGATATTTTATGACGTTGGAATCGTGCCAAGTAGATCCACGGCAATTCAGTTTTTCTTCCAGCCTCACAAGCTAACACTCACTTTTTTTCAAAAACCTGACTGGAAGTGTCTTTATATCTGATCTCATTGATACTATTTGAGTTTAAATTAATTCTAATGTAAGGTTAAACTTAATGCTCTAAATATGGAAGAATCATGATAGATTCAAGGATGATCATAAATGAACAAGCCCGCCTAATATTTCAAACAGCCCCCGCCTCTACGATGACTCACCTTGTTGTTATCGCCTTTCTTTACCTTCTTGTTGTTGATATTGTTGATACTACTTTATTAACGATATGGTGTGTTGCTTTATCTTGTATTGCCTCCGCAAAATTTATTTTATCTTTATTATATAAGAAAAAGGCACCTGATAATGCTAAGCCTTGGTTAAATACGTTCACTGCTCTTACATTATTAGTGGGTATTTCTTGGGCTTTTTTCACTTTATTTTATCTGTCAGTAGATGATACTACTTATAAAGTCATATTTCTTGCTTTTACCTGTGGAATTATAGCTTCAGCGACAGCTATTTTAGCACCATGGTCACCCGCTTATTACGCCAACACGATTCCCCAATTATTCAGTACTATTTTTGTTTTAATCTATTCTTCTGAACCGACTTCCTATTTTTTAATACTTGCTTTTGTCCTGTTCTATTTAATGCTAAGTTCCGTCCAAAGAAGTACTAATAAAAATATTTTTCTTAGTTTCCAGCTACAACATAAGAACGATGAGCTTATGGACACATTAAATTCAGAAATAATGCAGCGTGAACAGGTTATTAAAAAGAAAACTCAAGAAGCCTTCAGTGAACACCAACGTTTTCAGGCCTTATTTGAGGGCGTGTCGGCTGTATCTGTTCAAGGTTATAACGAGGATCGTAAAGTTACATTCTGGAATGCGGCGAGCGAGAAAATCTATGGCTACTCTCAAGAAGAAGCCATTGGAAGACGACTCGAAGATCTTATTATTCCATTGAATATGAAAAATGCAGTCATTGCAGAACATCAAGCATGGTTAAAAGAAGATATAGAAATTCCCTCTTCTGAATTAACACTTCGTCATAAAAATGGGACCGATATAGATATTTTTTCAAGTCACGTTATGATTACAAATAACGATGGTTCTAAAGAAATGTTTTGTATTGATATAGATATAGGAGCCCGTAAACGTGCAGAAGAATCTCTTTTAGCAAGTAAGCTTCGATTCCAAACAATATTTGAAGAAGCCCCTCTTGGTATAGCGGTGATTGATTCACTTACAGGCTACATTCTTAACGCTAACCCTGCTTATGTACAAATGGCAGGACGTTCAGTTGAAGAACTAAGAATATTAGATTGGATAAAAACAATTCACCCAGACGATGTCCAAGAAAATTTAGACAATATGACTCAGATGAATGCTGGTGAAACATCTGGATTCACCATGAAAAAACGTTATATTCAACCTGATGGCGCTATTCGCTGGATTAATATGACAATCGCACCAATGCATGTTGAAGATAAAAGTAAACCTCGCCATTTATGTCTAACTGAAGATATAACACAAAATAAGAAAATAGAATCAGACTTACATAAAAGCGAACAGGTGCTGCGAGTATTAGCAGAAAGTGGGGCCGATAATGATAAAAACATATTTCAATTGATGGTTCAACAGCTTGCCATTTCACAAGACACCCGTTATGCATTAATTGCCCAAATTGACGAAAAAACACCCAATCTGTTTAATACAATAGCTGTTTGGTCTAATAATACTATTATCGATAACTTTTCTTATAATTTAAATGGAACACCATGTAATATAGCCCTGAATCAGGAGACCTGTTTTTACCCCTCTAATATTCAACGTCTTTTCCCTGAAGACCATTTACTAGCCGACATGCATGCTGAAGGTTATTTAGGGGTTTCACTAAAGGATGACAAAGGCTCTATCTTAGGCATTATCGCTCTGATTGATGATAAGCCAATGGAAGAGAACTCTCAAACACTTAATCTTTTGAGAAGCTTGTCTGCTAGAGCAAGTATCGAACTGGAAAGGATAAAGTCTGACCAAAAACTACAGCTGTCAGCAAAAGTATTTAGTGATACCCATGAAGGCATTACTATTACTGATTCTGAGATAATTATTGTTGATGTCAACCCCGCCTTTAGTGATATTACAGGCTACAGTCGTCAGGAGGTGATAGGGAAAAATCCTCGCATGCTAAGTTCGGGCAAACAAAGTCCAGAATTCTACCAAACTATGTGGCAACAAATTCATGAGGATGGACACTGGCAAGGTGAAGTCTGGAATCGTAAAAAGAGTGGAGAGACCTATGCTGAACTACTCACTATTTCAGTAGTAAAAGATGATCATGATAATATTGTCAATTATATCGGTATATTTACCGATATTACCAACAGTAAAAAACAACAAGAACAACTTAATTTAATGGCACATTACGATGTGCTGACAGGCCTGCCTAATCGCGCCTTATTTGTTGATAGATTTACGCAAGCAATAGCCCATAGCAAACGTACGAACAATCAGCTGGCCATTTGCTTTCTTGATTTAGATAACTTTAAACCCGTCAATGATAACTATGGTCATGAGGTGGGAGATAAATTGTTAATTGAAGTCGCAAAACGTATTGCAGACAATATAAGAGAAGAAGATACAGTCTCTCGTCAAGGGGGCGATGAATTTGCCCTACTCCTTAATGATCTTGAGTCGTTTTCTCAATGTGAACAGACCTTGCAGCGAATTCATCTTGCCCTAGCACAACCTTACATCATTGAAGGTTATCCCCATAAAATAACAGCCTCAAGTGGTATTACCTTATACCCCCGTGATGATGGCGACATTGATACCTTATTGCGTCATGCAGACCAAGCAATGTATCAGGCAAAACTAGAAGGAAAGCATCGTTATCATCTATTTAATCCAGAACATGATCAACGTACGATTCAAAAACATCATCAATTAGATGAAATTAAACTGGCCTTAGCCAATAATGAATTTGAATTATATTATCAGCCTAAAGTTAATATGGTCACTGGCGATGTATTTGGAGCTGAAGCCCTCATTCGTTGGATCCATCCTGAAAAAGGACGGATCCCACCGCTAGACTTTTTGCCGGCTATCGAGGGCACCGAGTTAGAAATTAAGATAGGTGACTGGGTTATTAATCAGGCACTACAACAACTTGAGATATGGCTTTCTCAGGGTATACAGATCGAAGTGAGTGTGAATATAGCATCACATCATCTATTATCAGACACCTTCTATGCCAAACTGGATAAGGCCCTAACGGCATATTCTTCTGTTGACTCTCAATGTTTACAACTTGAAATATTGGAAAGCTCAGCTTTAGGTGACTTGAATGCCATTAGTACTATTATCAAAACCTGCCAAGGTGTATTAGGGATCAAGGTGGCATTAGATGATTTTGGTACTGGTTACTCTTCATTAACCCATTTAAGAAGTCTCCCTATCAACATCATCAAAATAGACCAAAGCTTTGTGAGGGATATGCTAGATGATCCAAGTGACTACGCTATTATCGATGGTATTATTGGGTTGTCAGATTCATTTAACCGTGACGTCATTGCCGAAGGTGTGGAAACCACAAATCATGGTCTAATGCTTCTTTTGATGGGCTGTGAAAATGTTCAAGGTTACGGCATTGCCAAACCCATGCCTGCCGATGACTTTCCATCATGGCTCAAGGACTACAGCCCTAATCAAGAATGGCAACACTGTGGCAATAAACACCGAACCACCAAAGAAAATAAAGTAACACTATTTAGACTCATTGCTGACCATTGGAAACAGAATTTTATCAAAAATATTCAATCTCCTCCTAAAGAGATTGAACGCTGGCCTATTATGAACAGTAAACATTGTCCCTGTGGTACTTGGATAAAACGAGCCAGGCAAGACCAGTTATTTAAATCAGAGAGATTACAACAACTCGATAAGACTCATGAAGCATTACACTTTATTGCACACGCCTTATTGTTACAGTATCAAGATAGAAATATCGATGCGGCTCGTAAAGGCTTGTCAGAATTTCAAGCGGCCTTTGATGATATGGCTTATGCATTGAAAAGGTGTGAATAATGAGCTTTAAATTTAATATAGGCATGCAATAGAGTTACTATTGTTGAATCCCGGTCTTCACTGGAATGATGGGAGAGTTTCAATTAAACGGCATCTTCAGTTGATTACGAGAAGATCCTCATAGTCGTGAATATAAGATATATGGTTAAAAAATTGCCCTGTAGCGGAGTTAAATAAAGTACCGATGATAAAAACTAGGAAACATAGATTATATTGCGGTCAGACACCGTACTTTCTATTCGCCGTCTTATTATCATTCAGTACATTATCCCTTGCAGACAAAGCACATTGGAAATCTTCCGACTTTATAATTGATAGCTTCATAGATATTGCTCTCAACAATGAATACTCCACCATTGTCAGCAAGATAAGAAAGTGGAATAAGCCGATTTATTACACCATCAAACATCGTACTGCTGATGTGGAACTTCATCAAAAAATAACGGAAGGTCACCTATCGCAGCTTGCCAGTATTACAGGAATTCCCATATCTCCTGCATCAGTATCCAACACCAATCTTACCATTATATTTTCGAGCGAAAAATACTTAGAACACGAATTACGACAAGATTTTTTATTAAATGATGAAAAGCAAATTTCGGCTCTCGTCCATCACGGTGTTTGTTTGGCTCATTTCTCTCTATCGCCAGATAGTAGCATTGAACAAGCAACCATTATTATCCCCGTTGATCGCGCTCGTGCTCACGCCAAGCTATTATCTTGTGTTGTGGAAGAGCTCACACAAGTAATGGGCTTGCCAAATGATTCCGATAAGGTTTTTCCATCTATTTTTAATGATCAATCTCATAATGACTTTTTATCAGGTCTTGATTATGTCTTATTAAAACTACTCTATCATCCACGTATCAAAGTTGGAATGAACGATACTCAAGTTGAAAAATTACTTAATGCTATTATTGCTGAGAATGACTTCCAACAGATTATTGAAAACTCAGAACAGTTAGTACAAGAGCAAAGTTTATCTAACTTGCTCAATTGAGTACCTCTATACTCCTTATCCTCCAAACACAAAAAAGGCCCTATAAAGGGCCTTTTCTATATAGAAAATACTTTTTAACTTAGTGACTAATCACGAAGTCAACACGACGGTTTGCCGCTCGACCCGCTTCAGTATCATTATTAGCTACAGGGTGTAACTCCCCCATACCAAGAGGAATCAAACGGTTAGCATCAACGCCTTGCTCGACTAAGTATGCAACAACAGCTTCTGCACGTTGTTGAGATAATTTAGCATTATATTCAGCAGAACCACGGCTATCCGTATGACCTTCAACGCGTACTTCAATAACAGAGTCAAGAGCTCTAACTGCAGTAACTCCCGCCATTAAAACGCCTTTCGCATCATCTGTTAATGTTGCCTTATCAAAAGCAAAGTTAACACCTGATAGAGAAAGGATATTTTGTCCTGGTATTGGGCAACCTGTTTTATCAACAATGGTACCTAATAATGTAGAAGGACACATGTCTTGGTAATCGGCAACGCCATCTTTATCGCTATCTAACGCACAACCTACACGATCAACGGCAACACCTTCAGGTGTTCCTGCACACATATCAATACCATCTACAACACCATCACCATCCGTATCAAATGCACAACCTTTCGCATCTAATAAAGCACCTGCAGGTGGTGTTTCAGTACAAACCGCAGCAACTGCAGTTTCGTCAGCAACCGCCACATCATCATTTTGGCAAAGTATTAATGCTAAGCCAGCACCAACCAACGCACTAGCGACAGCAGCTTGACCACCATCAACAGCAATACCAGCAGCAACACCACCAGCTAAACCACCTGCTATTGCACAAAAAAGATTGTCTTGTTGCACTTGCTTATTAGGTCCAGCACAACCGGCCAGTAATCCTATCGCCAACACAGCAGCTATTAATTTAGTTGATATTTTCATTGCATCCCTTTCTCTTTGCCGACTAAAATCAGCTCAAATTCTAAATAATCACTTTACCAAGCCTAAACACTTAATAATGCGTACATGAATCTTAATAATAATACTATTTACATTACATGTCTAACATATTAATATAAATAGACTATTTTTCACCCCATTTTTCAAACGAAGTTTATGTCATCTACATTCGTCCAATAACATCCGCATCGTCTTCTTGTATTGATAATCCTTTGATACTCGCATCATCGGGTAACTCCCCAGACTCTGAACCTAACTTGATCATTAGGCGCACTTCATTCGCTGAATCCGAGTTTTTCAAACACTCTTCATAGGTAATTTCACCGGCTTTATATAAATCGTAAACTGACTGATCAAAGGTTTGCATACCTAATTCACGCGAACGTTTCATGACCTCTTTTATTTCTGGTATTTTTCCTTTCTCAATCAAATCAGCAATCAGTGGCGTATTTAGTAATATTTCAATAGCAACACAACGACCTGTACCATCTTTTTTAGGAATCAATCGCTGAGCAACAACTGCTTTTAGGTTTAGTGACAAATCTAAAAATAATTGTTTATGACGCTCTTCTGGGAAAAAGTTAATCACCCTATCCATTGCTTGGTTAGCATTATTAGCATGCAGTGTAGACAAACATAAATGTCCAGTTTCAGCAAAAGTGATGCCGTAATCCATTGTTTGGCGATCACGAATTTCACCGATCATAATGACATCTGGTGCTTGCCGTAATGAGTTCTTTAATGCAATTTCATAGGATGCAGTATCAATACCCACTTCACGTTGCGTTACTACACAACCAGCATGATCATGATCAAATTCAATCGGATCTTCAATGGTTAAAATATGCCCTGTACTATTTTGATTACGATAACCAATCATCGCAGCTAAGGTTGTTGACTTACCTGATCCTGTTGCACCAACAAACATAACTAATCCTCGCTTAGTCATGGCTAGCTCTTTAATTATTTCAGGTACATTCAAACCTTCAATTGTTGGGATCTCATCTTTTATGCGGCGCAATACCATGGCAATTTTTCCGCGTTGGTATAAAGCACTGACACGGAATCGCCCTGCACCTTCTGTAGCAATAGCATAGTTACATTCTTTATCCCGTTCAAATGTCTTTTTCTGCTTATCGCTCATGGTGCTAGTAACCAAATCACGGGCTTCATCATCTGTTAACGGCTCTTGCGTTAATGTTGCCAAGCGACCATTCACTTTTAAGCTCGGTGGTCGACCCGCTGTAATAAATAAATCTGATGCATCGTGTTTTACCACTGCTTTTAAAATCGTTACGATATCCATAATGCTCTTCTCCTAGCGGAATAATTCTTTGTCAATAGCATTGGGTAATGCGGTTACTTTAGTAATTTGTTGGCGACGTACAAGATCTTGTAAACACTGATCCAATGTTTGCATACCTACCGCACCACCTGTTTGGATAGCAGAATACATCTGCGGTACTTTCGCTTCACGAATTAAATTACGTATAGCGGGGGTCGCAATCATAATTTCATGTGCGGCAATACGACCGCCACCTACTTTCTTCAACAAGGTTTGAGAAATAACCGCACGTAATGATTCCGACAACATTGACCGAACCATATCTTTTTCTGCCGCAGGGAATACATCAATAATACGATCAATTGTTTTAGCCGCAGATGATGTATGCAAAGTGCCAAATACCAAATGCCCGGTTTCTGCTGCGGTTAAGGCAAGTCGAATCGTTTCTAAATCACGCAACTCACCCACAAGAATAATGTCGGGATCTTGTCGTAATGCAGAACGTAATGCCTCACTAAATCCTAATGTATCGCGATGTACTTCACGCTGATTCACCAGACATTTTTTACTTTGATGAACGAACTCAATCGGATCTTCAATGGTTAGAATGTGTTCGTGATCTTTTTCATTTCTATAATCAACCATTGCCGCCAATGTCGTTGATTTACCCGAACCGGTTGGCCCCGTAACCAAAACAACACCACGTTGATTATCTGCAATTTGTCTAAATATTTCTGGACAGCCCAATTCATCCATCGTTAACACTGTAGAAGGAATCGTCCTAAATACAGCACCAGCACCACGGTTTTGATTAAAGGCATTAACACGAAAACGGGCTAAATTAGGAATCTCAAATGAAAAATCCGTTTCAAGAAATTCTTCAAAATCTTTGCGCTGTTTATCATTCATGATGTCATACACAAGGGCATGCACTTCCTTATGATCCATTAACGGCAAGTTGATCTTTTTAATATCGCCATCCACCCTAATCATAGGGGGTTCTCCAGCTGATATATGCAAATCCGATGCACCATTCTTTGCACTAAAGGTGAGTAATTCAATAATATCCATCCACATCCCCTAAATCATTTTTATTTGATAATAGCCTTCCATTTGGAAGTATCATATCTAAAATATCGCGCTCATCACAGGCTTGCAACATGTTAACGATAAAAAAACGACTTATTGATATTACAAACAATATTGAACTTGCTACAGAAAAGGCTAAGCGACCTGCTGATTGTGTTCAATTATTGGCAGTAAGTAAAACATGGCCTACAGCCTTATTACGCGAAGCCGCGCACGCTGGACAACACTGTTTCGGTGAAAACTACCTACAAGAAGCGCTCATAAAAATACATGAACTCGCTGATCTCTGTTTAGAATGGCATTTTATTGGCCCCATCCAATCAAATAAAACAAAAGATATTGCAACACATTTTGATTGGGTACAAAGTGTTGACCGCCTTAAAATTGCGCAACGTCTTTCTAAACAACGCCCCATAGACTCGCCAATCTTGAATATCTGTATTCAAGTTAATATTGATGATGAGCTAAGTAAATCTGGCATAACTATCAGTGATGTACTGCCTTTTGCTAAACAAATAGATAATCTCGAACATCTATCATTACGCGGTCTAATGGTCATTCCCGCTAAAACAGATGATCCTAATCGACAACGTCTTGCTTTTCAAAAATCGCATCAGCTCTTCGAACTGCTAAAATCAATTTATCCTTCAGTTGATACACTTTCAATGGGAATGTCTGGCGATATGAAATCAGCGATTGCTGAAGGTAGCACAATGGTCAGAATTGGTTCTGCACTTTTTGGTAAAAGATCTACCCGAAGCTAACTGGCTCAAGTAAACTTAAGAAAACAGTTTAAATGGAATAGAGATGAAAGATTGTAAAATTACATTTATTGGTGGCGGCAATATGGCGAGAAGCCTTATTGGTGGTTTAATTGCTGACGGTTTTAACCCTCAACATATTCATGTGTCAGATTCTGAGCCTCTTTGTTTACAAGCTCTAACTAATAAATACCCTATTCACCCCCACAGTAGCAATATTGAAGCGGCAAAAGACAGCGACATTGTCATTTTGGCGGTCAAGCCTCAACAATTACAAGCGGTAGTAAGGCAACTAGCGCCATTCTGGCAATCAGATTCATTATTAATATCTATTGCCGCAGGGATCCGCTTAGATGATATTGCACGCTGGCTAGCACAAGAAGATGCCGCAATCATTCGTGCCATGCCCAATACTCCGGCATTAGTGCAAGCAGGCGCAAGCGCCTTATTTGCCAATAATGCTGTATCAACACTACAACGTGAACGAGCAGAATCCATATTACGCTCTGTCGGACTCGCATTATGGGTTAATCATGAAGATAAAATGGATGCAGTGACTGCATTGTCCGGTAGCGGCCCTGCTTATTTTTTCTTAGTGATGGAAGCGATGGAGTTTGCCGCTAAAGAAATGGGCTTAGAAGCAGAGTCTGCTCGATTATTATGCTTACAAACTGCTTTTGGTGCCGCAAAAATGGCATTAGAAAGTGAAGAGTCAGCCGCCACATTACGCGAGCGCGTGACCTCGCCGGGCGGTACGACTGAACGCGCATTGCATGAATTAGAAGATGGTGGATTACGTGGATTATTCGAAAATGCACTGATTGCCGCCGCACTACGCTCACGAGAACTCGCCCAGCAATTAGGAAAAGATAATGCCTAGTGCTTATTTTAGTACGCCGCTTGTTTTCCTAATTGATGTTTTATTTGGACTTTATCTGGGCATAATCGCCTTACGATTGGTTATGCAATGGGCGCAATGGGAATATCATAATCCCCTAGTGCAACTCATTATTCGCGCCACACAAATCCCTGTTAAATTTCTACGCAAATACATTCCATCATTTGGTCGCTGGGATAGTGCAACTATTATTTTACTTATTATCGTTACACTGATCAAAATAAGTCTTCTCAGCCTGATACAGTCCATTCCCTTAAATTTAATACTATTACTCCGATGGGGATTAGGTGATATTTTTTCATTATTCATCACCTTGTTTTCCGCTAGTATTCTTATTCAAGTTATCTTGAGTTGGATAGCACCACATAATGCAAACAATCCAATAACACCACTTATCAGCAGAATGAACTCGCCCATATTACGTCCAATAAAACGATTATTACCCTCAATGGGAGGTCTTGATTTATCCCCTCTTATTGCAATCCTTGGCTTGCAAGTGCTATCGATGTTGGTTCTGCCATTATTAACAGGCCACTATTGAGACCTTTCGTGCAAAGGTCGCTACTAATGTACAATGGCTTCTAGCCACAACACTTACAAGACGAAGGAACAGTCCTAAAATGCCAGATGCCATACCAACCGATTCAGTCGGTCTGGTGACTCCTCAAAAATTGCATATTGATACTCCTGTTACATTTGAATCAGGTCGCAGCTTACCTAGCTATGATCTTGTCTATGAAACCTATGGCGAACTCAATGCAGATGCATCAAATGCAATTTTAATTTGTCATGCATTGTCAGGCGATCACCATGTTGCGGGTTATCATAGTATGGATGATAAAAAACCCGGTTGGTGGGATTCAGCAATCGGCCCTGGTAAAACAGTTGATACTAATCATTTTTTTGTAGTGTGCTTAAATAATTTAGGCGGTTGCAAAGGCTCGACAGGTCCTACCGCCATCAATCCAGAAACAAATAAAACCTACGGCCCTGACTTTCCTATTGTTACTGTTGATGACTGGGTTAATAGCCAATTATTGCTCACTAATCACCTTAATATTCAACAATGGTCGGCTATTATTGGCGGTAGTTTAGGTGGCATGCAAGCCATGCAATGGGCAATCAAATTCCCTGATAAATTACGCCATGTTTTGATCATTGCTGCTGCACCAAAATTATCAGCCCAAAATATTGCCTTTAATGAAGTCGCAAGAACAGCAATTAAAACTGATCCTGAATTCCATGATGGTCACTATGCTGTACACGATACAATCCCGCGTCATGGTTTAGGTCTAGCTCGCATGCTTGGTCATATTACCTATTTATCTGATGAAGCAATGGCTGAAAAGTTTGGTCGTGAACTTCGTAACGGTACGATTAATTATGGCTATGATGTTGAGTTTCAAATCGAAAGTTATCTACGTTATCAAAGTGAAAACTTCGCCGAACGCTTTGATGCCAACACCTATCTTTTGATGACCAAAGCCTTGGACTATTATGATCCAGCACAAGCATTTGATCACGATTTATCCAAAGCATTTGCATCCATTACCGCAAAATGTTTAGTGCTGTCATTTACCAGTGATTGGCGTTTTTCTCCCGAACGTTCTCAAGAAATTGTTAATGCACTGATGAGTTCAGGTAAAGATGTCACCTATGCCGAAATTAAAGCTCACCAAGGTCATGATGCCTTTTTAATGGATATTCCTCGTTATCATGAAATATTCAAAACCTATATGCAGCGTGTTCTTGCAGATGGTGAGGCACTATGAGCCTTCGAGTTGATTTACAAATAATCAGTGATTGGATCCCCGATGGTGCTCGCGTACTTGATTTAGGTTGTGACAACGGCACATTGCTTAAACACCTGCAACAACGAGGTATTACTGGCTACGGTCTTGAGATTGATAATGGTAAGTTTGCTGACTGTATCGCATCGGGCATTAATGTTATTCAAGCCGATCTTGATCAAGGCCTGCCACAGTTTTCTGATCAAAGTTTTGACTTTGTTATCTTGTCACAAACATTACAAGCCGTTAACCACCCAGACTTTTTATTAGAAGAAATTGTCCGTGTTGGTAAACAAGCAATCATCACCTTTCCTAATTTTGGGCATTGGCAATGTCGCTGGCAGCTTACTTTTGGTGGGCATATGCCGCTTTCACGCAATCTGCCTAATGCTTGGTTTAACACTCCCAATATTCACTTATGTACCACCCAAGATTTTGAACGACTCTGCGTGAATAAGAATATCAATGTACTCAATCAAAGCATTGTTAATCATGCTCATAAAAACACATTAGGCACGAAACTTTTACCTAATTTATTTGGCGAAATCGCCCTTTATCAAATACAAAAACAATCATAATGAAACAATACCAACAACAATTTATTGAGTTTGCATTGCAAACCGGCGTGCTTCGCTTTGGCTCCTTCACACTGAAATCAGGTCGTGTTAGCCCTTATTTCTTTAATAGTGGCTTATTTAATAGTGGTGCAAGCTTGGCACGTTTAGGGCGTTTTTATGCACAAGCGATTACCGAATCAGAGCTTGATTATGATGTCTTATTTGGTCCTGCTTACAAAGGTATTCCTTTAGCATCAACCACTGTTATTGCATTAGCCGACCATCACCAACGTGATGTACCTTATGTGTTTAATCGCAAAGAAAAGAAAGATCACGGCGAAGGTGGACAATTAGTCGGTGCAGATTTAACAGGCAAAGTACTTATTATTGATGATGTCATTTCTGCTGGCACATCGGTGCGTGAGTCTGTTGCCATTATCAAAGCAGAAAATGCCACACCTGCAGGCGTTATCATTGCCTTAGATCGACAAGAACGCGGACAAGATACGCGTTCAGCCATTCAAGAAGTAGAAGCTGAACACAATATCCCTGTTATCAGCATCATCTGCCTAAACGATCTTTTAAGCTATTTACAAAATAATGCTGAGTTTGCAGAATATTTGCCTGCGGTAGAAGCCTATCGACAGCAATATGGTGTTGAATAAACATTCTTAACTCTTAGTAAAATCCTTTTCATTCTATATTTAAATTGAAACCAGCCATGAGCGATACTGAAAATAGTAAACCCCTTAACTTTATTCAAAATATTATCAACGATGATATTAGCCAAGGTAAAAATGACGGCAAAGTTGTCACTCGCTTCCCGCCTGAACCCAATGGTTACTTGCATATTGGTCACGCCAAATCTATCTGTTTGAATTTTGGAATTGCGCAGCAATATCAAGGTGTGTGTAATTTACGTTTTGATGACACTAATCCTGCCAAAGAAAGTAATGAATTCGCTAAAGCCATTGCAGAAGATGTTGAATGGTTAGGCTTTAAATGGCATCAAGATATTCATCATTCATCTGATTACTTTGAACAGCTCTATACCTTTGCTGTCGAGTTGATTGAAAAAGGTCTTGCTTATGTGGATGATCTAAGCCCTGATGAAATGCGTGAATATCGCGGTACATTAACTGAGGCAGGAAAAGACAGCCCATCTCGCGATCGCTCTGTAGCAGAAAATATCGACCTATTTAGCCGTATGCGTGCCGCTGAATTTGATGATGGAAAAATGGTACTTCGTGCCAAAATTGATATGGCATCACCTAATATCAAAATGCGTGATCCCGTTATATATCGCATCAAACGTTCACATCATATCCGTACAGGTGATGAATGGTGTATCTACCCGATGTATGATTTCACCCACTGTATTTCAGATGCAATTGAAGGCATTACCCACTCACTTTGCACCTTAGAATTTGAAGATCATCGCCCGCTTTATGATTGGGTTATCAACAATATTTCTATTGATTCACATCCACAACAAATTGAATTTTCACGTTTAAACCTTGCCTACACCATTACTAGCAAACGCAAACTGGCACAGCTTGTTGATAATAATATTGTGCAAGGTTGGGATGATCCAAGAATGCCAACTATTTCTGGTATGCGTCGTCGTGGTTATCCCGCAGAAGCCATTCGTTCTTTTGTTGAACTCACTGGTGTGACTAAAAAAGATCATGTAGTTGATATGGCCTTATTAGAGTTTTCGATTCGTGAAGTATTGAATAAGAAAGCACCACGAGCAATGGCGGTACTTCGTCCACTAAAAATAGTGATTACTAACTATCCAGAAGATAAAGTAGAAGAATTGCAAGCACCCAATCATCCACAAGATGACACCATGGGCACACGGACAATCCAGTTCACTCGTGAAATTTATATTGATCAACAAGATTTCCGTGAACAAGCCAATAATAAATACAAACGCTTGGTATTAGGCAAAGAAGTTCGCCTAAGAAATGCCTATGTTATTCGCTGTGATGAAGTGATAAAAGATGACTTGGATAATATTATCGAGCTTCGCTGTCATTATGATGAAAATACACTGGGTAAAAACCCAGAAGATCGTAAAGTTAAAGGCGTTATTCACTGGGTATCAGCCAGTCAATCTTTAGCCGCAACATTGCGCGTATATGACCGTTTATTTACCGTTGAAAACCCATCTGCAGAGGATGATTCTACCCAATGTGTTAACCCTGACTCATTAGTTGAATATGTTGATGCTAGAGTGGAACGTTCGCTTGGACAATGCCAAGCCGAAGATCGATTCCAGTTTGAACGTGAAGGCTATTTTGTTGCTGATCGCGTGGAGTATACACAAGATAAGCCGGTGTTTAATATGACTGTTGGCTTGCGTGATGTGTGGGCTAAAATCGCTAAATAGGCGGGTATGTATATAGCCTAATTACTTGAAGTTGCAGCTTTTCGCTTTGTCATTCCCGTGCAAACGGGAATCTAAGGGCTGTGAATAAAATCGCTATCGTTGGCTCCCCGTTTGCACGGGGATGACTGGCTTTATTAAAATGTCTGCAACATGAATGGTAAGAGCTCTATATAAAGGGAGATAGTTAAACTTATCCCCAAATCAGCTTCACCGAAATAAGCAATGTGATAACTTCAAATGCACGCTTAATCCAACGACTTCCATATTTTATCGCCATATGAGCGCCTGTATAGCCACCAATTAATGAGCCTAATAATAAGGCTGGTAACCAATCCCACTGTATTGAACCTAAAATACCTAAGGTAATTGCACCGCTGGCATTCCAAAATAAACCGACCATCACTAAGGTATAGGCAACCGCGCGTTGGTAATCCATACCAAACCACGCCACTAACCAAATCGTTACAAAAAGCCCCGTTCCCGATGTTAATGAACCATTCAACACGCCTAATAAAAACAAAATACACGCTCCTTTTAACATTGCTGACTTAGTGCGATGTAAAGGATGATATTCCTGGCCAAGTGTGCTTTTAAATATTGAATAAATACCTAAACTTGCCGTTAAAATCCCCAAAGCAATTTCAGCGATTCGATCTGGCACTAATAAAATAACACTGCCGCCCAACACAACACCTGGTACACCAAAGATCAACATCATTAATACAAATTGACGCTCTAACTTACTGCTTGATAGATAGCGAAATGCCGCACCAATACCTAATGCAACACTTGCCACCTTATGTGTTGCTAGAGCGACACCAAAGGATAATCCAAGGAAAATAAGTACAGGAAATTGGATTAACCCCGCCCCACCGCCACTAAATGCTGAGAACGTATTCGCAACAAGTGACACTAAAAACAAAAATAATTGGTCAAAGTAGTTCACCTTTTGGCGATCTCCCTCTAAAATAGAGCCTATGAATATGACTAAACTAAATATTATACTGATAACGGCTGTGTTATCGACTCTTAGCCTAGCAAGTAATGCCAGCCCGCTTTATCGATTCCTTGATGAAGACGGCGTATCGACTACCAGTCGAAGCTTACCGCCATCTGCCGCTCAGAAAGGTTATGACATTCTTGATGATAAATCACTACGACTTATTGAGCGCATCCTGCCAGCACTGACAGTCGAACAAATAGCAGAAGAAGAGCGTCAGATTGCCGAGAAAAAAGAAGCCGACCGTTTAGCTGAAATTAAAGCAAAAGAAGATAAGAAACAGCAAGAACAGCAAGAAATCTATAATAAAAACTTACTTGCCAGCTATGCTACCAAAGAAGATTTAATCAAAAAACGTGACGATGCTTTGTCGCATAACAAAACACAAATTGAAAAATCAGAAGCACTCTTAGAAAAGGGCAAGCAATATTCTCTCACGCTACAACAGCAAGCTGCTGAACAAGAATTAGCCGGACAAGAGCTTAGTGATAATTTAAAGAAACGCTTAAAAGCTAATAACGGTAATATTAAAAATAATGAAGATGCAATTGAACGTCTAAACCTTGAAGCTCAACAATTAACCAAGCAATACGCCGCTGATTTAGAACGATTACAACAGCTTCTTACAAGATAAGATCTAATCTACCAAGGT
Organism: Piscirickettsiaceae bacterium; assembly: GCA_013215825.1. Classification (GTDB taxonomy): domain Bacteria; phylum Pseudomonadota; class Gammaproteobacteria; order Nitrosococcales; family Methylophagaceae. The sequence goes on along the minus strand of JABSQN010000001.1, from coordinate 325,707 downwards.
ATCCATAATCGCCAACAGTTGTTGGTTCTCATCATCTCGACCAATCGTAATTCGTAAATATTGGCTGATTCGGTCTTGTTTAAAATGGCGAACAATAATACCTTCCTGTCGCAGTCCACTCGCCAACTCTTCGGCATCATGATTCAAATGCGTAACAAAAATAAAGTTTGCAGCGGAAGGTAATACATCAAAACCTAGTGCGTGTAGTTCTTTTATCAGCTCATCACGACTAGCGATCACTTTGTCACACGTTTTCTTAAAATAGTCCTGATCCTCAAATGAAGCAACAGCGGCATTAATAGCCAAACTATCAAGTGGATAAGAATTAAAGCTATCTTTTACTCTAGTTAACGCCTCAATTAATTCTGGATGACCAACAGCAAAACCAATTCGTAAAGCAGCCAAAGATCGTGATTTAGATAAGGTTTGTGTCACCAATAAATTAGGATATTTTTTGACTAAAGTAATGGCACTCTCACCACCAAAATCAATATAAGCTTCATCAACCACAACAACAGAGTCTGTATTAACCTGAAGCAATGCTTCTATCTCAAATAGTGCCAATAAACGGCCTGTAGGTGCATTCGGATTAGGAAAAATAATACCACTATTTCGTTGCTGATAATCATCTAGATTAATTGCCAACTCATCTGTTAGAGGTACTGTCTGATAATCAATCTGATATAACTTGCAATAAACAGGATAAAAACTGTAAGTAATATCCGGGAATAACAAGGGCGCTTCATGCTGAAATAAAGCATGAAAAATATGAGCTAAAACCTCATCAGAACCATTGCCCACAAATATTTGTGCGGTATCAACAGAATGATAATCAGCAATGGCTTGCTTAAGTTGTGTTGCATTAGGATCGGGATATAGGCGAAGCTTATCGCTAGTCTCAGCTTTTATAGCTTCTAATACCTTTGGTGATGGCCCATAGGGGTTCTCATTGGTATTTAACTTCACCAAATTGGCAACTTTTGGTTGTTCACCAGGCACATAAGGTTCTAACTTATGAACAATTGGACTCCAAAAGCGACTCATCTTTAATCCTTGTTAAGACGATATTCAGCTGAACGAGCATGAGCGGTTAGACTCTCGCCTCGTGCCAATACAGACGCAATTTTCCCCAGTGTTTGTGCGCCTTGTTCGGAAACTTGAATCAAGCTAGAACGTTTTTGGAAGTCATAAACACCTAACGGTGAACTAAATCGTGCGGTACGCGATGTTGGTAAAACATGATTAGGACCGGCACAATAATCACCCAATGCTTCTGCCGTATAACGACCCATAAAAATAGCACCGGCATGGCGTATTTTCTTCGACATTATCATTGGCTCTTCAACAGATAATTCTAAATGCTCGGGGGCGATAAAGTTTGCCACTTCAACCGCTTCATCTAAGTCTTTAACCAAAATCAATGCACCACGATCAGATAACGATGTTTTTATAATCGCTTCACGTTCCATCGTCGGCAATAATTCATCAATCGCATTCTTTACTTTTTCTAAAAATTCAGCATCATCTGATACCAAAATAGACTGGGCATCTTCATCATGTTCAGCTTGTGAGAATAAGTCCATTGCGATCCAGTTTGGATCGGTCTTGCCATCACAAATAACTAAAATTTCTGACGGGCCAGCAATCATATCAATTCCAACAGTACCAAATACCATACCTTTTGCTGTTGCGACATAGATATTGCCAGGGCCAACTATCTTATCAACTTGTGGAATCGTATCAGTACCGTAGGCTAATGCCGCGATAGCTTGTGCACCACCGATGGAGAAAATTCGATCAACATCAGCAATTGCTGCTGCCGCCAAAACCAAATCATTCACAATACCATCGGGGGTTGGCACCACCATAATTAACTCTTTTACGCCAGCTACTTTAGCAGGAATCGCATTCATTAATACCGAAGAAGGATAAGCCGCTTTACCACCGGGCACATATAATCCTGCACGATCTATAGCTGTAATTTGTTGGCCTAATACAGTGCCGTCATCCTCGGTATAGGTCCATGATTCTTGTTTTTGGTGCTCATGGTAACTACGCACGCGTTTTGCCGCAGTTTCTAATGCTTGACGCTGTTCAATAGGGATCGAGTCTAGAGCTTTTTTTGCTCGTGATAAGGATATTTCCAGATCGGCCATCGTACCGGCTTCAACTCGGTCAAAACGACGAGTAAACTCTAAAACAGCATCATCACCCTTGGTCTTAACTTGATGCAAAATGTCCTTAACCGTATCGCCAATTGCATTATCTGACACTGATTCCCATGCTAGGACGGCTTCTAATTCAGTCCAAAAATCATTATCGCTACTGTTTAACCGTTTAATATCAATCATTATTTCTTTCTTCTACTGCCCAACGAACTTGCTCAATAAATTTCTGTATTTGAGCATGTTTCATTTTCATTGATGCTTTATTCACCACTAAACGTGAACTAATATCAGCAATATGTTCCATCGGGATCAAGCCATTGGCACGTAAGGTATTACCGGTATCAACCACGTCGACAATACGATCAGCCAAACCCACTAACGGTGCTAATTCCATTGAGCCATACAACTTAATAATATCAACCTGCTGACCTTTATCCGCATAGAAACGGCGCGTGCTTTCAACAAATTTTGTAGCCACTTTTAAACGCCCCGTGATTTCTGCTTCATTTTCACGGCCAGCTGTCATCAATTTGCATTGTGCAATTTTCAAATCAATAGGTTCATATAATTCTGCATTCGGATGCTCAAGCAATACATCTTTACCCGCGACTCCAATATCAGCACCACCATATTCAACATAGGTAGGTACATCGGATGCACGAACGATAATTAAGCGTACATTAGGATTTGTTGTCTCTAAAATCAGCTTGCGACATGTTTCAGGATCATCAAGTGGTTCAATGCCTGCTGCTTTTAATAACGGTAAGGTTTCTTTATAAATTCGGCCTTTCGATAGGGCTAATGTCAGCATAATATTAACCTCCCACCGAACCAGGAACACGACGAATCTTTGCCCCTAATTGCTGTAATTTTTCTTCGATACATTCGTAGCCACGATCAATATGGTAAATGCGCTCAACATTTGTTGAGCCTTCCGCCACTAATGCCATCAAGACAAGGCTTGCTGAAGCACGTAAATCTGTTGCCATCACAGGTGCGGCAGTTAGCTTCTCTTCACCATGACAAACAACGGTATTACCTTCAATTTGTAAATTAGCGCCCATTCGCTGCATTTCTTGCACATGCATAAAACGATTTTCAAACACCGTTTCTACGATTGTTGATTCACCTTCGGCCACACAATTTAATGCAGTAAATTGTGCTTGCATATCTGTCGGGAATGCTGGATACGGTGCGGTCCGAATACTTACAGCTTTCGGACGTTTGCCATGCATATCAAGTGAGATCCAATTATCGCCCACTTTAATATCAGCGCCCGCTTCTTCCAGTTTCAACAATACGGCTTCTAATTGATTGGCATCCGTATCTTTCAATAGCACTTTACCTGACGTGATCGCGGCGGCAACCAAATAAGTTCCAGCCTCAATTCGATCGGGTAAAATATCGTATTTTGTACTACCTAGGGATTTAACGCCTTCTATTTCTAATGTCGCAGTCCCTATACCACTGATTTTTGCACCCATAGAATTAAGGAAGTTTGCTAAATCAACCACTTCAGGTTCACGAGCGGCATTTTCAATAACGGTTTTACCATCCGCCAGCGTTGCCGCCATCATCAAGTTTTCAGTACCAGTTACCGATACCTGATCCATAAAGATATGAGCGCCTTTTAAGCCGCCACCATCTGTCGCACGAATATAACCATTCTCGACCTTAATATCCGCACCCATCAGCGCTAAACCACGCAAATGCAAATCAACTGGACGCGAGCCAATAGCACAACCACCTGGCAGTGAAACGTCTGCTTTACCAAACTTAGCCAGTAACGGACCTAAAACTAAAATAGACGCCCGCATGGTTTTTACTAACTCATAAGGCGCTTCAGTATCTGTAAGCGTTGTCGGATCAATAACAACGCCAGAACGTTCATCGACCGTTATCGTTACGCCCATTCGGCCTAATAGCTCTAATGTTGTCGTAATATCATGCAAATGTGGCACATTACCAATACGCACAGGCGCATCGGCTAATAAAGCACCGATCAATATAGGTAATGCCGCATTTTTAGCGCCGGAAATACGTATTTCACCATTAAGGGAAATACCACCATCGATAATTAATTTATCCATGTAATCTCAATTTGTAAGACACTCTCGACATTATCGAGGTGCTGAAGTCTTTAAAGATAAGGCGTGTAACGCACCGTCGAAACTATTGCCCAACGTGGCATACACCATTTTATGTTGAGCTAATAGGGCTTTTCCTGCAAAAGAAGGACTTTCAACAAAGGCATCGAAATGCTGCCCATCATCACCCAATACTTTTACTGTTGCATCGGGTAAGCCTGCTTCTATCAGTTTTTGTATATCACTTGCTAGCATTCATTAAATCCAAGTTACTGACTATCACTCAATGGTAATAGCGCATCCAAGCCACTCGCATTTGCGATGGCCAATATTTGTTGGGGAATATTATAAAAGGTTATCGCCTTACTCGCTTGTTTTGCGGTTCGCATCCAATCAATTAATAAGACGAGTCCCGCACTATCACTGCGTGTCACATCCGTAAAATCAATATTCCATAACGTCATCGGTTCAAATAATCTTCGAGCCTGCGCCGATATATCAGTCACAGTCGAAAATGTCAGTTCTCCACCAATGCGAACCATCTTTTCACTTTCATCAAACACTAAAGAATAGGATTTACTCATACTTTATTTGCTTTCTTTACTTTTTCATTACGCTTGGCAAGATTATCAATCAATTTGTCCATGCCACCGTTACGAATTTTAGTTGAAAAAGAAGAGCGGTAATTGGTCACCAAACTAATGCCATCAATTTTAACATCATAGACTTTCCACGCATTTTCTTTGTTCAAATACATAGATAAAGCCATAGGAATAGAGGGGCCGCCAGATTGTAAAATCTCCATCGCGACTTTTACTTTCTTTTTGCTTAAATCACCACGAAAAGGCAGAAATTTAATTTCTTCATCGGTATATTCCAGCATTGCTGTTGAATAGGTTCTCACCAATAGCAATTGAAACTCTGCAGTGAAACGTTCTCGTTGCTCGCTATCCGCTTTACGCCAATTTTTGCCCAATGCCAATTTTGACATTTTATTGAAATCAAAATCAGGCATAATAATATCTTGAACTAGACCATAGATTAGGCTGGAATCTTCTTCTAATGCCTCTTTATTATCCTTTAATGCCTGCAACATTTGATTGGTTGTCGCTTCCATCAAAGCTTGAGGTTCTACAACATCATCCGCTTGCACATTAGCTGCTACCATAAACAGCATTAACAATGCTGTTATCATTTTAGTCATAACTTGTTTAGCTAACATTTATTATTCCTCACCTTCTGCTTTACTAAACAGGAATTGACCAATCACCTGTTCTAACACTAATGCAGGTTGTGTCAAGTCTATGACATCTCCATTTTGTAAAAATTCATCTTCCGCTCCGGCTTCCAAAGAAATGTATTGTTCACCTAATAAGCCTGCGGTATAAATACTTGCCGCAGTGTCTGTGGGAATCGTATTGAAGTTACCATATAAATCGATGGTGACTACTGCATTATAACTTTCGGAATCAAGACGAATAGCCGACACTCTCCCAACTCGAACCCCGGCCATCGTTATTGGCGATCGCACTTTCAATCCACCAATATTTTCAAACTCAGCAACAACTTGATAGCCTGCTTCATTATCATATTCAGCAAAGTTACTCACCTTCATTGCCAACACGAAAATAGCAACAATACCTGCCGCGACAAACATACCAACAGTAATTTCCATACTCTTATTTTGAATCAAAATCTTATCCTCCAAACATCAGCGCGGTTAGAATAAAGTCTAACCCTAAAATAGCAAACGCCGAATGCACCACAGTGCGTGTCGTTGCTCGTCCAACCCCTTCCGATGTCGGGGTTGCATCATAACCTTCAAATAAAGCGATCCATGTTATTACAAAGCCAAAAACAACACTTTTAATAACACCATTCAATACATCACCATACCAATCTGTTTTCACCTGCATTTGCGACCAAAATGCACCGTCATCAACGCCTAGCAAACCATGCCCTACTAGGAATCCACCATAAATACCCACCGCACTAAATAAAGCGGCTAATAATGGCATTGAAATTAAGCCGGCTAAGAATCGTGGAGCAATAACGCGTCGAATTGGATCAACCGCCATCATTTCCATACCTGACAGTTGCTCAGTACTTTTCATTAAGCCTATTTCAGCCGTCAAAGCAGAGCCCGCTCTCCCTGCAAACAATAAGGCACTGACAACAGGACCTAATTCTCGAACAAGTGACAAAGAAACCAAAACACCTAATGATTCTTCAGCACCAAAATCAACTAAGGTATTGTAACCCTGTAACCCTAATACCATGCCAACAAATAGACCGGAAATCAAAATCAAGAAGACCGATAACACACCGACTGAAAAAAGCTGTTGAATAACCAAAGAGAAGCGGAAAGTCAGGCCAGGAAGCCCTGCTAGAATCTGTAATAAAAACAAATGTCCGCGACCCAATCGTTCAAATGTAGCCAAACCCCAGCGGCCAAGCTCACGAATCATATCAATCATGCTTGCTCCTCAAGGTTTAATAAATCATCCTCAAAATCCAATCCTGGATAATGGAATGGCACAGGCCCATCGGGCAAGCCTTGCATAAACTGTTGAACCCACTGAGATGACGAGCGTTTCAATTGTACTGGCCGACCTTTTTCAACAACTTTTCCGTTAGACAAAAGATAAATATAGTCAGCAATCTCAGCCGTTTCATTAACATCATGCGACACGATAATACTGGTCAAGCCCATTGCATCATTCATCTTATGGATTAGATTAACTAATGTACCCATCGAAATAGGATCTTGTCCGGTGAATGGTTCATCGTACATAATCATCATTGGATCAAGTGTCATTGCCCTAGCTAATGCAACACGTCTCGCCATACCGCCCGATAATTCATTGGGCATTAAATCTCGCGCACAACGCAAACCAACGGCTTGTAACTTTAATATAACTAAGTCACGAATCATGCTTTCAGACAGTTTAGTATGCTCACGTAGCGGAAAAGCAACATTCTCAAATACCGTAATATCAGTTAATAATGCGCCACTTTGGAACAACATTCCCATACGTTTACGTAATTCGTATAATTCAGAATGCGATAGCTTATGTACATCTTGACCATCGACTTCAATCGTCCCTTTATCCGGGCGCAATTGTCCGCCGATAAGACGTAACAACGTCGTTTTACCCGTTCCACTAGGCCCCATAATAGCGGTGATTTTCCCACGGTAAATATCTATATTCACCCCTTCAAAAACCGCTCTATCGCCTCGGTAGAAGTGTAAATCCCTGATTTTTATCAGTGGCACTTTAAGCTCCAACAATCGAAATAATAATAGAAAAGAAGGTTGATTTTCAGTAATTTGACCGTTTAAGTCAAATCTGTTTGTGGATAATCACGCGCTGTTCGGATAAAGTATGTCCACCAGAATCTGGTCACGGGAACTTATTGCCCCCCTCGCCACTCTCAAGGTATGCAGTTCACAACTACTATTACTGAACATTAACGGAGAATCACAATGAAGAAATTTTTAGTTTTTATTGCCGCAGCATTAATTGCTGTTCCAATGATCTCATCAGCACATGGCCCTAGCCGCCAGCAAGTTAAAGAAACAATTACCATCGATGCAACACCTGATAAAGTGTGGGCAATGGTTAAAGACTTTGGTGGTATTCACAACTGGCATCCAGCCGTTGTAAGCACTGAAATGACAAGTGATACAACACGTGTTTTAACTCTTGGTTCTGAAGGTAACCCAACGATTACTGAAGAGCTTCAAAAATCTGATGATGAAAAAATGCAGCTTGTTTATAAAATCACCGATATGTCTGTTGTTAAAACAATTACATTTAACAGCAAAGATACACCGTATTTCACACTTCCAGTTGCAACATACAAATCGTGGATGACAGTGAAAGCAGTTGATGGCGGTAGTGAAGTGCAATGGAAATCTAAATTTTACCGTTCATTCATGGATAACCCACCAGTTCCAGAAGGTCAAAGCGATAAAGATGCTTCAAACACAATTAAAGGTGTTATTACAGCAGGTTTAGAAGGCTTAAAAGCAGCGTTAGAAAAATAAAGAATAATGCAGTTTAGTTTCAAAAGTTCAAGGGCGATCTTATTTAAGATCGCCTTTTTTCTTGCGCTCACCTCTCTCAGTGCATGCGCCTCGCAACAGCCATCCTATGCGTATATTACCAATCAACTTGATGATAATCTCAGCATAATAAATACCGAAACTCAACAAGTTATTAACACCATCAATATAGGTTATAGACCGGTTGGTATTGCACTTAGCGAAACCGGCAATAGAGCCTTTATCAGCAACTCTGAAGGGCATGATATTGCCATTTTAGATACGCAATCAATGAAAATACTTACTCACGTTGAAGTAAGTGACGGCCCTGTTGGCATTGCAACAAATAATGACGGTTCACTTGTTTATGTTGCAGACTGGTATCAGCATAAAATAGACGTTATCGATAGTGCCCAAGCCAAAATAATCGCCACTATTATTGTCGGCAATTCACCTGCGGGCTTAATTATAGATGATAAAAACAATCGTCTTTATGTCGCTAATCGTGATGATAATAATGTGATGATAATTGATACCGAATCACAACAAATATTACATACTATTCCCGTCGGCACATCGCCTTTCGGACTTGCTCTATCACCCGATGGCAACACACTTTATAGCGTTAATGTTCGCTCAAGTGATGTTAGCGTTATCAACACAAAACAAGCCAAAGTCACCAGTACAATTAATGTTGGCTCATGGCCATATTGTGCCACCGTTAGCCCCGATGGCAAACACCTTTATGTCACCAACCAAGATGACAGCACCATCTCCATTATCGACACTATTAACCCATCAATAATCAGTACCATTGATGTTGGTGACTCTCCCGAAGGTATTGCAGTCACCGCCGATGGCAAATACATCTACGTTAGCAACTGGGGTGATGGTACCGTTTCCGTGATTAATACCGATAATTACCAAGTTGAAAACCTCATTGAAACAGGCCAGGGCAGTCGTGCATTTGGGCAATTTATTAGCCATGCCCAATAATATAAGCATTAGTACAGATTCAGCTGAATTAGAACAGAAAGCCATTGAACTTGCCAACAAACTCAATACTTCTTTTGCAAGCTTAAAACCACAACAAATCCAATTAGTGTTGACTCAACAACATATAGAAATACGTGCACCCGATCTAGGCAACCCAATATTTATCGACTTTGAACAAGGAAAAAATGCCCACCGCCGACAATTCGGTGGTGGCAGAGGGCAACCCCTAGCCAAAGCAATAGGCCTCAAAAAAGGTGCAACACCCACCATCATAGATGCCACGGCTGGATTTGGTCGTGATGCCTTCGTTCTTGCTAACCTAGGCTGTCAAATCACACTAATAGAACGCAACCCATTCATTGCCACCCTACTTGAAGATGCCCTAAATCGAGCCCAGAACAGCCCTGAAATTAGTGACGTAATAAAACAAATGTCATTAATCAATCATGATGCAATTGCTTATCTAAACCAACATCGAGCCGATGTTATCTACATGGATCCGATGTATCCCAGCCGAGAAAAATCAGCCTTAGTCAAAAAAGACATGCGATTACTACACCAACTTGCCGGAGCAGATACAGATAGTGAGCAACTACTGACTAGCGCACGAAAATCAGCTATAAAACGAGTGGTTGTAAAGCGTCCTAAATCAGCCCCTTTTGTTGGCGAACAAAAACCAAGCACCAGCATTGAAAGCAAAAATACGCGGTATGATGTTTATCTGACAAATGAATCACTTTCGCACCCCACTAAAGATCCAACCTTATTAAGTTAAGTATGGCTTGAAAGGAAGATAAAAATGGATAAAGAACTAAAATTTCCTGAAGAATTATCGACTAATGTTGAAAGATCATTTTTTTATACAATTGAAAACAATGATATTAAATCAGATAATGACCTAAGCTTTTTGATTAGAATAATGTTTGAATTTTCTGACCGTAAATTCTATTTGTTTTGCTTAAAATCACAGGGGGCAAGTAGTTACGTTATCAATGCTGAACAACATGGTGTAATAAACATTAAAAGAACAGAATTACAATATTATCCACATCCTAAATTCGATCATGACTATATAAAAATAAATAAAACTAATCCTGCATGGGGCTGGGAAGAAGAAGTTATAAAAGATTCTCCTGAATTTATCCGATGTACTCTTGAATTAACGGAAAGATGGAAGCGAAAGTTAGAACTCAAAGAAGCTTTAGACAATACAACTGATAGTGAAGCTAATGGAAGTCCCATCATTCTTAAACCTAGTATATTTGGTATCGGCATAGATTTACCAAAAGCACTGAAATGGTTTATTCAAAAGTATGGTAAAAGTCCCGACTACTAAATTAAAGTACCCTCCCGTTTTATCACCTCCAAAAACAAAATTAGTTTTGTGGATGAAGTAGTCGATGTTTGAACGTAGCGAGTTTTCGACCACGCCACAAAAGTAGCTTTGTTTTTGGATTAAGGTGATATCGGGTGCCTTTTGGATGAAATACATCCATGTATTTCACTCCTGCGGAGTCGCTCCGCGCTCAAAATTTGTTCCTACAAATTTTTCTTTGGTTCTGTTTCTTTTGGGCAAACAAAAGAAATGAACGCCCTAGCGGCAGCGGGTAAACACACCTAGACTTTAAAACATTCAAAAATAAGTGATAATTATCACAGCCCATGGATCCCCGCCTTCGCGAGGATGACGATTTACTGTCAGCCTCGATAACAATAAGGAATTACTTTTTAGCCTGTTGGTCTAATATATTCAAACGATCCAACTTCTCAGCAATCTTAATCTCTAAACCACGATTAACAGGCTGATAGTAATTCCTAGGGGTCATATTCTCTGGAAAATAGTTTTCACCTGCGGCATAAGCATCAGGCTCATCATGAGCATAACGATATTCTTTGCCGTATCCTAGCTCCGTCATTAACTTAGTTGGTGCATTACGTAAGTGAATAGGCACTTCGGCTGAACCTTGCGTTTTTACATCATGCATGGCGGCATTAAAGGCGGTATAAACCGCATTACTCTTTGGCGCACTGGCTAAGTAAATAACCGCTTGGGCAATGGCTAAATCACCTTCTGGTCGGCCTAATTTATCAAAGCTTTCCCATGCATCAAGGGCAATACGTAAACCTCGTGGATCGGCATTGCCAATATCTTCACTTGCCATACGAACAATACGACGCATTAAATAAACCGGATCACAACCACCATCTAACATGCGACATAGCCAATATAACGCGGCATCAGGTGCGGAACCTCGTACTGATTTATGTAGGGCTGATATTTGATCATAAAAGGCTTCACCACCTTTATCAAAGCGACGTAATGTGCCTGATAAGATCTCAGCTAAATCGGCTTCATCAACCTGTTGTTGACCTTTACTATCAGCAAGATCAATCGCAATTTCTAATAGATTAAGTACACGACGACCATCACCGTCTACCGCTTCCGATAATTGTTCTCGCAACTCATCATTGAGTTCGATACCGCGATCAGCCAAACCCAATTCACTATCATTCATTGCCCGATCTATTATTTGGCGTAAGTCCTTACTATCCAAAGATTGCAAGACATAGACACGGGCGCGTGATAATAAGGCATTGTTCAGCTCAAATGAGGGATTTTCTGTTGTTGCACCAATAAAAGTGAATGTGCCATCTTCCACATAGGGCAGAAAAGCATCTTGCTGTGATTTGTTAAAACGATGAACTTCATCAACAAATAATAGCGTGCGGCGACCTTGTTCTTGTTGTAACTGCTGCGCTCTGGTAACCGCGGCACGTACATCTTTTACCCCCGCTAATACGGCAGATATGGTGATAAATTCCATATCACAATAACCGGCGATTAATTTACCGAGTGTTGTTTTACCCGTGCCCGGTGGCCCCCATAAGATCATGGAATGAGGATGACCCGAAGCAATTGATTCGCGTAAAGGTTTGCCTGCTGCCAATAAGTGTTTTTGACCGATATAGCCATCTAGCGATGTTGGACGCATTCTGTCGGCTAAGGGTCTTCCTGCTAGATCTTCCGTGTTGTCAAAAAGTCCTCTATTCACAAGCCTGTTTCACCGACGACATCAACACCCTTTGGCGGTATAAACACAAACGCATCGGCGGGTAATTCTGGATTTTCAGCTGTTTGGCTAAATGTCAGTCGGGTTTTTTGATCAAAACTATCTTTCATAATCATTTGCTGTAAGCCGTATTGATCAAATGCCAAGGTAATGGTTTGAAAGTTAGATTCAACATCTTTAGGGATCAACTCAACCCAAAACAAGCCATCTACTGATGGAATATCGGTCAGTAGATAGTTATCTGCTGGCAGAGTTTCGCCTGATAATAAGGTGGCGGGCGTATCGGCTAAGGCTTCTAATTGTGATTGAACGGTGACCTGTTCTAAGTCCACATCATAAAACCAAATACGGGTGCCATCTGCCACAATATGTTGCGGATAAGGTTCTTGATAATCCCAACGGAATTTGCCAGGGCGTTCTAGTATAAAAAAGCCTTCAGCTTCTTCAAGTACATTACCGCGCGAGTCAATGACGGTTTGATTGAACTTTGCTTTAAATGTGGAGACAGATTGCACAAACGTATTCAATTTATCTATTGCTGACTCGGTCGCCATTGAGCTTAACGGCAAGCATATTGCCAATAATGCAATAAAATACCGACTTAATTTATTAATCTTCATTCCACGATTCCAGTTTTTCCATTGAGTCCCGCTGACTCTCTGCACCCTTTCGACCACCCTCTTCATCAAAACGTTGCTCAATACCTAAATTTAAATGTTCGAATGTGTCAAATACAGCCACAAATGTCATTATATTTTTGCATACAAAACCTTCTCGGTGCGTATCTTCAGGGTATTGTTCCACTTCCAACTTTACGTCACTCAATGACATCGAATTTTTCACAATATAATCTAAAATCAGTAAACTATATGTAGCAATAAAGGGAATAGCATCTGGCATTTCAGGCTTGATAAAGCCACATTTATTTAGCCAATATTGCACGAGTTGAATGCTATTCTCCTCGCGGTGATGGCGCTAAAACTTCTCTCGACCCATTGCCCTGCATCGATGATACAACACCAGCAGCTTCCATTGCTTCAACAATTCGTGCCGCACGGTTATAGCCAATCTTTAATCGTCTTTGCACACCAGAAACAGAGGCTCGGCGTGACTCGGTCACAATTTGTACGGCTTGATCATATAAAACATCGGTTTCGCCATCACTGGCATCAGCAATAGCACTTGTTTCATCACTCACCGCTTCTTGAATAATCTCTTCAAGGTAATTAGGCGCAGAGTTTTTCTTTAGATGTTTGACTACATTATGCACTTCATGATCGTCAACAAACGCACCATGCACACGCTCAGGAATACTAGTTCCAGGTGGTAAATACAACATATCCCCTTGACCCAATAACTGCTCAGCACCCATTTGATCAAGAATCGTTCGAGAATCAATACGTGAAGATACTTGGAACGAAATCCGTGTTGGAATATTGGCTTTGATTAAGCCAGTAATAACATCCACCGACGGACGTTGCGTTGCCAAGATAAGGTGAATACCCGATGCCCGTGCTTTTTGTGCCAAGCGAGCGATCAATTCTTCAACTTGTTTGCCAACCACCATCATCATGTCAGCTAATTCATCAATAATAACGACAATGAAAGGTAAAGGTTCAAGTATTACGGGCGGTTCACCATCGACCAAATCAACGGTAGGGTCAATAATCGGCTCACCGCGATCAATCGCTTCTTTTACTTTTTTGTTATAACCGGTAATGTTTCGCACGCCCATTGCCGCCATTAGTGGATAACGTCGCTCCATTTCCGCCACACACCAACGCAAGGCATTTGCCGCCTCTTTCATATCGGTGACAACGGGGGTCAATAAATGTGGAATATCTTCATATACAGATAATTCCAGCATCTTAGGATCAATCATGATCATGCGGACTTGTTCGGGTGTTGCCTTGTATAACAAGCTCAAAATCATGGCATTTACTGCCACCGATTTACCTGAGCCTGTGGTACCGGCCACCAGCAAATGCGGCATTTTTTCTAAATCTACCGATACTGGACGACCCGCAATATCTTTGCCTAATGCCATCATCAGTACAGACTTACTATTCTCATACTGTGGCGAACTCAATATTTCACGCAGACGTACCATGTCACGAGTTTCATTAGGGATCTCTAAACCTACAACAGGTTTACCCGGAATAACCTCAACCACACGGACACTACTCACCGATAAAGCCCGCGCTAAATCTTTTGCTAAACTAGAAATTCGGCTAACTTTTACTCCTGCCGCGGGTTGTAGCTCAAATCGTGTCACGATGGGGCCGGGCTGAACTTCTACCACCTGCACTTCAACACCAAAATCTTTTAGTTTTAACTCAACTTGACGTGAGAGTGCTTGCAAGGCTTCTTCGCTATATCCACCTTTACTTGCTTCTGCTTGGTCAAGTAACGCCAAAGCAGGCATTACACCGTCTTCAACGGTTTCAAACAAGGGTACTTGCCGTTCTTTTTCTTCTCGCTTACTAACTTCTGTAATTTGAATAGTTGGCTCTACACGCACCTTACTTTGTAATTGAAGCTTTTCATTTTGCTCACGAAAGTTGTTCTCACGGCGTTGTTTGGTTCTATTCGCAGCCAGTTTTTCTTTAAACTCTCGGATCCATCTGGAAATTATCGTTACTATAAGTATGACAAAACCACCTAAGCGATCAATAACCATTAGCCATGACAGTCCCGTGAATAATGTTACGCCGGTAAGCAATACGGCAAGTAATAATAAGCTAGAACCTGTTGCGCCAAACACGGCAACAAAGCCATTGCCGACGACTTCACCTAAAACACCACCAGCGCCTAAAGGAAGATTGCCAGCATAAGCCATTAAACTTAAGGTCGACAATCCACTGGCCGCAGACAAAGCCATAATAAGGCCTGTTGCTTTTAATACCCAGAAATGAAGCGCGTCATCAGAATCTGCGGTTCTGCCCCAACTAAATAACAACCAACCACTAAATGCCAGCATTAATGGTGATAAAAACGCAGGAAAACCAAAGCCATATAACAGTGCATCGGCAAGCCAAGCGCCGACAATACCGCCACTATTACTGACGATGTCATCAAGACCTGTTGTCGACCAGCCCGGATCTGTTGGGTTATATGAAAGTAACGACAGTAATAAATACGTAGCTAAAGCGAGTGATAATATAAGCGCGGCTTCTCGCAAACGAAAGCTTACCGCGCCCGATACTTCATTCTGTTTACTTTTAGTATTTAGCCGGGTTGCTTGTGCCAATGCGATATTTCCAGTAAGACCAATCAATTAGCAGATCATATTAACACAGCTTTTAGACTAATAGACTTTACCAAAGTCACTGTAGTGAGTACCCTAAGATACAATTGATAAATTAACTGCTTTGGAGACTACCATCATGGCTGAAACAAAACACTGCCGCTTACTAATTCTTGGCTCAGGTCCTGCTGGCTATACGGCTGCTGTTTATGCTGCTCGTGCCGCATTAGAGCCTGTATTAATTACAGGTATCGAACAAGGTGGACAACTCACCACCACCACCGATGTTGATAACTGGCCTGGTGATGATCAAGGTGTTCAAGGCCCTGAATTAATGCAACGTATGCAGCGCCATGCTGAACGTTTTGGTACTGATATCATTTTTGATCATATCCACACAACAGATTTAAGCCAACGCCCATTTCGCCTTATTGGTGATGCCGGTGAATATACGTGTGATGCATTGATTATTGCTACGGGTGCATCGGCTAAATATCTAGGCATGGAATCAGAAGAAGCCTTTAAAGGGCGCGGTGTTTCAGCGTGTGCTACTTGTGATGGTTTCTTTTATAAAAATCAACCTGTGGCAGTTATCGGTGGTGGTAATACTGCTGTTGAAGAAGCTTTATATCTTTCAAATATCGCTTCAAAAGTAACGGTGATTCATCGTCGTGACAAGTTTAGCTCTGAAAAAATATTAAGTGCCCAACTTATCAAAAAAGCCGAAGAAGGCAATATTGATATTTTATGGAATCACCAACTTGATGAAGTGTTAGGTGATGCTGCTGGCGTAACAGGAATGCGTGTTAAAAGTACACAAGATGACAGCACGCAAGATATTGATGTGCAAGGTGTATTTATTGCGATTGGCCATAAACCAAATACCGATATTTTTGCGGGTCAACTTGACATGGAGCATGGCTATATCACGCAAGTTAAAGGTACTCAAACCAGTATTCCGGGTATCTTCTCTGCTGGCGACGTATCAGATAAAATTTATCGTCAAGCTATTACATCTGCTGGAGCAGGTTGCATGGCGGCATTAGATGCTGAACGATTCTTAGAAAGCGAAAAATAACGACATAAGGGCTGAAATAAAACTCAGCCCTTAATTTTTTAGAATCATAATGAATACCAACAACAAGCCTGTTTATAAAATACGAGGCTTCATCCCTTTTATAACCATTGCCTTTATCAATGCACTAGTTGATTTAGGCCACAAAATCATCATCCAAAATACTATTTTTAAGCTTTATGATGAATCACAACAAATTATTTTAACCACCATCGTAAATGGTTTAATCCTTCTCCCATTTATTCTGCTTTTTACCCCAGCAGGCTTTCTAGCCGACCACATATCCAAGCCTAAAATAATGCAATGGTCAGCCTTAGCCGCCATCGTTATCACCTTATTAATCACGCTAGGCTATTATCAAGGTTGGTTCTTATTTACCTTTTGCATGACATTTATACTTGCCTTGCAAAGCGC
This sequence comes from Piscirickettsiaceae bacterium, assembly GCA_013215825.1. Lineage (GTDB taxonomy): Bacteria > Pseudomonadota > Gammaproteobacteria > Nitrosococcales > Methylophagaceae. Next base: position 308,601 of record JABSQN010000001.1, on the reverse strand, counting down.
TCTATATTCACCAGCAAAGTATGGCTATATCCGTGAAATAGCAGGCAATCATCGCATTGCATCGGGTAATGCCTTTATTCAAGCAGTCACTATTGTGGCTATTTTGTCAGGGATCTTTCTCTTTTCAATCCTATTTGAACACTTCCTGCACAAGCAAAATTACAGTTCTGAACAAGATATTATTCAACTTATTGCTCCTATTGGCTGGCTATTAGTCGGATTATCAACTATTGAATGGTTATTAACACTAAAATTGCCTACGTTTATAACAAGCCAAAATTCACTTTTCAGCTGGCACCATTTCCACCAAAGAAAAAGCATCAAAGATAATGTGTCTCTTATTTCGAAAATACCGGTTATTTGGTTTTCAATCTTAGGTTTATCTCTCTTTTGGGGAATATCGCAAACCTTACTCGCTACATTTCCTGCCTTTGCCAAAACCGTACTCAATGAATCTAACACCATCGTTATTCAAGGTTTATTAGCCTGCGCTGGCATCGGCATCGTTATTGGCTCATTGATCGCAGGTAGGCTAACAAATAGCGCCTCTGACAAGCTGCTAATAATAGGTTCTGTAGGAATTATCTCCGCCCTATTTATCTTGCCTCATTGCACAACAAGCTCGGGCTTTGCTTTAACTATTGTTAGTTTTGGCGTGTTTGGCGGGCTTATTATTGTGCCTCTGAATACGTTGATCCAATCTCACGCTCCCAATCATCAACTTGGCACTATTTTGGCTGGCAATAACTGGATGCAAAATAGTGTGATGCTTAGCTTCCTACTATTCACCATGCTCACGGCTCTCTTTACTGTAAATAGTCACATTATTCTATTTGCCTTACCGATCCTCTCATCATTATTTATAATTGCCATGCATTTTATAAATCAACGTGTTAAGATGAAAACCTAACATATCAGGTTAAGAATATCTTGCTAGGTTTTTAGGATACATAAAATGTCGGCTAACAAATCATTCCCCCCCGTTTATACAGATCCTGCTCAACAGGCTACCGAAAACCTTCGGCAAGTTATTCCTTTGATTAATAAACACAAAACACCTATCAATCCCGTCAATTACGCGGTTTGGTATGAGTATGTTTCTGGTGAAAATCAAAAGTTAAATACTGAAATTGATGTTTTATTAAATAATAATCAGCTTATTTCTTCAAAAGTAACACAATCTTTATATGAGAAATATGTATTACACGGAATGCCCGAGCGTCTTGAAAAGGCGAATACTGGCTTAAGCTTAGTTGTTGATAATACATTAGAAAACATTAACAAAGTGGCATCGTCCACAGATGACTATATTGCCGATCTGACGCAGTCTCAAAATACACTGGATAGTTATTCTGATATCGATGAGCTAAAAGCAACGGTCCAAGATATTCTTAGCAATACCCAAACATTACTTAACAATAGTCATGTTCTAAAAAACGATCTGAATCAATCTTCACGAGAAATTGAGCAATTAAAAGAAGAGTTAGCGATTGTTAAAGAAATCGCACAAACCGACGCCCTAACAGGGCTGTTAAATCGTGGCGCCCTTGATAAAGAACTATCAACATTATGCCAACAAGCAAGCCGTAAAGCGGCTGTTTTATTATTTGATTTGGATCACTTCAAACAGGTGAATGATTCTTTCGGCCATGTGATTGGTGACAAAATACTGCAATTCTTCTCCTCAATTTTAAAAGAAAAAGCAGGGAAAGAACATATAGCCGCCCGTTTTGGTGGCGAAGAAATGGTGTTAATCTTATTTGATCTATCACAACAAGAAGCCATTGATATTGCCAATACTATTCGTACACAATATTCCACTAGCAAATTGAAACAAACAAAAAGTGGCCAAGAAATAGGAGAGCTCACTGTTTCAGCGGGTATCAGCCTTTTTCAAATTGGCGACACACCAACCAGCCTTATTGATCGTGCTGATCAAGCACTCTATAAATCAAAAGAAAATGGACGTAATCAAGTCCACGTTAATTAAAAACAGTACTCCCCATTATTTATTGGCCTGTAGTCGTGCCACACGTAATGTTGCTGGTGGATGTGAATCATAAATAGCGGAGACCAAAGGATCTGGTGTTAATGTGCTGGCATTTTCTTGGTAAAGGGCAACCAATGCTTGGATAAGCTGCTCACCACTTGATACTGAAGCGGCATATTCATCTGCTTCATATTCATACTTACGAGATAACGCCGTCATCATTGGATGTAAAAAGAAGCTAAATACCGGAATAACAAGCATAAATAAGATCAATGCCATTGCATTGTTTTGCATACTCACACCCAGGCCGGAGTAAAACCATGTTTCTGCTGACGCCCAACCCAATGCAGCTAATCCAATCAAACTTAACAATGCCATAACCGCCATATTCTTCACAACATGTTTGCGCCGAAAATGCCCCAACTCGTGTGCTAATACTGCTTCAATTTGATCTTCATTCAGCGTCTCTAATAAAGTATCAAAAAATACAATTCGCTTATTATTACCTAAGCCAGTGAAATAGGCATTGCCATGACCACTACGGCGAGAACCATCCATCACATAAATACCTTGGCTTTTAAAGCCGCAACGTGACAACAAGCTTTCAACACGTGATTTTAATTGTTCATCGTCCAATGGTGTGAATTTATTAAACAAAGGTGCAATAAATGCAGGATAAGCCCACATCATTAACACGGTAAAACCTATCCATGCCGCCCACAGATATAACCACCAATACTCACCCGTACTCGACATCAATGATAATGCTCCCCAAATTAATGGTGCGGCAATCACTAACATTAATAGTGTTTGTTTCGCTAAATCAGCTAAAAATAATGCTGGCGTATTATTATTAAAGCCAAAGCGATCTTCCAAGACAAATGTTTTATACCAAGAAATTGGCAAATCTATAATGGTGCCAATCACAAAGAAGCTTAATATAAAGACAATACCCGTTACAGAATCACTCCAACCAAAAGATTGCCATGCGTCCGACAAGAATGCCAAGCCACCACCTAATGTCCAGACAAGCAATAATACAACACCAATCACACTTTCAATTCGATTGATTTTACCTTTGGCAACCGTATAATTGGCGGCTTTTTGATGCGCACTTAAATCCACTTGGTCTTTAAATGCATCCGGCACCTTGTTTCGGTGACTCTCTACATATCGACATTGTCGTAAAGATAGCCATATTTCAATAGATGTCATCAATGCTAATGCAGCAAGGAATACCCAAGTAAATTCATTCATATTATTATCCGATTAAAATCAACTAATGCGAGCTAGGTTAGCCTTTGATACAATCAATGGCAAGAAATTCATTTGAGCACTGACTAGGAAAGAAAAATATCATGGCAAAAAGTAAGAAAAACCTTATCTGGACAGATCTAGAAATGACAGGCCTTGATACCAATAATGACTATATTATTGAAATCGCAACCATCGTCACCGATGCCGATCTTAATATTCTAGCCGAAGGTCCTATTATTGCGATTCATCAAGCAGATAGTACTCTTGATGCGATGGACGAGTGGAATACCAAACAACATGGTAAATCTGGCCTAGTAAAACGCGTTAAGGATAGTGAGTTTAATGAATCTTATGCTGAGCAGCAAACCTTAGAATTTTTAAAAGAATATGTTCCTGCTGGTGTATCACCAATGTGTGGCAGCAGTATCTGCCAAGATCGTCGCTTTATGGCACGCATCATGCCAGAATTAGAAGCTTTCTTCCATTACCGTAACCTCGATGTCAGCACCTTAAAAGAACTTGCTCGCCGCTGGGCTCCCAAAGTTGAAAAAGGCTTCAAGAAAAAGTCATCTCATTTAGCCATGGATGATATTAAAGATTCTATTCGTGAATTAGAACACTACCGTGAATACTTATTCGACCTGCCAAAATAAAAGCCAGCTTCTCATGGCAGAATGTTTTGATATACTTATGCATGAGCTGCCCTCCTAAAGGACGGCTCATGCATAAGTCCATGAATAATATCATTTTCTATGCTGATCTAATGCCCAGATAACATGCTCCTGCACAATACTAGATGAATTATTTAACTGTGAATTTAATGCAGAAATAATCTCTGGTGTAACATTTTTAACATTTCCCAATGCAACAGCAATATTACGCAGCCAACGTTCATAACCTATCCGCCGAATAGGGCTCCCTTCTAGTTTTGATAGAAACTCTTGCTCCGTCCAAGCAAATAAATCCAATAACTGTGGCGAATCTAGACCCTGTCTCGGTAAAAAATCAGACTCTACCGTTGCTTGAGCAAACTTATTCCACGGACAAACAAGCTGACAATCATCACAACCATAAATACGGTTTCCCATCATGCTGCGAAATTCAACAGGAATTGAACCGTATAATTCAATGGTTAAATACGAAATACAGCGTCGAGCATCAACAGTATAGGGTTCTACAATAGCCTGTGTTGGGCAAATATCGATACACGCCACACATGAACCACAATGTTCTGATATCGGCTCTGATACTGGCAATGGTAAATCTGTATAAATTTCACCTAAGAAAAAATACGATCCATGGTCGCGATTTAAAATATTACTATGCTTACCCACCCAACCAATGCCTGACTTTTCTGCCAAGGCTTTTTCCATCACCGGTGCGCTATCACAAAACACCCGAAAGCCCATATCCGACACCTCTTCTTTTATCTTATTAGAAAGAAGAAGTAGGCGCTTACGCATTAGCTTATGATAATCTCGCCCTAGGGCATAACGCGAAACAAAGCCCAACTGTTCATCATCTAAAACTGACCATGATTCTGCCGATGGGTCCGGAAAGTAGTCCATCCGCACAGTAATTACCCGCACCGTTTTTGCTACCACTTCCTCAGGGTGCGTTCGCTTAGTGCCATGGCGGTGCATATAGTCCATTTCACCGTGAAAACCTGCTTCTATCCATGCAGCTAACCGTAACTCAGCTTTAGACAGATCAATATCACTCACGCCAAGTTGCTGAAAACCAAACGATTGTGCCCAAGACCGCATCTGTTCAAGTAATTCATTGTCCGTCAACACTGTATTTATTCCACTCATGCAGGCTATTATAGAGCTAACTTAACTTAGTGATACCATTGGAATTACATTTTATGCTTAATATACCTCACAATCTTTACACTGCAGCCCAGATACGTGAATTAGACCGTATTGTGACTGAACAACATAATGTTTCTACTGCAAAATTAATGGAAAGGGCAGGAGCTGCAGCATTACTATCGATAAAGAATCACTGGCCACAAGCAGAACGCTTATTAGTCATTTGTGGATCGGGTAACAATGGTGGCGACGGCTATGAACTCGCACGACAAGCCTTAGAGCTGGGCTATCGCGTTGTTACGTTACATGCTGGGGATGAAAGCGAAATGTCAGCTGAAACAGCTGCTGCACGAGATGCTTTATTAGCCGTGGGAACGAAAACACAACGCTTTAAAGATAAGCTTCCACCGACAGATATTATCATTGATGCTATTTTAGGCACGGGGCTTGATCGTGAAATCAGCGGTGAATACAAAACCATTATTGATGCTATCAATAACAATAAACGTACACCCGTTTTATCCTTAGATATCCCAACAGGATTACATGCAGATACCGGTAGCGCATTAGGCACAGCGGTAAAAGCTACTATCTGCCTTAGTTTTATAGGTCTAAACAAAGGTCTCTTTATGGGAGAAGGGCCAAACTATACTGGCACGGTTTGTTATGACTCTCTCAATGTACCTTCTGCTATTTTTAAAGAGTTCACCCCTGTTGCCCGTCGCGTTAGTTTAGAAAATGATGCCGCATTGCTTGCACCTCGTGAACGCACGGGTCACAAAGGCTTATACGGACATTTACTGATTATTGGTGGTGATCATGGCATGCCTGGTGCGGCGCGTGTTGCCGCAGAAGCTGGTGCGCGTGTGGGTGCAGGCTTAATCAGCATTGCAACACGCGCTGTTCATAGCCCTATCCTAAACCAAGCTCGTCCAGAACTCATGTGTTATGGCGTTGAAGAAACAGATGATTTAGCACCACTCATTAAACGAGCCAACTCATTAACTGTAGGGCCAGGTCTTGGTCAAAGTGATTGGGGGAAAACATTATTCAAACAGGCTATTAATAGCGGTCTGCCGATGGTCGTTGATGCTGACGCACTCAATCTATTAAGCCAAAACCCACAAAAACATGATAACTGGATATTGACTCCTCATCCTGGTGAAGCAGCTCGCCTCTTAGATTGCTCATCAGCAGACATTCAAGCAGATCGCTTTGCTGCGGCACAAGAATTACAAAAACGTTATGGTGGTATTGCTGTGCTGAAAGGTTCAGGTACCTTAATCCATAATGGTGAAGCCCCTACACGTCTTTCGACATGGGGTAATCCCGGTATGGGTAGTGGTGGTATGGGTGATGTACTTGCCGGTGTTATCGGTGGACTTTTGGCTCAAGGTTTCCCATTAATGGATGCTGCCTGCGTCGGTGTAACCTTACACGGAATGGCAGGGAATAAAGCGGCAGAACAAGATGGTGAACGTGGCATGTTAGCCATGGACTTAGTACCGCATCTTCGACACTTAGCGAACCTAATCTATTAGACCGATGGTTGAAAAGTCAGCTCAACAACTAACATTCTATTTAGAAAATGAAACGGAAACATTAGCGCTGGGCAAAAAACTTGCTCAGCTCTGTCCTCCGGAACAATTTACCATTCACCTAGAAGGTGATCTCGGCGCAGGGAAAACAACCTTATCACGTGGGTTACTTCGTCAATTAGGTCACCAAGGCAATGTTAAAAGCCCAACATACACATTGGTTGAACGCTATGACTTAGCCGATAGAACAGTATTTCATTTTGATCTTTATCGCTTAATAGATCCTGAAGAGCTCGATTACCTTGGTTTAGATGATTATTTGAGCAATAACTCACTGTGCTTAATTGAATGGGCACAACAAGGCGGTGATTTATTGCCAGAACCCGACTTACTCATTTCATTAAATTATCAAAATGATGGACGAAACATCACAATTTCAGCCTATTCTATTGCAGGTGAAAAGCTGTGCTCAAACCTTAACATTTAATTTAAATTATCGAGCTATCTCTCTTATTTATAAAAGAAAACTTGATTTTTATAGTTAAGAATTACACAATAAGCCCTAACTTGTTTTAGAGATTCGCTCATGCTTCGTTTTTTGCCCATTTTATTGCTACTTGTCATTTCTGTAAGCAGTATGGCTACAACGATTAAAAGTGTTCGCTTATCACAGTCCTCAGCGACTACCCGCTTAGTTTTTGATCTTAGCGAACACGCTAATTACCACCTCTTCACGCTGCAAAATCCTGAGCGTTTAGTGATTGATCTTAAAAATATCCAACGCCCTAAATTACTTGACTTGCCCGATCTGTCAAAATCACCTATTCACACTATTCGTTATGGTCAAAGGGATACATCGACATTACGCGTTGTACTTGACCTAAAAAAACCACTACAAGCTAACAGTCAAACATTAACTCGACCACATCGCCTTGTTATTGATTTATATGATGCCTCTATCCCATCCACAGCAATAGCTAAAGTAGAAAAGACAAGCCCTGTCGTAGAAAAAATAAAAGTACAACCGCCACTAACTATAAAAGCAGTTACACCAAGACCACCGCCAACAAAACGAAATATTATTATCGCCATTGATGCGGGACATGGTGGCCAAGATCCTGGTGCATTGGGTAAAAATGGTACCAAAGAAAAAACAGTGGTATTAGCCATCGCCAAACGCTTAGCGAAATTAGTCGATGCTGAGCCAGGAATGAAGGCCTATTTAACCCGTAATAACGATACCTTTGTCAGCTTACGTCAACGCATTAAACGGGCTCGCCAGCATAATGCTGATATGTTCATTTCTATCCATGCTGATGCCTTTAAGAACCATAAAGCAAAAGGTGCCTCCGTATTTGTTCTATCGGAACGTGGTGCCAGTAGTGAAGCCGCACAATGGCTAGCCGATAAAGAAAATGCAGCCGATCTAGCCGGCGGCATCAGCTTAGAAGATAAAGATGATCTACTTGCTTCTGTATTATTAGACTTATCACAAACAGCCAGCCTTGAAGCCAGTTTAGAAGTCGCTAACACCGTACTCTCTGGTTTGAAACGAGTAGGAAATGTGCATAAGAAACAAGTAGGTTCTGCCGCCTTTGTGGTACTGAAATCACCAGATATTCCTTCTATATTGGTAGAAACAGCCTTTATTTCTAACCCCACAGAAGAACGTAAATTAAAAAGCAGCAGCCATCAAAACAAATTGGCTCGCGCTATGATGTCAGGCATTCGCAATTACTTTCAACGTAATCCCATCCCCGGCACAATAACACCCCAACAACATATTGTTAGTAGAGGTGACACCTTAAGTATGATTGCTCAACGTTATCAAGTGAGCATGGTGCAATTAAAATCAAATAATAATTTAAGCAGTACTCAACTCAATATTGGTGATGTATTACTTATTCCTTAAACTGCTAAAATAGCAACATGTCTGACAACTCTCGTATCCATGCTCTGCCACTAAACCTTGCCAATCAAATTGCCGCAGGTGAAGTTATTGAACGTCCCGCATCTGTACTAAAAGAACTAGTTGAAAACAGTATTGATGCCGGTGCAACTCAAATTACGATAGATATTGAAGGTGCAGGCAGTCAACTTATTCGCGTTAGTGACAATGGCTTTGGCATTCATCCCGATGACTTGCCCTTAGCGCTTAGTCGTCATGCCACCAGCAAATTACACTCCAGCGAACAGCTAAGCCATATCGCCAGCTTAGGCTTTCGAGGAGAAGCCTTACCCAGTATTGCCTCGATATCAGAACTAACCTTAAGTTCTCGCCAAGCAGATAGCGACTGTGCATGGCAACTTACGCCAAATAGCACCGACATTACACCATCAGCACACCCATTAGGCTCCAGTGTTGAAGTACGAAATTTATTTTTCAATGTACCGGCTCGCCGCCATTTTCTTAAAGGAAATAAAACTGAATTACATCATATTACTACAACCTTCTACCGCTTAGCACTCAGTCATTTTGATATCGGTTTCCACTATCAGCCTGCCAACGCTACCGCACTTAAATTACCGATTGCAGATACCCTTGATAAAAAACAACAGCGTATAGCCAAACTCTGCGGTAAAACATTTATTACCAACAGTTTATATATTGAACAACAGTTTGATGACATTGAGTTACACGGCTGGTTAGGCACTGCAGAAGCGCATCGTCCACAAACTGATATCCATTATTTCTTTATTAATGGCCGTGTGATTCGAGATCGCGTAATAACCCATGCTATTCGACAAGCCTATGCCAATCTTATCCCCGCAGGACGTTATCCTGCATTTGTGCTGTATTTAACTATTCCGCTAGATCAAGTTGATATTAATGTTCACCCAACCAAACATGAAGTACGTTTTCGACACGCTCGCCTGATTCACGGCTTAATCACTCGCGCACTGCAAGATGCTCTGGCATCAGAACCAGCGACGGTTGTCGCTCCTCTAGAACAGACTCAGCGACAACAAGTCCCACTAGATTATATTGCCGAAAAGTCACAACAATACCAAATACACGCAAGCAAAGAACAAGCAGCAACTACATTTAATTCGGTCATTAGCGTATTACATCAGCGATACATCATTGCCGACTCTGAGCATGGCCCGATGTTAATTGACTTACAACTAGCTGAACAATCACTGCGTCAGCAACAACTACATCAAGCTATCCAAACAAACACTCTACGCTCTCGTCCGATCTTAGTACCCATCCGTATTGAGCTAGAACACGCTCAATGCCAGAAACTTAGTCAATATAAAGAAATTCTTGCACGCTTGGCGATCACATTTAAAACTATTGAGTGTTCTATTGTCGTTGAATCTATTCCCAGCTTATTAACACAAGTAGATATCAAACAATTGATTAACGCATTACTTAGCGCAATTAATGATAATCAAACGTCCTTAGAGCAATTAGAAGTCGTATTACAACAACAATGTCCTATGATCGCAATTCAGACTCTACAACAGGCAGAATCGATTCTTAAACAGCTTCCTAGCTCAGATAAAACAACTAACTGGAGTCAAATACTTGATCAACAAACACTGAGTAGCTTATTCTGATCGAACGCTATTGTTAGTAAAGGTAATTTATTGTGTCCTCAAATAGAACTACTCTCTCAATTGTTCCAGCATTATTGGCGCTGGCCGTGTTGCTATTAGTTGGCTTTTTATTATTTTCGGATCTAAAAATATCAAAAACGGAACAAACCCTTAATCCCCCCATCAAAATTATTACTCCTCAACTGCCACTTACTGTTATCGACGATGAAAACACAACAGCGTCTAGTGAAGCAGTGATTGAAAAAGAGGCAACTATTTTTATTGAATCTCTAGCAGAAAAACAAGATAAATCAATCACCATCAATGAAAATCAAGACCAATTTGTACGTCTTGACAGCACTATTTTCTTACCTGCATTAGAAAAACGCATCACCACAATTGAAGAATTACTCGCTGACCCAAATATATCCGCAGACACAATCTTAACCTTGCATTACACGACTGATCTTGTCCAACAAACGACACTGGCAGAACTCAGTGACAATTATGACGATCAAACCATCTTACTCACTATTCTTGATCACAATGGCAAGCCACAAACAAAACCCTTATTTGAATATATTAATCAACAAGATATTGATCTCACCGCCTCCATCACCTTGCTAACGCAGCAAAAACATAGCCTACAAATCACGGCAGGCGAATTAACAAGTATTCAAGATATTGATCACACAACAACTATTGTCGCCACGATAAATCATGGCACACAGGAATTATCCCTCAATAAGATTATTCAATCCGCTGGGTTACCCGATAATGCGCTCTTTTATTTGCATCGCGTAAGCAAACACGATCAGCAAGGCTTATGGGGCATTATTCAAACTGGTTTAACTGATAAATTTAGAGAAGGTGTTCATATTGAAGGCATTGCCTCCAACAAAGATTCTGTGCAAGCAATTATCCCTGCGGATGCAGATGAAAAACTACGTTCAGGTCTGAGTTCTTTTCTTGGAAAAATACTTAATAACAAGGTCAACTCAAGCTATATTTATAACTTTAGCACCCACACAATGAGCCATGATCCTGACCAAATTTACCCGGGGCAACAACTTATTATGATCCACTTTTCACCACAAGAACTTTCACGAATTTATCAGTTCTTCTCTGATAAACGTAATCAAGGTATTGAAACCTTCGCTATTGGTAATTAACCATGCTTGATCTGCTATTTCTGGGTGTTGTACTACTTATTATTGCCGCGGCATTTATTGTTGCTAAAAGAGATTAAAAAGAACTGGATAATTGAATATGTTTTTAATCCAGCTTGTCATCTCACTATTATTTCCCTGTCATCCCCCGTAACAAATGTGTCAGGAACACTATTGGCCCGTTTTGATTGAGCACACGATAGTGTGCTATTTACACTAGCTATAGATTCCCGCTAAAAGCACGCGGGAATGACGGTGATATTTTCGCGAAGGAATGACAGTGTATGTTCTCGTTAAGGAATGCCTGTGTATGTTCTCGTTAAGGAATGCCTGTGCTAATTTTAACCTTAAAAATATTCATTCCTTTTAGCTTAGAAATGACGAAAAAACCTAAATTCTAATCAATCCGTCATCCCAGTATAAATTCTAATTAACCCGTCATCCCGGTAGGCTTTTTAGCCGGGATCTGTGTTTCAAATACTAGATTCTCTTATTCAGAATTCAGGTTAAATAAAACAACTATAAATTGAATGATCATGCTGTCTTTATTTCTCAAACTTACCATAACGCAACATAATACTAGGCAACACCAATAAATTAAGCACAGTCGAAGATATTAATCCTCCGATAATAATACTTGCCATGGGGCCCATCACTTCTCGCCCAGGACTATCAGAGTTCATCGCAATGGGTAACATCGCCAACGACGTTACCAGTGCGGTGATCAATATCGACGGTAATCGTTCTTGTGCGCCACGAATAGCGGTTGCCGCATTCCACGGCGCGCCTTCCTCAACGACTAAATATTGAAAATGTGACACCAACATAATTGAATTACGCAATGTAATACCAAACAACGTCACAAAGCCCACCATCGAGCCAATCGACAATACGCCATTGGTTAGCAATACAGCAATCACGCCGCCAACAAGAGCAAACGGCAAATTGACTAATACCAACAACATATTTCGCAAGCTATTCAAGGCAATATAAAGCAATAAGATAACAGCGATACCCGCCAAGGTTGAATGAACAATCAAGTCTTCTTTTGATTGTGCTTGCGCCACGGCTGCCCCAGTGAATTCAGGATAAATATCGGCTGAGAACTCAACTTCATCATGTACGCGCTGTTTTAATTCAGCAAAGAATGACGTTAAATCTCGACCAGATACATTACAGGTCACCGTTTGCAAGCGTTGCGCGCCAGCATGTAAAATCATATATCGGCCAGATATCTGCGTCACTTCGGCGATATCTCGCAAATATAACATCACCCCGTCCGGCGTATGAATCGGTAGGTTAAGTACATCTTCGGGCTGTTGTCGTTGCTCTTCAGGCAATACCACCACTACATCAAAAATACGATTACCTTCCTGCACTTGTCCGACCACAGTGCCATCAAATCCTGTCCGTATCGTACGCATCACATCAGCCGGTTTTAAGCCCCAATAAGCAAGCTCATCCAACAGTAAGCGAACCTCTAATTGTGGCTCACCTGGAGGCGCACGTAACTGCACATCCCTCGCACCGTCAATCTTACGCATCACTGCGGCTACCTGTTGTGCTTTTTGATCTAATTCAATCAGGTTTTTACCATAGATATTAACGACCACAGGCGAGGTATACCCTGAAATTGTTTCATCAATACGCTCGGTTAAAAAGGTATTTACTTCTGAATTTATTCCTGGAAACGCTTCTAACACCTCACGAATTTCATCTAAAACCGCTTGTTGCTCCGCGCCATCCATCATCGGCTCTAAATCAATTTCATATTCACTATAATGGGTACCAAACGTATCCGCGCCTCGTTCAGCCCGCCCAGCCCATTGTGATGTTGAAATAACACCCGGAATCTCAGCAACCCGTTTCTCGATTTGACCGCCGATTCGTAATGATTCAGCAATGGATGTACCCGGCACGCTGGCCGTATGAATAATATAGTGTCCTTCTCGCAATTCAGGTAAGAAGCTTCCTCCCAATAACGGTAAGATGGCCAAGCCCGCCAAACAAAAGGCAAATACACTAGCAAATGTCACTTTAGGATAGTGACTGACCTGCCCTAAAATCCAACCATAAATAGGGTTTAAAAATCGAATGAGAGGCGGCTCTTCATTACTCAATTTACCCCAACGTGTCAGCAAAATATGACATAAGGCTGGTGTAACAGTCAGCGCCACAGCCAAAGAAGCAAAGATCGCTAAAATATAGGCTTCACCCAAAGGTTGAAACATTCGCCCTGCCACACCGCTTAATGTTAGTAATGGTACAAATACCAACATCACAATAAAGCTGGCATAAACTACCGAGCTACGCACTTCCATTGAGGCATCAAACACCACTTTCGTGGTTGATTGCGGCTTAGCTAAGGCGGCATTTTCACGTAATCGTCGAAAGATATTTTCGGTATCAATAATGGCATCATCAATCACCTCACCCAAAGCAATTGCCAAGCCACCCAACACCATAATATTGATATTGACCCCTAGCTCTAGCAACACAATCAATGCCGCAAATAAGGATAAAGGGATCGCTGTCATGGAAATTAATGCGGTTCGTAAATTGAATAAAAACAGCACTAATACCAACATTACCAAGCCGCCACCGACCATCAAATGCTCTTTGATATTATGCAGTGATGATTCAATGTAATTGGCAGGGCGGAATAACGTGTCATGTAAGGTAATGCCATCCGCCTCAAAGCCATCTTTAAACTCAGTGAGTGCCGCTTCAATACCCTGTGTAACCGCTAAAGTATTGGCTTTATATTGGCCAATCACCATCAAGACCACTCCCGGCTTGCCGGCAATTGCCGCGCCACCAATGGCGGGTGCAGGTGCTGCAACGATTGTCGAAACATCGCCTAATAACAAGATATTACTACCTGTTTTGCGTAATACCACCTTTGCCAGCTCTTGAGCCGTCATCGGTTGACCGCTTAAACGTAACATCATGCGTTGGTTATTATTCTCAATATAACCGCTTGCCATAATGCCTGTTGCATCTCGTGCCGCCTCAGTAATATCAGCAATCGAGATGTTATAGCGAGCCATTTTGTCGACATCAACTTGTATTTGTAGCTGCTTCTCTTCACCACCAAACACATTAATATCTGCCACCCCTTCCACACTCAATAATCGTGGTGATAACGTCCAATCAACCAAGGCGCGCAATGCCATCAAATCATGTGTGTCAGAACTCAAACCAATAGTCATAATCGTGCCAGATGATGATTCTAATGGCACCATTAATGGCGGGGATACACCTTCGGGCAGAACATCACTCAAGCCTAATAAACGTTCAGAAACTAATTGGCGATCAAGATAGATATCGGTACTGTCATAAAAGGTCAAAATAACCACAGACAAGCTAGGGATAGATTGTGAACGAATCGACTCCGTTCCCACCAATCCACCCAGTGCATTTTCTAGGGGTTGCGTGACCAACACCTCAACCTGCTCTGCAGTAAGGCCTTGTGCTTCTGTTTGAATGATCACCTGCTTCGGTGCAAATTCAGGGAATATATCCAGGCTTGAATTGGCAATTTTATAAATGCCGTAGCCCATCAATAAAATAGCTAAAGCAACAATAACACCGCGAAAACGTACCGAAAAAGCAACCAGATTAGATAGCATAATTCATCTCTACTTGCTTAATTACGCGTTCTATTCTTATCCGGAATATTGCAAACTGACTACACGTCATTCCTAGCTTCACTCTGTCCGTCATTCCATTCTTCACCATATCCATCATCTACACTTTACCATTCGTCATTCCACGCTTTACCCTGTCCGTCATTCCCGCGCAGGCGGGAATCCAACGATAGTGGTTATTTTCACAGCCCATGGATCCCCGCCTACGCGAGGATGACGTGAATTTAATAGCCGATGACATAATTTTAATAGACGGCGACATAGATTTAGAAGGCAATGACTTAAATTTAATATTGGCCAGACATTTGATAATAGGCATACATCTAATCATCATCTTCATCCAAAATCTGCCATCTAAATTCTTCTGACAACAACATTTGAGCGCCCTGCACCACTAATTCATCTTCCGCCACCAACGTATCCGTCATAAAGATACCTTTTGCGGCTTTAAAGCCACCTTGCAAAGATATACGTTGATAAAGCGCATCCTCAAGTCGTAAATACGCCCACGGCTGTCCCTCATGCCAAACAATGGCACGATCAGTAATAAAAACGCCCGCCAACGGCTCATTTCCCCGTGAGATCCACGCATCTAAACGCATGCCAGCGCGCAATCTACCGCTGGTCATCTTAAAGAAATAAGTCTCCCCTTGAACATCTTGCCCTGCAGTATATGCAGAAGAGATAAAATAAGCCTTGCGCGCGTGTTTACCCGCGCCACTGCGGCCTATTCGGATATAACTCACCGCATCATCTAACGACAAATCAATCGGCAGCGTCACTAATAACAAACTATCTTGATGAGACAATAACCGCTGCCACTGCTGCGACTCTTTCGCTAACAGCCAACCCGAAATGGTTTGCCCCCACATTTGTATGCTTTCATCCCGTATGGCATCTAACTCAAACTGTCGCCCTTGTAACTTGGCTTTTTCTTCACCCCAAGTGGCGTGTGCATAATTGACCTTCTTGGTCGCCACACTACCCGTACCTTTCGCTAATTCTTGTAAACGCATCAACTCTTGCAATGCAGATTTCTCTGTCACCTTCACCACATTGAATACTGCCAATGCCTGCTTATAATCAGCTCGTAAGGCTAAAAGCGGCTTTAAACTAACAACCGTTGCCATGGCCTTAAACTCAGGAGAAAAATAACTACTCACCAATGCAATCGTTTCAACGCCCACATAGCCAATAACCTCATTATTAATCCGCACCATCTTATCGCCGACAGGCTCAAGTTCGTCGTCATCGCCACCATCGTCATCAGCCTGAGCCTCTTCAACCGCCTCAGAATAATCATCCACCCAACCATCAATCAAATCCGTCAACGACGTATTCGATGCCGCGGGAACCACAAATAAAATTGCCGCCAAAACGAGCAACACAAAGAACCACAAACTAAATCTTCCGCGTAATGCCATTACACAACCATTATATTAAAACTAAAATGAAGGCAGACATTACACCATGTAAGCTAGGCTTGAACAAGCGCCATCACCACCAATCTAAGATTAACGCTTGACAGCCACACTCGTAAAGGGTTTAATACGCGACCTTAAATGGCCCGATAGCTCAGTCGGTAGAGCAAGGGATTGAAAATCCCTGTGTCCCTGGTTCGATTCCAGGTCGGGCCACCATATATTAAAGCCTCAGCGAGTTTACTCTTCTGGGGCTTTTTTATGGGTGTCATAAATACAAACGCCTACTTTAGAGCGTAGGTTGAAATTCATTTCAACTTCCGGCTTACATTTAAATTCCCATGTCGGACTAAAGTCCAACCTACACAAACATGTGGCAAAAAAGATACAAAGTTAATCTAAATTCTATAAATGTTGTATTTTTGTTGCAAAAGGTTTGCAAAGCCCCTGAAAACATGGAGAATACATCCTCAACCGAGATAACTCCGGTTACGAGAGATTTTTAAGTAACTTAAAATTATAGGTAATAAAAATGACATTTAACAAAAAATTATTAGCTGGTCTAGTTGCATTTGCAGCTGCATCAACTTCTGCACAAGCGGTAACAGTAGCTGCTAACGACGGTTGGGAATTAGGCGTAAGCGGTCTAGTTAACCAATTCATGACATTCACTGATACTAAAGGTGGCGACAACGTCAACGAACTACGTGATGGTCTATTACCAGCGTTCTTGAACTTTGATATGAAAGCACCAACAATGAATGGTCTTGATATCGCAGCTCATATCTCTTTCAGCCCATCTACAAATGCAAATAGCTACGCTTCATTTGAACAGCGTGAAGTTTACTTCACAGTTGACGGTTCATTTGGTCAAATCTTAGCTGGTAAAGCATTAGGTCTTTACTCTAGCCACAACATCCTAACTGATCAAACTCTTTTCGGTGTGGGTTACGGTACAACAGGTAACGGTACAACTACTTTAGGTGGTATCGGTCTTGGTTACGATTACGCGTCATGGCGTTCACAAGTAAAATGGACATCTAATGACATGAACGGTTTCAAAATCGCTCTTGCTATCATGGATCCTTCTACTGGTGCTCTAAGACTAGGTGCAACTGGCAACCTACCTACTGGTTCTTTAACAACTGGTGATATTGATTCTGACAACTTCCGTTACGAAGCTGATTTATCTTACGCTGGCACATTTGACAGCGGTTCTTACACTGCATGGTTAAGTGGTATGACACAAGATGAAGATAATAACGGCAACAATGACACACATGCGTGGACTGTTGGTGGTACTTTAGTTGTTGGTGGTTTTGAAGCAATGGCTCAATACTCTGATGCAGAAAGCAAAGCTTCAGCAGTTACAGCAGCAGCAGCAGTTTTGGCAACTCCAGGTAATGTAGGTACTGCAGCAGTTGCAGCAGCTTCTTCTATTACAACTGAATGGGATCAATTCCTCGTTCAAGCTGGTTACCGTTTTGCTGGTACAACATTAGTTTCTGCACAATATGCAGAACTTGATGATAAAACATCAGGTGTTAACACTGATGAAACAGAAAAATGGACTGTTGGTGTATACCACGATGTGAACTCTAACCTTAAATTGGTTGCTGAGTACACAAACGTAGAAAATGACGACATGAACCTTGATACAGACATCTTCTCATTAGGTGGTTTCGTATTCTTCTAAAGACTACTTAACAACTTAAAGTCTCAAATCGTATGATTTGATTCTTGATGTAAGATTAGAAAAGCCTCAATCATCTTCTGATGGTTGGGGCTTTTTTTTGCCTGTTTTTTTGATTTTCTGTCGTAGGTTGGACTTTAGTCCAACATCAGAACTTCAATCAACTACCCGATATTGGAATAAATTCCAATCTACATCAGGCTAAAACAATCTCAAAAATAGAATAATTCGTTAATCTCAACAGCCCATTAGTAGCCAAAGCCTCTCCTACCTGTTCTGTTATTCACTGTTTTATTCACCACAGAAGCACAAAAAGCACAGAATCATTTAGTATTTTCTCTGTGTCCTTGGTGTCTCTATGATGAATTTTAGGTATCATTACTTTAGAAACGCTCCCCCTACAAATAACTTGGAATTCTCATGACGATATCCACAACACTATTAGCTAGCTTAATTACAACGATTCAAGACACCATTAATGAAAATTCCGATGAAGTAGCTGAACTTGATCGTGCGATTGGTGATGGCGATCATGTGGTTAATTTACAACGTGGTTTAAATGCACTGGTTAAGATAAGTGATGAATTCAATGAATTGAATTGGTCGGCTGCTTTTATGAAGATAGGTATGACTTTGATGTCTACAATGGGCGGTGCGTCTGGTTCTTTATTCGGCACCTTATTTATCAGCATGGGCAAAGCGGCAAAAGGTAAGGAATTGGATTTAAGTACTTTTTCAGCAATATTCCTTGCCGGTGTGGAATCCGTCAAACAACGAGGTAAAGCGGAGTTAGGTGAAAAAACAATGTTGGATACATTAATTCCTGTTGCCGATAGCCTAGTTGCTGATGCTGCAAACCACGTTACACTTAATGAGGCACTTGAAAATGCGAAGCGTGTGGCTATTACAGGTATGGAATCGACCAAAGACATGATTGCCACTAAAGGTCGGGCATCATTTTTAGGTGAACGGGCGATTGGACATATTGATGCGGGAGCAAGAACGAGTCAATTGATGATTTGTGCTGTTATGGACTTTATTATTACTAAGAGATAATGTTATTTCCGATCAAACACCGTCATTCCCGCGCTCTTTTAGCGGGAATCTAAATCCGTGAATGTAATAACTATCGTTAGATCCCCGTTTTCACGGGGATGACGGCTATTTTAAAGATGTAATACCTCTCATTCCTGAACAAACAACAACGTCACTTCCGAATCCAAACTCCCCCCAGATCATTCCCAACCTCAAACAAATTTCCCGTCATTCCCGCATGCTTTTAGCGGGAATCTAAATCCGTAAATGTAATAACTATCGTTAGAACCCCGCTTTCACAGGAATGACGGATCTTTCAGAAATCCATGTATTCCCTTTCCTCAAAACAAACCCGAATATAAATCCAACCAATCAGGATTGTTTTTTTCTATCACTTGAACCTTCCACTCACGTCGCCACTTCTTTATCGCCTTTTCTCGACTAATGGCGGACTCCATTTCCTGATGAATTTCATACCAAACTAAGTTATGAATATGATATCTTTGAGTAAACCCTTTCGTGATGTTATTTTTATGTTTCCATACTCGTTTAATTAAGTCGGAGGTAACTCCCGTATAAAGAGTTCGCTTATTTTTATTCGCCAGTATATAAACGCATGGTTGTTTCATAACATTATCAATCCTTGATTATTTTCTTTATAGATTCCCGCTAAAAGCACGCGGGAATGACGGTTTTGGAAGCTCGTGGGAATAACTGCCTGAGAAGTTCTCCTGAATGACGGTTTTCGAAGCACGCGGGAATAACGGCCGAGAAAGCTCGCGGGGATAACTTATTAAAAGAGCACACGTAAATTACGATTTGACGGGAACTCTGTGAAATAACGGTTTTGTTTTTTCTCTGTGTCCTTCGTATCTCTGTGGTAAATAATCAACATTACCAACGCAAATTAGCCGTATGTACGGGTGCATCCCAGAGCGTCATTAACTCATCATCTAATAAGGTTAATGTGATTGAAGCACCCGCCATATCTAATGATGTGGTGTAGTTCCCCACCAGTGAACGTACAACGTCTACGCCACGTGCCGCCCAGTATTTTTCTGCTAGGTCATACATTAAATACAACTCCATCAATGGTGTTGCTCCGAAACCATTGATATGGAGTAATGCTTTTTGTCCTTTTTGAGGTTTGAGATCGTCATCAATGGCTTTGGCTAGATGTTCTACAATGTCACTGGCACTGGTATGACTCATCGGTTCACGGCCTCGCTCACCATGAATACCAACACCCATTTCAATTTCATTATCAGCAATGTCGAAGGTCGGTATACCTAATGCAGGCACGGTGCAGCTGGTTAATGCCACGCCCATTGAGGCGGTGGCATTGGCAACGCGATCGCCCAATGCCTTACATTCAGTTAATGTTGCCCCCGCCTCTGCCGCTGCCCCAACTATTTTTTCAACAATCAGAGTGCCTGCAACACCGCGACGACCAGTGCTGTGATCTTTTGGTAATGACACATCATCACTGACCAATACCGTTTGATGTTCACAATCCAGCATTTCGCCCGCAATTTCAAAGTTCATTACATCACCCGCGTAGTTTTTAACAATGAATAGCACGCCACCACCATTTTCAACGGATTCTGCTGCAGCTATCATTTGATCGGGGGTCGGTGATGTAAAAATCTGTCCAGGACAGGCTGCATCCAACATGCCTTTACCCACTAATCCGGTATGTAAGGGTTCATGTCCCGAACCACCGCCAGAGATCAGTGCTACTTTTCCTGATTTTGTTGCTTGTTTCCGACTAACAAAATGAGGCTGTCGATTAAATTGAATAATGTCACTATGGGCTTTGGCAAAGCCATTTAAGCTTTCTTCTAATAAACTTTCAACACCATTAATCATCTTTTTCATTTCGTCACCCTCAGTGTGTTTGTTATTTCTTCAATATCTGCCATTACCCACGTTGGTGCGTAATCAACATCTAAAATATCTTGCTCGGAGGATATGCCGGTTAACACTAGAATACTACGTAGCCCAGTATTAACGGCCCCTAGAATATCGGTGTTTAGTCGGTCTCCAATGGCAATCGTATTTGTGCTATCAGACCCTAATAAAGCAAGTGCTTGTTGATACAGTATCGGCTCGGGCTTGCCAATGCTGGTAGCTTTAACACCGGTCACTGCCTCCAGCGCGGCTAATATGCCACCATTGCCCATCACATCACCCAATTCGGTAGGTAACGATGTATCAGAATTTGTGGCATAAAATTCAGCACCCGCATTGATATTAAGTGTTGCCGTGGCTAATTTATCCCATGTTAGTTGCCGATCTAAACCCGACACAACAATATCAGCACCTTGATCAGTAATGCCTTTATTCGGCTGATTAACTTGATAGTTATCCGTCAAGATAAAGCCCTGCTCGATCAAAGGCTGACGTAGGCCGTCTTCACCAATCACAAACACCCGCCGTTTATTCACAGGAAGATGCTCGACCAAGTAATTGACCGTTGCCATACTTGAGGTCAATATCCTATCTATCGGCATGGTGACATTCATTTTGGCTAATTTGTCGACATATTGCTGCTGAGTAAGGCTGGCATTATTCGTAGCCAGCACATAAGGAATTTCGAGCTCATTCAATGTTGCGAAGAACGCCTCCAAACCGTCGATAGGATTGTTACCCTGCCATAAAACACCATCCATATCGATGATAAAGCCGCCAATATTGTCAATTTTCTGCATAATACCCCTTATAATTCATCATGTTTTTGCGCTAAGGCACAATTCCTTGATAGCTTGGCATAATTTAATTCTTCATGTCTAGCCTAATCTGTAAGGATAATCCTTTAAGCCGCACCTTGGCTAAATTGACATGAACCTTTGATTTGATTTATAGTCTCGGGGCGTAATTTTAAGCGTAACTATAATTAATTTTTTTCAGGAGCATGTCAACATGGCAAAAGCACTTATCCAAATGGCCCTAGATTCTCTAGATTTTGATGCAACAATGGCACTTGCAGAACAAGTAGCACCTTATGTTGATATTTTAGAAATTGGTACACCTTGTATCAAATATAACGGTCTTGAACTTGTTACTGCTTTAAAAGCAAAATTCCCTAACAAGCTTCTTTTAGTTGATCTTAAAACTATGGATGCTGGCGAATACGAGTCAACTCCTTTCTACGAAGCTGGAGCTGATATCTGTACTGTTCTTGGTGCTTCTGATAAAGCAACAATGGGCGGCGTAATCAAAGCAGCTAACGCTAACAATTCTGAAGCTCAAATTGATTTAATCAGCGTTAAAGATAAAGCAAAATGTGCAACTGATGCAGCGGCAAACGGCGCACAAATCATCGGTGTTCACACCGGTCTTGATGCACAAGCTGCAGGTCAAACACCTTTTGCTGATTTAGCATTAATTGCTGATTTGAACCTAGGTGTTCGCATCTCAGTTGCTGGTGGTATCAACAAAGATACAATCCAAAGCACAGTGCAAGCTGGCGCAACTATCGTTGTAGTTGGCGCAGCTATCTACGGTGCAGACTCTCCAGCAGAATCTGCTAAAGAGTTACGTGCATTAGTTGATGCAGCATAAGTTAACAACATTTTCCAAAATGTAGTAAATTGAAAAGGCGAGTGCTCATTTTGGTCACTCGTCTTTTTAACGCTTAGACTAGGCGCTAAGCCCTTAATAAAATATAGAGGTATTTATCATGAGTGAAAAAGGTTTTTTTGCTTCAATTTGTGACTTTTTTAGTGGTTTGTTTTCTTCAGATTTAGCTCAATCTGATAATACCTCATCAAATAGTGATGGTTTAACGGGTGTTGAACGTTATATCCAAAACCAAGCTAAGCTCAGTAATCAGGTAACAAGTGTTGAACAATATATCCGTGACCAAGCGGCTAATGCTCAGTCTTTAACCGGTGTTGAGAAATATATCCGTAATCAAGCTAGCACAGCGCCTTTAACCGGTGTTGAGGAATATATCCGTAATCAAGCTAGCACAGCGCCTTTAACCGGTGTTGAGCAATATATTCGTAGTCAAGGCTAACCCCTTACATATTACACGCAGTTCTGATTGCTTCTTTGTAAGAACTGTACGCTTTAATCTGATTTTTTAATCAGACTTTTTTAATTTAGACTATTTAAAAGGTATCTTTAAACATGGCAAATTTACTTGACCAGCTTAAGAAAATGACCGTTGTTGTTGCCGACACAGGTAACATTGCAGCAATCGAACAGTTTACTCCTCGTGATGCAACTACAAATCCTTCATTGATTACAGCTGCAGCTCAAATGCCTGAATATCAATCAATTGTTGATGACACATTAAAAGGTGCTCGTGAAACTGTCGGTACTAGTGCCGCTGCTGCTGAAGTTGTTACATTAGCATTTGATCGTTTAGCGGTATCTTTTGGTTTAAAAATTCTTGATATCGTGCCACAACGTGTTTCTACTGAAGTTGATGCCCGTTTATCATTTGATACTGATGCAACTATTGAGAAAGGTCGTGACCTTATCGCTCAATACGAAGCAGCTGGCGTATCACGTGACCGTATCTTAATCAAAATCGCAGCAACTTGGGAAGGCATCCAAGCAGCTAAAGTACTTGAAGAAGAAGGTATCCACACCAACTTAACATTAGTGTTCGGCTTACACCAAGCGATTGCTTGTGCTGAAAACGGTATCACATTAATCTCACCTTTCGTAGGTCGTATCCTTGATTGGTACAAAAAAGATACTGGTCGTGATTCATACCCAGCAGCTGAAGATCCTGGTGTTGTATCTGTAACTGAAATCTACAATTACTACAAAAAATTCGGTTTTAACACTGAAGTAATGGGCGCAAGCTTCCGTAACTTAGGTGAAATTACTGAATTAGCAGGTGTTGATTTATTGACAATTGCACCAGCATTACTTGATCAGTTGCAATCAACTGAAGGTGAATTACCACAAAAATTAAATGCAGATAATGCAGCATCTATGGACATCACTAAGATTGATATGGATAAAGCAGTGTTTGAAAAAATGCATGCTGCAGATCCTATGGCTACACAAAAATTAGCTGAAGGTATTGATGGCTTTGCAAAAGCATTAGAAGTGCTTGAAGAATTACTTGCTAACCGTTTAGCTGAAATTGAAGCATAATTTCAACAATAACTAGCAGTACAAAACTTGCCGAACTCACAGCCTAAGTTATCTGTGAGTTCGGTATTTTAAGAATACAGTTAAATTGACTTTATACTGTGTTCTGACGTATAGTTCTTGGTCGCGTATTTAAACGTGTACTAAATAAATTTACTACTTTAGGAGTATGTAACATGGCTCAAATTCAAATGGCTCTAGATTCTTTAGATTTCGACGCAACAATGGCTTTAGCAGAAGCAGTTGCACCTTATGTTGATATCTTAGAAATCGGTACACCTTGTATCAAATATAACGGCCTTAAGCTTGTTAAAGCATTAAAAGCAGCTCACCCTGATAAAACAATCCTAGTTGATCTTAAAACTATGGATGCTGGTGAATACGAATCAACACCTTTCTTTGAAGCGGGTGGTTCAATCACTACTGTTTTAGGTGCGGCTGATACTGCAACTGTAAACGGCGTAATCAAAGCTGCAAACGCTAACGGTGGCGAAGCTCAAATCGATTTAATCGGTGTTGAAGATAAAGCTGCAGTAGCTAAAGAAGCTGTTGCAAACGGCGCACACATCATCGGTGTTCACACTGGTCTTGATGCACAAGCTGCAGGTCAAACACCTTTCGAAGATTTAGCATTAATTGCTGGTCTTGGCTTAGATGTTAAAATCTCTGTTGCTGGTGGTATCAACAAAGACACAATCCAAAGCACAGTGCAAGCTGGTGCAACGATTGTTGTTGTTGGTGCAGCTATCTACGGTGCAGATTCTCCAGCTGATTCAGCTAAAGAATTACGTGCTTTAGTTGACGCAGCATAAGGAATAATACAATGCATCGTGATCTACTGTTAAATAAAATCACTACGATCCTTGGTTCTACTGATGATTCACTCGAAACGACATTAGTTTCAATGTGTGATGATGCCAAACGCATCTTTATTACAGGTGCAGGTCGCTCAAAACTGGTTGGAAACTTCCTAGGGATGAGATTGATGCATAGTGGTTATGAAGTATTTGTTCAAGGTGAGATTAGTACGCCAAGCATCCGTGAAGGCGATTTATTAATCGTTATCTCGGGTTCTGGTGAAACAACTCAACTTGTATCATTTACGAATAAAGCCAAATCTGAAGGTGCTAAAGTGGTTTTGATTTGTTCAAAATCCAGCTCTACAATTGGCGATTTAGCTGACCAAGTAATTCAAGTTGGTTCTGATGATAGTTTTGCTCCTACAAAGGGCATGCCTATGGGAACTATGTTTGAATTATCGACCCTTATTTTCTTAGAAGCAATGATTTCTCATCTAATTCATGAGCGCGGAATTGCCGAAGAAGAAATGAGACAACGTCACGCTAATATGGAATAATCACTTTTCCTAAAAGCATAAGAAAACGAGTAATCTTCGGGCTACTCGTTTTTTTTTGCTTAAATTTTAGAGTTCACCACATAGATACGAAATATTTATTTTTCCACTGTAGGCTCTGCGCCTCTGTGGTAGATCTATTTGATATATATCCACGTGAAGTGAAGTTGCAAATATTTTAACAAAGCCCGTCGGAATCCAACGATAGTGGCTCTTTACTCTGCTCATGGATCCCCGCACACGCGAGGATGACAAAAAATAGAAACCTGCATCTTGAATGATAACGGGTATATAATGCTTAGCTTCTTGAACCATAAAAACAATCAATCATGACAATATCAAAAACGCTTTACGATAAACTTTGGGAGCAACATATTGTTCGCACCGATGAGACTGGTACTACGCTACTTTATATCGATCGCCAGCTTGTTCATGAAGTAACTTCTCCGCAAGCTTTTGAAGGTTTACGTTTAGCTAATAGAAAGCCACATCGCCTTGATTCAATCTTAGCAACGCCAGATCACAATGTACCGACTAATCATCGTGAAAAAGGAATTACAGATCCAATATCTCGATTACAGGTTGAAACCTTAGATAAAAACTGCAAAGAGTTTGGGGTCACAGAATTTGATTTATCTGATAAACGCCAAGGTATTGTCCATGTTGTTGGTCCTGAACAGGGAGCAACATTGCCGGGGATGACTGTTGTTTGTGGTGATTCTCACACGTCTACTCATGGTGCCTTTGGTGCGCTTGCCTTTGGTATCGGCACATCCGAAGTTGAACATGTAATGGCAACCCAGTGTTTGATCCAAAAGAAAGCCAAGAATATGCTAGTACGTGTTGATGGCAATGTTAGACAAGGCGTTACCGCCAAAGATATTGTCTTAGCCATTATTGGTAAATTAGGCACAGCAGGCGGTACAGGCTATACCATTGAATTTTCTGGTGAAGCCATTCAAGCACTTAGTATGGAAGGGCGTATGACCGTGTGTAATATGACGATTGAAGCGGGTTCTCGTGCCGGTTTAATCGCTGTTGATACGACAACGATTGATTACCTAAAAGGTCGTCCTTTTGCACCTTCTGATGATAACTGGGACAAAGCCGTTGAAGCATGGCAAGATTTACATAGTGATGCTAATGCCATTTTTGATAAAACAATTGTTCTAAAAGCAGCCGATATAAAACCACAAGTTAGTTGGGGAACATCACCTGAAATGGTGGTATCCGTTACTGATAATGTGCCAGATCCTGCTCAAGAAGCCGATCTAGTCAAACGAAATGGAATGGAAAAAGCCTTGGCCTATATGGGACTAAAAGCAAATCAAGCCATCACCGACATTCAGCTTGATCGGGTTTTTATTGGCTCTTGTACTAACTCTCGTATTGAAGATTTGCGTCAAGCGGCGGCCGAAATTAAAGGTGGTCATGTTGCTAAAACATTAAAACAAGCCTTAGTCGTACCTGGTTCAGGCTTGGTAAAAGAACAAGCGGAACAAGAAGGCTTAGATAAGATATTTATTGAAGCGGGCTTTGAATGGCGAGATCCAGGCTGCTCAATGTGCCTCGCAATGAATGCTGATCGCTTAGAATCTGGTGAACATTGCGCTTCCACCTCAAACCGCAACTTTGAAGGTCGCCAAGGTTTGGGCGGGCGGACGCATTTAGTGAGTCCTTCTATGGCAGCGGCAGCGGCGATTGCTGGGCATTTTGTTGATGTTTCAAGCTAAATGACCTCCATTCAAAAAACCATTATCGAGGAGCTGACAACGCTACGTGATGTTCTACGTTGGGCAACATCTCAATTTAATGCCTCGGATTTATTTTACGGACATGGTAATGATGATGCGTTTAATGATGCTTTGCAGCTTATTTTGCACAGCTTACATTTACCCGTCACAGAATTTCCCGAACTTTTTGCTGATGCCAAGCTAACTCATGCAGAAAAGACGGCTATTGCCGATCTTATCCACCGCCGTATTAGCGAGCGCGTGCCTGTGCCTTACCTTATCCATGAAGCGTGGTTTGCAGGCTTGCCTTTTTATGTTGATGAGCGGGTATTAATTCCTCGTTCACCTTTTGCCGAACTCATTGCCGACAATTTTATGCCTTGGCTCAGCGAGCCTGATACTGTGCATCATATCTTGGATTTATGTACAGGGAGCGGTTGCATTGCCATCGCCTTAGCCAATGCATTTCCTAATGCCCTCGTTGATGCCATCGATATTAGTGCTGATGCCATTGATGTCGCAAATATTAATATTAATAAACATGGGCTTGAAGAAAGTGTTACCGCTATTCAATCTGACTTATGGGCCGCGCTTGATCAACAAAAATATGATTTAATTATCTCAAACCCGCCTTATGTGGGTGCCGATGAAATGGCAACACTCCCAGCAGAATACCGTCATGAACCGGCATTCGCGCTAGAAGCCGATGATAATGGATTGGCGTTGGTTGAGAAAATCATGCTTAATGCAGCTCGTTTTTTAACGGCTAACGGCTTGCTCTTTGTCGAGGTCGGCAATAGTGATACTGCCGTGATGGAAAAATGGCCTAATATTGAGTTCTTGTGGCTTGATTTTGAGCTGGGCGGTCATGGTATTTTCATGCTAACTCAGACGCAATGCGCGACTATTTATCAAGATACTCTAAACTAACGCTTCTTCGCTATTACATTCTCTTACACAATTTCTACCTGCCATTTTTGCTTGATACATCGCGCTATCCGCCAGCTCAAATAAGCTATTTAAGTTATGATTTTCCTTTCCCTGAGTACTTGCAACACCAATGCTCACGGTAAATGCTATATTCCCAGGCTTAAATTGAGCAAGGCGTTTTTGCAGTCGCTTCATTAATGCTATTGCGGTTTCATTATCACAGTCAGGTAAAAGAAAGATAAACTCATCACCCGACCATCTAGCGACCATATCTTCATTTCTAACGAAACGCTTTAACCATCGTCCAAGCTCGGCTAAGACTTTATCTCCTTTATCATGGCCTTGCGTTTGATTGATCGCTTTAAAACCATCAATATCCATAACAGCCATCGTCAATGGCCGATTAAACCGGACAGCTTCACTAAAATATTTATTGGAAAACTCACGTAAAGCGTGGCGATTAAATAATTGGGTTAATTCATCCAGCATAGCAAGGCTGTATAGTGAATTCTGTTGTGATCGTAACTCCAATATGGCTTGATAACTCGTGATATTATTGTAAACACGCTGTTTAATTTCTTCGTGAATAATGGGTTTTTCAACATAATCATTTACACCAAGATTAAATAGTTCAATTTTTCGTGATACATTGTTAAAGCCAGAAATAGCGATAACCGGCACATCGCCCCGCTCAGATTGTAATCGTCTAATTTTTCTCACTAATGAAATCCCGCTCATTGCACCTTCAAGCATAATATCAGTAATAACCAAATCATAATGGCCACGTTCAAAAGCCTGCCACGCACCTTCCGCATGTGTGTAAGCATCGACATCTAAACCCATATCAGTCAACAAATCTAACATTATTTCTTGTAATACACGGGAATCTTCAATAAATAAGACGCGACCTGATAGTTGTCTATTTTGTCGTTCAACAAAACGTCGAAGATAAATCTCTAATTCAAGTAAGTCTTTTTTAGAAAAAATATCTGTCGCACCCGAAAGCAATGCTTGTTTAAGGATCCTTGCATTATCTTCACTCGTTAACATGAGTACTGGCGAAAAATCATAGCGAGAAAGTGAACGTATTTGACCGCAAAACTCACTACCCGATATGTCAGGTAGGTGATAGCTACAGCATATCAAATCAAACTTGTTATCTTTGGCTGATTTCAACCCCTCAGCACCCGTTTCAGCAATCGTAACATCAAACCCAGTTTGTTCTAGCAAGCTGGTGCCAACCTCACGAAACAATGCCGTTCCATCAATAATTAATGCTTTTAACCGACTCATTTACTCTACCACTTTTAATGTTTAAAGCTATTTTGCCTTTTTGTTCGACAAAGCACCACTTTATTTATTTATCTGCCAATAATTGCTTGGTGAAAAGGGTTCTTAAATAGAAGCCCTTGGGATTAATCTTTGTTAGCTCGCCACTTGAAGAGATACCATCGACTAACACTTGGCTATGTGCCGCTTTCGGTCTTATTTGTAGATATTCACCCTCTTTTGCCGTGATTTCACCTTGTTCACCCAAGACAATTCTGTCCATCAATTCTTGCCAATCTCGCTTTAATACCGCCTCTTGTTCAACACTCGGCTTCCATAAAAAAGCCTGTCCGATATAACGTTCTGCCAAGGGTATGGCATTATCAGCTTCAATCGGAACCCACAACACATGAGCTAATTTCTTTCTAAGCCAGCACTCTTGCCACAATAACTCACCAGTTTGCTGCATCGATACGGTGCAAACATAGGTTGATTCTTTCGGTTGACGCAGTGCATTTAATGGCAATGTTTTCATCTCGATGCCTAATGCAACAAAGTCTGGCAATGCTTTATTTCCCGCATCAGCACCTAATGCTTTTTCTAGCAACTCACCCACCCAACCTTTATGACGGCGAAGATCCTCCGGCACCAATATGCTTAGCTCGGCCGCAAGCTGACCCAAGGTTTTTCCTGCGAGTACTTGGCATCGTGCTTCTAGCTCAGATTGAGTCTGTGGTGGACTAACTTTCACTTCTTTCATAGCATGCCATATTACCTCAATTTATAGAGGCCTATCACGAAAGCATGATAATCTAACGCTCTTTATTCTCCCTTATGACAAATACCGTGAAAGCACTTTCAATTCAACACCTCACCAAAACATATCGTAATGGCTTTGAAGCGCTCAAAGGTATTGATCTTAATGTTGAACAAGGTGATTTCTTTGCATTACTAGGCCCTAATGGTGCTGGAAAATCTACGATCATCGGTATTGTCACTTCCTTACTCACTAAATCTAGCGGTCAAGTGCGTATTTTTGATATTGATCTTGCTAACGATCCCTATCAAGCAAAAAGTTTTATTGGCCTTGTTCCTCAAGAATTTAATTTCAATGGCTTTGAGCAGGTTAAACATATTCTAGTCACGCAAGCGGGTTATTACGGTATGCCTGCCAAAGAAGCGGAACCTCGTGCCGATGAATTACTCCATCAATTAGGTTTATGGGATAAACGTCACACCGCTGCTCGTGCTTTATCTGGCGGAATGAAGCGTCGTTTAATGATTGCACGGGCTTTAGTCCACCAGCCCAAGCTTCTCATTTTAGATGAACCTACGGCTGGAGTTGATATTGAACTCCGCCGTTCAATGTGGGCCTTTTTAGAAAAAATTAATGCGCAAGGTACGACCATCATTCTAACCACGCATTATCTTGAAGAGGCCGAAAATCTCTGTCGCAATATTGCCATTATCGATCGTGGCAAAATTGTTATTGATACCGATATGAAATCGTTGCTGAATCGTCTTGATAAAGAAACGATTGTACTCACCTTAAAATCAAGTTTACCTAATGACCTTACGCTTGCCGATTTTGAATACCAGAGAATTGATGACAACACCATTGAAATCGAACTCCATCGACAAGATAGTTTAAATACCTTATTTAACAATCTGTCCGAACAAAATATTGAAGTGTGTAATATGAAAAATAAAACCAACCGTTTGGAAGAGCTTTTTATCAATCTGGTTGAAAAATCAGAGGCCAGATTATGAACACCAAAGCCGCTCGTCAATGGGTTGCTTTCAACACATTACTCACTCGTGAAATTCGTCGTTTCATCCGTATTTGGCCACAAACATTATTGCCACCAGCCATTACTATGACATTGTATTTCATCATTTTTGGCAACCTTATCGGTAGCCGTATTGGTGAAATGGGTGGATTTAGCTATATGGAATATATCGCACCCGGTATTATTATGATGGCGGTCATTAACAATGCCTATTCCAATGTTGCGTCCTCGTTTTACAGCGCTAAATTCCAGAGTCATATTGAAGAGCTGCTGGTTGCTCCTATCCCTAACTATCTCATACTCGCGGGTTATGTGGCGGGAGGTATGGCACGTGGATTATTAGTTGGATTTATCGTCACCATCGTCTCCTTGTTTTTTACGTCAATTGAAATACAACACCTTTGGATCACGCTGAGTATGATTATATTGAGCTCGGCAATGTTTGCCTTGGGCGGCTTTATTAACGCTATTTATGCTACTAGTTTTGATGAAATTTCGATTGTGCCAACATTTATACTCACACCCATGACCTATCTCGGCGGTGTATTCTACTCCATCAGCCTACTACCGGAGTTTTGGCAAAATGTATCGTTGCTCAATCCCATCTTATATATGGTCAATGCCTTCCGTTATGGCATGCTAGGCACCTCTGACATTACGATTAGTATCGCCTTTACCATCATTATTAGCTGTATTATTGGCTTAACATATTTTGCCCTTTATTTACTCCATAAGGGCACTGGCATCCGGGACTAGTTTTAGGGCATTTTCAATCACTTCAATCCCAGCACCTTCCAAGTGTGCATTTTCACTTAAATATCGTCGCCATGATTTGGCTCCTGCTTGCCCTTGAAACAAGCCCAATAAATGCCGGGTAATGGATTTAACAGGCCGACCTTGTGTCATTCTTTGCTCAATATAAGGTAGCATTTGCTGAATAATGTCATGACGGCTAGGAATGGCATGCGTATCACCAAAGAGTCGCCTATCAACCTCCACCAACACATACGGATTATGGTACACCTCACGGCCAATCATCACGCCATCAACATGTTCCAAATGTTGCTGAACGTCATCTAATGTTTTAATGCCGCCATTAATATCAATATGAAGATGTGGAAAGTCCTGTTTAAGCTGATACACACGCTCATATTCTAATGGTGGAATATCTCGGTTTTCTTTCGGGCTTAAACCCTCAAGCCATGCCTTACGAGCATGCATAATAAATATCTCACAGCCCGCCTCACTCACTTGTGCAATAAAATCACTGACAAACTCATAGCTATCTAATTTATCAATACCCAAGCGCGTTTTCACGGTCACAGGAATATCAACCTCTGATTGCATTGCTTCTACACCCTCGGCAACCAGTTGTGGATCTGCCATCAAACAAGCGCCAAAACGACCCGACTGCACGCGATCACTGGGACAACCCACATTCAAATTAATCTCACTATATCCTGCCTCTTCGCCCATTCTAGCGCAGAGCGCTAATGCTTCTGGATCGGAACCACCTAGCTGCAAAGCCAAAGGATATTCACGCATATCATGGCCTAAGAATCGCTCTCGATTATTACCATGTATTAATGCACCGGTTGTCACCATTTCAGTATAAAGCAGACAGTGTTTAGAGATTAGGCGCAAAAAATGGCGACAGTCCCTATCCGTCCAATCCAACATAGGCGCGACACTAAGACGATGAGATTGTTTAAGTGTTAATTCAGATGATGTCATAATGGAACATATTATACCGAAGCTTAGAGTAACAATATGCAAACTATTCAAGGTGATGGATTTACCGTTACTGTTATTAAAAGTCGGCGGAGAACAACAGCCATAAAAATAAAAGATGGAGCTGTCTCTATTCATATTCCTAATCGACTTGCCATCACTTTTGCACAAGAATTTATCCTACAAAAAACAGCTTGGATCCAACAGAAGCTACGCCATCAAGCTCATGCTAAAACTCAACGTGCCTCAATAAAAAAACAATTTATTGCAGGTGAAAATTTTCTATTCTTAGGCAAACACTATTCGTTACGGCTGATTGAGAAAAATAGTAAAGTATCAATTATTAAACGCTCACAGACACTTGATCTATATGGCAGGCAAAATAGGCTGTCGAAAACGGGCATTCATGCCGCATTAGTCGCTTGGTACAAACAACAAGCAGAGCAATATTTAACGTCTCGAACTCTTTATATTGCCAATCAAATAAATTTATCTCCTCGTTCTATTTCTATAAAAACCTATAAAGCCAGATGGGGTAGTTGTAGTCAACATACTGATATTAATTTTAACTGGAAATTAGTCTTAGCCCCCGCCCGTATTATTGATTACGTGATCATTCATGAGCTTTGCCATATTCAATACTTCAATCATTCTTCTCAATTCTGGTCATTAGTTGAGCAATTTTGCCCTAGTTTTAAACAAGAACGTCATTGGCTAAAAGAGAATTCTTATACATTGGAATTTTAATCGATTCTTAATTTGATCAATATCAACGAACTTAAGGCATATTTATTGCTAGTATGTGAGCATATAATAAAATAATAACTAAGGGTCGAAAATGGCATTTTGGAACAATAAAGCTGAAATTGAAGCCTTGCAGAAACAATTAACACAACGTAACAATCAAATTGAATCGCTGCAACAGGAACAGCAATCGCTTCAAAACCAAGTGCATGATTTAGAAAAAAATATCGACCAAGAGCGTAATATACTGCAACAGGCAACAGAATTATTTACTAAATTAGATGACTTTGGTCTTAGCTTAGGTGGCTTTCATCAGAGTTTAGGTACCATGGCCTCATCATTAAGCAATGAAAGAGCATCGGCAATTGAGGGGGCTGAAACATCGATTAATGTACGTAATCATGTTGAAACGGTCGCTTCTGGCTTGGCCAATATTACAGAGCAAATGAATCAGTCGGCAAGCCAAGTACAATCATTGCAAAGTAATGCGCTTAAAATTGGGGGCTTTGTAGAAATCATTAGTAATATTTCTGAGCAGACTAATCTATTGGCATTAAATGCAGCCATTGAAGCCGCCCGAGCAGGAGAGCATGGCCGAGGCTTTGCTGTAGTGGCCGACGAAGTTCGGACCCTAGCGACTCGAGCTCGTGAAGCCAGCACTCAAATTTCAGAGTTAGTCGACAATATTCAAAATGAAACTGAAAGTGCAAGTAAATTAATGCAACATGTTACTAACGACACCACAGTTTTTGGTCAAGAAGTAGGACTTGTTGTCAATGATATGAAAAAAATGCTCAGCCTTTCTAATCAAATGGAAGAAACCATCACAGCTTCTGCATTACGTAGCTTTGTTGAAGTGGCTAAATTAGATCATATTGTGTGGAAATTTGAAGTCTACCGAATTATGATGGGCTTATCACACAAACAATCGTCTGACTTATCCAGCCACACCCAGTGTCGTCTTGGTAAATGGTATTTTGAAGGTGAAGGCGTGGATTGCTTTTCTGAACTACCAGGTTACCGTGAAATAGCCATGCCTCATCAAACGGTTCATGAGCAAGGTATCATTGCGGTAGAAGCCTTCTACACACAAGATCATGAAAGTACCAATATCGCTCTAAACCTGATGGAACACGCCAGTATGGAAGTGATCAATAATTTAGAGAAAATGATTCAGACAGTAGAGGATAATCCTTCTTTAATCTGTCAACACTAGAATAGTCCATTATCATTCAAAAAGTTATCACGCTTTAAGGCGTAGTGTTGAGAGCCCATACCTACTCACATCCGCGTATAATCGCTATTGTATTAATAGTCTGTCATAGAAAATAATCTAACAGCAGAAATTTGAATGATTCATCTTCTTTATTTATATTTTCGCACCCACTGTGCAGTATTTCGCTCGTCATTGTCTTGTTGTTCTTGTTTGAGTTCAAGGCTTATTTCTTCTTGTTGATAACGACTGACAAGATTATTCATCGCTTGCTCTTTTTGCCGTAATTGCTGCCAAAGCTGTTGCTGATGTTGCAAGCTTCGAAGACTGATCCCTACTTGCTGCTGTTGTGCGGCAATGGCTTGATCTAAAGAAACCAAAAACAGTCTTAATTCAAGTACTTTTTGAGCACTCACTAGACTATTGTCAACTTGGCGAAGCCGGCTAAGATATTCTGCTTTATAACTATACAATTCTTCTTCTTGCTGCTTATCTTTTATCCAAGCGGTATTTGCCTCACCGACTTTAATTAACGCTTTTTCCGTTGCTTTAATGGCAAGTTCAACAATTGGACTTAATTTTTGTGACCGTTTGACCAAATCAGTTAGCCTTGGTTAATAATAGTAGGTGTTTGCATCACACCAGTTGCTTGAGGAGGAGGCTGTTGCATCAACATTGTTAAGCTATTAACACTTTGTTGCCAATTTACCGCCTCACTCATTCCTTGCTTAATCATTGCCTGCAAATTAGGGAACATAGCAATCGCCTCATCAATTTTTCCATCGGATCCCCTTGCATACGCCCCTACATTAATTAGATCTTGATTTTGACGGTAGGTTGAATAAATTTGTTTGAACTTCTGTGCTTGCTCTAAATGTGTTGAATCAATGATCTGTGGCATAACACGACTAATTGAGGCTTCAACATCAATCGCCGGATATATTCCTGATTCTGCTAATTGACGAGAAAGAACAATATGCCCATCTAATATGGCTCGCGCCGCATCGGCAATCGGATCTTGCTGATCATCGCCCTCAGTCAATACCGTATAAATTGCCGTAATTGCACCGCCATTAGCACCATTGCCGGCGCGTTCAACTAATTGAGGCAATAATGAAAACACCGAGGGCGGATAACCTTTGGTTGCTGGAGGCTCACCAATTGCCAAGGCAATTTCACGTTGGGCTTGTGCATAACGTGTTAAAGAATCCATTAACAATAAGACTTGCTTACCTTGATCTCTAAAATATTCAGCAATACTGGTTGCTAGCATGGCGCCATGTAATCGCATAAGCGGGGAATGATCGGCAGGGGATGCAACCACTACCGCTCGTTTTAAGCCTTCTTCACCTAAAATATCTTCAATAAACTCTTTAACTTCTCGACCACGTTCGCCAATCAAACCGACAACGATCACATCTGCTTCCGTATATTTAGTCATCATGCCAAGTAAAACACTTTTACCGACACCACTACCTGCAAACAAGCCCATACGCTGACCACGACCAACACTTAATAAGGCATTAACAGCTTGCACTCCGACATCGAGATGCTCTCTTACTGGCGCTCTCGCGAGAGGATTAATCGGTTCGCCATGTAAAGGAACTCGATCTTTGACCTTAATAGGACCTTTACCATCCAACGGTTTACACGCACCATCCACCACCCGCCCTAATAAAGCCTCACCGACAGGGACTTGGGAATCACTACGAATTGGGCGGACACGGGCATTAGGTACTAAACCACGGACATCACCCGTTGGCATTAAATATAGTATTTCACCGGAAAACCCAACAACTTCGGCTTCAATTAGCTTGCCATTGGCACCTTGAACTTCACATCGGCTACCAACCGGCGCTTGAAAGCCAACGGCTTCCAAGGTTAAGCCAACCATGCGAGTCAATCGGCCTTCAATCGATAATACTTCTGATGGATCGTTATCTAGTCGCTCTTGATAGTCTTTTAAACGTGTTCGCCAATTTGCAGTTCTATCCGCCGCGGCTATTTTTGCTTGTTTATTATCACTCGACTGGGTCATCCACTCGCTCCCCACCTAGCAATTTAGTAATAACACTTTCAAGACGCGCTTCAACAGTGGCATTAATCATTGTATCAGCAGTTTCTAAACGACAACCGCCACGGCTGATCGTTGGATCATCAATCCAATTCCAGCTTTCACTATTGTCATCCATAGATAAGCCTTTTTTTACTAATTCAATATCTTGTGGATTCAAATATATTTTTAATTTACGATCATTAATAGGCAATACTGCCATTGCAGCACGTACGGCTCCAATCACATGTTCAGGGTCTATTTTTAGTTCTCGGCGAACAAGTTGCCGCGTCATTGTAGTCACTAGGCTAATTAAATCATGTTCAATTTGTTGGTCTAATTCTATTAGTGGCGTATTGAGCGTTGTCATGATCTGCTTAAGGTAATTAGCTTGCTGTGCTATTTCTTTTTTTCCAGCATCATTGCCTGCTTTTTTTCCTTGTTCAAAGCCGACTTTATACCCTTCTGTCTGTGCTTCTTTTTGTAATTTTTCAATACCTTCCACTGTCATTAAGGCGGGGCTAGGTCCGTCCACATCACTCACTGATACCATTTTAGGTGCTTGCCATCGTTGATAATTAGCGAGTTCTTCGGCCGTTACTTCATTGGCTTGTGCGGTTACTAACTCATCTTTAGAGGAAGTCATCGCCACCTCCGCCGCCCAACATGAGATCACCCGAATCAGACAGTTTACGTGCTGCTGTTAATATTGATTTTTGAGCCGTTTCCACATCAGAAACACGCACGGGGCCACTGGCTTCAAGATCATCACGCATCATTTCAGCCGCACGTTGTGACATATTGCCAAAGAATTTTTCTTTCAGGCCTTCATCAGCACCTTTTAATGCCAACATTAAGTCATCAGTTGAAATTTCACGCATTAATGTTTGGAATCCACGATCATCAACATCAATCAGGTTATCAAACACAAACATGAGATCTTCAATGTTTTGTCCTAAATCAGGCTCTGACTCTTTAATGCCTTCCATAATAGAGGCTTGAATCGTTCCCTCGACAAAGTTAAGAATATCTGCCGCAGACTTCAAACCGCCAACCTTTGCTACTTGCCCACCGGCATTACCACTAAATTGCTTTTCTAAAATCTCATTAAGCTCTGTTAATGCTGACGGTTGCACTCCATCAAGTGTTGAAATGCGAAGTATGATATTTGCCTGATCACGTTCTGAAAACAAGCCCAACACTTGCGCGGCCTGATCGGCTTCGAGGAATGAACATACAATGGCGACAATTTGAGGATGTTCTAATTTTATAACCTCATAAATGCCGCGAGCATCCATCCATTTTAGTTGCTCTATACCTGACGTGTTACCGCCGGTGAGAATCCTATCTAATACATTACCGGCATTCTCTTCACCTAATGCACCCACCAACATAGAACGCACATAATCATGTGAGCCAATTCCTAAGCCAGTTTGCTCTTCAACAGTTGATACAAAACTATCTAAAACCCCTTGCACTTCTTCGCGAGAAACATTGCTTAACACGGCCATAGCCTGACCAATTTTCTGAACCTCTTTGGGGTTCATGTGCTTTAACACTTCCCCAGCCTCATCTTGCCCAATTGACCGCAAAAATACAGCTGCTTTTTGAACGCCTGATAAAGGTCTAACTTCTTCTGCCATTACGCTTCACTCGCTGCCCAATTTTTTACTACTTGTGCGACTAATTCAGGATCTTGTTGCACTAAACTCCGCACATTATTTAATTGCCCTTCAACATCATCGGCACCTGTTGTAATTTTTTCAATATCTGCCACACCATCCGCAGTCGCGACTCCCGCCCCACCTGCTGCAACAGCCGCCATTTGACGACTTTCAGGTAATACAGGCACTTTGTTCAAATCTCTAAAGGCCGGACGAATAACACCAAATACTAAGAACAACACTAGCAATCCACCTAATGCTTGTTTTGCAACATCCCATACCCATGCTTGTTCCATTAACGGTATTTCAGGTAACGCTTCAACTGCTACTGGAATAATAAAAGCGGCATTCACAATATTCAAACTATCACCTCGTGCTTTACTGAATCCAATTGCATCCATAACCAATGTTTTAATCCGTGTCATTTCTGCTTCTGTTAATGGTGTTGATTCTACATTACCATCAGCACCAATAGTACGGTGTTCGTCCACTAAAACAGCCACACTTAATTTTCTGATTGAGCCTGGTGCTCTCCGAGTATGACTAATCGTGCGATCTAATTCAAAATTACGCGTGCTTTGCTTACTACTACTTCCTGGAGACACACCTGCAACAGATTGCCCTTCGGAATTTACAGCGACTTCTGGCGCAACACCACCACCTGGTGGTTGATTAGATAAGGCACCTGGCACACCCAATGCACCCGCCATACCAACACGTCTTTCTTCTTGTACTTGCTCACTACGAAGCACAGACATATCGGGGTTATAGCTTTCATTTGTTTGTTCAGTAATCGTAAAATCAACATCAGCAACGACCTGTGCTCTAATACCATCCAAGCCAACTATCGGTGACAATATATCTTCAATTCGTTGAATATAGCGTTGTTCAATTTTTTGCGTATATTGTAATTGTGTATCACTTAATTCAAGTGCGTCATTACCACCACCACGTGTTAATAAGTTACCTTTATGATCAACAATAGTGACATCTTTATTCGACATATTTGGAATGCTCGATGCAACCATATGAGTAATTGCGGAAATTTGACCCGACTCTAACTGCCGACCTGCGTATAGATTAACCACTACCGATGCACTTGGATTTCTACGTTCACGAACAAAAACCGATTGCTTTGGTATCGCAAGATGAACTCGCGCACTACTGACATTATATATTTCTGAAATAGAGCGAGCCAGCTCTTGTTCCATTGCCCGTTGATAACGCGCCCGTTCAACAAACTGACTAGTACCGAAACCTTGATCGCCATTAAGCATATCCATACCTTGCGCGGAACTACGAGGCAAGCCAGCAGCCGCTAACTTTAAACGTAAACCTTGTAATTTTGACGATGGAACCAAAACCGCACCCGTCGTTATATCCAACTTATAATCTATATTTGATTGTTGTAAAACAGCAATAACTTCAGATGACTCTTTTGCCTGCATACCACTAAATAACACCTGATAATTTGGTGTCATTGACCACATCAATACATAACCACCTAATGCGATACTGGCGGCAATAGCTAATAAAAAACCAACTTGCTTCATCACCGGTTGACGAGAGACATTTGACTGCATTGCACCCAATGCGGTTGTTGGCATTGGAAGACCTGTTGCAGGGTTTATTGTAGCGGGTACGTTTTCCATAATTTAATCTTCTTTGTATTCGAGTCTGTTAAAAGGTTTTGCATTTAACGCGGGATAAATAGACTAAACACTCATCCGCATAACTTCTTCATAGGCATTAATTAACTTATTTCTTACTTGTACTGTGGCTTGAAATGCCACGGATGCTTTTTGTGATGCAATCATAGCATCCGCTAAACTAACATTCGGGTCACCCATTTCAAATGCTGTTTTTAATTTGCTTGAGGCTTGCTGTGTTTCATTAACCTGATCAATCGCTGACTTCATTAAGTTTGAGAAATTAACATTACTGGTGCCACCCGCTGCTTGCGGACTTGCCATTGGTTGCTGTGCTGCTTGTGACTGTGCTGCACGCATTTGCATTAGTAATTGATTAGGATCGATAGCAGTAATCATAATATTTCTCCGATATAAAATAGGTCGTTATCTAGACCTATGCAGAGTTCTTGCCAATCTTCTCAGGAATCTCAACACCTTCCTCTCTAAAACGAGATAACTTATATCGTAGTGTGCGCTCACTTATGCCTAATTCCCTAGCTGTATCACGTCTGATACAGTTATTATTCTCTAAGGCATCCAGAATATGTCGTTGTTCATGACTACGTAAATCATCGCCTAAGTTATCAATTGTTTTTGATCTGTCAATTTCCAGTCCACTCGTTTGAGTGCTAGATAGATGTTCAAATGCCAAATTTTTGGCAGTAATGGTATGACCTTGTTGCAGGATTAATGCGCGCTGTAATACATTGTCTAATTCACGAACATTACCTTGCCACGCATGCGATAACATACTTGCCTCAGCACAACGACTAAAGCTGGCTCGAGCTCTATTTGCCAAGGAACAATGCTTTCTAATTAACTGTTCAGCTAAAGGCATAATGTCATCTTGTCGTTCTCGTAACGGTGCAATCCGTAGTGGGAAGACATTTAATCGGTAGAACAAATCTTCACGGAAATTACCTTCATTCACTTCGTCACGTAACAATCTATTGGTGGTTGCTAAAACTCGAACATCTAATGAAATAAGCTTACGTCCACCAATACGCTCCACTTCTCGTTCTTGTAAAACACGTAATAATTTAGCCTGTAAACTTAAATCCATTTCTGATATTTCATCTAACAAAATCGTGCCATTTTGAGCCTGCTCAAATTTACCAGCATAAGCTTGACTCGCACCTGTAAACGCTCCTTTTTCATAACCGAATAATGTTGCTTCCAGCATATTCTCTGGAATCGCAGCACAGTTAATCGCCACAAAGGGGCCATTGCTTCTGGTTGAATGATTATGTAAAAATCGAGCTAAAACTTCTTTACCCGTGCCACTTTCACCACTTATTAATACCGACGCATCAGTATCGGCGACTCGTCGTGATAATGTAAGTAAATCACGAGATGATTTATCAACAGCAATCATGTCATCATCGAAGGATGTTGTACGTACATAACGCTGCACCCTCTCCAACAAAACATCGGCTTCAAATGGCTTGATCAAATAATCACTAGCCCCTTCATGCATGGCATCTACGGCGCCTTGCACTGTGCCGTAAGCCGTCATAATAAGCACGGGTAGCTCAGGTAATAATGCTTTCGCTTTTTTCAATAAAGTATGACCATTCATTGGTCGCATTTGCAAATCACTGAGCAATAAACCAATTTTTTCATTGGCTAATTTATCCAAAGCGCTTTGACCTTGATCGGTTGCCGATACTCTGTAACCTGCCAACTCAAGCGTGTCACATAATGCACCTCGAAGGTGGCTATCATCTTCTACAACTAAAATGGTTGAATCATTCATACTTTATTCCTCTTATCTCTGTGCCGTTAGCACAAAATTGTCTGCTGTTTGGTACATGGGTAAGCGCATGCAAAAAGTACAGCCTTCACCTTCATCACTCTCAAACCAAAACTTACCCTTATGTGCTTGCACGACAGATTGAACAACGGCCAATCCCAAGCCAGTTCCTGATGATCGCGTGGTAAAAAACGGGGTCAAAACCTTGTCTTTATCTTCATCAGAAATGCCCATACCATTATCTTCAACCGTGATTTCAATATAATCAATACCATCATCAACCACATAATCAGCAAATAACGTAATTTCACCCTCATCTTCGCAGGCCGTTCGGGCATTATTCATTAAATTAGTTACCGCGCTGACAAGTGCATCTTTACTGCCATAAACATAGCCATTTTCCACTGAATTTTGTACTTGTAAGTGATAATCTTCTGCATTGGGTATTGAGCAAAATTGTTGCTCAACGGCTACTAATAAATCTGTCACATTCACAGGCTCGGTTATCGTCATATCGCCACGAGAAAATGCCAACATATCTTTAACTAGCTGCTCCATATGGCTAATGCTGGTATGCAATTTCTTAGCAAAACGTTTCTGAAGGGAACGATCTGTATTTTCTTTTAATAAAGGCGATAGGTACAACAAAGCAGATGATAATGGTGTGCGTATTTGATGTGCTAATCGTGCAGCCACCTCACCCATTGCTGATAGCCGTTGCAGGTGAGAGATTTTTTGTTGTAATTGTCGAGTTTCTGTTACGTCTTGCAGTAAAACGATTTGACCCGGTTCATCTTCCAGAGGACTCGTGGAAATATAAAGCAAACGGCCATCTTTTAATGAAATATTCTCACCATCATCGAGTTTAGGTGCAAATACTCTATCAACCACATCAGACCATGCTTTATTTTCTAGTGATTCACCCAAAACCTGAGTCGCCATCGTATTACACTGCTGAATGCGTCCATCACCATCCAAAACAATAACACCACCGGGTAACACTTCTAATAATCGAACCATTCGGCTTGCTAAACGAGAAGCCTGTTCCGTTTGTTGTTTTTGTTGCTGGCGACTATGTAATAACTCGCTTGTAAGATGCTCCACCCCATTACCAACCGAGTGATCTGTACTAACAAATGTTTTCTGCTCTTTAGCTAGTGGTCTAGTAAATACATTCAAGTTCATTCATCTTACCCTAATAGTTAGTATAACCATCAGAGCAAAAACTATGCCTTATTTATATATCTATTATTTATCATGTAGTTAAGGTAAGTTTCCGCGCGAGAGTCAATCCTATGACTGTAGGTTGGGGTTTTAACCCAACATTGGGCCTTTGAATGTAGGCAGGAAGTTGGACTGAAGTCCAACCTACGAAACTCCGTAAATTGAATGTTACAACTGAAATGATCTGCATGAAAAACCGTAGGTTGGGTTTCAACCCAACATGGGCATTTGAATGTAGGCAGGAAGTTGGACTGAAGTCCAACCTACGAAACTCCGCAAATTGAATGTTACAACTGAAATGATCTGCATGAAAAACCGTAGGTTGGGTTTCAACCCAACATGGGCATTTGAATG
>JABSQN010000001.1:0-264773 GCA_013215825.1 Piscirickettsiaceae bacterium | reverse complement strand
GGTTGGGTTTCAACCCAACATGGGCATTTGAATGTAGGCAGGAAGTTGGACT
The DNA here is from genome assembly GCA_013215825.1 of Piscirickettsiaceae bacterium. Lineage (GTDB taxonomy): Bacteria > Pseudomonadota > Gammaproteobacteria > Nitrosococcales > Methylophagaceae. Next base: position 264,721 of record JABSQN010000001.1, on the reverse strand, counting down.
GAAGTCCAACCTACGAAACTCCGTAAATTGAATGTTACAACTGAAATAATCTGCATGAAAAACCGTAGGTTGGGTTTCAACCCAACATGGGCCTTTGAATGTAGGCAGGAAGTTGGACTGAAGTCCAACCTACGAAACTCCGCAAATTGAATGTTACAACTGAAATAATCTGCATGAAAAACCGTATGTTGGGTTTCAACCCAACATGGGACTGTTGATAAAAGCCGGAAGTTAAACTAAATCCTAATCCCGTTGAATACCATATTTACGCATTTTTTCAACCAAGGTCGTACGACGCATCTTTAACTTATTAGCCGCATGAGCTACCACGCCATCAGCCTCTTCCAATGCTTGCTTGATTAGCAAATATTCAAGATTGGCTAAATGCTCTTTTAAATCCAAGCCCTCTTCCGGGAAGCTTTCTGGCTCAGTGTGTACACTTGGTCTTGCTTCTACTGCTTTTTCAACGGCTACTTTTTGAGTAACTTCTTTGACCTTTTTAAGTCCAGGTGTTTCCTGAATCACCTCAGTCACTAATTCTGGTAACTCTCCACCTTCAATTTGGAACTTCTCAGGTAAATCATCGAAATCAACGGTTCCATAAGGAAAGAGAATAACCAATCGTTCTATAACATTAGCCAGTTCACGCACATTTCCCTGCCAATGGCATTGGCATAGTGATGCAATAGCCGCTGGAGTTAAACGTACTGTACCCCTGTTTTCATGCTCAATTCGGGTTATCAACTCATTAATAAGCAAGGGGATATCTTCTGGTCGTTCACGCAATGCCGGTATATCAATTGGAAACACATTGAGACGATAAAATAAATCTTCTCGAAAATGTCCCTCAGCAATATGTGTTTCCAAATTACGATGCGTTGCTGCAATCACGCGTACATTGGCTTTTAATGTTTTATTACTGCCTATGCGTTCATAAGTTCGCTCTTGTAACACGCGTAATAACTTCACCTGCATAGGCAAAGGCATATCACCTATTTCATCCAGAAACAGCGTGCCACCTTCTGCCATCTCAAAACGGCCTTTACGCGTGGTAATCGCACCAGTAAAGGAGCCTTTTTCATGACCAAATAACTCACTTTCAAGTAATTCGCCTGGGATAGCACCACAATTTACTGGCACAAACGGCTTTTCTCGACGAGATGAAAGATGATGCAAATTACGAGCAACCACCTCTTTACCTGTACCAGACTCACCCAAGATCAAGACATTCGTTTCCGAATCAGACACCTGATCAATCATTAATTGAACCGCCTTCATCGCTCGACTATTACCGACTAAACGGCGAAATTCATAGCCATTACTTTCTGTTGAATCTTGCTGACCACGATAAATCGTCGCCTGTTGCAACGCATTGCTTAATTGAGGATATTTAACGGGGAGTCGTAAAGTTCCTAAAGCACCAGGAAAGTCGATGACTGCTGAATTTGGAAATTCCAGCTGAAATACAGGTACACGCGCTTCATTATTAACAAGCTCTCGTAACAATTGTTTGGTTTGATGTTTATCACCGCAATCACCAACAATAGCCATCACAATATCAGATAAATCGCCGGCATCTTCAAACCATAAATCAATATTATTCACGATCACAGGCTGGCAATTAATAAACTCAACTAATGTCGATAACAACTCACGTCGCTCAGCATCCACATCAATAATTAAAACATTGTTTGCACTCATAAACTCTTCAGCCCTTATCCGTAGGTTGGGCTTCAGTCCAACTTCCAAACGCTATCAAAGGTCCAAGTCGGATTAAAATCCGACCTACGACACTTAAACTTAAAGTTATATCGACAAGATCGATATAAACCATTAATAAAGTTAGAGTAAAACACTTTTAGGAGTGGTTGTCAAAAAAATGACGGAGAATGTGCAACTTAAATTTATCGATACCGTAGCTTGGACTTTAGTCCAGCTTCAATCCTATGTTCAAGTCCCTCTGTTGGGTTAAAACCACAATGCACTTAATTTGAATTAAGACAACAAACTTAACACTTGTTGGGGTATCGCATTAGCTTGCGCCAACATTGATGTAGCTGCTTGTTGTAATATCTGCGCACGAGTCAATATCGACGTTTCACTTGCAAAGTCGGCATCTAAAATTCTTGAACGACTGGCAGAAAGGTTCTCAATACTTGTATTAGTCACAGCTAATGCTGATTCAAATCGATTTTGCACCGCACCCCATTCTGCACGCATCGAGCTCACCTGATTTAACGCTTTATCAAATGCTTCAATAGCACTGTTACCGAAATTAACAAGATTCAATGAATCCAAACCCAAATCCTCTAAACTTAAGCTTGTTAAACTAATATCTATAGTTTCACCAACATTACTACCCACTTGAAAGGATATATCAGACGTCGCCAATACAAGCTCATTACTTGGCCATATTTCAATAAATCCAGATAATGGATTATCTGTTAGATTTACTGTATCAGGTATAGAGCCCGACCATGTAGTATTACGAGTTCCACCGCTTGCATCTGCACCACCGATAGCGCCTGTATCATTATTATCTAAATCCATAGTTCCGATAAAGGCTACACCTTCAGATTTAAACTTAGTCACAAATTCGGCTGTATTAGAAACGCCAGCAATGCCTGCCTGAGAAAAGTAATCATCTAATGTACGATCTGCTTCTCCACTTAAAAAACTCAAGGTACTAGGAACGCCACCAGTGGCAATTGAGTCTAAGTAACGAGTGGCAACATACGCTGTTGCATAATCAAATTGACTTCCACCCCATGCATCACCAACAATATCCATACTATCAATATTATTAACAATCTCTGCTGCAGACTTACCACCATCCAGAACAGATTTAAGCCTAGCATCACCACCAGGAATAAATTCGGCAGTACCTTCAACAAAAAACAGTGGAATTTGTTCTAGATTTGTCGTTGCGGCCATTACCGCATGGGTCATTTCATGTGCAATTAGCTGATCAAGACTGTCTCTTTGAGTCGTATTACCGCCATCAATTGCAGTATATGCATTTTTAAATACTGTTTCATCAATATGCAGTTCCATTTTATTCGTGGGACCATCACTAAAACTTACATATGCTGATGGACCACCGAGATCTGTCTCAATGACTATCTTCAACTCTACGGCTCCGCTTGCTTGCAAACCAAAATAATCTTTAATAATTATTTCACTTTGTTGTAACCAAGATGTTTGCAGATCCGTCACAATTCGCTGCTCAGTTGCCGATAAAGATGATGTTCCACCACCCGTAGCACCCGTAGGTTGAAATAGCTTAATTGAGTTAAACGACGTGTCTCGTGTCACACGAGAGATTTCTTCTTTAATTTGATCAATTTCAAGTTGTAAGGCTTTTCTATCAGATGTTGAATTGGTTGCATTCACCGCCTGAACAGATAATTCACGTCCACGTTGCATTAACTCAGTAAGGCTTGATAATGCACCCTCTGCTGTTTGAGAAAGGGAAACTGCATCATTAATATTTCGAGCAGCCTGCATTCCGCCTCGTATTTGCGTTGTCATCCGATCAGAAATAGCCAAGCCCGCCGCATCATCCCTAGCACTATTGATGCGTAAACCTGAAGATAAGCGCTGTAGGGTTTGCCCTATCAAACTTTGACTATTACCAAGATGTCGCATCGCATTTAATGACGAAATATTGGTATTGATTACCATACTCATAAGAGATTTATCACTTTACCTGAGAATACGCTTTCTTCGCTTGCGTGCCTTTTGATAACTTTTTGAGTTCCTTGACCAGAAATGATCGCTGTTGCTGACAAACAGTTTCTAATTGTTCATTTAGCTCAATTAACTGTGTCATTTGTTCTTTGATTTCATCATAACGCTGCTGCGTTAAATCTAAATTATCTAGCGTTAATATTGATAGCGTAGCTTGTCTCTGCTCTTCTAATTCTAAAAACTGCTCCCACTCTCCAGCCTCAGCCAAACCTAGCAATTGTTTGCTTTTAGTAATTCCATCTAGCACTGAGTTGAGAATAGAAGACATAGGGCTTTTTTACATGCCTGATGTTGTATTGTGATGTTCTGTAGGGATCGCATCCCATCCAGATTTTATTTGAAGAATTAACTGAGCAACTTCATCAAGAAGTTTAGGATCATTCTTAATATTAGCTTCTAATAAACGTTGTTCCATATAGTCATATAACGCAGCTAAGTTTTGAGCAAATTCACCACCAGATTCAAGATTCAAGCAAGAACGTAAGCTATCAACAATTGAAATTGTCCAGCTAATATTTTCACCTTTTTTTGCTATATCATTAGCGGCCATAAAGCGTTTAGATGCCAATATCTTATCCAGCGCACCTTCCATCAACATTTGCACTAAACGATGGGGCGATGCCGTTGCAGTACCGCCATGAATATAATTTTGTTGATACTGTTGCATTGCAGCGCTGGCATTCATATCTTTATCCTTTTTCATATTTTCTACAATACCATAATGATATTGCCTTCACTCCTTATATCGTCAGAATGCAGCAAATCTTTAGTAAAAAAATAAAAAATATTTTGAATCGTAGGTTGGACTTCAGTCCAACTTCCATCCGTTATCAACTGCCCATGTCGGGTTGAAACCCGACCTACAAAAATCAAATAAACTCGTAGGTTAGACTTCAGTCTAACTTCCAGCCGTTATCAACGGCCTAGTGCTGGGGTTAAACCCAACCCACATTACTATTATCATCTTCTAATCGAATTTGGTTCGGGCAAACTTGCTAGTGCCTGTGTCATATAATCACCCAATGACCGCATCTGAGCCACCAATATATCCATTGCAACAAACTGGGAGCGATAACGCGCTTCTAATGTTGCCATGCGGCGATCTAAACGATCTCGATCTTCACTGATAGACTCGATATTAACTTCCAAACCATCCGTTCTAGCAGTCAAAATGCCATCATCGGAATTAATATATCGATCTAACAAAACATCCAGCGATTTAGCCAAACCATTATCAGAAGCAAAAAACTGGGAAACAGCCGTAAAGTCATTAGTCATAACAGCATCTAGTGTTGTAGCATCCACTTCTAAATGCCCATCATCATCCGTCGTAATCCCTAAGTTAACTAATGTATTAACATCTAAACCATTAATAGCACTACTCATCGCTTGTCTAATTTGGCTTTGTACACCACGTAACGCAGAATCGCCTAATAATCTACCTGCGGCACCAGTATCAGCATTAAAAGAAGACAATGAAGCCATCGTATCAACCAAACTATTATAGGCTGATACAAAACTGTTCACTTTGCTAATCACAGAACCTTTATCCAAACCTACGGCTAAGGTTTCAATCGTACCTGGCTCAGCATCTTCCAGCGTAAAAGTGACACCCTGAATAACATCAGAAAAACGATTACTATCTCGAGTAACAGTTTGATTATCAACAAGGATTATGGAGTCTTGTGCATTTTTAAGTGAAACTAGATTGGCGCTTGCTAATCGCGTTAAATCAGCACCATCAGCGCCATCATCATCAACAGCAACCACATTAATTGTATTTGTCGCCCCTAATTTATCTGATGATAAAATTAAACGCGACCCACCATCTACATTAATAATCGAGGCTGTTATGCCTGGGTTATCAGATGCAGCATTAATCGCATCACGAACACCTTCTAAGGTTTTATTCGATTCATCGATTGTGAGTTGAAATGAGTCATCAGGATCACTACCGATACTAATTGTTAATGTACCCGTACCCACATCATCAGTTGCAGATGAAAAGTCTCCAGATCGGACTTTAGCGGACTGGGCCAATTGCGTAATTTCAATCGAATAATTACCTGGTACAGCCGTTGTATCAACAGATGCATCAAATAAATCAGTATTACTTGATGTTGCCGTTCGCTTTAAAAATTCATCAGGATCACTCAATGCCTGCACCGTAGATTGAAATGCACTTAATGCCCCTTTCAAACTGCCGTATGCAGATAAATCAGCTTGTAATCCAGCTTCTTTGGTATCTAGACGCGCAGCAACAGGTTGCCCTTCTGCTGCCACCAACTGTGTCACTAGACTTTCAATATCAAGGCCGGAGCCTATACCGCCTGCTGTAATCGGCATTGCATTCTCCTTTTAATTCACTCTAAGGAATATTACTAGCAAAAATCAAACCATCCAACTCGGAATCCGCAAACGTAGGTTGGAATTCATTCCAACTGCCGGCTTCTGCTCAAAGGCCCAATGTCGGGTTAAAACCCGACCTACAAGATACTCGTGGGTTGGACTTCAGTCCAACTGCCAGCTTCTGCTCAAATGTCCAATGTCGGGTTAAAACCCGACCTACAAGATACTCGTGGGTTGGACTTCAGTCCAACTGCCAGCTTCTGCTCAAAGGCCCAATGTCGGGTTAAAACCCGACCTACATATTTACGCTTGCCCACTAAATAAATTTAAAACATCTTCTTTATTTGCCGCCAATTGCCGCGCAATAACCAACACTTCTTCTGATGGATATTGACGAATAACCTCATCCGTTTCACTATCAAGAACTGTCACCACATCTTTACCACTTTCTTCATCAACAGTAAATAACAGGCTACGCTGTAAATTTTGCACATGGTCATTAATTTGCGCGACTGCATCTTGCAAGCTTTTAGGCTCGTCCTTAACCACCACAGGCTCGCTAACAACATCCACTGGTTTGTTTTCAGTCACAACGGCAGAAGCTCTGGTTGGCGTTACCGCTTCCAAAGCTACTGGGGGTGTTTGACTTGTTATACCTTCCAAGCTCTTAGGCTCGTCCTTAACCACCACAGGTGCGCTAACAACATCCACTGGTTTATTTTCAGTCACAACGGCAGAAGCTTTGGTTGGCGTTGCCGCTTCCAAAGCTACTGGGGGTGTTTGACTTGTTATACCTTCCATCACACTTCTCCCTCTAAACTAGAGAAAATGGAGAACCTAACGTCTTAGGCTCTCCACTATTATCGCTATTATCCTAACAAACTTAATACATTTTGTGGCACTGCATTCGCTTGCGATAACATCGCTGTACCCGCTTGCTGCAAAATTTGTGCACGTGTTAAGTTTGCAGTCTCTTGAGCAAAATCCGCATCAAGAATACGACTACGTGCAGCAGATAAGTTTTCTACCGCTGTACTTAAGTTATTGATGGTTGATTCAAAACGGTTTTGAACCGCACCAAAGGTGCTCCGTAAATCACTTACCGATGTTAAAGCCGCATCAACACGACGAATTGCGTCATTTGAATTAGCCACGCTGGTTACATTTACTGAATCTAAACCACCTGATGCTGTGTTCACTCCGGTTGTTCCAGAAGTAAGAACAGCCAAGCCTTGCGAACCTGTAACAGTAATGGTTTCATTTGCATTAATAGTCATGAAATTATTGTCATCTAATTCAGCTGTTGCTAGATTACCTAATGCTGCATTAACCGCATCCACTAAATCTTGTGCTGAGGTGTAAGTACCATCTGCTACGTTCACTGCAGTCGCATCACCAATCTGAATGCTAAAGTCACCACTAACAACAATTGATGTACCAGCTACTAGTGCCACATCAGTCACACCTGCAGCTGTACCTCCTGCATCAACCTCATCAGTAACTAATGTTGCATCAGTGCCGGTAATAGAGAAACTACCTGTAGCGTTAGTTTTATCTGTCAACACAATATTGCCTGAAACAAGTGCTGCAGTGAAACCAGCGGCTGCATATCCAGCATTACCGGTAATTTCTGCCAACAATAACGTACCATCATCTGCTGATAAATCAGCATCAACAGTGATCACTAGGTTTGTTGCACCATCTGGATCATTAATTGTGAATGTTTTATTTGCACTTGTATCCGCTGCCGTACCGTTAGTACTCGGTGTTCCAACAAAGCTAGCTGTTGCGAAAGTACCATCTGTTGTAGTACCTGCGGCGGCTGTGGCAGAGCCAACAGCATTAGAGAAAGAGGTAGTCAATGCTAAATCAGTACCATCCGTTTTGCTAATAACTAAATCATTACCAGCAACCGTACCCGTCTGAGTATAAGCACCTGATGAGCCCGCAACAAAGGCAGCAATATCAGTATCTAGTTGAGCTGCAGTTGCAGAGGCAACTACATTATCAGAAGCAATAACACCATCAATTGAGAATTGGAACGCATCAGCAGCATTGTCAGATGCCGCTATTGTATATGCACCTGATGTTAAAGATGTTGTTGCAGTAGCAGCTACTGTACTGTAATCCGAACCCACTATATTGGTGGTATCAAAGGTATATGTTCCAGCTGAGCCTGTTACCGCGGCTGTTCCTGCTGTAATCACCGTATCTAAATCAACAGAGGTAGCCACTGCAATTGCACCAATATCTGCTTGACGCATACTCGTTGTTAAATCAAGACCAATGGTTTCACCAACATTGGCACCCACTTGGAATAATGCATTACCAAATGTACCATCTAAAATTTTCTGACCATTAAATGAAGTTTGACCAGCAATACGGTCAATTTCAGCTAGACGTTGTTGCACCTCTAAATCAATCGCAGAACGATCCGATGCTGAGTTAGTGGCATTAACAGATTGTACTGCTAGCTCACGAATACGTTGTAAGTTATTACTCATTTCACCTAATGCACCCTCAGCAGTTTGTGATAATGAGATCGCATCATTGGCATTACGAGCCGCTTGGTTTAAACCACGAATTTGCGTGGTAAAACGATCTGAAATCGCAAGACCCGCTGCATCATCTTTGGCGCTATTGATACGTAAGCCTGATGATAAACGTTGTAGCGATGTTGCTAGTGCGTTTTGTGATTGTGTTAAATTACGTTGTGCATTTAACGACATTACATTAGTGTTAATGACTGAAGCCATGACATTTTCTCCAATATGAGTGGGTGTCACCCCGTTTATATTTAGCAGATATACGTCCTAAAGTGGCGTATTTACTACTTCCAGTAATGTTAGCGACGGCTATTAATAAAACTTTAGAAGTTTTTTTGGCTTTTTTGGGTTGGGAATGGTGTAGCTAGGTGGGTTGGAATTCATTCCAACTTCCAACCTCTGTTCAAATGCCCAATGTTGGGTTAAAACCCAACCTACAGCCCCAGAGAAAATATATCGGATTAACAAGCTCGTGGGTTGGAATTCAGTCCAACTGCCAGCCTCTGCTCAAATGCCCAATGTTGGGTTGAAACCCAACCTACAGCCCTAGAGAATATATATCAGATTAACAAGCTCGTAGGTTGGAATTCATTCCAACTTCCGGCCTCTGTTCAAATGCCCAATGTTGGGTTGAAACCCAAGCTACAGCCCCAGAGAAAACATATCGGATTAACAAGCTCGTAGGTTGGAATTCATTCCAACTGCCAGCCTCTGTTCAAATGCCCAATGTTGGGTTGAAACCCAACCTACTCTGGCATACAATTAATATCTCAATAACTACATGGATTGTAATCAATGAGCTATAACGATTTACGCAAGGGTCGCTTTTCTGAATCGGGGCGTGAATATCTTATTACTTCGGTTACCCACAATCGCTCACCTATTTTTAATGACTTTGATTGCGCTCGGATATTAATCAATACCTTACGTGAAAGTGAGGTTCGTCATAATTGTATGTGGTTATGCTGGGTGGTAATGCCTGACCATTTTCATGGCTTATTACAACTTCAAAATGCGGATGAATATGATCTATCTCATATTATGAAGTTTATCAAAGGACAATCTGCTAGCGTTATTAATAATCAGTTAAACCGTTCCGGCTCTTTGTGGCAGACAGGGTTTCATGATCATGCGTTGAGAAAAGAGGAGGATAGAGTGGCAACGGCACGCTATATTGTTGCCAATCCATTGCGTGCAGGATTGACAACAACGCTAGCGAATTGGCCGCATTGGGATAGTGTTTGGTTGTGATAGTGGGTTGGAAATAAAGTAACTGCATAACTAATTATTTGGAACTCTATCAGAAGCCCTATGTCGGGTTTAAACCCGACCTACACCGTTACTTTGCTTCACGACCTACGCCGTAGGTTGGACTTCAGTCCAACTTCTGGCTTCTGCTCAACAGCCCTGTGTTGGGTTGAAACCCAACCTACATTACTAACCTTGTAATAGGCTTAATACATTTTGTGGCACGGCATTCGCTTGCGACAACATTGCTGTACCTGCTTGTTGCAAGATTTGAGCTCGGGTTAAGTTGGCTGTTTCTGCTGCAAAATCAGCATCTAAAATACGACTCCGTGCAGCAGATAAGTTCTCTACTGCGGTACTCAAGTTGGTGATAGTTGATTCAAAACGATTTTGAATCGCACCAAAGGTGCTTCGTAAATCACTGATGGATGTTAACGCCGAGTCTGCTCGACGAATAATATCGTTAGCTCCCGCCACATCAAGAACATTAGAGCCCGCCAAACTACCTGATGCTACCGTTGATGCATTTAGTGCCAACGTTGTCAGCCCGATTGCACCTGAAACAGTAATATCTTCATCCGAAATAATACTCATCGTATTATCAGAATTTAATACCGCTTCAGCATTGCCCGCTAGAGCAGTATTAATAGCATCAACTAAATCTTGTGCTGAGGTGTAAGTACCATCTGCAACCGCAACCGCTGTTGTGCTACCTAGTTGAATACTAAAATCACCTGAAATAGTGACTGTAGCTGCTGCTGCAATATCCGTAGCAACCGCTGTAGCAGAACCTGCTAATCCGGTCACGGATGATGCTGTGATACTACTAATGATTGTATCAACTGAGTTTGTTACTGTCGAACCAGCCACCGTACTCGTAATGCTAAAGCTGTCATCATCTACGGCTGCCACAACATAGTTAGAACCAACTTGACCCTGAATATCAGCAACAAGTGCAGCCATATTTTGAGCAGGTGTACCAACAGCACTATGGTCTGTATTGATAGTGACTGTAGTTGCATCAACATCAAATACAAGGTTGCTTGTTGCAACTGCTGCGGAGCCTGCCACGGTGGTGGTTCCTTCAATTTGAGATGCTGTTCCACCAGATGTATGAGTTACTGTTGGAATCGCACTAGCACCCGCAGTATCATCAGTAAACACAAGCTTGCCACCAACATCAGAAGCAGTGACGCCTGAAGTGCTCAACTGAATATTGATAGCAGTTATAGTATCAGCCAGATTGTCAGCATTTGCAGTCAATGTAACCGTATCTGTATTGGTATCTCCCTGCACATCAAACACAAGGTTCGTAACACTATAATTTGCAGCAACGTAAGCATCATCTGCTGTACGAGTACCTGCTGTCGCAGCAGTTGCTCCAGTTGAGAAATCTAAACTAGATAAATCACCTGATATGTATGAACCCGCCACTGCTGGTGTCGCTGCAGCTATAACCGTATCTAAACCAACCGAAGTAGCAGTAGCTAATTGACCAATAACACCTGGTCGCATACTGGTGCTTAAATCAAGAGTAATTGTTTCACCGACATTCGCACCCACTTGGAAGGCCGCGTTACCAAAGGTTCCATCCAAAATCTTTTGACCATTAAATGAAGTTTGACCGGCAATACGATCAATCTCGGCTAAACGTTGTTGCACTTCTAAATCAATCGCCGCACGATCTGATGATGAGTTAGTGGCATTGGCAGATTGCACTGCTAATTCACGAATACGTTGTAAGTTATTGCTCATTTCACCTAATGCACCCTCAGCTGTCTGTGACAGTGAGATTGCATCATTGGCATTACGACCCGCTTGATTTAAACCACGAATTTGCGTGGTAAAACGATCAGAAATAGCAAGACCCGCCGCATCATCTTTGGCGCTGTTAATTCGCAAACCTGAAGATAATCGTTGCAAAGACGTTGCAAGATCTGTTTGTGACATCGTTAAATTACGTTGGGCATTTAACGACATGACGTTGGTATTAATTACTGAAGCCATCGTTATATCCTTTTATATATTAATAAAGACTCAATGGCTTATGCTGTTTTTTTGACAGGTTGCCATCGTGTTATTAGTAATGAGCAAAGGACGTGCCAAGTTTGTTTTTTGTTTGAGATTAAGGAGTTAGTTGTTGTAGGTTGGACTTTTGTCCAACATCCAGCTTCTGCTCAACGGCCCCGTGTTGGGTTGAAACCCAAGCTACAAGGCTGTGCTATATCGCGGGTTGGAATTCATTCCAACTTTCGGACTTTATTAACTGTCCCGTGTCGGACTGAAGTCCGACCTACGTAATGTGAAGGGTATTTTATAGGTAGTTAAACAATGACAGACCTTGCACTTTCACAAAGGATTGTTGTGCTGCTTGAAGACCTGCCATTTGCAAACTTAAACGAGAGATTGCTTCTGCATAATCTAGATCTTGAACTTGAGACAGTGTTTTTTCCATATTAAATGCAAGACCGGTATTAATATCACGTTGTTGTTCAATGGCGTTAAGTCTTGCACCTACTTTAGCCCTAGTATCCACAACCGTATTTAATGATGCACTGATATTTGTTAGAAAATCACCATTATTTGGTGAGTTACCTGCTCCCACATTATTAGCAATCAATGCATTAGCAAAATTATTAATTGTTTTGAACATGCTTTGACTTGTTTCTGTCACTGATTTTTCAAGGGTAATAACATCGCCTTCTGCCGGAGTCCCTGTCAAATTAACGATTAATGATGGAAAATTTGGATTCAAGCTTGATAAATCAATATTTTCACCAGAAATATAATCAATTGTTTCGGTATTTATACCATCAGTAATTATATATTTTGCTGGCACTTCAGGTGCTGCTGGCCCGGGCACAGCTGGTACTTCAGGTATTAATGCTTGAAAGGTAAAACTTATTTCTGAATAGGTTTCAGCAACACCAGAATCATCGACAATCGCTACCTGTCCTGTTCCTGCGCCATCACTGATTGTAAAAACATCTCCTAAATTTGGTGTTCCAGTTACTAAACCCACAGTAATCGGTGGTAAATTAGAATCTAATGTTGATAAATCTACTGAAGGTAGAGTAATTGTAGTCGGAGAGGCTGGCACTCCTGGCACTCCCGTTGTAACGTCATAGTTAGTCCCGTTAAAAGTCAATATAACATCCGAAAAAACATTACTATCAACTGAATAATTCGTTACCTCAAGTTCTGCTGAGCCCGCATTCGCACCACCGACAGCTATGGTAGGAATAAGAGTAGTCGTAGTCGTCGTTGAAATTAATGGCGATTCAAAAACTTGATTACCCGTATCATTGCTTTCTATTAATACACCCGTACCTAATTTTATATTACGTTGCCCTTCATCACCTTGATAATCACCCATAATCGTTTGATAGGGTTGGGTGCTTGATTTAAACCCTGAAAACAGATAATCACCATTAGAATCACGGGTATTGGATAAGGCAAGTAATTGCTCATTAAGTTGTGTGATTTCAGCGGCGATTGCTTGTCTATCTGATTGTGTATTAGTCGAGTTTAGACCTTGCACGGCAAGTTCTCTTATCCGTTGTAGCATACCCGTTGCACTTTGCAATACACCTTCTTCTATAACTTGTTTATTTTCGGCCTTATCTGCATTAACTAGATATTGTTCTGTTAAGCTTAATTCTCGTTGCAAGTTTAGAATTTGAACAGAACCTGCAGGATCATCTGATGGGCTTAATATCCGTTTTCCTGTCGATACTTGTAGTTGTGTTTTAGCCAACTCTGTTTGCTGATTAAGCATGGCGGTTAGGTTTTGGTCAAATATATAGGCTGTAGAAACTCGCATAATATTACCTCGATTTACATCGCTCTCATCAGTGCATCAAATATGGTGTTTGATACCGTTATAATTTGAGATGCGGCTTGATACGCTTGTTGAAATTTAATTAAGTTTGCCGCTTCTTCATCTAAGTTTACCCCAGATACGGATTCATACCTAAGGCTGGTTTGATCTAATAAACCTTGTTGTGTTCTTTGGCTGACATCAGCTTGATGTGTACGCGTTGCTACATTGGCCACCAATATTCCATAGGCATCACCAAATGATTGTGTGCCACCGTTTAATATTTTTGATACTTGCAACTCTGCTAACGCAAGTGCATTTCTATTATCACCAACAGTAGAAAACCCACCAGTTGTGTTATTGCTCAGAGTGAATGTATCTGTGTTTGCCGGCACACCAGAAAATGTAATTGTTAATGGTGGCTTATTTGCTCCAGGAAAATCAGTATTCGGTGGAACGCTCAGTGCTGATAAGTCAAAGATTTTTCCACTATCCGTTGCAGGATCGTATTTAATTCTAGTGGTTGTGGCATTGCCATCGTATCCCACAATATATTCTTTATTTGCACTGTCATAAGTAAAGGTTAAATTAGATATCAATGTTGATGTAGGATCAAAGCCTACAGCAGATCCATCCACAGCATTAACATCTAACGATGCTGTACCCGCATTGCTTATTGACGTTGACGTTGTCACAGGAAATGCAACTGCAATATCACGCGGATTAGTAATGGCGAGTCTTATCGACCCTGCATCTGGCGCGGGCGTGCCTAAAGGATTGCTAGGCTCAAAAAAATTACCGCCGGCATTGCCATCTAATGTTATACCTATTGTGTGTTGACCATTGATTGCATTAATCATTTCTGCCGCTAAAGAATCTATTTCTTCTCTAGCAGGTGCTAAAACTGATTGTCGTGCAGATAATAAACCACCAATTGAGCCACCGGTTAATTGCTCTGAAATAGCAATCCGACTGGGTCCATATACAATTTCATTTAGCGTCGAATCTGTTGGGTTGGGTGCAATTTCTAATCTAATAGCTGAATTACCAATAACCAGTGTTTGACCTGTTCCAACAAATACGCTTACTGCCCCATTACTTTCTTTTAATGTTGATACAGAAATCAGTGCTGATAATTCATTAATCAATTGATCTCGTTGATCCATCAAATCATTCGGGGGAATTCCTGCACCACCAGAAGCCTCAACGATGGCTTGGTTAAGATCAGCTATTCCTTGTGATAATAAATTAACATCTTTTACTGCAGTCTCAAGACCGCTATTAATTTGCCCGTTAAATGCGTCTAATTGAGCATCAAGTGTGTTAAACCTATTTGCTAAGGTATCGGCTTCTGTCAGCATAACCTGTCTAGCTGGAATTGACGTTGGATCATCGGCAACATTTTGCACAGCATCAAAGAAGCTTTCTAAGCCTGAGCTTAATGATAATTCTGGCGAGCCTAATAAGTCATCAATTTGACGAGCAAATGTCGCAAACACATCAAACTGTGCTTCTTGTGATGTAAAAGTACGTACTTGATCGGATAAGAAAGAATCAAAAATTCGCTCTACACTGGTAATTGCAACACCAGCACCAACGTAATAACCACCCTCAAAATTAGGTAAGCGCGTGCCTTGCTCAATACGCTGGCGGCTATATCCCTCAGTATTTACATTACTGATATTATGACTGGTTGTTGATAACGCACCTTGCGTTGTTATCAGCGCTGATGTTCCTATATTCAGCATGCTCATAGTAGCGCCCTCATGTCGTGTTTAGCGACCATATTTATGAATACTTTAGCTCTTGCGATATTTGTGCCAATGTATCGCTATTCATGATTTGTTTAATTTTATCTGCATAATTTGGATCGGTGGCATAGCCTGCTTTATGTAGGCCTTCTATGAATGCTTCTGGGTTTTGGGCTTGTTCCAATGCTTGTCGGTAACGCGGCTGAGTTTGCAAAAAATTCACATAATCATCAAAACTGTCTTGATATGAATCGTAGGATCTAAATTGCGCCTGTTCTTTGACGGCGATACCATCACGATATTCAACGGTGCCTTTTGTGACTAAATCACCTTGCCAACGACTGTCGGCTTTTATATTGAATAAGTTGTGACTTGATTGACCATCACTTTTATTAATAACGTGTTTTCCCCAACCGGTTTCTAATGCAGCTTGGGATAATAATACTTCGGCTTTCACTCCGATTTTATCAGCGGCTTGTTTTGCCATTGACCAGAGTTGTTGTACGAAGCTTTCTGGCGTGTCCAATGACAGTTTAGTTTTAGACTCCGTATTAATTTGAGTTACTTCGACTTCTTTCGGTGCGGTTTGGCTAACTTTATTCAAGATAGCTGTTTGATAAACATCTGGCGAATAGGCAGGCCTCACAGGTGCGGAATTGACCATTTCACCTTTATCTAGCTTGCTCTCAACGTGTCCACCTAGTTGACGAATAATCATATCTTGCAAACCAAGACCACCTTTTGCTGACAAATCGACGGCGAGTTGTTGATCTGACATATCTTGATACATATCACTTTGAGAACTATCAAATATCCCTTCAGCTAAGCTAGCTTGGCGCATACTTTTTAACATCATATTGACGAATAAAGATTCAAATTGCCCGGCAACTTGACGGAGTGTTTCTTGATCGTTTTTATCCGCTCTTGCTGAACGACGTAGTTCGGCAAGACCTTTTGAGTCTAGGGCTGTTTGGACGATTTCGGTGTTAAGTGCCATTGTTTATGTTGCTTGTTGGATTGAAATCCAACCTACACCTTCAATTTTTTTCATCCACATTACTCCCGCTCCTGTCATCCTCGCGAACGCGGGGATCCATGAGCAGTTGAAATAATCACGATCGTTGGATTCCCACGTTCGCGAGAATGACGAAACTAAACTCGATAATGATGGGGTCAAACACGAAAATGATAGTAAAGAATTAGAGAACATAATTAAATAATAATCAGCTCAGCACGTAATGCACCAGCTTGTTTTAAGGCTTCTAATATCGCGACTAAATCACCCGGCGCAGCGCCCACTTGATTCACTGCTCGTACAATTTCATCTAATGATGTGCCAGGATTAAAAACAAACATTCGGCTGTCTTCTTCTGTCACTTCTATATCAAAATTGGGGGTAATCACTGTTTCACCACTAGAGAAAGAATTCGGTTGACTGACTTCGGTATTTGCCGAAATCGTTACCGATAAATTACCGTGTGTGACCGCTGCGGGGCTTACTCGCACATGTTGACCGATAACAATAGTGCCTGTTCGTGAATTAATGACAATTTTAGCCGCTGCTTCACCCGGATTAAGTTCAAGGTTTTCAATTAATGATAAGAAGGGAACGCGTTGGCTTGGATCTCGCGGGGCATTAACTTTTATGGATGCAGCATCCATCGCCCGAGCCGAACCTTTGCCTAATGTATGATTTATCGAATCTGTTAATCGACTTGCTGTTGTGAAATCAGCTTGGTGTAAATTTAAGATAATATGATCGCCGACATTAAAGGAGTTTTTTACTGTTCGCTCAATAGTTGCACCATTTGGAATGCGTCCTGCACTAGGAATATTAACCGTAATACGTGAGCCGTCACTTGCCTCAGCACCAAAGCCACCCACTACTAAGTTACCTTGTGCCATGGCATAAATCTGACCATCTGCACCTTTTAGCGGTGTCATAATCAAGCTACCGCCACGTAGGCTTTTTGCATCACCTAATGACGATACCGTCACATCAATATTTTGTCCGGGTTTTAAAAAAGGAGGTAAATTGGCATGTACTGCTACGGCTGCTACATTCTTGCTTTTAGGATCGGTTCCAGGTGGTAATGTTACCCCCATTTCACGCAACATACTACGCATGCTTTGGCCGGTAAATTTGGTTTTGTCACCTGTGCCATTTAAACCCACCACCAAACCATAACCGACTAATTGGTTATTACGAACACCGGCAATGGACGCTAAGTCTTTAATGCGTTCGGCATAGCTCAATGTTGATAGTGCTAACAATGCGAATGTGATTAATAGTCTTTTAATAATCATGATTACTCTCCTAAAACGGCATTAAGGCACTAAGAAAGAAGCGGCTTAACCAACCTACAACATTGGCATCATTGGTTGGCCCATCACCGACATATGAAATTTTTGCATTAGCAATACGCTTTGATGAAATTGAATTATTACTGTCTATATCTCGTGGACTAATCGTACCCGAAATACGCAGGTATTCATTCCCTTGATTAATTGTCATAATTTTTTCACCACGGATCACCATATTGCCATTGGGCAACACCTCAACAACCGATACGCTAATATCACCCGATAATTTATTGCTTAAATCACTATCTCCACCACCGGTAAAGTCATGCTCAGAGCCAAGGCTAAAAGCAAGGTTGTTATTTTTATTATTCGCTAATGGTAAGAATCCTGGCAAATCAAACTCGGCCGTTGTACCAAAGAGTGTTGGATTAGTGATGCTATTGCTACTACTTTTATTTATCGTTGTTTCGCTTTCTTTTTCAGCCGATGTTTTTTCTTCAAGCTTGACCGTCAAAATATCGCCAACTCGACGAGCGCGGTAATCTTCATAAAAAGAAACATTGGTATTGACATTGAAAATAGCACCATCACTTTGCTCTTGTATCGGCATAGCCACTGGGCGAACAGCCGCATACTCCGGATCACGTTTGGCGGTATTGCTCATACAGCCCGTCATAATAATTAAGCTAATTAGTGTTGCTGTTTTTATAAGATATTTCATTCTTTTCTCCAAATATCATTCTGTTATTTGGGTTGATGCAGGGTTTGTGCCATGATCTGAATGTAGCTTGGGTTTCAACCCAATAGAGACTACGAATGTAAGCCTGAAGTTGGACTGAAGTCCAACCTACAAATCCAACTGTAGGTTGGGTTTCAACCCAACAGGGGACTCTGAACATAAACCTGAAGTTGGAATAAATTTCAACCTACAAATCCAACTGTAGGTTGGGTTTCAACCCAATAGGGGACTCTGAACATAAACCTGAAGTTGGAATAAATTCCAACCTACAAGTCCAGCTGTAGGTTGGGTTTCAACCCAACAGGGACTCTGAACATAAACCTGAAGTTGGAATAAATTCCAACCTACATTAGGTTAAAGATTTTGACTAGCGTATTGCAACATTTGATCGGCGGTCGAAATGGCTTTTGAGTTCATTTCATACGCTCGTTGCGTTTCAATCATATTGATAAGCTCGGTCACTACATTTACATTTGATGTTTCTAATGAACCACCAATAATTGATCCCAATCCTGTTAAGCCTGGTTCACCTGTCACAGGCGTGCCACTGGCACCACTTTCTTTATATAAGTTTTCACCCATTGGTTGTAGACCTGTTGGGTTCACAAAGTCTGCAAGCGTGATATTACCAATAACTGTTGGTGTGTTTTGCCCTGGAGTTAATACACTGACACTACCATCGGTACCTACAGTCAAACTTAAGGTATCTTCAGGAACAGTTATTGACGGTTCAAGCTTATAGCCATTAGCCATCACAACTTCACCCGTTGAATTAATCTGAAAAGTACCATCCCGTGTATAAGAAGTAGTACCGTCTGGCATAGATATTTGGAAGAAACCTCGACCATTTATCGCCATATCCAGTGATTTACCTGTTTGAATAATAGCACCTTGTGTATGCTGTTTTTCTGTTGCAACCGTTCGAACACCAGTACCAATCATTAAGCCTGAAGGTAGCTCGGTATTGCTTGAAGATTGAGCTCCTGGCTGTCGCATATTGATATAAAGCAAATCTTCAAATACCGCACGATCTTGCTTAAAGCCTGTGGTATTCACGTTTGCCAAGTTATTAGAAATAACTGACATTCTTGTTTGTTGGGCATCAAGCCCTGTTTTGGCAATCCATAACGCTTGGTTCATGGCGCTGCTCCTACATTATTTTGACGCATCATTACGCTGTTAATTAGTTAAATTGCAACAAACGTGCCGATGCAGCACTATTATCGTCTGCAGTCTTCATCATTTTGACCTGCATCTCATACTGACGTTGTAATTCAATCATATTGACTAAGGCGCCAACAGCATTGACATTACTGCCCTCTAAGGTGCCAGATGCCACTCTAACCGCACCATCTAAAGGTGCAGGACTACCATCTTTCATCCTCATTAAGCCGTCATTATCTTTAAAAATATCTTTAAGCTCTGGTTTAACCAGCTTTACACGATCTAAAATAGCTAACTCACTCGCTTGAGCACCAATAGGACGAATTGAAATAGTACCATCGGCACCAATCTCAATTTTTTCTGCTGGAGGAATCGCGATAAGTCCACCTTCTCCCATCACTGCCAAGCCCGTTCCTGTGACTAATTGACCTGTTGCAGTCACATGTAAATCACCCGCACGCGTATAGCCTTCACGACCATCTTTACCTTGTACAGCAATAAATCCTTCACCTTGAATAGAAATATCTAATTCACGACCTGTCGTTTGGATTGAACCTGTTTGATAATCAGTTTGAGGACGCTCACTCATGGCATAAACACGTGTTGGTAAACCTTCACCAAACACAGGTTGGCTACGGAACTGTTCAAAATCAGCCCGAAAACCGGTTGTGTTCACATTGGCTAAATTATTACTATTCGTTGCCTGTGCCAGCATGGTTTGCTGTGCAGCATTCATTGAAATATAAAGCATATGATCCATAATTAAAGTCCTCCCAATCTAGTAGGTTGGACTTTAGTCCAACTTCAGGCTTATGTTCATAAGCCCCATGTCGGGTTAAAACCCGACCCACAATCTATCTAATATTAATAATCGTTTGTGTAATAGTATTAAATGTTTCAATCGATTTAGAGTTGGCCTGGAAATTACGTTGAGCCGTGATTAACCCCACTAACTCTTTGGTCAAATCGACATTGGATGTTTCCAATGCACCGGATTGAATCTTACCGAAACTGCCTGTTGCGGCTTCACCAGCAATAACAGGGCCTGAATCAGTTGTTTCTTTCCATGCCGTATTACCTATTTTATTTAAAGCCTGAACATTGGCGAAGTTAGCTAAGGCAATTTTACCAATAGCGACAGCTTGACCATTACTGTATGTAGCTCGAATTAAACCATCATCACTCACATCAACACCGGTTAAACGGCCAGTTGGAAAACCATTAACAGTTAACGCTCCTACAGCAAAAGAACCCGAGTTCTGGGTAGAACCCGTTAGGTTAAGTGCAACGGTTAGATCTGCCGCACCACTTGATAATTCAGTACCCGCACCAATTGTCATATTTAATAAAACGGGATCACTTGGTAGAACACTATCTAATAAGCCATCATCCTTAAATTGAACTGTTGTCGTGCTTCCTAATTGAACTAGCTGGTTTGTTCCACTCCCTACTGGTAAAGGTGAAGAAGGCTGTTTAATATCTGCAGCGGCAATAAACACTTCCATTCGCCATTGATTATCAGTTCCTACTGGTGTTGCAACAGCCTCATCTACTTTTTGATAGTAAGTTGTAATAATATGCTCATTACCTAGTGAGTCATAAACCGTTGCTGATGTAGAGTTACTATAGGTTGCTATGTCAAAAGGGTTGATTGCTAATGGTGCAAAAACAGCATCTGCTGCGGATGTTGTTATTGAGCCTGCAAATTGAGCATCCACAGCAAGAGCAGCAGACGTCACAGTGACCACCGGATTAGTATTAACACCGGCCGTATTATCCGTAAACACAAGCTTACCACCGCTCAGGCTGGCTGTAATACCTGAGACTGTTAACTGCGTATTTATATCATTTAATATATTCGTCGTCGTAAGAGGAGCTGTGTAATTCGTATTTAAGGTAACTGTATCGGTCGCTGTATCTCCTTGGACTGTAAATACAAGATTGGTACTACTAAAATCACTTAATACAAGCGTATCAGTAGCCGTTAGTGCTCCAGAGATTGCAGGTGTCACCTCATTAAATATACCGTCTGCATTCGAGGGTAAATTCGTTGCAATTTTTAATTCTGTGGTCGCTTCTGGAGCGCCTTGTGATGCTGGTAACTGTAAAGGCTTCGCCGCACTCATACTGGTTGCTGAAATATTACCATTTACGTCAACAGGGAAAGTACGTAAAAAATTACCACCACTATTAACCATAAAGCCATCTTTATTAATACCAAATGCGCCTGCTCGGGTATAAATAATTTCACCACTATCTTCTGTTGGTGCCATGGCAAAAAATCCTTCGCCACTAATCGCTAAATCAAGCGAATTATCAGTGAACTCCAAATTACCCTGATTAAACTGTTGGGCAACATTGGATAAAACCACACCGCTACCTATGGCTGTCTTACTAGATGTTCCAAATGCGGATACGGCAAACACATCACCAAACTCGGCTCGCGATGACTTAAAACCAACCGTATTTACATTGGCAATATTATTTGATTTGACGTTAAGATCCGAAGCGGCGGCATTCAAGCCACTTAATGCAGTACTAAAAGACATAAGACTATACTCCTAAAATTTCTTGAACTTCACTGAATGGTACTGAACCAATTCCAGCAAGATTAACCGTTAATCCTTGTTGACCCGAGCCAACCAAAACGCTGTCTACTTTAGCAACCGTTGCGGTGCCAAAGGCAGTGTTATCACCATTTATTGTGCCGGAGGCTTTAAACTGATAAATGCCCGGTGTCATTACTTCTCCATTCTCGGCAAGTCCATCCCAAGCAAAGTTGGTATAACCCGATGCACTGCCCATTTCAATTGTTTTTATTAACGCACCTGATTCAGCAAAGATTTGTACTCTTAAATCTGACACAGGTTCAGCGACATTAATTTGACCTTTTAATCCACCTTCTGCAGTCATCGTGCCAATTGATGATGGAACAAGTACCGAACGTCCTACCAAAGCAGAGCCTTGCAAAGCTTGATCGGATTGCATAGCCGCTGAAAAATTATCAAAAGATGTTTGCAAATCACCGATACCACTTACCGTGGCAAACTGAGCAATTTGTCCAAGAAACTCACCATTATCCATAGGCTCTAAGGGATCTTGATTCTTCAATTGAGCTGTCATTAATGATAGGTAATCTGCTGTCGCCAAATCACTATCTTCTTTTTCATCTTGTTCAATGCTCGTATTCTTATTTAGAAAAGCATATGCACCTGTTGTATCGACACCGCTAATAGACATAATTATTCTCCTAAGACCTTATTGACCTAGTTGCAAAGTACGAAGTAATAACTGCTTCGCCGTATTAGCAATTTCGACATTATTTTGATATGAACGAGAGGCCGACATCATATTGGCCATCTCCGACATCGGATCAACATTTGAATGAAATACATAACCCTCATTATTTGCCATTGGATGACTAGGATTATATTCTTGACGTACAGGCGCTTGGCTTTCTACAATGCCTTTCACTTGCACTCCACCTTGTTTATAACCGGCTTGTGCATCATTCATCACTGTTGCAAAAACAGGGCTTCGCGTGCGATAGACCTCGCCAAGACTACTGCTAACACTATCGGCATTCGCTAAATTACTGGCTGTTGTATTGAGCCGCAATGACTGCGCACTCATACCGCTGCCGGCTATATCAAATACATTAAATAAAGACATAAGGACTTACTCCCCCCTTATCGCACTCAGTAATCCCTGAAAACGGGCACCGAGAAAATTAAGACTCGCCTGATATTGGACTGAGTTTTGCATGAATTGAGATTGTTCAAATTGCTCATCGACAGTATTACCATCAAGAGAAGGTTGCATAGCAGTTCGATACTGCACAGCAGGTGAGCCAAACGGACCTGTTGATGCAGTAGAAAAATGATTGCTGTGAGTTGTTTTCATGCTAGAAGACTGACCGCTAGTCGCCATTTTCAAGGCAGACTGGAAGTCAATATCACGCGCTTTATAATTTGGCGTGTCAGCATTGGCCATATTTGCCGCAAGCAATTCCGCCCGTTGAGAACGGACTCTAAGTGCATCAGCATGAATTCCAAGGGCGGAATCAAAGTTTATCGGCATGTTTGTCTCCAACTTTAATCTTTTTAAATATAGACTAAGCAGTAAACATGCCAGCAAGTAATATCTGTTTTATTTCAAGTGGTTACATTATTTTAAATAATGGTGTCAAAAAAATAGCGGCAAACTGTTGCCGACTTGTTTTTCGCAATGTAGGTTGGACTTCAGTCCAACATCGAGACGTGTTTAAATGCCGGTGGGATTTTTCAAACTCCCAATGTCGAAATGAATTCCGACCGACAGCTTCAAGGCTAAGATACCGGGACAGCTAGATACCCACCCTTTTCGTAGGTTGGACTTCAGTCTAACTTCCATTCTTTATTAACAGTCCTTGTCGGAATAAATTCCGACCTACAGTCTCAATCTTTCTAGTACAAGATCTATGAAAATGAAAGGAAATTTTTAAATAGCATTAATTTAACTTATTGACTTAAGTACATAAATTCATTTATAGTCGCGATAAAAAATGATTATGGACAATTTTTACAAGGTTTATTCCAAACTAACTAAATATAGAAAACATTTGCCTTATGCGACTATTGCTCAGTCTTATTTCAATTATTTCTCTCTCATTTGCCACGCACATTCATGCCGCACCTTGGCAATCTAATGATTACATTCTAACTAGCTTTAATAAAATTGCCCTTAATGGTGCCAAGCTAAAAAAATGGCAATCTCCAATCTATTATCAAATAACACACCATGTTGGTGATATTGAACTACATGAAAAATTGGTGAGCACACATCTTAATCAACTTCAGAAAATTACTGGATTAAAAATTCAACCAGCAGATTCATTGCACAAGGCGAATCTGACCATAGTATTGACGACCGAAAAACAATTAAGAAATGATGTTAAACATTATTTCAAGCTAAATAATACATACAAAATACAGACTATAGCAGACCATAAACTGGGAGCTACCAGTCTGCTTACAACTAAGAATGGCGTCATTAAACAGTCGACTGTTATTATTCCGACAGATCGTGCACGCGCTTATGCTCGATTATTAACCAGCTTTTCAGAAATGTTAACAAAAGCATTAGGCATGCAGTACCGATCTGAAGACGTATTCCCATCTATTTTTAACCAACGTTCTATTGATAGTTATTTGACGGGCTTAGATTATGTCATGTTGAAGTTACTTTATGATAAGCGTATTAAGCCCGGCATGAATAATCGGCGTATTCAACAATTGGCACAATCAATTATAAAAGAGAAAAGCTATCAAGATTATATCTATGGGGCAAATTTGGCCGTAAAACAAAGTGGATTGGGTAGCTTACTTAATTAGTTTAATTGTTACAAAGTGGAAAGGGGCTTCAGGTTTTGCGATCACGCATTTTCAGATTTTCTAATCGCCCGACTCACCGTTGAATAATACACCTTAAACCAATCCGTACTAGACCTTTCACCTATCATGGCTAAATAACTATTCCAGTTCCAATACAACATATCCACCACCATCCCAGCATGAACAGGATTGAGCACAACATACCGCGCCAACTCAAGTAAATAGCCATCTTTCTGAATAAGAATCGCCTTATAACGCCCCTGAAAAACATGTCCAACACGATCATGCTGTCGATTCGACTTCTGAGTAAACACACCATTAAGCTGGCGCATTCCCTGCGATAAATTTCCCTCAATCATCTCAACAACACTATGATAATGGTTATCCATCAAACACCATGCATGGCATCGCCAATTAAATCGTGAACAAACCCGAGAAAATACAGCCAACCAAATCAAATGGTCTTCATCGTCTGAAACTATATCCTCACGCCAATTCAATTCTTATTGGTTAGCCATAAGCTCGGCTTAACAAACAGGATGTGGCAACGCAAGACCTGCCCCCTTTTTCTGCGTTATCTAAAAATAAAGCGTACAATAAGTACCAAACGTACACTATAAGGATGATAAAAATGACAACTACTATTACCACAGTTAATGCTAGAAAAGATTTTTCAAACATAATAAATAAAGTATCTTACGGTCAAGATCCTATTATTTTAACCCGCCGAGGGAAAAAAGTAGCAGCCTTGATTTCTATAGAAGAATTGGAACTCTTACAACAAATCGAAGACGTAATTGATATTGAAGATGCAAAACAAGCACTATCTGAAGCCGGTGAAAACATATCCGCCAATCAAGTCTGGAAGCAACTTGGATTATAAATAGTGACTTATAAAGTTGAATTTAGACCTGCTGTCCTAAAAAGTTTAAAACAACTACCCAAACGTGACCTAGTTCGTATCAAAAACAAAGTAGACAGTCTCTGCCAGAATGTACCCGATCCTGCCACAACAAAAATGAAGGGCAATAATTCTTTTCATAAAGTCAGAGTAGGTAATTATCGGATAATTTATGAAATTCATGATAATAAATTTCTCATCCTCATAATAAAGATTGGTCACAGAAAGGATATTTATAAGCAATTAAGATAGCTGCATAACCGGGGGCAGCTCTTACAATCACACATTCTCAGCTTTTTTGACCACACGACTTACCGTCGAATAATGCACTCCGAACCAATCAGCAACCTGCTTCATCGAATAATCGCCACTCGCATAAGCATTAATTATCGCCTGATTTCGTGAGCCCGCATTATCTTCATACCAGTTCAACGGCTTTGCAATTGCCCTGCGTTGCATTCTAGGGTTCTCACCAAAATCACCATCATCCCCTGTACATTCGTTATAAACGTATCATCACCAAGAAAAACCTGCCGTTTCAAGCTTTTCCAAATAGGTGCTAAACCAATACCTTCTCGCACAAAGTTAATATAATTGTCGATAGCCACTTTCCGCGAACCTCCAAACTGACTTAACAACCAATCAATCTCCAACCATGCCAGGCATGGCACAAGCCCGACCATCATACGATAACCGCTCCACCTGCAGGCAGTGACATAAAATATGTACCGGATAGTTTATTGCTTGGGCAGCAATAAACTTGAACCTTAGCTCTTTTCTGCCTCGAAGTAGGCCTTGGCTTTTTTTAATATGCCGACCTCCATTTGAGCCAGTTCAAGCTCTTTTTGTAATTGCTTGTTGTGTTGCAATAACTCAGCATGTGTTGCTTTGTGGTGGCCTATTTGGTTATTGGTCGCGGTTCGTTTAAAGGCTTTATCTTGTTTCGTTTGCAATTGCTGCCTCCACTTATAAATCATATTCCTGCGAATACCTAAATCTCTGGCAAGCTGTGCGATACACGTAGTAGGCTGCTCTGCCAGTTTTAAGGCTTCTAGTTTAAACTCTTTCGTGAAAGCGGGATATTGTCTACTCATTGTGGACTCCAATTCAATTAAGTTGGCGTCCAGTTTCTTCGGGGAACCTCACCCTGCCCCCTTTTTACTTCTCTTTATTTCTTAAATAATCAGTCAGAAAGATATAGACTTTGCTGCAAGTGTTCTGTTACTCACGACTATAAAAAAGGCACCCGAAGGTGCCTTTTTTATAACGAAACGAAATGTAATAACTTTAACTATTAAATCCATCGTCAGCCGTTGCAACTACATCGCCGATAAGCGTTTTTATAATGCCGATTTTAACTGTCACTCTTCATGTTTCCTTAACTGTATTGATAGATTAAACTGAAATATCAAGGAAATAAAGATAAAAATGAGTTCACGATTTAAAATAAAGGCCGATTTATAAACCGGCCTTTATTCAACAGATGATTGTTAAACTATGTACTGTTGTTTAACGACTAATCTACATTTAAATTCCCACCATCTAACAAGGTTTGGAGAATTTGTTGATCAGTCAATGAATTATTAGCCGTTATATCGACCCCCTGTAATACTATTTGTTGTGTCACATCTCCACCTGATGATGTTGATACATCAATAGTAGTATTACCACTGGCAAAATTGAAACTCAAGTAATTATCAAGTGTTGAAGCATCAGCAGACTCACCCTGCAATAAATCAGAAAGATCAAGCTTGTCACCTTCACCAATAGTAAAGTCAGTAACTGTATCAATAGCTGGGAGAGCCAATGTACCTTGGTCACCCAAGTTCCAATCAAAGGTATCAAGACCACCATTGCCAGTTAAGATATCATCACCTGAGCCACCAATTAAAATATCATTACCATCGTTACCAATTAAGGTATCGTCTCCAGCAAGGCCAACTAATGTCTCTGCTTGACCTGGCGTACCGGCTGTTAACGTATCATCAACTCCAGCATCACCCGTTTGAATCTCATGATCTTCAGGACTGATTTGGATTTGAATACCATCTTCCATCACCACGATATCGCCATCTGCATCAACAAGCTGTAAATCAAAGTCCAGATTAATCAACTCACCCGGTGTTGGGACCGAAGCACCAAAACCACCCACTTTAAATGTGGCACCATCATCGTGATAATATTCAACAGTAGTTAAACCCTCATCAGTGAATACTGCAATTTCAGTGTCCGCAACAACTCCACCAATCACTACGTCATTTCCAGTCCAATCTAAAGAGTACGTCACACCACCAACAAGGATTGATGTGTCACCCTCCACGGCAGTTCCGCTGAAACCACTATATATAATAAGCACGCTAGTAATATTTTTACTTGTTAAATCTGTTGGCTCTCCTACAACATTTATTGATGTATCATCATCAATAAATGCTTTAATTAAAATATCTGTAGTTCCATTAATATTAGTAAAGAGAGCCGAAGCACCATTTACTAGATTATGGCCATCAAAGGTATGATCTCGGTTAGCAACATTTGAATACCCTGAATTACCTCCCACATTTGCTGAAGAATCGCCTGCGATACCATGCACATAATCAACACGCATCGCCTCACCAGCACCAACACTATTACCGCCTGCGATACCACCTTCATTAGCATTAGTATTAACGGTGTTACCACCAATTGGGGTTAACAGTACATCTTGGTCACCATTTGCATCACCTGTAATAGTGTCATCGAAGTAAGCGTATGGATCATTACCGCCTTCGAAATCGAAACCAACATCACCAACACCAAAGGTTGTCACACCACCATCAATTTGTTGCTGCAATGTAAAGTCGTAGGTATCGCCATTTAATACAGCGGTAAATGCCTGTGTGCTTCCATCAGCGTTAACCGTATCAAAATCACTATCAGACAAGGTTGACCCAATTAAGGTTGTACCATTGCTATACAGATAAATAGTAGCGTTATTAACTGTTTCTCCGCTATCTGTTCCATCAGCAGCAATATTTGCAAACGTTAGTGTACCTGTTTGGTCTGCACCAACGTTATTAGCAACAACACCATCAATATCTAAAGCAACACCAGTTACCGAACCAAGTGCATCTGTCACATTAGTGATAAATGCCATGTCAGGGTCGATTGCTACTGGTACATCATCAACAACCGCCACATTCACTGTGCCCGTCGCTGTATCTCCATCAATATCCGTTGCCACAACACTTACTGAACCAAGGTTCAGGTTGGTTTGGATATCATCACTATCTGTATGCAAAAAGTTGTCTGACAAGGTCGCTTGAACACTCGCTGTTCCTGCAACCAAGTTAGGTGTCAAGGTCAACGTAATCGCTAACTGACCATCAACTGTACCAGTGATTGTAGTTGCGTTAACGTAAGACCATGTAACATCATTTCCAGCAAGTCCATCTGTGTTCAGTGCAAGATTAGTCAAGTCAGTATCAAAAACCATGCTCGCTAATGCATCTGAGCCCAGAGTGAACGTCAATGTGTCACTGTCAGATAATGATTCCGGCGTGTCATCTGATCCCAAAGGTAAGTCATCTTCATCTACTGATAAACTAATTGGGCTCGCATCTTGTGGACCTGCACCATCTGTAATCGCAATTGTGTGGTTATCACTCGCTACATCACCATCACCATCCGTGACTTGGACGCTAAAGGTCACACTTTGTGCTGTGTCTTGGTCTAAACCTGTATTTGGATCAAAAGTCCAAGTACCATCATTCGCCACATTCAAGGTACCTTCAGTTAGAGCAATGTCTGCTCCAATGGCATATTCTGTCACACCAATAAGTACAATCGTTGCCGCTGCACCATCAGCACCTGCACTTGCGTCATCCCATGTGCCGTCAATCGTACCAATAGCATCTTCTGCAACAGTCGCTGTTCCGCTCACTGTCATGGCAGGTACGTCATCAACGATTTGGACACTCAATGTACCTGATGTAAAGTCACCATCTGTATCAGTTAGATTTACGGTTAGGTTTTCGAATATGCTGTCTTCACCAGCCGTGCTATGTGTTTCACTGTCCTCAAGTGTATAGGTATACGTGACTACACCTGTATTTGAGTCATAGCCAGTTACAGAAAGTGTATTTCCATCTGGAGTAGTAAAGCTAGTAGCTGTAAAGAAATCATTTGAAATGATCGTATGATCATTAATATTAAGATTTCCAACACCATCAGGTGCATCAATAGTAAACGTACCTTGCTGGGTTGTTAATTGTAAACCGTCAGAACCACCTTCTAAATCATCTTCATCAACAAGAACATCACCACCTTCAACTTGTGGTGTTAAATTAGTTATTTCAACACCGCTATCCGCTCCAAAAATGGTAATCGTTAGTGTTGTTGTTTGTGGTTGGTTATAAGTGTCTGTCACTGTATAAGTGAATTGATCTTGTACCTGTTCATCAAAGGTAAGTTCTGACGTTTGTTCTGGGTCGGCAACGTATTCGTAAGAACCGTCCGCACCAATCGTCAGAGTACCGTATAGACCCGTAATGGCGGTGCCATCAGCGGAAGTAGTGCTTGCAGCAACAGCCAGGTCTTCATCACCATCCATAATACCGGTAACAACTAAAGAGTCTCCATCTTCATCAGTATCAGCAACATCGTTAAATGCAACTTCATCACCATCTTCACCAGGAGTAGGATCATATTCATAGGATGCATTAGTTAATACATTGCCTGACGTTGAAGCTGCTTCACTCTGTTGAGAAATTTGAAAATCACCTTCATATTCTTCATCGAATTCTTGAACCGGTGTAGCTTGAACAAAGTTTGTATCTGGATTTGCAACAGGCGTTGTATCATCGTCAAAGATCGTTACCATTGCAGAGTCTGCATCTGGGTTCACAGTTGCATTCGTTGCACTCAAGATTACAATTTCAAAGGTGCCATTGCCTTCATCAAGATGATCTTCAACGATACTTACTGTTACGGGGAATTCTGTCGTTCCAGCTGGGATAGTCACCGTTTGAGGAGAAAGGCCATCGAACCAATCAGTAGGATTGTCAGCGGTACCATCTGTCGAAACAGGTCTTAATTCATAGGTCACATCTACATCTTGCTCAAATGCCTTATCCAAACTTAAAACAAAGGTTACTTCTCTCGTGCTGGATTCTGTACCATTTTCTGTTTGAATATCTCCAGTGCCTTCTAGGATGCTTGCCGCATTACCACTTACGATAACTGGATTTTCTGGTGTTGGATCACCCGTCGTTGGAGGATCTTGTGGATCATCAGGGTTTTCAATATCAATTTTGACGGTAACAGAAACACTAACCGTTGGTAGTTCTTCTTCTGGTGCTTGAAGCTCTTCTTCAATAACCGGAAATTCAACGCCAACACCTGTAGTTTCAAAACCAGATTCTGGGGTTACTTCAGGAGCAAGGTAGTCAACGAATACTGGGGCAGTACCTTCATTACCTTCTGTTCCTGCGCCGGCACCCGCTGCAGTTGCTTCACCAATCTGAGTTGGATCAACACCATCTAATAGTGCTTGTTGGAGAGCAGCAACGTCAGAAGCGGCACTTTCGGTTGCATCCAAGATAACGGAAGGATCGTAGGCTTCATTATCTAGCGCTACTTGAGAGTTACGCCCAAGGTCCATAACGCTACCATCTTCAAATGTGATTTCAACTGCACCACCAGCACCAGTTGAAATTAATTCATCAGCAAAAACCTGATCGCCAACTTGTAGGTTGCGAATTGAACCATCTGCGGCGGTTGCAGTTGCTGTGCCGATAAGTGTTGTAATAGTACCGATTTGTGTAGCCATGATTTCTCTCCCAAGAAAACTTACAATCTGTTTCACGAACGTATTTGTTCGCACCTTGGATGTAAGTTTCCTCCATTGTTGGGGAGAAATCTATTGTACTTTGGTACTAATTTGGCAATTAATGTTACTTTTTTGGTGTTGTAGGTCGAGTTTTAACTCAATTTGAAACTTTAACAACTATCCGATGTTGGACTGAAGTCCAACCTACCATCAATTTACAATTTTCAGTTGTGACTCATTAAAATCTAAGTTTGTTTTGGCAAATTGATTGAGCATTTCGGTGACAATTGTACGGGGCAACCACGCTTCACCTTGGTGGACAACTCTAACTGCTTTTGCAAGACTAGAACGTTGCTCTCTAGTAATATAGCCTCGCACGCTATAACCTGTATTTTGAAGCATTTCAAACGTTGGAGTTTCATCGGTCAACATAAGACTTTGTGCTTTAGGGAGTTGCTTAGATAAAAGGTGGCAAAGCATATCCGCATTAATCGGTTCTAGGTTTTGTTCGATAATGATAATATTCGGCGCGTCTGCTAAAACGTGCTGTAATATTTTATCAATGGTAGAAGGTGTTACTTCCGACACGGAAATATCGGTCATCCAATCTAATAAAGCGACGGCTGATTCTGGTTCATGACTAACAATAACAACTTTAATCATCTCCTGTCTCCTGACTTAAGCATACGCATTTAATATGGTCACTAATAGCGCCCACTGTTGTTCCCAGCCCGTTAATGGCGATTGACGATAACCGGTGCGAACAAATTGTTGCATATGTCCTTCAACCACTGACAGCAACAAATTTGCTGTTTCGTTAACAGGTCGACCGCCCGCTTCCGTTAAGGTCAATTCACGTTCACGTAAAATCTGTCTATATTGCGTTTCTAGTCGTTCAAAAAACTGATTAACGCGTTGACGTAAACGTTCTGTTTCACCGGTTAAGGCTGTCCCCACGAGAATACTGGTAATACCTGGGTTTTTTGCACTGAACGCTAGCAATACCGTGCTGATCTTTTCACAGCGTGTTATTGCATTTCTATTTTCATCCATAATTTGAGTAATTAGAGAGAAGATAGTTTCTTCGGCAAATTCGATTAAGCCTTCAAACATTCTTGCTTTGCTTGGAAAGTGTCGATAAAGCGCAGCTTCCGACACGCCTAAATTTTTTGCAAGTTGTGCGGTTGTAATTCGCTCACCAGGATTGTCCTCTAATTCCTGTGCCAATGCTTGTAATATAGCTTGGCGACGTGACATTTTCACTTCGGCTCTGGTCATTTTTTCTTGCTCGCTCATTGTCCGCCCCCACGAATCAACGTACCGACACCTTCGTCGGTAAACATTTCTAATAATAAAGCATGCTGAACGCGTCCATCAATAATATGGGCGGTTGTCACACCGGCTTGCACGGCATCTAAGGCGCAGCTTATTTTAGGTAACATGCCACCATAAATAACGCCGTCATCAATTAAATCATTAACTTGTTTCGCATTTAATCCGGTTAACAAGTTGCCATCGCCATCTAATAATCCTGCTGTATTAGTCAGTAGTATTAGCTTTTCAGCTTGCAATACTTCGGCCATTTTACCTGCAACCAAATCAGCATTTATATTGTATGACTCACCGTTCATGCCCACACCAATAGGTGCAATGACAGGGATAAAGTCACTGTGGATCAGCATGTCAATCACACTGGTATCAATGCTTTTAACTTTGCCAACATGACCTAAGTCTGCTTCACCTCCATGATTTTGTAACTTTTCAGCACAAATTAAATGGCCATCTTTACCCGTCAAGCCTACAGCGCGACCACCGTGTGTGTTAATAAGGCTAACGATACTCTTATTAACTTGTCCACCCAACACCATTTCAACCACGTCCATGGTTTCACTATCAGTAACACGCATTCCATCAACAAATTCACTATCTTTACCGATACGATTTAATAAGTCACCAATTTGAGGCCCGCCACCATGCACTATGATCGGGTTAATCCCTACCGCTTTTAACAAAACGATATCGCGAGCAAAGTTATTCTTTAGGTTTTCATCAACCATGGCATTACCACCAAACTTGATCACCAATGTTTTACCTTTGAAACGCTGAATATAGGGCAAGGCTTCTGTTAAGACTTGTGCTGTTTGTGTTGCGCTGTTTGTATTAAGACCCATGTTACCTCAATGTGTAGATATTTTAATAAAGCCTATCATCCCCGTAAAAACAGGGTTCCAATGATAGTGGCTAGATTCACTGCTCATAGATTCCCGCTTTCGCGAGCATGACGGAAGGAGAGAGGGAATAACACGATTTGTGTAAAACCTAACTTTTGATGATAACAAGGATAGACTCATTATTCCTTCTAAAAGAGTAAAGTTAATGTTGGTTTAATTTGCAATAATTGCTGTTTAAATTGTTGTTGTATCTGCTGTAAGCCTTCTTCTGTTTCGGCTTCAAATCGTAGTGTTATTCCAGGAACTGTATTAGATGCCCGTACTAACCCCCATCCATTTGGATATTCTGCACGCACACCATCTATTTTAATTAGTGTCGCACCACCAAATTGCGCTTCTTCTGATAGTTGTTCCATAAGACGATGGCTTTCGGCATCATCCATTTCGATAATGATTTCTGGTGTATTGATGCGATCAGGAATTGCGGCAAACACCTCTGTTGGTGTCCGTGCGAGTGTATCTTTTGCTAATATTTCAAGCAATCGACAGGCAGAATATAAGCCATCATCAAAACCAAACCAGCGTTCTTTAAAAAAGATGTGGCCACTCATTTCACCTGCTAATTGTGCACCTGTTTCCTGCATTTTATTCTTAATAAGCGAATGACCAGACTTCCACATTAATGGCTCACCACCTGATTTTTTAATGATGTTTTCTAGTAAGCTAGTACTTTTAACATCATAAATTATGGTGGCTCCTTGTTGACGAGATAAGACATCTTGTGCAAACAATGTCATTAAGCGATCAGGCCAAATGGCTTTACCATTAATATCGACAACACCCAGACGATCAGCATCACCATCAAATGCAATACCAAGCTCTGCACCGGATTCTTTTACTTTTGCAATCAATGCTTGCAAGTTCTCCGGCTTACTTGGATCGGGATGATGATTTGGAAAATCGCCATCAACATCAGAATAAAGCGCTATCACTTCACACCCTAATGCAATTAATAATTTAGGTGCAACAATACCTGCCACTCCATTACCACTATCAATAACCACTTTTATGGAACGTGATGTACTCACATCGCCAACAATTTTGGCAATATAATCATCAATAACATCGGCATTGTTTTGATGACCCTGCCCTGTTGATAAATCATCTTGTTTGATACGTTGATAAAGCGCTTGCAACTCATCACCAGATAATGATTTATCAGCCAACATGATTTTCAAGCCGTTATAATCAGCAGGATTATGGCTGCCAGTGACCATAACACCCGAATGGGTACCCAATTGATGGCAAGCAAAATAAAGCACAGGCGTTGGCACCATGCCAATATCAACCGCATCACAGCCACTTGCTAATATGCCCTCTATCAGTGCATTACTTAAACTTGGGCTTGAATGCCGACCATCACGACCAATAACTAGTCTGCTTTGTCCCTGCTCCAACGCCTCCGAACCAATGGCTTGCCCAATTTTTCTGACAATATTCTCGTTGAGTGTTTGACCAACAATCCCTCTAATATCATAGGCTTTAAAAATACGGCGATCGATTTCTAAAGTAGCTTCTTCATCTATCTCTAAAATCAAAGGCTCAAGTATATTAAATTCAAGTGGAGCTTCATCGACAACAGGCTCTTCTACTACAGGTTCAGACTCAATAACCTCTAAAGTAACTGGCGTTTCAGAAAAGGTTAACCCCGAGGATTTCTCAGTAATATCATTTTCAACTACTGGTACTCGAATAGGTGTTGGTTTAACGTCAACAGGAGGAAATTCCGAAATAGGCTGCCTCGGCATTTTTTGTTCTATCTTAGACTCTGTATTTTCAGTTTCTAATATAGGTTCCATTTGCATTTGAGGTTTTATATTTCCTAATGTTGCTGCTTTATTAGGTGGCGAGCCAAGAGAAGAAGATGCCATATCTTTAACCATCGCTATAAGATCACTAGCTACCTTTTGCAAACCTGCATTCGTTAAAAAGTATTTAGATTTTAATTTATTTTCTTTAATGTCTTCAATTTGCTGTTGTAATGTTGTGACATCACGTTTGAGTAAGCTCTGTTGCCAAAACTCACGTAACAACCACATTACAATCATAACGCCCAACATAGCGCTTAATATCACCATTAATAATGACGATGATTCAGCGGTTCCAGCCGGCCAATATGCAATACGCCAGTAACTATTTGCTATCGGCTTGTCAAAACTTGAAGGACCTTGTTTCCATTGTCCATTACCTTGCTTGGCCACCACTGCCGTTTTCTTTACTCCTTGACGTAATTCCACATAACCATTTGCACCGTATTCTTTAAATAATAGTTTACTGACTTCATCAGGATTAAATGCCACAACAAGCACTCCTGCAACTTGCTCATTACTTCCCATCACTCGGTGCGCTAATAATAAATGTGCATTATCTTTACCTGCTTGCATCAATGCCATTGGCGCACTGCCATTTTCTTTAGCTAAACGCAGGCTATTTAAGCTGGCAAATGTAATGGGTAAACATGCATTTTCATCCGGCTGATCAATATTAGCTGAGAAAAGACATACTTTTTGTGCATTTGGAAATAGACTTGCTAACATTTCCTGCTGTGCAACTACGGCTTCCATATCACCACTCAATATTAAACCGGCCAAGTTCGGTGATGAAGCGACTGTTTCCATTTGCTGATTTAATAATGTGACACGTGACGAAATGGCATGATGAATCATGGTGGCAACTTGTTGGTGCTGTTGGTCTTGCTGCCCCTGCCCTTGATTATTAAATAATTGCTGTTGCCATATAAAGCCCACAATAACAACCACACAACTTATGATAAGCGTCAAAATGGCGACAGGTTTATTTCCAATCTTTGCTAGTCTTTTCATGGTGACATCCCTATCTCTTTAATGCTTACCAGTATGTCCAAAACCACCTTCACCACGATCTGAGCTGGTAAACTCATCAACGTGTTCAAACGCAACTTGTGCCACAGGCACAAATACCATTTGAGCAATACGTTCGCCGATCACAATATCAAAGGGTGTTTGACTACGATTCCAACATGAAACAAAGACCTGCCCTTGGTAATCACTATCAATCAATCCCACTAGGTTACCCAAGACAATGCCATGTTTATGACCTAATCCTGAACGCGGCAGTAATACGGCTGCCAGTGATGGGTCACCGATATGAATTGCTAAACCTGTCGGAATCAATATGGTTTCACCCGGTGCAATCGTAATATCATTGTCTAAACAAGCACGTAAATCTAAACCTGCCGAACCTGACGTTGCATATTCAGGTAAATCAATGGTGTCACCAAGACGAGAGTCAAGAAGTTTAAGTTGAATTTTTTGCATTATATTGCTCAATAATAAGGGTCATTAAATCACGTGCCAATTGCGTTTTCGATGCTAAGGGCAACACTTGTTCACCCTGCGACCAAAATACATGCAAGGCATTATCATCAACAGAAAAACCAAGCCCATCACCGACTTGATTTGCTGCAATCATATCTAAATTTTTACGTTGTAACTTGTCTTGGGCATAGTTCGCAATATGCTCCGTTTCTGCAGCAAAGCCAACGACAAAAGGCTTACTCTCTAACGTTGTAACTGTACTTAAAATATCCTGAGTGAGTACTAACTCTAATTGTAACGCATCATGCTTTGATTTTTTAATTTTATTATCATTAACTTGTTTTGGACGATAATCTGCCACCGCAGCCGTAGATATAAAGATATCACTATCGCCCACCTCCACCAGCACTGTATCCAACATAGATTGAGCCGTATCAACGTCAATCCGCGTTACCCCCGTGGGGGTTGGCAAATGCACTGGCCCGGCAATTAATACAACGTCGGCGCCAGCTTCAACTGCGGCTTTAGCGACTGCAAAACCCATTTTACCCGAGCTACGATTACCTATAAACCGAACTGGATCAATAGGCTCATAGGTTGGCCCTGCGGTAATGACAACTCGCTTACCTTGCAATCGACTTGGTACTGCTAATCGAGATAGTGCCTGTACAATATCCATCGGCTCTAACAATCGACCTTCACCTTGTTCTCCACAGGCTTGATCGCCACTAGCTGGGCCTAAAATCTGCACGCCACGTGATTTAAGTACGTCGATATTTTCAGATGTTGCTGAATTTTGCCACATCTTATTATTCATGGCTGGCGCTATTGCAATGGGGGATTCAGTCGCCAAACATAATGCTGATAACAAATCATCCGTTCGACCTTGTGCCAACCGAGCAATCGTATTGGCACTAGCAGGCGCAATAACGATCCAGTCCGCCCAGCGTGCCAAGGTGATATGCCCCATTGCTGATTCTTGGTCGGCATCAAGTAATTCAAGTGCAACAGGGTGACCACTTAATGTTTGTAATGTTAATGGTGTTATAAATTCACATGCGGCCTTGGTCATGACCACGCGTATTTCAGCTCCTGCATCACGCAATCGTCTAATTAGATCCGCAGACTTATAGGCAGCAATACTGCCTGTTACAGCAACAATAATGTTCTTTTCCATCAATGAACTCATTATTTTAATTTACCCATGCTCAAATCGCGTAATGTTAAATTATTTAAAACCGCTTCTTGGCTATCATTCAATTGTTGCAACAGTTGTTCAACTAATGGATCGGCTTTACTTTTTAGCATCATCATCTTTGACTCTTCTGCTGTGCGTAGGCAATCAATAATTGTTTTTACTTTTATTTCTGCAATATCTTGTGCCGGCAAATAGCAGGACTCATCACCCGCCAACTCAACCACTAATCCACCACGTTCTAGTGTCATTAATAAGTCTTGCAAGAGATTAGTCGTCAATGTGGTTTCTTGTTCTAATTGCTGTATGTTCAGAGCTGGTTTCTTCTGATGAAATTGTTTGGCAATTAGCATCATCAACCATAGCCCTTCTTTCTCACGTAAGCGTGGGCTAAGTTCATAATCTTTACCGCCTAAACTCACTAGTTTTGGATGCTGTAAATAAAAGGCAACTTGCGAACCTGTCAATAAAATTAACCAGCCTAGATACAACCAAATCATAAAGAAGAATAAAATAGCAAAGCTAGAATAGATTGCCGTGTAATTGGATGACGACGCTACAAATGAGGCAAATATTTTGCCAACAGTTACCCATAAAAGTCCTGCCACCACTGCGCCAATCAATGCCGGTTTAAGCTTCACACTGGTATTAGGTATAAACATATATAAGAAGGTAAATGCGAGAATAATCATCAAATAAGGGATTAATTTGGTAACAAACAGCAATAAAGTACCGAAGGGCTCAATTGCCTGCATACTTTGCACAACATCATGATTCATCACTGTTGCCGCAATCCCCATCGCGGTGACAACTAAAATCGGACCAATCATAACGACACTTAAATAATCGGTAAATCGTCTTGCTAATGTCCGTGCACGCTTAACTCGCCAGACAAAATTAAAGGCATTTTCGATCTTCTGGATTAAGGCAACAATGGTGTAAAACAACATTGCAACACCCAAGGAACCCAACACGCCCACTTTTACATTTTGCACAAAGCCAATGATATTTGTTGTTATCTCAGCACCTTTAGACCCAAGCGGTTCTAATGCTCCTAACAGAAAAGGTTCTATTTGATTATGCACACCAAAGGCTTTTAATACCGAAAAGGCAACCGCAATCAAAGGAACCAATGATAATAAGCTTGTAAAAACCAAACTCATTGCACGTAAATTCAACTCACCTGTTGCAAGTTCTCGCACCACAATATAGGTCACGCGTACACTATTGATTAGCGCTCGCCAGATAAGATTAGCCTGCTCAGGCACATCTTGCCAAAGCGTGACACTAAAAAAGTTTTTTATCTTTGCTATTACGTCTTTCATTTTCATCCTAAAATCTAAATCCATTCAATATGTAGACTTCCCCAGCCGCTGTCATTTCCTCGAGTCTCTGTCATTCCCTCTAGTCTCTGTCATTCCCATGAAAATGGGAATCTATAAGCAGTGAAGATAGTAACTATCGTTGGCTTCCCCTTTTCACGGGGATGACCTCTTTTTAAATTTAGTCTCGACATCCTTAAACCGGATTATCAATATCAATAAACTGATGCTGCACATCAAATTGCTCTGCAAGATGCTCACCCAATGCCATCACCCCACAACGCTCTGTCGCATGATGTCCGGCGGCAAAATAATTGATGCCTAACTCACGCGCAAGGTGCACTGTTTTTTCTGATATTTCACCACTCATAAAGGCATCCAAACCCAGCTCAGCCGCTTGTTCAATATAACCTTGTGCTGCACCACTACACCAGCCAATCGTCGTCATCGGACGATCGTGTGCTTGTATCACTAAGGGCTCACGTTCTAGTACTTGCCAAATTTTATCGGCAAATTCAGGAACCGTTTGTGGCTCATCCAAGCAGCCACATAATGCTAATGCGGGTTCGCCTGTGCCTGATATTCTGCCATCCACTTCAATATCAAACAATGCTGCTAACTGTACATTATTGCCTAATGTCGGATGCGCATCCAGCGGTAAGTGATAGGCAATTAAATTGATATCATTCACCAGTAATTGCTTGAGACGCTTCTGTTTAATACCAATAATGCGTGGATCTTCACCCTGCCAAAAATAACCATGATGAACCAATATCGTATCGGCTCCCAAATCGAGTGCGGCATCAAGCAAATCCTGACTGGCGGTCACCCCTGACACAATGTTCTGTATCTGCTCACTACCAGCAACTTGTAAACCATTTGGACAATAATCTTGGAACCGATTAGGCTCTAATAAGGTCTCAAGATAGGATAGACATTCAGTTCGGGTTATCATCACTCTACTTCCGACATCTAGTGAAAGT
This sequence comes from Piscirickettsiaceae bacterium, assembly GCA_013215825.1. Taxonomy (GTDB): domain Bacteria; phylum Pseudomonadota; class Gammaproteobacteria; order Nitrosococcales; family Methylophagaceae. The sequence continues at coordinate 223,944 of JABSQN010000001.1, read as the reverse complement.
GTTCACTATAACAAAACTGGGGAATAAACAAATGGATGCAGTCAGTATTATCGCTCTCAGTATGGGCGCGGCTTGGGCAAGCGGCATTAATTTATATGCCACCTTATTTATGCTCGGCTATATGGGGACAACAGGCAATATTACCTTGCCCGCTGAACTAGAAGTATTAACAAACCCAATGGTGATGACGGCGGCTGGTTTTATGTATTGCGTTGAATTCTTTGCCGACAAAATCCCTGGTGTTGATTCAAGCTGGGATACCATTCATACCTTTATCCGTATTCCTGCGGGTGCAATGTTAGCCTCTAGCGCTGTAGGTGATGTTACGCCTGTCATCGAGCTTACATCCGCGATATTAGGCGGCTCTTTAGCGGCGGGAACACATTTCACCAAGTCAGGTAGTCGCTTATTAATCAACACATCACCCGAACCGTTTACCAACTGGACAGCCTCAATCACTGAAGACATTATTGTAATTGGCGGACTCTGGGCAGCACTTTATCATCCGGTTTTATTCATTATTGGATTGATTGCATTTATTTTTCTTATGATCTGGTTATTACCTCGTTTATGGCGACTTATTAAATTCGTTTTCCGTCGTATTGGTAGTTGGTTGGGCTTCTGTGATCCTCCTCCCCCCATTGAAAAGAAATTAACCACTCCAGCAGAACTGGCGAGAAAATAACATCTTATGAAAAACATCCTTATTACAGGTTGCTCAACGGGTATTGGTTTATGTGCGGCCAAAGTATTACATCAGCAAGGTTATAACGTTATTGCAACGGTAAGAAAGCCGCAAGATGCAAAGCAATTAACCGAATTGGGAATTACAACCGTCATACTAGAGCTGACCGATAGCCAATCTATTATCGACGCAATTGTATTTAGTCTAAAACACTTTGATAACCGTATTGATGCCTTATTTAATAATGCTGCTTACGGTCAACCCGGCGCGGTGGAAGACTTAAGTCGAGATGTTTTACGTGAACAATTTGAAACTAATGTTTTTGGCACACAAGAATTGACTAATCTTGTTATCGCTCAAATGCGACAGCAAAATCATGGGCGAATCATCTACAACAGTTCCGTTTTAGGCTTTGTATCAATGGCATACCGAGGTGCTTACAATGCCAGTAAATATGCGATTGAAGCCTTAGCCGATACATTACGATTGGAATTGCACAACACTAATATACATATCAGCCTCATTGAACCTGGCCCTATTCTTAGCCAATTTAGAGCCAATGCCTTTGCTAAATATCAGCAACATATTACAAAAGAAAATAGTGCTCACCGTGACACCTATTTAGCAATGGAACAACGCCTCAATAAAAAAGGGGCCGCAGTTCCTTTTACCTTACCCCCTGAAGCCGTTATTAAAAAACTACTTCATGCAATAGAAAGCAACAAACCTCAAATACGATATTATGTGACCTTCCCAACTTATTTATTTGGCTTTTTAAAACGTCTATTGCCTCACCGCTGGCTAGATTGGGTATTAATTCGAGTGGCTAAGAATGAGAATAAATAACACTAAATCCTATTATTTTGTGACATAATCGAAGGAATCCGAGTTGAAATTAGGTTTCTAAAAATATGGCTTCTTTTTCACGTGACAGTTTGCAGTGGAATACTGCTGTTAAAACATTTATCAGCATCGTTATTTCTGGCCTAACCATACTCAGTATTCTCAATTACTTAAGTTATTCACAATCAGGATTAAATTCTAGCTTAATTATCTACTCTGCACTCGCCGTTGCAGCCCTATTAGTTCTTGCCGTATTATTTTCTTTTCTAAGTTACAAAGCCCTATCTCGCCCCCTCTCTAGCCTTGAAGCAATTACTGATACCTTCCCTCTACTTTCATCAAAAAGATACAATGAAGCTCGAGAAATATTTAAAACTGTAGAAAATGACAATGCATTACGTTCAAACTATCAAGAAATAAATCAATTACAATTTGCTACCATGCAGTTAACGGGGCTACTGGAAAAACTTGATGCTAACGTTAATGAGCGCTCAAGCTTAATTCATAAGAAAAATAAAGAATTACAAACTGAACGTGACTTTATTAAAAATCTACTTGATACTGCACAACTCATTATTCTCACCGTTAATAATGATTTAGATATTACTTTATTTAATGATTATGGTGAGAAAATTACTGGCTTTAAAGAATTTGATCTCATGAATACACCAGTGAGCAAAATGTTTCCTGCCGGTCACTGGATAGAAGCTCAAGAACTATTCAATGAATTACTGTTAGGTAATATGCACATAGCCCAGATGGATACAGAGCTTATAGATAAAGAGGGTATTATTCGGCAAGTCTCTTGGCTACATTCACGTATTGAAAATAATAGTGGCGATATTTCTATCTTATCTGTTGGTTTAGATATGACAGAAAAGAAAGAGGCTGAGAAACGTATTATATGGATGGCAGAACACGATCCTCTCACCGATCTCTGCAATCGCCGACGATTTACCGAAGAGTTTGAGAAATCCCTGCAAACAGCAATTCGTTATAAACACAATAATAGCCTGCTATTTCTTGATTTAGACCAATTTAAAGATATTAATGACACTAGCGGACATCGTGCTGGTGATGAATTATTACAAGCTGTTGCTAAGACTTTATTAGAAGTGACACGTTTAAGCGATTTAACAGCGCGCTTAGGTGGGGATGAATTTGCCATCCTTATTCCAGAAAGTGATCATGATGGTGCCCAAGCATTAGCTAAAAAGATCATTCATGCATTATCACTGATTCAATTAAGTTATGGCACTGTTCGGCATAAAGTCTCTGCCAGTATCGGTATTGTCCATTATCCACTTCATGATGCTACCGTCCATGAGCTATTAGGATTTGCCGATCTAGCGATGTATAAAGCAAAATCAGATGGCAAAGGAACATTCCACACTTACTCAGCGGATGATCAAACTAAAGAACAATTAGAAACTCGCGTATTCTGGAAACAACAAATTGAGCATGCCCTAGAAAATAATACTTTTGTACTCTACTACCAGCCGATTCTCGACATAAAATCTAATACCATCCAGCATTATGAAGTATTAATTCGTATGCGAGATGAGAAGACTGGAGAATTGCGTTTACCTGGTAAATTTATAGAAATTGCTGAGCAAGTTGGCTTAATTCATGATATTGATCATTATGTTTTGCAAAAAAGCATGATGAAATTAGCAACACTGCAAAAACAAGGTATACCCGTGAAATTAGCCGTCAATTTATCGGGTGCTGTTATTGATGATCCTGAAATGATTCCTTTGATGAAGCAGTTTATGACCGATTATGATGTTAAGCCAGAAGGGTTAATTTTTGAAGTCACCGAAACCGCTGCCGTATCTAACCTGCAACAGGCTAAAGCATTAATGACAGAAATTAAGGTTCTGGGTTGTCAATTCGCCCTAGATGATTTTGGTGTCGGCTTTTCCTCGTTCAATTATATGCGCGAACTTCCAGTAGATATCATCAAAATAGACGGTATTTTCATCAAAGATCTTGATAAAAATGCGGATGATCAACTCTTTGTTAAAGCGCTTGTCGATGTGGCTAAAGGTTTAGGCAAGAAAACTATCGCCGAGTTTGTTGAAAATAGAGAAATTCTCACTTTATTACGTAACTTTGGCGTTGATTATGCACAAGGCTACTATATTGGCCGCCCCGATAGCGGCATTAGAGATACTGTCGGTTGGCAAGAAGATTAAGACTTGTCTTGCCCATACAAATATACCGTATAGTAAGCCATCGCCACCATCACCGTACCACCGACAATATTACCAGCAGTAACAGCTATAATATTATTCAACATGCTGTCAATATTGAGCACTTGTACCGCTTCTATACTTAATCCACTTGCCGCAACAATGGCAGGATCTGCCGCTGCCACAAGTGCTAATGGAATCATAAACATATTGGCAATACAATGCTCAAAGCCCATGGCAACAAAGGCAGAAATCGGGAAAATAATGATCATTACTTTGTCGGTCACTGTCCGCGATGCATAGACCATCCAGCTAGCCAAACACACCAAGGCATTACAAAACAAACCGCGAACAAAAAGCTCGGTCATACTGTGATCTACTTTGGCAATGCCTACTTTTAAGGCGGTTACACCAATCATATGATGTGCGCCATCAAGATAGCCCGATAAATACACTAAATAAACCGTCATTAATGCACCAATCATATTACCAATATAGACCAAACCCCAATTTCGAAGTAACTTTGCCAATGACACACGCCCATTTGCCCAAGCCATAACGATGAGATTGTTACCGGTAAACAATTCACCGCCAGCAATAACAACAAGAATGAAGCCCAAAGAAAATGCCATACCGCCAAGCAATTTTGATGCACCATAGGCATCGGCAGGATTAGTCATCACCACCGTGTAATACATGGCGCCAAATGAGATGAAAGCACCGGCCATTAATGACAAAACCATGATTTGCAAAAAGGGCATATTGGCCTTATTAACGCCTAAAGTATTAACTTTAGCTGCAACTTCTACCGGGGTAAACGCATCAGAAAACTTGGCAAAATCGGTCATTCCTTTCTCTCTATGTATTAATTAAGGCAGGGATTGTAACAAAGAAAGTCCTATCACGATAAGGTTCGCAATAGGACTTGGATTATTTTAAGTAAAACTCAAACGCTCGTCATCAACATCAACCTTAATAACATCGCCCGCTTTAAAGCGACCTGACAATAAATCTTGTGCCAAGCTGTTTTCCAATTGTTGCTGAATCACGCGTTTTAACGGTCTGGCACCGTATACCGGATCAAACCCTGCTTCTGCAATCAAGTCTAATGCGGCATCGCTGACTTCTAAACTCATATCACGCTCTGCTAATCGGGCATGTAAATGTGCCAACTGAATTTTAGCAATAGCATGAATTTGCTCACGTTTTAATGGATGGAACACCACTACATCATCAACCCGGTTGATAAATTCAGGTCGAAAATGTTGTCCTACAATCGCCATCACAGCTGACTTCATTTCCTCATAATTATCCTCGCCCGCCAAGTCTTGGATCACATTTGAGCCTAGATTAGAGGTCATCACAATTACTGTATTTCTAAAATCAACCGTACGACCTTGTCCATCAGTCAATCGACCGTCATCTAACACTTGTAATAAGATATTAAACACATCAGGATGCGCTTTTTCTACTTCATCCAGCAAAATAACTGAATACGGTTTACGACGAACTGCTTCGGTTAAATAGCCACCTTCTTCATAGCCGACATAACCTGGAGGCGCACCGACCAACCGAGCCACGGAATGTTTTTCCATAAATTCAGACATATCAATACGCACCATGGCATCTTCGGTATCAAACAAGAAGGTTGCCAAGGCTTTACACAACTCTGTTTTACCCACTCCTGTTGGCCCTAAAAACAAGAACGAACCATTAGGACGATTTGGATCGGATAAGCCTGCACGAGAACGTCGAATGGCATTAGCAACGGCAGTAACCGCTTCATCTTGGCCGATCACGCGCTCATGTAAAGCATCATCCATTTTCAATAATTTATCACGCTCACCTTCCAGCATTTTTGACACCGGAATCCCCGTCCATTTTGATACAACCTCGGCGATTTCCTCTTCACCCACCTCACTTCTCAATAAAGTGAAGTCTTGTTTTTCTGCTTGTGCCGCCGCAGTTAATTGCTTTTCCAACTCTGGAATCGTGCCATATTGCAGTTCAGACATTTTGGCTAAATCACCATTACGATTCGCCACATCTAATTCCATTCGCGCTCGTTCCAAACCTTCTTTAATATGCTGGCTACCGTGTAACGATGCTTTTTCTGACTTCCATATTTCATCCAAATCAGCATATTCACGCGACAAACTTTCCATCTCGTTTTCAAGGATCTCTAAACGCTTTTTCGAGGCATCATCCGATTCTTTTTGCAACGCAACCCGTTCAATCTTCAATTGGATTAAACGACGCTCCATCCGATCTAACGATTCAGGTTTAGAATCAATTTCCATCCGAATTTTACTTGCCGCCTCATCAATTAGATCAATCGCTTTATCGGGCAACATTCGATCGCTAATATAACGATGTGATAAAGTCGCTGCCGCCACAATCGCAGGATCTGTAATATCCACCCCATGATGCACTTCATAACGCTCACTCAAACCACGCAAAATACCGATGGTATCTTCCACTGAGGGCTCGGCCACCAGCACTTTTTGGAATCGACGTTCTAATGCAGCATCTTTCTCAACATATTGGCGATATTCATCCAATGTGGTCGCACCAATACAATGCAACTCACCGCGCGCTAAGGCAGGTTTCAACATATTCCCGGCATCCATGGCGCCTTCAGCCTTGCCCGCACCGACCATCGTATGAAGCTCATCAATGAATAGAATGATCTGCCCTTCTTGTTTCGACAGATCTTTCAATACTGCTTTCAAACGTTCTTCAAATTCACCACGAAACTTAGCGCCTGCAATCAATGCACCCATATCTAAGGATAATAGGCGTTTATTTTTCATGCCCTCAGGCACTTCACCATTGATAATTCGCTGAGCAAGACCTTCAGCAATCGCTGTTTTACCCACTCCCGGCTCGCCAATCAATACTGGGTTATTTTTAGTCCGACGTTGTAATACTTGAATGGTACGACGGATCTCATCATCACGACCAATCACAGGATCTAACTTGCCCTTTTCAGCTAGCTCTGTCAGATCAATGGTGTATTTTTCTAAAGCCTGACGCTGCTCTTCTGCATTAGGATCAGTCACTTTTTCACCACCACGTATTTTATCAACCGTCGCGTTCAATACCGATTTATTACCACCTTGTTTGCGTAACAACTCACCGGATTGCTGCTTATCAGCGACCACAGCCAAAACGAATAACTCACTAGAAATATATTGATCTTTTCGTTGCTGAGAAAGTTTATCGGTTTGATTAAATAAACGGTTTAGATCTTGTGAAATATGCACATCACCCGAACCACCTTCAACTGAAGCCAAACGATCAAGTTGAGCACTAAGCTTCGCTTGATAAGCCGCCACATTAATACCGCTTTGGGCGAGTAACGGTCTCACCGTACCACCTTGCTGTTCAATCAATGCCAACATCAAATGTGAGGGCTCAATAAACTGGTGATCACGCCCCACAGCCATGCTTTGAGCCGCGCCTAAAGCCTCTTGAAATTTGCTGGTTAATTTATCAATTTGCATGATTTTCATCCCTACTTTATTTTTTAATAATGTTAAAGATATGGGGTTATTCACTCACAAATCAAGTAAGATTAATTGTGACACTAATATGAGGTTCTGCTTTACACTTGTATTCAAATGTAGATTGTTCTTCACCGCTCATGGTGAGCTTGTCGAACCATACGTAAATGCAATACCCTTCGGAAAGCTCAGGGCGAACATTTTTTTCTAAAAACTGCATCTTAAACAATAACGACTTAACATCACGTAATGGACTCGGATCGGACAATGACAACAGTTTCAGACTACCTTGATAAAATAAACACCCGCTTTCAAACGGGCATATCAACTGAACACAGCTATCGTGGTGATTTACAATCGCTACTTGAATCATTACTAAATGATGTTCTTGTCACCAATGAGCCATCACGAATTCAATGTGGTGCACCCGACTACATTCTGACTAAAAATGATATTCCACTGGGTTATATTGAAGCCAAAGATATTGGCAAACCTCTCGAAAGTAAAGAATACAAAGAGCAGTTTGATCGCTACAAAAAGTCACTTGATAATCTTATTATCACTGATTATTTAATATTTCATTTTTATCTTGAGGGAGAGCTGACCACCAGCATCATGCTTGCTGATATTGTTGATGGTGAATTAATAGCCAAACCTGAAAACTTCAAACACTTCACCGATCTCATCAGCGATTTTGCCGCCCATATTGGTCAAAGCATCAAATCCCCAACCAAACTATCAAAAATGATGGCAGGCAAAGCCAAGTTATTAGCCAATATCATCGAAAAATCACTCGACCATGATGATGAAAATTCTGACGACAGCACACTAAAAGCCCAAATGGATGCCTTCAAAGCCATCTTAATTCACGACATCACCAGTAAACAATTTGCTGATGTTTATGCCCAAACCATTGCTTATGGTATGTTTGCCGCCAGATTACATGACAAAACACTTTCCACATTCTCGCGCCAAGAAGCGGCAGAGCTCATTCCCAAAAGCAACCCCTTCTTGCGTAAACTATTTCAATATATTGCAGGCTACGATCTTGACCATCGTATTAGCTGGATCATTGATTCTCTAGCTGATATTTTCCGTGCCACCGATGTACGTTCAATCTTGCAAAATTTTGGCAAAGCCACCAGCCAACAAGATCCCATCATTCATTTTTATGAAACTTTTCTAGCAGAATATGATCCCAAACTACGAAAAAGCCGTGGTGTTTGGTACACGCCGCAACCCGTCGTCAACTTCATTGTGCGTGCGGTCGATGATATTTTAAAAACTGACTTTAATTTAAAAACCGGCCTAGCCGACACCAGTAAAACAACCATTGAAATTGATAGCCCAGTACTAGTTGGACGAGGTAAAAACAAAGCCACTAAAATGGCAAAACTAAAAAAAGAAGTCCACAAAGTTCAAATACTCGACCCAGCAACAGGTACCGGTACTTTTTTAGCCGAAACAATCAAACATATTCACAGCACCCAATTTAGTGCAATGGCAGGCGCATGGAGCCAATATGTCGAACAAGACTTAATCCCACGCATCAATGGCTTTGAAATATTAATGGCATCCTACGCCATGGCACATCTTAAACTAGAACTATTACTGCAAGAAACAGGTTACAAACCCAATAAAAACCCACGTTTAAATATCTATCTCACTAACTCATTAGAAGACTCTCACCCCGACACCGGCACCTTATTTGCCAGTTGGTTAGCCAAAGAAGCCGAAGATGCCAACCATATCAAACGCGATACGCCTGTGATGGTCGTGATGGGAAATCCACCTTATGCGGTGAGCAGTAGCAATAAAGGTGATTGGATTGCTAATCTACTGAAAGATTATAAAAAAGACCTTAATGAACGTAATATTCAGCCTTTATCGGATGACTATATAAAGTTTATTCGCTACGGTCAGCATTATATTGAAAAAAATGGCGAAGGTATTTTGGCTTATATTTCAAATAATAGCTTTATTGATGGCATTATCCACCGACAAATGCGTAAAAATTTATTAGAGACATTTGATAATATTTACATTATTGATTTGCATGGCAACGGAAACAAGAAAGAAACACATCCCGACGGTTCAAAAGATGAAAATGTGTTTGATATTAGGCAAGGCGTGTCGATTAACTTCTTTGTCAAAACAGGTAATAAATTAACAAAAAATCTAGCAAAAGTTCATCATATTGATCTGTTCGGCAGAAGAAAATTTAAATACCAAACATTACAAGACAATACCATTCACTCACTTGCTTGGAAAAAATTAGATTACCGTGCTCCAGAGTATTTATTTGTTCCTAAAAATTATCAAGTGCAGGAAAGATATACTGAAGGTTTTTCGCTCAATACTTTATTTTCACTTAATTCTAGTGGCATTAAAACGCATCGAGATGATTTTGTTATCGATATTGAAAAAAACACCTTATTAGATCGAATTAAAACGTTCTATAATCAAGAATTATCAGACCTTGATATTGTTAACAATTTAAACCTAAAAGATAATCGAGACTGGAAAATTAGTGTTGCCAGACAAAATGGAACATTACAAATAAAACGGACTAAATCCATTCAATATCGCCCTTTTGATATCCGTCATATCTATTTTGATTCAAATTTAATTGATTTTGGCCGTGAAAAAGTGATGCAACATCTTCTAAGGGATAAAAACATTGGTTTAACTTTCAACAGACAAATTGAAGAACAAAGAGCTTTTACTGATGTTTTTGTTACTTCTGATTTAGTTACATTACATTCATTAAGTTTGAAAGAAAGTAATAATTTTGCTCCACTATATCTCTACCCAGAATCAGATCAACAACAAGCATCAAGTGAAACCGTGCAACGTGTTCCCAATCTTGATCCTGACTTGCTGGAACAAATAAGCAAAGGCTTAGGCTTAGGCTTCACAGCTGAAAAACAAGATGATGCAACCTCCTTTTCCCCAATTGATTTACTAGATTATATCTATGCCATTTTACACAGCCCCAATTACCGCGGAACCTATAAAGAATTCTTAAAAATAGACTTCCCGCGAGTGCCATATCCCACTATCAACACCTTCTGGCAATTAGTTAAATTAGGCGGTGAATTACGTCAACTGCATTTGCTAGAAAGTGATTGTTTATCAAAACCTATCGCCAGCTATCCCAAAGAAGGTGATAATGTCATCAGCCGAAAACTCACCAAAAATAGCATCGGCTATGAGGCCATTGATGAAAACACTGGCAAAGTCTGGATCAATGATGATCAGCATTTTGACAATGTCCCCTTATTAGCATGGCAGTTTTATATCGGCGGTTATCAACCCGCTCAAAAATGGCTAAAAGATCGCCATGGCAGAACACTTAATATTGAAGATATTCGCCACTATCTCAACATCATCACCGCCCTAGTCGAAACTGACCGCTTGATGAATGAGATTGATGGTGTGATTGGAAAGGTAAAATAAATGACTATGGATATGACTCACTTAGATCTTGCTATTTTAACGGAAGGTATTGATATTGAATGTAAACTTGCCATAGGTCAGGATGGTAATGGTACTTTACCCAAGGATTTTTGGGAAAGTTACAGTGCTTTTGCTAATACTTTTGGTGGCGATATTTACCTTGGTATTAAAGAGCTAAAAAACCACCAATTTGAAGCGATCGGTATTAACAATACTGAAAAAGTATTAAGTGAGCTTTGGACGGGGGTTAATAATGAAGAATTGATTAGTTGTAATCTTTTAAATGATGATTCTGTACGAATTATTACGGTGGATAACGCTCAAATTATTCATGTCCATGTCCCTCGTGCTTCTCGTACTCTAAAGCCAGTTTATCGCCGAAATAATCCTATGACAGGAAGTTATCAGCGACAGAATAGTTCTGATATTCTATGTGATGCGGAAACTGTTAAACGAATGTTGGCAGAACAAGTTGATAATTCAAGAGATGACCAGTTATTAGCCAATTTTAATTTAGGTGATCTTGACTTGGATAGCTTAAAAGCATATCGACAAATTTATGCTAATTTGCACCCAGATAATGCACGTAATCAATATGATGATATTGCATTTCTAACTAGTATTGGCGCATGGAAGCGTGATCGCCAATTAAATATTGAAGCATTAACAACCGCAGGCCTGTTAATGTTTGGAAAAATGATTTCAATTCAAGATGTTTTTCCTAATTTCATGCTTGATTACCAAGAGAGGGAGCACGCAAAGGCTGAACAACGCTGGTCTGATCGTTTAACATTGGATGGTAGTTGGTCAGGAAACCTATTTGATTTCTACTATAAAGTTATCCGAAAATTAACTACCGATTTAGATATTAAAATCCCATTCAAACTAGAAGGTGATCTTCGACAAGAAAATACCTTTGTCCATGATGCATTAAGAGAAGCGCTGGTGAACACTTTAGTTCATGCAGATTTCACCGGTAGAGCTTCAATCTTTGTTGTAAAACGACCTGATATGTTTGGCTTTAGAAATCCTGGTTTAATGAGAATTCCTATTGAGCAAGCTATCAGTGGTTATGAAAGTGACTGTCGGAATCGAAAACTGCACCAAATGTTCCATTTTATTGGCTTAGGAGAGCGTGCAGGTTCTGGTATTCCTAATATTTTTGAATGGTGGCATTCAACCAGTTGGAAAGCTCCTTATTTACACGAAAAAACTATTCCTTATGAGCAAACTTTGTTCGAATTACGAATGGTTGATTTGATACCCCAAGAAATCAAAGATGAGTTACAAATTCATTTAGGTGAAAAATATAATTCACTTACTCCTGAAGAACTCTTAATTCTTGCTACTGCCTCATCAGAAACCAGCATTTCTCATGCACGAATTAATGGCATAATTTCTGAGCACTCACATGATTTATCAGTTATATTACATAAACTTACCAATGACGGCCTCCTTAAATCAAATGGCTATGGTCAAGGTATGACATATCATCTTGCTTATAAAATATTACTTTCATCAGATGATGTATTTGGTGATTCTGGAGGTCTGGAGGTTAGCTCTGGAGGTCTGGAGGTTAGCTCTGGAGGTCTGGAGGTTAGCTCTGGAGGTTTGGTTATTGAGGAACTTAAATACCCGATATTTTCCACGTTAAAGGAGCTTGATCTTCAGCTCAAACAGCAACTAGAAGAGATTGCTCTACAGCCAAGGACTAAAAAGCAAATTTCTGTAGAAAATATGCATGAAATTCTTATTTCTTTATGCCAAAACAGGTATTTAACGCTCAAACTATTATCTGAAATTGTTGATCGAAATGAAGATTACCTTCGTCGAACACTGAACGATTTATGTCGAAAAAAACAGTTAACCCGAGCATTTCCTAAAAACCCTAACGATCCCCGGCAAGCATATACGGCTATTTAATCAATGTAATTTAAGAAGTTATTTCAATCACTTTTGAAATTTCGGCTAAACATTGAGCAAACTCATTTTGCTCACAGTGTATTTTATCACCCAGTGTTAATTCGATATGACTTGGAATAAATGGAGCAAGTATTTCTTGTCCTTCACAGCCTACGCCATCAATGCGAACGGGGAATATAGCGGTTTGTGTCCATGCTGATAGCCGTGCAACACCCCCTTTCAATTTCTTCGGAGGGTCGGAATCTAAATGAATGCTGCCATGAGGGAATATGGCTAATACTTCGCCTTTCTCTAATGCTCGCAATGCTTGGCGTAGTGCTAATTCTGGTTTACCAAAACGATCAACTGGGATGCAACCAGATGCTTTGAACAGCCAGCGTAAGATTGGGCGTTCATATTGTTCTCTCGCAACTAAAAACCGTAATGGTCGTCGGCAGGCGCTAATTAAAATAAAGGGGTCAAGCCCTGATACATGGTTAGCAACAACAATGGCAGCACCTGTTTCTGGTAGCTTAATATCAGTATCGGGTAAACGATGCAGATATTTGACTAATAACCGTCCTAAGCCATCAATGGTATTAATGGCAAAGCCGCCCCAATCAGCTTTTGCTGATTTTTGACCGATGTAAATTAAGCCTAAAAAAGCAGTGACAATAATGACACTAATACTTAACCACATCATAGATAGCCATATCCACGGGGATGACTGACTTTTAAATTAAACTGCATCTTCAAATAATTTAGGACTATTCATCTTCAAAATGAGAAGGGTCGCCCTTTCCAACCCGCATAACTTCGGGCATATCATCAATAAATTCAATTACCGTCGTTGGCTCTGAACCACAAAATCCGCCATCAATAACAAGATCAACTTGCTTGCCAAGACGATCAACAATATCTTCGGCATCCGTCATTGGCAAGTCATCATCAGGCATGATTAATGTTGAACTCATTAAGGGCTCGTTAAGCTCTTCTAATAAATCTAAGGCAATATTATTATCCGGAATTCGTAAGCCGATTGTTTTACGTTTGGCATGCTGTAAGCGACGGGGTACTTCCTTAGTAGCCGGTAAAACAAAAGTATATGCACCCGGCGTATGCGCTTTAATCACACGATACACACTGTTGTTTACTTTGGCATAAGTAGAGAGTTCTGATAAATCACGACACACTAAAGTAAAGTTATGATCATCATCTAAATCACGAATACGACGAATTTTATCCATGGCAGATTTATCACCAATATGGCAACCAAAGGCATAACCGGAATCTGTTGGATAAACAACTAAGCCTCCTTTACGAATAATATCGCAGGCTTGTGCGATTAAGCGTTTTTGTGGGTTTTCAGGGTGAATGCGAAAAAACTGACTCATGGAAGACCTTGTATTTAATAACTGTTTAACTGAATAGATTGTTTTTTATTTTCTGACATAGGGCGATTAATTGTTCGGCTTCGTCACCGCTTAATCCTGTAGCACACAATGCTTGGGATGCTACATTATTTGCATCAGCTTCAAATGAGCGACCTTGCTCGGTGACCGTAATTCTTTTTTGGCGCTCATCACCGGGTTCAAATTCGCGCGTAATGTAAGCCAGCGATTCCAATCGCTTTAATAATGGTGTCATTGTCGGCTTACTTAAACCCACGGTTTGTGCCAATTCTGTTACGGATACTTTATCTTTTTGCCACAGTGCCATCATCACCACAAATTGCGGATAGGTGAGCGTCAGCGGCTCAAGCAATGAGCGATATGCCTGCGTGATTACTCCCGACGTGGAGTAAAGTGCATAACAAACTTGTTGCTGAAGTAATGGTCCCATTAGGACTCCTTGGAAACTGTATTTGACAAATTATACATTAAAGCAAACAATTAGCCTGCAAACAGTTTGCTGGCGAATTAATTAATAACTAAATTTGAGAGGATTCTAACTATGAATAAATTACTATCATCACTTATCATTATTGCCGTCATGTCATTTTCAGGTGTGAGCATGGCGGACGACCATAAAAAGAAATCTGCCGACTATATGCCAAGCCTTATCACTGCAACACCACTTGAAGGCCACCAACTTGCCATTCTTATAGTAAGAAAAACAGTGGGAACCATTCAACGTGATGGCAAAGTAAAGCATGCCGTTAGAGATATTTATGCAGACGATCCAATGATGCTTATGCGCGCGGTTGAATTAGTGAACCAAGAATTTGCCATTATTGCGATTGCTAATAATTACTGGCGTTAATTATAAAGGGGCAGGATTTTTGTCTGCCCTTTTTAAAATTCAGACCAAATAGGCATGCAACTTTGCGGCAGTGGTGGCAGGTGGCCTAACTCTATCCAGGTATTATCTGGGCTATGAAAATCTGAACCGCGTGATGCGAACAACTCAAACTTATTGGCTAATGTTGCCATTGTTTTTATTTCTTCGGGATGTTGCCGCCCCGATACCACTTCAAAACCCACGCCGCCAGCATCTTTAAAGTCACTGATCAATCGACGTAATTTCGTCGCTGTTATTTTATAACGTGCCGGATGCGCGATCACAGCGTATCCACCAGCGGCTGTTATCCAATTGACAGCATCGCCCAAACTTGCCCATTCACCTGGCACGTAACCGGGTTTATTACGTACTAAATAGCGCTTAAAAACATCATTAATATTTTTGGCGTAATCATGTTCAACGAGAAACTTAGCAAAATGTACTCGCCCCAACATAATGTCAGAAGCATATTTTCTTGCACCGTCGAGCGCACCTGAAATTCCCGCTTTATCTAAACGCTTGGCTATTTCTTCTGCTCGCCCAATACGATAATGGCGCATCGCTTGTAAGCCTTGCTGTAAAGTCTGATTTTCGATATCAATATCTAATCCGACAATATGTATGGTTGTGCCGCCCCACGTTACTGAAATCTCCACACCTGAGATAAGGCGTAAATTTGAGCCCTGTGCCGCTTGTCTGGCCTCAATAATGCCCTCGGTACCATCATGATCCGTTAGGGCTAATACATCCACATTTTTTTCAATCGCACGAGCGACCAAGTCACTGGGTGAGAGTGAACCATCGGATGCGGTTGAATGAGAATGTAGGTCATAACAAGTCATAGTCTTCATTTTACGTTAAAATGGTTGATGATATTTTAAATGAAGACATTTTATGAAACTATTTTTTGATTTTTTACCGATTGCCCTTTTCTTTGTCGCCTATAAATTTGGTGGTGGCATCTATCATTGGGATGGACAGGAATACGATATTAAAGGTATCTATGTTGCCACGGCAGTAATGATTATCGCGTCAATATTGCAAGTTACCATCAATTGGTTGTTAACAAGAAAAGTCGAAAAATCTCACTTAATCACCTTGGTATTGGTGCTGATTCTTGGTGGCGCTACGCTTTGGTTACAAAACCCTGACTTCATTAAATGGAAGCCGACTGCGGTCAATTGGCTGTTTGCTTTTGCCTTCTTCATCTCAATGGCATTCACTAAAAAATCACTCTTAGAGCGCATGATGGCTGAGCATATTCAAATGCCTGCGGCCATTTGGTTCAAACTTAATATTGCTTGGATTTTATTCTTTATCGGCTCCGGCCTTGCTAACCTTTATGTTGCCTTTAATTTTGAAGAAGCCACTTGGGTTAACTTTAAACTATTCGGTTTATTGGGTCTTACCATTGTCTTTATTATTGGACAGTCTATTTACCTTGCCCAGCATGCAGTTGAAGTTCCTAAAAAAGATGAGGCCTAATCATGCTATACGCGATTATTAGTGAAGATATTGCCGATAGTTTAAGTCGACGCTTAGAAGCGAGACCGGCACATATTGAACGCTTAAATGACTTACAACAGCAGGGACGTTTAATCTTGGCAGGCCCACATCCTGCCATTGATAATGTTGATCCTGGTGACGCTGGTTTTACCGGTAGCTTGGTTGTGGCTGAGTTCGCTGATTTAGGACAAGCGCAAGCATGGGCGAATGCTGATCCTTATATTACTGCGGGTGTGTATGCCAAAGTAACAGTAAAACCATTCAAGAAAGTCCTGCCATGACCGATACGTTAAGTAGGCTAAAACAGGCGTTGAATGCCTTAGAACCTAGCTATTTAGATATTCAAGATGATAGCGCGCTTCACGCAGGGCATGCCGGCAATACCGGTGGTGGCCATTACACCGTCACCATTGTCAGTGAGCAGTTTTCTGGCTTAGCCCTTATTAAACGTCATCGTCTGGTTTACGAGGCGGCTAAATCATTAATGAATACGGATATTCATGCATTAAGCATTCGCGCTAGAACATTGGATGAAAGCAAATAAAATAAGATTACGTATTAATGGCAGAGAGCCCTAAAAATAAAGCGTTTTTACAACAACTTGAACGTCAGCGTCTTAATAAGCCATGTAAGCTTACTATCGACTTACGAGGAAAAGTTGCGGGTGAATGCCAATCTTATGCCTTTGGTGGCTTCACCCATTATTTAGATGATCGTGCTTATTTATTAGCCAAGCAATTACTGGATCGTTTTAACGGTCGATATACCGTAGGCGTTAATGAAGTTTTATTAAAAGCACTTAAGTCATTAGAAGTAAATAATACCAAGAAAGAAATCAAACCGATTTTGGCTTGTGACAAAGATAATGCACAATTCATTAACTTTGATTCACTGATACACCGTAAAGAGCCTCGTATACTTTATGCAACAGCAATCGAAATCCGTATTGACGATGTGCTTTATCATGCCACGACTATCAACATTACAACTAGCGCAATACGTATCGCATCCAAACGTACGTTTACCTTAGAAAAAGGGAGTTCTGTTACGGTAAACTTCTCAGAATTAACCACAACTTCACAGCCATCATTATTAACAAAAGTAGATTACAAAATACTCTCTATTGAACATGATGAGCAACGAACTTATGCCATTTTAGTGCGGGATCGTACCGAAGATAAAGCCGTTAGCTCATGGCTAGACCAGTGGACTCAAGAACGTAATACGCCTGAGCATATTGATATTGATAATGAACTATATAATCTGACTAGCCATTATTATTTACGTGCTTTTATTGCCACCTTGCACTCGCCCTTATTTTGGCTCGGTAAAGATGCTCATTCTGCCTGTACCATAAAGGCATTTCATACTATGCCCTTGGCAAATTTCGCCTTAATGCCTTTGCAGTTAACGAATTATGAATTTGATTTTTCATTATTACCGTTGCAGCAAATATTGGAACAGCAATCTGATTACCTTATTTTCATTTACACGCAAAATGACATGCCTAAAAGTATTGCTATACCTCGTAATAAGCCTCAACTTATTACTTTGGCATTAGGCTGGCATGCACAACAACAAAAAACGTACATTTTGTTAATGAGATCACAAGAAACAACTATTCGCTTGGATGATTTTAAGCCGGAATTACATCAAATTTCTGAGAGTGACAGCGATTACGCATCCGCACTCATTGAGCGATTACACGCCATCTCACACTTAGTCAGCCTTGTTGATATTACCGCTAGTTGCAAATCATTGCCTACACATAATACTGTCACATTAGAGTCTTTAACCAGAAACCGTCCTACTCCATGGGCAGGAACAATGCCTGAACCAAGCGCTTTACGGCATTATATAGAGCGTAAAAACCAGCGTTTCATTATCAAAACTAAGGTTGTTTTAGATTTGCAGCAAGAGAGCCTTAATTTAACTAGTCACGACGTGTCTGAAACCGGTATGTCATTAAACTTAACGGGCGATGTCGCTCTAAAGGTAGGTACACAAGTAACCGTCAATTTTGAACGCTGGCAAAGTCAAACTAATAAAGTGAAACTTAATGCTGTTCCTTATATTATTAAAAATGTACAGTTCTGGAATGGCTCATCACAGCTTGGTTTAGAGCGTAATCTCCCTGCCTGTGCTGAAAGCATTAATCACTTCTTTTCTTCAAAAATTGCTCGTCACAAAGAGCAATTAGCGACAAATACAGATGATATTTCTATTGTTCAAGAAACAAAAATATTTACTCATATTCTTGGAAAAAAATTAAGCTCTATTCCTTTTTATCTAGCAACTGACAAAGATAACATACGTATTTTACAAGCGGTTGCAAGCTCTAAGAATAATCACGCCAAACAACTCCCCGGTTTATGGCAAGCTATGCAAGCATTGATAATGCCACTTTATAGCGTATTAAAATCTGCTAGAAATGAACAAGCGATTTATTTTGGACTGTATAGCTATCTTGAATCATCGGGGCAGTGGCAAATAATGACCGACTACGATTTGCCCACAGATCGAAAAAAATCTGTTTTCATCAATCGTGCTTTAAACCATGAAACTCATTATTTCTTCCACGGCACGATCACTCCGATACCCTCCAATTTCTTGGAGCAACAAGGCGATCTTAAGCAACGTTTATCGGAACTGCGTTCTCATAGTCCACATAAAATAAAACAAATACGAGATGTATTACATCGCCTTTTTGCCATCGGTGAATTAACGGATATTACCGATATTATTAGCGCTGCTTACCGTAACCCGCCTGAACACTAGAGGCGCTTGTTTAACGTTTAATTTAACTAGCTACCATCATTTTATCAATCCAAACAGATCCTGTTCGCGTACTGCCTCGGACCTCCATATCGTTGCCCACGGCTTGAATACCCATAAACATATCCCGTAAATTACTGGCAATGGTAAATTCATCGATTGGATATTGAATCTCACCATTTTCTACCCAAAAACCAGCTGCACCTTGTGAATAATCACCCGTCACAATATTAATACCCATACCCATGGTTTCGGTGACTAAAATACCCGTACCCATTTCACTCAATAGTCCTGCCAAATCTAAATCACCGCTATCAATGGTTAAATTATGAACACCACCGGAATTAGCCGTTGTGGTCATGCTTAATTTACGCGCGGAATAACTACTCAACACATAGCCTTGCAAGACGCCGTCACAGACAATATCACGTGCCTTAGTTGTCACCCCTTCGCCATCAAAAGAAGAACTTCCCAATGCCTTTAACAAATAAGGTTGCTCGTGAATATGAATGAAATCAGGGAAAATTTTCTTGCCTAAATGATCCAGTAAAAACGATGATTTCCGATACAAAGCACCGCCACTTATTGCACCAATTAATTGCCCGAAAAATGAGGGCGCAATATCAGCCGAAAAGATAACGGGGTATGAGCCTGTTTTTACCGTTCTAGCATTAAGTCGTTTTAATGTGTTTTGTGCTGCACGTTGCCCAATTTTTAATGCACTTTCTAAGTCTTGAGCATCACGCTTCACGTCATACCAATAATCACGTTGCATTCCACTGTCATCATCGGCAATTAAAGTACATGACACGCTGTGGCGGGTGCTTCTCGTGCTACCGACAAAGCCATGTGAATTGGCATATACACGTCCACCTTGGTGACTTGATACTGTTGCACCTTCTGAATTAGTGATCAATTGATCAACATCAAAACCAGCCTGCTCACACTCGGTCGCTAATGAAATAGCGCGCTCAACATCAATATCCCACGTGTGGTACATGGATAAGTCTGGAAACTCGGTTGCCATCAAGTCGGCATCAGCCAAACCAGAATATTTATCTTCTTGCGTATGTTTCGCAATGCCGCTTGCCGCCGTAACCGCATCTGCAATGGCTTCTGCTGTTAAATCTGATGTACTTGCTGACGCCTTACTTTGCCCAAAATAAACGGTAATCCCTAAGCCTTTATCATTATTATGTTCTAAGGTTTCGACTTCGCCTTGCCGTACAGTCACTGATAAACCAGTACTATGGCTTACGCCCACTTCGGCGGCAGTTGCACCTTGTAACTTTGCTTGTTGTAATGCAATTTCAGCGGCTTGTTCTAATGTTGAATTGTTCATTTGACTCTCTTTTAGCTCTGCTTTTATTTAAGGATTACATACCGGACAAGCAGGATCTTGTCGTAATCTAATTTCCTGCCATGACATTGATAACGCATCTAAAATCATTAACCGTCCGGCCAATGTTTCACCAATCCCCGTCAATAACTTTACCGTTTCAACCGCCTGCATACTGCCCATTATTCCGAGTAATGGTGATAATACACCTGTTTCAGAACAGGTTTCTTGCAACTCACCACTATCCTCATACACACAACGATAACAGGCACTACCCGTCCGACGAGCATCATAAACTGTAATTTGACCTTCCATCCGAATAGCCGCCGCCGAAACTAATGGCGTTTTTAATGCTTGCGTCACCTTATTTAATAAGAATCGCGTAGCAAAGTTATCACTGCAATCAACCACTACATCAGCCAATGCAACAGCTTGATTCAAGGCATCGCCAGTCAACCTTTCCGATTTAGTATCAATTTGGCATTCACTATTTAATGACTGTAATCGCTCTTTTGCTGACTCTACTTTAAGCTTGCCAACATTATTTTCACTATGCACAATTTGACGTTGCAGATTCGATAACTCCACCTCATCATCATCCACCAGCGTTAAATGCCCCACACCCGCTGCAGCCAAATACATCGCAACAGGCGAACCCAATCCACCTACGCCAATAATGACCACATGACTATCAAGCAAGCTCTGCTGACCTTTAATATCTATTTGAGGCAATACTATTTGGCGGCTATAGCGTAATAATTGTTCATCTTTCATCGTTGTTTTTCTCAGCTAGTTTTTGTTGGAGCATCACTAATGGGCTTGTCACTGAATTCAGGTTTTGTTATAAAACAGGCCTTACGAAAGGTTGTCGCCTTATTTTACCAGTTCTAGGATCATACAATAAATTCTTCGATGACAGAACATACTGCCACTCCCATATCACACCGTTGTCTTCGCCAACGTGTTCGGTAAATAAACGTCAGTTACTCCTTGAACTTACCATATTTCATTAGACAGACTACCGTTCCGAAAAGTACGTTTCCTCAAATTTAATCGGTGAAATATACCGCTGGTATTTGAGTGACGCTTTAGGATTAATTACAAAGCAACGTGCTATTACAGTCCTTTTCTATATTGGTTACTAGTCGAAAGTTCTACCATTTGCTGAAGATTTTGTGGTGCTTGATCGTCACCATTTAGAAACTTTTCAAATTGAGTAATTAACTGTGCTTTATCTGGGGCAGCTTTAGATCCGGAACCAATGTCAGTGAGATCAATAAAAAACTCATCGAATAAATCACCAAGATCATTCACTATGTCTACATTTAAAAATTGCTCATTATTGTAGATGCTGGGATAGCCACCTTTTTGCTTATCAACAGCATAAGAAACGCCATTGGTATTGGTGATAGTCGTCGATTTTGTGCACTTCAACATACAGCCATCTTCAATACTGGGCTTTTCACAACCGACAGTACGTTGGAAGAAACATTGCCTGCTGGTCATCAGTAAAATAGGGTGATAAATGCTGTATATCAATTTAAAGTTATTAGGCCGTGCGATTTTTTTGATTTGTAAGCGATTAATTTCATTTGAAATAAAGGCGCCAGCACAGTTTAATTCTTCTTGCAGAGTTAATAAAGCATAGGAATTAGTGGTGTTTAAAAAGGGCCCAGCAATCCACTCAATACCCATTTCAAATGCTTTGTAAGCAATACCCGTGTTATTGCTGACAATTCGTTTGGGGCGAACCTGTTCTAAAAGCCGTACAGATTCATCATAATCTTTGCCGATTAAAACCGCCGGGAACCACGGAATTAAACGTGGATTATTCAAAAATATATCAATGTGTTTATTGCAGCCTTTTTTCAGACTCTCAGGTATTTTGAAATACACATCGGCTTCGGTCAAATCACATAAAGACAGGTCTTTTAGGTCGGCTATTAATATTGATAGACTTGGCTTGTCAGAGCGTTTTTTGTGCTTAACTAAATCGGGAATAGTCACGTGAGGAATTATTTTGTCCGAGTCATTGAGCAACAACGTCGCTCGATTTTTAAGTGCCGTTATTTCCTTAAATGGAACACTTAAATTTTCATCCAAGTCCGTGCAATTATAACTGTTAATATCAAAATTATTGAAAGCAAAGTTCTTGAAACTTTTTTCTAAAACAGATTGAGTAATCGGTGATTTCTGAGCGGTGCTTAGTGTCGATTCTGTTTGTAGAATATGTATTTTATCGTTATCAGCTACCATGATGGTTAGCGTTAATGGCTCGCTGAGTTTGCCACTAAAAGACAATGAAATACTTTGCTTGGCAATGCTAATACCTTTAATTTTTTCAGAAAGTTCATCGCCCAGTTTGTTTTTTTTCTCATAATGATCGTTCTGAACTTGCTCGATATCTTTCACGAAAACAACCTGACTTTCTTTTACTGCATGTTTAAGGCTGTAATCACGAGGACTGTCGATAAACATATCTTTAGTGAGATCGCCGGTTAAAAAAGAGTTGGTGAAATCACGATTAAAAACAAGGTGTAAATTAGCATCGTCATTTTGTAATTGTCCTGACTGTTCAAAGGTGTCTATCTGTTTACGCCAAGTGTCAACGACGGTATAGACATAGTGTGCATTTTTGATTCGGCCTTCAATCTTGAGGGAATCAACGTGTGCATCAACAAGTGCGGGAAGGTCAAAATAGGCTGAATTATCTTTTAGATTAAGAGGATACTGGCTGCCGACGTTGGTGACTTCATATTCATCACGACATGCTTGACTGCAACTACCACGGTTGCCAGAGTTACCTACGCTGACTGAACTAGAATAGCACTGCCCAGAAAAAGCAATGCACAAGGCGCCGTGTACAAAAACTTCGCTTAACAGTCCATATTGATGAGCAACGGAGGTTAATGACTTTATTTCGCCGATATTCAATTCTCGTGACAAATTAAGCCGTGTCGCGCCTATTTTTGCCAGAAATTTTACTTGCCCCTCATTATGCGTTGTTAACTGTGTTGAAGCGTGAATACTTAGCGTAGGGAAGTATTTTTTAACCAGATTGAAAACACCCAAGTCTTGCACGATAATGCCATCAATTTTGGTGTTAACCAGTTTATTTAAAAGCTTAATTAACCCCGCAATTTCATGCTCTAAAATGACCACGTTTAAAGTCAAAAACACCTCGCAATCATGCTGGTGAGCTAAGCGTAAAACCCCAGACAAATCATCAAAAGACAAATTAGAGGCTCTGTTGCGAGCATTAAAATTATCTAAACCGCAATACACGGCATTAGCACCTGCAACAATGGCCGCTTTAATGGCTTCAACATCGCCACCAGGCGCTAACAATTCAATTTTTTTATTCATCTTGTGGCTTATGTCATTATAAAAAGCAAAAAAGGTCCTTATTATTGCATTCTGTTATGAATAATCCTACTAATAACGGGAGGATTCTAAACTAACAGAACTAAAGGGGACGCTATGAGGTTCCCTTTAAATTGGATAACGTTCTACAACCATTAATAATGACCAATAACTATCTTAAGTATACGCAATCAAATTCCAACATTTCATGCTGATAATGTCATTGCAGGTTATACTAAATTTAGATTGAATCCGCCTATTTAGAGCATCTAAACAAGCATTTTAAATAGGGATGATCACATAACAAGATATTTGAGGGGACAAACTAACTCAGCGGGTGATTGAAGTTCCGTGAATTCTGGGAAGTCTATCTTGATTTTAAATATAGAGGCTTCAATCCGATTGCCCCTCAACGAGGCGGTAGGCCTCAGACACAACTACAGCTTTAGATAAAATAGCACTTTTTATAATTCAGGAAAATGGTGAAGTTATATGAGCATTCGTTCAAAATTATCGTTTTTATTATCCATCCTATTTTTGACTGCAATCTGTAACTCAATTTTTACGTTCCAGCTAGAAAGCTATGGAAATATCAATTTCTATTGGTGCAGCGGTTTTACCTGACGATACAAATAATAGTGACGATATTTTACGCTTTTCGGATGTTGCAATGTATACGGAAAAACGTGATAAAGATACTAATTTAAAAATGTTCGATAAAGGAATGTTAAAGCGTGCGAGTGATTCTAAATGAATACAAGAGCTAAGCCTAACAAGGCAGTCAACGCACGCCTTCTTCGGGCTTTGCCCGTTACCTTAGCGTTAGCAGTCCGAATATATCTATAGGAGAAACGATGCCTCATTTTTTAGTAGATTGCTCTGAAAGTATTTTTGAATTACATTCTGAAGAAAAAATTATTGAGCAAGTTCACTTGGCTGCAAAATCAACCGAACTGTTTAATGAAAATGATATAAAAGTAAGAGTTAATTCGTTTAAGAAATATTCAACGGGAAATAAAATTCAAAATTTTATCCATGTGTTTTCTCATATAATGGAAGGCAGAAGCAATGAACAAAAAGCAGGTTTATCTAAAAAAATAGTCCAAGGATTAACATCATTATTTCCTACTGTGCCTAATATAGGGGCTAATGTTATAGAATTTGAAAACGCCAATTATTGCAATAGGAATAAACTTTAATTCCAAATACTGTTATCAATTCAACACCTGTAGGGTTTACAACAATCCTGTGATTAAAAACGTCATTTATAAAGGTCTGCAAAAGTTTTATGCTTCAGGCAGTACTGCGGGGATACAAAAAAATCACTAAAAGAAACTACGCCTTATTCTGGCTAACTTAGAACAAGCGGAAAATTATCGACAGCCGTTAGATGCCATGGTGACGCGGTCATTACCACCAAAATCCTGATGTGATGTTATCTCAACAAATTCTGCATCATGAAATAATTGCTGTATTTGCTCAGTTTGATGGTAGCCGTGTTCAAGCAATAGCCAGCCTGATGTTTTTAATCGCGTTTTAGCTTGCTGGATAATTTGTCTAATATCATCTAAACCATCAACACCAGATACCAGTGCAGTGAGCGGCTCGAAACGCACATCACCTTGTGATAAATGAGGGTCGTTTTGTTCAATATAGGGCGGGTTGCTGATAATCATGTCTAAGCTGTTATTAGCGATTGCATTCAACCAGCTTCCCTGCCAAAAGAAGACATTATTAATATGATTGTTTCGTGCATTTTGCCTGGCAACATCCAATGCAGGCTTGGAATAATCCATTGCCATTATGGTTGCATTGGTATTTTCAACGGCTAGTGAGAGTGCTATTGCACCTGTTCCCGTGCCTAAGTCAGCGACGGTCATAGTCGATTTTAATTTATTTAATGCTAGTGAAACTAATAACTCTGTATCGGGGCGGGGAATTAATGTATCCGCCGTTACCTTTAGATCTAAGCTCCAAAATCCACGCTGGCCAATCAAATAAGCAACGGGCTGTCCTTGCTTTCGCTCAGTGATAAGATCCGTGAATTGTGCGTGCTGTTTCTGCGTTAGCTTTTTGTCTGGCCAGGTGTGAAGATACGTTGTTTGGCAATTTAATACATAGCAAAGTAAGACTTGTGTATCAATGTTTGGGCTTTCTGATCCGACGAGAATCGTTTGCCCATAGTGCAACGCATTCGCAATGGTCGCCACCGCTGCTAATTCAAGAATGTTATAGCTCCAACAGCAACGATAACAACCGCTAACCCGATAACGAGCTTATGTAACAATAATACTTTTTTGCTTAGCGTCTCAAGCTGCTCATCACGTTTTTCATCATCACGATTAACAGCTTGTTGGGCAAGTTGTTTGTTAACAAACTCGGTCACAATTGGTAAGACAGTAGCGGGGAGTGTTGATGCTAAATGTTGCTTGACCGAACTGATGAGTAATTGCTCTAACTTGGTTTGCAATTGTTGCTCTTGATGATGTAACCATGCGGTTCCAGTGGCCGATAATGATTTTAATACTTGTGCTGAAAAATCAATCTCAGCAACCACACTTTGTACAGCTTGCTCTGCTATTGCAGCCACTGTTTCACCTGCGGCTCGCTTCACGGCTTGTTGGGCAACGTCTTCAGTTGCTTGTTGCATTTGCGTTCTTAGCTGTTCAGTTATTGCTGGCAATTGCATTTCAAGTGCTAATTTAACGTGTTCAGTCACCATTTTCTCCGCTATGCCGACTGCTATTTCCCGACTAATCTCTTCCGCTGTGTCTCGTACATTTTTCTGTATTTCTGGCACAATTGTTTGTTCAATATTTGCGACGACTTTTGCAATCAATGCAGCTTCATCTATAACGCTTGGCGTCGGTTCTAGAATTGGTTCTGCTACGAGCTCTTCCGTCATATGTGCTGCTAACTCGCCAATCACATCCATCAATACACCCTTAACTGGAGGCTTGCTTAATACGGTAATCGCTCCAGATTCTAATGCTTGCCGCTTATCTTCTTCCGTATCGTTACCAGTACAGATAACAACAGGGATATTAGCTAACTCTGGATTAGCTTTAATTTGTTTCGTCGCGGTTAATCCATCGATGCCGGCCATCATCACATCCATAAAAATAACACACGGCTTCAAGGCATCAGAGTGCAAATAGTCCAACGCATCTTCGCCACTATTTTGCTCTATGACGTCAAAACCATTAGCAATCAACAGTTTTCTTAACATCAATCTAGCAACACGTGAATCATCTACCACTAATGCTGTTCTTGCCATCATCATCACCTTACTTTATATCCGGTATGCATCTAATTCTATTTTTTTTACGCGATTGCCTAACATAATGACTTCGCCCCGATAACGTCGCTCCATATCGCTAACAAATTCAAAAGAGTAGGTGCGTTTTAATTGTACCCGCCCGTTATAATTACGCTCGAATCGAACCTTTTGCCATTCAACCGTATCATTGATGAATATTACACCAATTTGATCGCAGTGATTTTTCACCGCGCGAATAGCATGTTCGGCTACGCCGCGACCATCCCACCACATCCACGCTAAACCAACTAATAATAGTATGGCTAAACCATCATCCATTATCCCAAATCTCCCCACATTGTTTGTATCACTGCAATTGCCGCGGCAGTTGCAGTTTCTGTTCGTAAAATTCTTGGTCCAAACTTAATTGCTTGGTAATTTTCTGTTATTGCCTGCTGAACTTCTTGCTCACTTAACCCACCTTCAGGGCCAATAAGCAATGAGACAGCATCTGGCTGTTCTAATGCTGCAAAGCCTATTGTTGCCTCGGGGTCTAATACTAAGCGGCATGTTATCGCGTTATCAGCCAAGGCTTCATCAAGCATCATTATATTCGATAACTCGGGCAACACGCTTCGACCACTTTGTTCACAGGCGCTTACCATTACCCCATGCCAATGTGCCAATCGCTTTTCTGCTCGTCCGGAAGATAATTGCACATTACACCGCTCGGTCACAACAGGAATAATTCTATTTACGCCCAACTCAACAGCTTTTTGTAAGGCATAATCCATTCGTTCTCCACGAGATATACCTTGTAGCAAAGTGATATTTAATGGTGATTCATTATCCAGTGTCACTTTATCCAATAATGTGACAGTCGAACTGCGTTTTGCAACCTGTGTTAACTCAGCATAATATTCCAATCCTCGCCCATCGAATAAGCGTATGCGCTCACCTTGTTTCAGCCGCAGGACTTGCACTGCATGACGATGTGCGGCATCAGGTAACGGTATCTGCGTGCCATCAGTATTCAGTTCTGGGCAATAAAATCGAGCGTTAGACATAAGGTATTATCATTATCTGGTTCAAATAGTCTCAGTTTACAGTGAGTTGCTCACTGTTTAAATAATAAGAGACCTTTCTACGAAAGTATGGCGAGAGAAAAATGGTCTCAATAAGGATATACTTCTACAATGGATATTGATTTAGAACAACTAAAAAACATTATTATTACTGCCTGTGAAGCAGAAATACACCCTCGATTTAATGCCGTAGAACGCAATTATAAAACCGATGGTAGCGTGGTGACAGAGGCCGATCTCGCCATGCAGAAACATATCACCGAGGCATTACAAATAGCCTACCCTGAGATTCCTTTATTAGGTGAGGAAATGAGCCAAGAGGAACAACAAGACTTATTATCAAGTCCTGCTGTTTGGTGTTTAGACCCTATTGATGGCACCAGTAACTTTGCCGCTGGCTTTCCTTATTTTTCCGTGTCTTTGGCCTTAATTGAGAACGGAAAATCAACGGTAGCGATTGTTTATGATCCCATTCGAGATGAGTGTTTCATGGCTAAATCCGGTGAAGGCGCTTGGCTTAATGAACAAAAATTGTATGCGAAAAAATTTAATTTGCCGCTTAAAAAGACACTGGCTATCATTGATTATAAACGCCTACCTTCTGGACTTGCCACGCAATTAGTCACGACAGTACCTTATGGATCACAACGTAGTTTAGGCTCGATTGCATTAGAATTATGTTGGATAGCGAGTGGGCGAGCGCATGTCTATCTTCATGCCAAACAACATCTATGGGATTATGCGGCGGCACTTCTTATTCTTAAGGAAGCTGGCGGTATGGCATGCACGTTTGATGGCGAACTGCTGCAGAGCAATACCCTATCGCCTCGCTCAACAATTGCAGCCTTAGATAAACAGTTATTTGATGATTGGCGCAGCTATTTAAATGTGCCTTATGTCCAATAGCATTATCATCCCCGACTGGCCCGCGCCCGCCAATATCAGAGCATTAAGCACCACCCGACAAGGCGGTGTCAGCCAATCACCTTTCGATAGTTTTAATTTAGGCGGTCATGTGAGTGATGAACGACACTCGGTTGATCAAAACAGGGCACAATTAACCATTCAAGCACAACTGCCGGAACCGCCTCGCTGGTTAAATCAAGTACATGGGCATCATGTGATTAATAGTCAGGATTGGCAATTAGATATTAAAGCGGATGCCATTTTTAGCCATCAAAAAGAACATGTTTGCACCATTATGACGGCAGATTGCTTGCCCATTTTATTATGCAATCAACAAGGGGATACTGTGGCGGCGATTCATGCGGGCTGGCGTAGTCTGGCTGCAGGGATTATTGAACAAACGATACGTTTTTTCCAATGCGACCCCCACTCTATTATGGCTTGGCTAGGTCCGGCTATTGGTCCTAAACAATTTGAAGTTGGTCACGATGTGTATGATATTTTCTGCTCGCACTTTCCTCAAGCAGCCCAGGCGTTTGAAGCAACAGATGGTTCACATTATTTATGTGATATCTACCACTTAGCAAAACAACGCTTAATTGAACACGGTGTTACCGCTATTTATGGGGGTGATCTTTGCACGGTAAGTGATAAGCAGCGCTTTTTCTCTTATCGCCGTGATGGTAAAACAGGTCGAATGGCTTCGATGATTTGGATTCAGTAAACACCGACTATTCAAGCTGTTTTTCACTAAATAACCTAAATTCTGAATAAAGCTAATATTTGAATAATGTTAATCACTCCGTCATCTCGGTAGACTTTTTTAGCCGGGAGCTGTGTTTTAAATACTAGATTCTCGCTTAAAAGCCTACGGGAATGACGATAAACAAACTAAATGTTCTTATCCAGAACTTAGGTTAAATAAGGTATGATCTATTAATTAGCCTTACACTTGGAATATTATGGAACTGTTACTCTGGATTATCGGCTTTAGCCTGATCGGCGGTTTACTCAGCGTAACCATTGCCGCTTCCTTTTTATTACTGTCTAAAAAAGTACAAGCGAACACGGTCCCTCATTTAGTCAGTTTTGCCGTTGGCGCATTATTGGGCGCATCCTTACTAGGCCTAATTCCACACGCATTAGAGCCTGAGTTTGGTGTTGATCCGCATGATATTGGACTCACCTTATTAATCGGCCTTCTTAGTTTCTTTGTATTAGAGAAGCTAGTGCTTTGGCGCCATTGTCACCATGAACATTGTGATGTCCATGATCCAGAATCATCTGAGCATAATCACGGTAATAAAAAACAAGCCGCAGGCACCTTAATTCTGATTGGTGATGGTCTTCATAACTTTGTTGATGGCATTTTAATTGCTGCTGCATTTTTAACCGATACACATCTAGGTATTGTCACTGCGCTCGCTATTGCTGCCCATGAAATTCCACAAGAACTTGGTGATTTTGTTATTTTATTACACAGCGGTTACAGCCGAAAAAAGGCACTATTCTTTAATGTCCTCTCCAGCCTTGGCACGGTTGTCGGTGCAATACTAGCCTACTTCTTATTAGCGGATATGCAACACTTATTGCCCTATATCCTCGTTATTGCTGCTTCTAGCTTTATCTATATTGCGGTTGCCGATCTTATCCCCGGCCTGCATAATAAAGTAAAACCATCAGAAACTTTGCAACAGATTTCCCTTATCGCGGCAGGTACTATCTTTATCTATATTGCTCATAGCACGCTGCATTAGGCTCTTATGACAATCGCTATCAACAAGATCTTGATTGTCGGACCATCATGGATTGGTGATATGGTCATGGCACAGTCATTATTTAAGGCAATCAAGGCTGACAATCCTGATGTCATCATTGATGTACTAGCTCTGGCGTGGACAAAGCCATTATTGGCCAGGATGCCTGAAGTTAATAAAGCGTTCACCATGCCTGTGAGTCATGGTGTCTTTGGCTGGAAAATGAGAAAGCAACTCGGCCATAGCTTGCGAAAAGAACATTATGATCAAGCCATTGTACTGCCTAACTCATGGAAGTCAGCCTTAATCCCTTGGTTTGCTAATATCCCTCTTCGTACGGGTTGGCGCGGTGAAATGCGTTATGGCTTACTCAACGATATTCGAAAACTAGATAACGACGCATTGCAGTTAATGGTACAGCGTTATGTGTCGCTAGCTTATCCGGCATCACAATCACAGATCGCACCAAGCTATCCAATACCATTAATGATTGCCGAAACACCCAATAGTAAATTTAACTCGATCTTAAATACCAATAAAAAACGGTTAATTTTATGCCCAGGCGCAGAATTCGGCTCGGCAAAGCAATGGCCTGCAACACATTATTCCCAAGTAGCCAAGGCACTAATAGCCAAAGACTGGCAAGTCTTGATCATTGGTTCGCAAGCTGACGAGGCTATTGCCGATGACATCCTTTCTCAACTTAAACTCAACACGCCACCGGAAGCCATCAATCTATGTGGCAAAACAGAACTGTCTGATGCGATCGATTTAATTGCCACCGCAGATCAAGTGATCTCTAATGACTCTGGACTAATGCATCTCGCCGCTGCCTTACAAAGGCCATTAATCGCCATCTACGGGCCAACATCACCCAGCTTTACCCCACCGTTGGCAGACAATGCCCAGATTGTACAAATTGATGTCGATTGCGGCCCCTGTTTCCAACGAGAATGTCCTGAAGGGCATCATCGGTGTATGCGAGATATTAAAAGCAACCAAATCCTCTCTCTTATTTACTCGCCTGCGAGAACATTGTGATGATACCAAATGAATTAACTAAAATTAGATTGTCTACGGCCCTTATAAGTTCATTGCTATCTATCTTCGCTTTTTATACTAATGATCTTATCAATAGTGATGGTGTTTTATATATAAATATGGCGGCCTCTTACTTGCAAGGGGGATTAGCAGCTACCGCAGAGCTATATAACTGGCCTTTTTTTGCTGTTCTTACTGCATACACTCACCAAATCAGCAACTTTTCTTTTGAGCTTAGTGCTCAAATTATTAATACCTTATTATTTGTATTACTCACCGACTCATTAATACGAATTTCTCACAAAATACTACCATCGAAACAACACATTATTATTGCTGCTATTTTATTCCTTTGCTTTCAATCACTGAATGAATATCGCCATTTTATTTTCCGCGATGCAGGCTATTGGGCTTTTTGTAGCTTAGCTTTATATCATTTTATGCAGTTCTTAGATAAGCCATCCTTAAAGCAAGCAACTCTATGGCAAATATTTATTGTCTTCGCTACCCTTTTCCGTGTGGAAGGCATCATTCTTTTAGCCTTGTTACCCTTATATTTATTGTTCCATGCCCCCCTTAAAGTAGCAATTAAACAAGCTTTACAACTTAACTATCTTTTTATCACTATTACGGTATTTATTAGTGTTTTTACCATTAGTCAATCTAGTGCGATAGATGCTTTTAGTAAAATCGCTTCTGTTTTAAACTATATTGACATAAGTAACTTCTTAACATCATTCAATAATAAGACAAATATTTTAGGAACCCAGATACTCAACAAATACTCCGAACGTTACAGTGCTTTAATCTTAATATCAGGCTTGCTCGTAATGCTCGCTTATAAAATTATTAAATCAATATCTTTAAGCTATATTAGTTTATATTTCATTGGCAGATGGCAAGAAAAAAATATTTATCAACACAAATTTAATCAACTATTTATCTACTTCATTGCATTAAATGTACTCATCCTCATCACCTTCCTTCTAAAGAACTATTTTATCTCTTCACGCTACATCACCATGACTTTATTGGCGATTATCCTGTTTATGCTTCCGACTTTATGTCAATTTATTACCACAATATGGAACAATAAAAACAAGCCTATTCTCACAATTATTGGACTAGTCTTGCTCATCGGCTTAATAGACAGCATGACCACATCTAATTCAAAGGTCTATATTAAAGAAACCGCTCTGTGGGCAAGTCAAAATATTACTGAAAATAAAACTATATTAACGGATAATCTTTTTCTACAATATTATTTCAATAGCAATAATCCTAAGGCCACAATAACTAAAATAAAATTACTCAAAACATATCAGAATTATGATTATTTAATATTGGTTGAAAAGCGTAAATATAAAGATCGTTATGCAGTATTATCCACCATGGACCTCAAAACGATATTTAGCTTACAAGATAAACACGGGAATAAGGCGACTGTGTATTTCATAGAACAGGTCTCCAAATAATGACTACCAAAAAAAAATATGTTTTACAACTCTGTCATGGCTATACCATGCCATTTTTAGATATAGCTCGGCAATATGCCAACTTATTTGAAAATACTGATTATCTTGTCATTACAGCTTACTTGATCGGCAAAGAGTCTTCTTTTGTAATTGAACAATCGTCTTCAGAACGCGTTGTCTTCTTAGATAACAAATCAAAAGAACTCGCAGGCTTAAAACGAAAACAAATCAAACAGGTTCAACAACTCTGCCAACAATACAACTTTGAATTTGCTATTGCCCACCGTTACAAATCTATCTATATTGCCTGCCATATTAAAGAGCTACCTGTTATTGGTGTTAGCCATGCTTTTAATGTTTACCAGCGCTTCATGCGTAAATACTTTATTACTCGCCATAAAAAAAATCTATCTTTACTAGGTGTCTCCAACGCTATTCGTGATGATGCCCGCACTAGCCTTCCTTTTTTTCCTCAGCAGAAGATTCAAACCTTATATAATCGAATTAATCCTGAACAAATAAGAACCTTACAAATTGAGCGATATAAAGCGCGAGAGTATTTAAATATTCCCCAAGAGAAATATGTATTTTCTAATGTTGGACGTTTGCACCCTGATAAGGATCAAACAACTTTAATTAATGCTTTTTCTAAAGTCGCGACCAAACTACCTAACAGCATACTAGTCATAATGGGTAAAGGAAAACTAGAGCAACAGTTAAAACAGCAAGTCAAACAACTTCAATTATCAGAACAAGTTTTATTTCTAGGTCTTGTACCACAAGCTGTCCATTACTTTCGTGCTTTTGATAGCTTTGTTTTAAGTTCTAATTATGAACCTTTTGGCATGGTGCTTCTTGAAGCGATTATTGCTGAGTTACCAATCATTGCAACCAATGTTGGAGGAGCCAAAGAAATTATTTCAGACGAAAATTGGCTCTTTAATGTTGGAGATGTCGATAAACTTGCTGAATTAATGCTAAAAATCCATTCTTTAGGTAATAATGAAAAACAAACTATACATAAACATAATCTAACTTGTTTACAAAACACGTTTACCGATCAAGCTGTGAAAAAAGTCTTTTGGCAGCTTCCATTTATGCAAAACTTTCCACGCTAAGTATCAGAAATAATGTCTAAATACAGTATTATCAAAATCATTCCTTATTTTGGTCAATGGCCAGAATGGATCGATCTGTATATTGAATCATGCAAAGCTAACTCTGATATTGACTGGCTATTCTTCACTGACTGCGGAGAGCCTGCTAACAGAGCTAAGAATGTCCGTTATATTCATACAAGCTTTACTGACTATAAAAAAATGGTTAGCGAAAAGTTAAACATTAACTTTAACCCTTCAAGCCCTTATAAACTTTGTGATCTGAAGCCCGCTTATGGCTTTATCCACCAACAAGATATTGTAGGCTATGACTTCTATGCTTTTGGAGACAATGACATTATTTATGGCAATATTCGCCATTTTATTACTGATAAAATACTCGATAATTATGATGTTATTTCTACTCATGACAAACGAATTTCAGGTCATTTTGCCTTTTTCAAGAATAATGATAAGCAACGTAACGCCTTTAGACAAATTCCTAATTGGCAAAAATATTTGGAAGACAATAACCATTTTGGCCTTGATGAATCTAAGTTCTCGAAAGTCTTTATTAAACATAAGAAACATCCATTATTATTAAGGAAATTATGGGCATTATTCAATCCCTATCAACGAAAAGTATTATTTAAAGAACAATTTAGCACGATACTATCGCCTCATCCTTGGTGGTCAGGCTCAATGACACATCCTCAAAATTGGTTCTGGATAAAAGGCAAGCTAACCAATGACCTTGATGGAAATCGTGAGTTTATGTATCTACATTTCATGAACTGGAAATCAAATAAATGGCTACCTAAACCACATCGCTCAACCCCTTCGGCTTGGATGAATTTGGAATCCCTTGTTCATATTAATTATCATCAAGCTGGAAATCTTGGCTTTCAAATATCACCCACAGGATTTTATGAAATCAATGCCTAAACTATTCGAGCATTTTGAACCAAATTGGCAACAAATATTGGATAGTAATAGTCTAGGCACCTTTTCAGCTATTTGGAATCTAAAATCTGATTGGTTTGAAGAACCCAATTTTCGCCGTGGAGGCTGGAGCGGTGTTGTTAAATATCCCTTATCACGTGCTAATGGGTCTATTGATATATTTATCAAGCGACAAGAAAATCATGTTTCTAAAACTTTTTTGCACCCTATAAGAGGCATTGCTACTTTTCAAAAAGAGTTTCACAACATTAATCGATTAACACATAAGAATGTATCAACATTGGAATTGATTTACTTCGGTAAAAAAGATAATCAAGCAATATTAGTTACAAAATCATTGGACGGATACGATTCTTTAGATTCGACTAAATTTGTAGACTTAGAGTACAAAAATAAGCTTGCTCTTATTCGAAAAATAGCATCTGCCACTGCAAAAATGCACGTCAACCACTTCCAACATAACTGTTTTTACCCTAAACATATTTTTGTGAAAAAAATTAATGGCCAGTGGGATGTTAGATTTATTGATCTAGAAAAACTCAAGCGCACTATCTTTAAAAAACAGGCCGTCATTCGAGACTTATTTAGCCTGCATCGTCATGCAGGTGAGAATTGGACCATCAAAGATCGCATTTACTTTTTAAAAGCCTATGCCAATGAAAAAAAGTTATCTCCTTCCTCAAAAAAGCTTTGGTCTCGCATTGAAAAAAAACTGAAGACTAAATACAAGTAGTCTCTACTCGTTCCAACTTGATATACTTAACACCATAATATTAAGAACTTAAAGAGCTCCATATGATCGTATTAGGCCTATCTGGCGCAGTAAACCATGACGCGTCCGCAGCGTTATACATTGACGGTAAACTTGTCGCCGCCGCAGAAGAAGAACGTTTCTTGCGGGATAAGCATGCTAAAGGCAAGATGCCTTATGAAGCCACTAAGTTTTGCTTGGAACAAGCAGGAATAAAGCCCAGTCAAATTGATATTGTTGCCTTTCCTTATGCTGAAATTGGTCTCAAATCCCCGGCTCGCTGGCATTATGCTAAACGTCATTGGTATGCGCCCGATCGGGCATTAACTGCTCTTTTTAGCGGCAACCGTCGTTATTGGCGTAATCATAAAAATGTGATGAAACTCTTAGATGATTTAGGCATTGATTCAAAGCGAGTTAAATTTGAAGCAGTTGAACATCACCTTGCTCATGCCAGTAGTGCTTATCATCTGAGTGGATTTAAAGAGAAAACAGCCATTATCGGTATTGATGGTAAGGGTGAATATGCCACGACTTTTTTCGGTTATGGTGAAAATGGCAAAATTCATAAAATAAAAGAATTCTATGATCCTGATTCATTAGGTGGCATGTACGGTGCGTTAACTGAACTGCTTGGTTTTGAAATGCTCGATGGCGAATTCAAAGTAATGGGAATGTCTCCTTATGGCAATCCTAACCGCTTTGACTTTTCTCGTTTAATTGATATCCATGATGGTGAATTCAAAATTAACACCAAATTGATTAATACCGTTGGATTGAGACGTTATAAGAAAGATGGTAAAGGCTATTTCTTTAGCCCAGCATTAATCGAATGGCTTGGACCTATACGTGAAGGTGATGAAATTGATGATCCTTATATTGATTATGCTGCCAGCATTCAAGCCTTATTAGAAAAAACAGCCTTACACCTCATTGATTATTATCTGGGCGATATTATTAAAGAAACAGGCAAAGTTTGTTTTGCCGGCGGTGTTGCTCTTAATGTTAAGTTAAACCAGCGTATTATCGCTCTACCTGATGTTAAAGAGCTTTTTGTACAACCGGCGGCAAGTGATGCAGGAACCGCTATTGGCGCAGCCAGTTATGCCTCTCAAATGGCCGGTGTTCCTGTTGAAAAAATGGAACATGTCTATCTCGGCCCTTCCTATACAACTCAGCAATGTATTGATGCCTGTGAAGCTTACCCCAAAGATGTGCAATGGAAGAAGCTAGATAATGTCACCCAACAAACTGCAGAAATTTTACATGCTGGCAATCCTGTTTCATGGTTCCAAGGTCGAATGGAATTTGGTCCTCGCGCCTTAGGGAATCGAAGCATTATTGGAAGCCCTAATCATTCTGGCGTAGCCGATAGAATTAATGCTCAAATTAAATATCGTGAACGCTGGCGTCCATTTTGCCCCAGCATTTTAGATCGCATTGCCCCTGAGATCTTACAAACAGACCATCCTAGCCCTTATATGACATTTACCTTTGATGTTGCTGAAAGCTGGAAATCACGCATTCCAGAAGTCGTCCATGAAGATGGCACCGCGCGTGCTCAAATCGTCACCAAAGCAACCAATCCTCGTTACTATGACTTGCTTGAAGAAGTAGAAAAACTAAATGGCAATGCCGTATTATTAAACACCTCACTGAATCGTCGAGGCGAACCGATGGTGTGTAGCCCAGAAGATGCCTTAAATATGTTCTATGGATCCGATTTAGAATATTTGGTAATGGAAGATATTTTAGTAACAAAGACATAACTAAAACCCTGACAATATAATCTGTAAAGGTTGGTTGTCAGGGTAATGTTTAGCCATTGATGCAATAAATCGTGTCCATTTCCGCATGATCTTCTTACGACCAAAGAATGAACTATAACTACTAAGTGGCACAATATCTGAATTACCGATATTATCAATGATAACGCACAACCCACTTTGTTCGTCTTGCTTCTTATAAACAATATTTTTAGGTTTTATCGTCATTGTTATGATATTTTGTGACAATAAATAATCTTTTAATAATTGCAATGAGTGCTGAATCCCTTGAGAATATTGCTCTGTTAATTGAGCTGATTGTAAATAATATTCCAATGTTTTAGATACTGAACCATCAACATCCCGAATTAACTCAAATACCGCACCTTCGCCCTTATTTGTCTCTACCACTCCATAAAATTGGGGCAACATGTCCCATACAATATTTCTCCGTTGCAACAGTTTATAATAAGCTTGTTCACGGCGAGTTTCTTCTTCACCACGAAGAACAACGACTTTAACACACAAGCTACTATCGTCAGGATGAACGTAAACCTCACGGTGTAAACCTTTACCAACCAATTGATTTTCTTGTAGTTCAATCATGTCCATATCCTTCTGGATTATCACTTTGCCAGCGCCATGCATCGGTCACCATATCCATCAGTGTTTTATTTGCTTGCCAGCCTAACTCTTTATTAGCACACGTTGAATTGGCATAACATTCAGCAACATCACCATCTCGGCGTGGCATTATTTCATAAGGAATATCTTGTTGAGACACTTTCTGAAAAGCATCAATCACTTCTAAAACACTATAACCTCGTCCAGTACCCAAGTTATACACTTCACAATTTACAGCACTCTTTCGCTCCAACGCTTTTAAATGCCCTCTAGCCAAGTCAACAATATGTATATAATCTCGAACCCCTGTGCCGTCTTTTGTTTGATAGTCACCACCAAACACTGCAACTTGCTTTAACTTACCAACGGCAACCTGAGAAACATAAGGCAGTAAATTATTAGGTATATTTGAAGGGTCTTCACCTATCATGCCACTTTCATGAGCGCCTGCCGGATTAAAATAACGTAAGAGAATCACTTGTAAATTACTTGATGGCACAGCAGATACATCTCGTAATATCTCTTCAATAATTAACTTGCTTCGCCCGTAAGGATTGGTTGTTGATAAGGGAAAGTTCTCTGAAATAGGTACGCTTTCAGGTGCGCCATACACTGCAGCAGATGAGCTAAATACTAATTTATTCACATCAAACTGCATCATTACATCAAGCAAAACTAATGTAGATTCCAAGTTATTCTGGTAATACATTAACGGTTTCTCACAAGACTCGCCTACGGCTTTATATCCTGCAAGATGGATCACTGACTTTATTTCATGCTTATTAAACACGTCAATCAAAGCATCTTTATCTCTAAGATCTTGCTGATAAAAAGATACGGTTTTACCCGTTATCTTTTGTACGCGATGCAGTGATTCATCACAACTATTAGATAAATTATCCACAACAATAACATCGTAGCCATCATCAAGAAGCTCAACACAAATATGACTACCAATATAGCCTGCACCACCTGTCACTAATACCATTTTAATTGTGCCTCTCCCCTTTTTCTGTAACCATGTTGTCAATAATATCTGCTACTTTCTCTGGCATACTATATAAATCTTCACTTTCAGCATAGGCCAATCCATTTTCTGACCATTTTTCACTACCATCACTTTGTAACATCTGTGTTAATTGCTTACCAAAAGCATCTATATCAAAAGGTGATGAAACGACTAAGCCCGTCTCCGATTTTGTAACATGTTTTGCATAACCGCATACATCAGTCACTAATATGGGTAAACCCGCGACTATTGCTTCCAAAATAACGGTGCCTGTATTATCTTTTCTAGCTGGATGCAACAACATATCAGCTCCAAATAAGAAATCAGGTATATCTGAACGTCCACCAAAAAATCTCACATGATCTTGCACTGATAATTGCTTTGCCAATTTCAAATAAGACGAAGGATCACCATCTCCAACAATAAATAACTGAATATTCTTTAATTGTTGCTTCGGCACTAATGCAAGACCTCGAATTGCCCGATCAACCCCTTTTGTTTTAAAGCCAGTACCGACCATTAAAATGATCTTTTCATCATTTTTCAGCCATTTCAGCCTAAATTCATCACGAATTTTCAGCCAATTATCAGGACGTTTTCTACCGGGATCAATACCCGGAGGCAACATAAGCAATCTATCATCCGATGTGTGGTAGTTCTTTTTAAATAAGGCCTGCTGAACATCAGAGATCATTAAAGAAACAGTGGTACTTTGATAACCAAAGACGGCCCTTTCATTGCTGGCATAAAATTTAAATCGGCGGCTTAATTTGTGTAAAAAATAATATTTCTGACTTTTAACACGATCAAGATAGCAAGGATCTGCTGCATAATATAAATCTAAATTGGGTATTTTATTAAAGCCAATGACTAAATCATAATCATTTTCTGTTAATTGCGGGCTAACTTGAGCAATAAAAGAAGCTACTTTGCCATGATTTGTCCAAGCTCTCGTCGGAATAACGTGAACATTAAAACCATCTGGAATATCGCCTTGCCATTCCATAACAAAAACATCAATTTCATAGCCCCTAGAACGGCAAATTGTCATTATCCTAAGAAAATCACGTGCCAAACCGCCAAAGGGAAAAAATTTATACAAACAAACCGCAAGCTTCATTACAAAATATTACCAAATAGTTCTTTTATTTTAGGATCCTGCCAATTTCGCAAAAAACGATCTTTATCTTTTGCAAAGGCATTGATAAACAAATTTCTATTGCTATATTCCTGCATCGAATCCAGATCAATCATCCATATTTTACCTGTTACATCTAACAATAAATTACTTGCCTTTAAATCACCATGGCAGATCTGACTCTTTTGCAATAAATCAAAGATATTAGCAATTTGATTTAACTCGTGTTCCGTTGGTTTTTGCCTTTGATAAACATTCAATAATTCTTCTGCTTCTGTAAACTCACTAATAAAATAAGCAGTATGCCGAAGCCAGC
Source organism: Piscirickettsiaceae bacterium (assembly GCA_013215825.1). Classification (GTDB taxonomy): domain Bacteria; phylum Pseudomonadota; class Gammaproteobacteria; order Nitrosococcales; family Methylophagaceae. Next base: position 182,904 of record JABSQN010000001.1, on the reverse strand, counting down.
CAATCTTATTTTCTATAAAACCAAGTGGTTTAGGCGTTTCTATACCAATAAATTCTAATAAATTAGCATTTCGCCATGAAATAGCCGCCCGACTAGGACGAAAACAGCGCCTTAGAAAATGCCAAATACCTTTAATATTATATCGTTTGATAACAAGGTCTCGCCCATCAAGCTCAACACGTACTACAGTGGCAGAATTGCCTGCCTTTAGCACTTTTCCATTGTCCATTAAGCTATCAACATTATTGATTAAATCGATTGACAGTTCCGATATAAAATCAGTTCTAAACGCATATTCTCGACTGATACCATGATCATACTGAGTCATGGTGCATGTTCTAAAACACTTACTTAGATAATCTCGCTTACGCTTTTGCCATGCTTTATCTAAAGCCTGCATAAAATCAGCTTGTTGTTGCCTATCAAAATCCCAGCCTCTTGCCTGATAGTAGATAGGTAATTGTTCAATAAGTTGAGCTTGTATCTGTGGAACAAATTGGGCAATTAATAGGGCTACATTATCAATACTTTTCTTCTGACTTAACGCTACACCTTCCTGTTCACATACAATTGAACCTAAATCTATCAGATAAAGCGTTTCATCTACTAATAAGACATTATCCATATGAATATCGTTCTGAACAATACCGTACTTATGCATTTTTGCCATCAATTCTAGCAAATTAGCGACTCGTTCAATACTTTTAGACTCATTATCTAAGTTAAAGGATTGTGAGTTTTCAATGAATTGATAACCGATAGCAAAACAATCTGCCATATCATTTGAGCTTAGGATTATATTTGGCACATTAATGCCCGCCGCTTTGGCTTGTTGATGTCCTTGTTGCTCTCGTGCTAATTCTCGCCGACCTTTATGGTTCGGTGAAAATAACTTTATCACTAAATGATGTTTTGAAGATTGTGCCTCTAAAACTAAGCGTTTCGCAGGTAATAACCTTAAAACTTTCGTGCAATTATATAAAATATCATCTTGCGACAGAGTGAATGGTACGCTGACATTCCGCCCACCTTGTAAAAATAAGTTTATTGACTTATTTTTAGACATAATCTATTTATCACGCATTTTAACGGCACGTTTGGCAACTTTATCCCAAAACGATTGCTGGCACGTTAATATTTCACGCACTGACAAGCCGGAATACACCATCATAAAGCGTAAAAGATCACGTTTGGATAAAGCAATATCCATTGCTGAGAAATATAAACCACCTAGATCTTTCACTATCCATCTCTGTGGTGTTTTCTGGCGTATTTGAGCTCGGTGTAAATCAATTAAAAATAAACGAGTGTCATCATTAATCGTATTATGTTGTGCAAAAGACTGATCCAATAAAAAATGACATAAATAATAATCTCGATGATTCATGCCACTTTCATGCATCGTTTTTGAAATAGCCGCTAATTTATTAATTAGCGTTATTTTAGTTGAAAATGTTGGAGGCCTTGAGCGCCATTGTTGACCAAGGTCTTCCAAACTCATGGTATCAACTAATTCATCAGTGATCACAAATGACTGTATTTTTGCCGGATTTAATCCCTGCTCACCATAGCCAGCAAGTGTCATCGTGTCGATTTTATTTTGTTCAAGGAAATAAACCGCCTGCCATTCATTTTTAGCGCTAATAACGGGAGCGCGAAGTTGAATTAAGTTTTTAATAATTTCCAGCCAGCCAACACCTTGATGATATTTCAGGAAATAGCTTTTCCCCTCCAAAACAAAACGTAATGTACGACGACCTTCTTTATAACGAAAAACCTCACCGGTAAGACCTTGAACGACAGAAAACACATCCCGCCCTCGCCATTTGTTGGCAAAGTCTTCACGAAGAAACTGTATTGTTTTTAACATAAGAATATAATGATCAGATCTTTAATTATGGTGTTTTGGTACACTAGTTTACCAAAACACTATTAAATATTCTCATCTTGTCAGCATAAGAGGTAAGCCGTGTCATTCAAATCCACACTGAATCGCCACCAAAAGATGGTTGAAGACTTATATGCACTTGAACCTCAAGTTAGCATTCTCATCAACACAATTAGAAACAGCCTTGCTTCTGGCAACAAAGTCCTCTTCTTTGGCAATGGCGGTAGCGCATCAGATGCCCAACATCTTGCGGCGGAATTTGTTGTGCGTTATTACAAACAGCGCGCGCCTTTGGCTGCCATTGCGCTGACAACAGACACATCTATCATCACCGCACATGGCAATGATTTTAGCTTTGACACTATTTTTGATCGCCAAATTCAGGCGTTAGCCAAACAAGGGGATGTTGCGATAGGGTTATCGACATCGGGCAATAGCGCGAATGTTATTAATGGTCTAAATACTGCAAAACAAGCAGGCTGCACCACGATTGCCTTTACAGGTATTGATGGCGGTCAATTGCGTGAAAGTACCGATTCTTGCATCTGCATTCCTTCTGATGAAACGGCACGCGTGCAAGAAGGACATATTATTATTGGTCACTATATTTGTGAAGCGCTTGATAAAGATCTTGAGTAATTAAATTAAGAATGACTCAACAGCTTATAACAACAGATGTCGTCATTATCGGCGCGGGCATCGCCGGATTATGGCTGCATAATCGATTGAACAATATGGGCTTCCACGCATTATTATTAGAAAATAACACCATAGGTAATGCACAAACGCTAAGTTCTCAAGGTATTATTCATGGCGGTACTAAATATGCCCTTAACGGTATTTTATCAAAAGCCACTCAGGCCATTGGTGCTATGCCGGCGCGCTGGCAAGCCTGTTTAAAGGGAACGGGTGAGGTTGATTTAAGCCAAGTTAAAGTCTTTTCTGATCATCAATTAATGTGGTCGCAAGAAAAGTTATCCTCAAAAATGGTCTCATTTTTTGCTAGCAAAGCACTTAGTAGTCGCATGCAAACCGTGGCAAAACCGGAACGTCCTCCATTATTTCAACACCCTGATTTCAAAGGCGCACTTTATCGCCTTGAAGAGCCGGTATTAGATATTCCTTCGGTGTTGCGATGCTTAGTTCAGCCTTGGCAAGATCGTATTTTACAAATTCCTAGCGAGTCTGAAATCACCTGGCAACAAAATACCCATGGCGTACAATCAATCCAAATTGGCGAATATAAAATTCAAGCGCAACAATTTGTATTAACAGCTGGCGAAGGTAATCAGGCATTACTTGATACCTTGGCGATCAAAAAACCTAAAATGCAACGCCGTCCTTTGCAAATGGTGTTATGCAAGGCCAAGGATCCCAAGCAAGCCTTACCGGCCATTTATGCCCATAGTTTAGGTTCCGGCTCCAAACCAATCGCTACCATTACCAGCCATTTCGACGAAAATGGCAATACGGTTTGGTATATTGGCGGCAATATTGCCGAACAAGGTGTTGGTAAATCGTTGGCGGATATAAGCCAAGAAGCACAAAGATTATTGCACGATATCCTGCCATGGTTCGATTTTCCCGAATTAAAGTGGGCTAGCCATACCATCAACCGAGCAGAACCCAAGCAATCTGCTCTATCTCGCCCTGATACTGCTTTTGTCGAATCAAAAAATAATATTCATATTGCCTGGCCCACTAAACTCGCTTTAGCTCCTGATTTGGCCGATAAAGTTATTGACGCATTAATAATACAAAACCTTGTCGCCAATGAACATTCCACCCCCACATTACCGCAAGCAACCATAGGTAAGCCATTATGGGATATTGCATTTAAATGAGCCTCTATTTAAACCAACGAAAATACATTGCACAAACCGGTATCGCCGTATCACCACTTGGCTTGGGCACCGTAAAAATTGGCCGTAATACTGCCGTAAAATACCCTGACAGCTTTAAAATACCCGATGATACGCAAGTACAAAACTTATTCACTCAGGCATGGGATTTAGGGATCAACCTACTCGACACCGCTCCCGCCTATGGCAACAGTGAACAACGCTTAGGTCATTTATTAAACAAACAAGCGAATGACTGGATCATCGCCACCAAAGTAGGCGAAACCTTTGATGCAGACACCGGTGAATCCCACTACGACTTCAGCCCAGAATTTATCACCGCCAGCATTCATCAAAGCCTAAAAAACTTAAAGCGAGAAGTGTTAGACATTGTCTTAATTCATTCCGATGGCAATGATAAACAAATTATAGAACAAGGCGCATTAGAAGTCCTAGCAGACCTCAAACAACAAGGTCTTATTCGTGCCACCGGCATGTCCACCAAAACCGTTGAAGGTGGCCTATTAGCCCTACAACAATCCGATCTAGCCATGGTCATGCACAACCTAGACTATCAACAAGAACAAGCGGTATTAGACCAAGCCACAATTGATAATAAAGGCATCTTTATTAAAAAAGCACTGGCGAGTGGGCATTTAACGCCTGATAGTGCACAAGAGAACTTCAACCTAATTTATAGCAATCCAGCGGTTAGTAGCATTATTATAGGTACGATTAATCCTAAACATCTTAAAGATAATGTGGCTAAAGTAAGTATAGCTTTAAGTACAAAATAGGATTTTCACCACAGAGAATGATTCTAATAGATTCCCGCTAAAAGCATGCGGGAATGACGACGTTTTTTAATCTCGTTTTTATCGCCCCTAAGCAAAGCCTATTTTTCGGATAAAAGTGGGAAAGTGTTTGAGCGTAGCGAATTATTTCCCACATCCGTAAAATAAGTTTTGCTTAGGGATAAGCGATAATGCCGAGTGCCTTTTTCTTTGGTTCTGTTTCTTTTGGACACGCAAAAGAAATGAACGCCCAGCGGCAGAGAATAAATGTTCGCTATAAAGACAGATCTTTATCCCATAAAAAATAACTTCCACTTCCATATCGGCTTTTTTTACTTTCACCACCACTATTCTTACCTTTGTCTGTCAGCTCTTCTTTTCCATCGCTTATTTTTATAAATTCCTTCGATACTAATTCAGTCATCAATTGATCCGTTTTCATACCTAATTTTTTGGCCAATTTTGATGTAGTAAGCTTACTATTCCCTTCTATTTCTTCTGGGCTAACTTTCTCTTTTTTACCGGAACTAGGAGTTATTTTTTCAACTGAAATTCTCACTTCATCACTAATTCGAATAATTCTCTGAGCTTCTTCATAAGCATCTCGATATAGATCTGGATCATCTAACCGAGAAACAGCAACACCCATTTCATTATTATTGACTTGACTAAATTCATACAGGTTTAAACTCGTAATAATACAATTCTCTTCATTCATGTAACATTTAGCATGAAGATTTTTGCAAAAACTGGTTCTAATATAGGTTAATTCGCTAAGCCAACTAATTTCATCATTGTGAAGTTCACTTTTTCCATAGATAATTCTGACATCAATTTTGAGCCTGTTTTTATCTTCTAATAATTCTTTTATTCGATCATTTAGCTTCAAGAATGGACTTATTAATATAAGTCGATCTTGGGCAGATTTTATAAGATCTTCTAAGAAGTAATTTGTTGCACTTGTATTTAAAAATTTTGCCATCTACTTTTCCTTGTACATTACTTAGCTAAAATTATTTTCCCTTATTAATCTTTTCAACAATAGCCGTCGTAGAGCAATTAGGTGTCATGCCCATGACTTTAACCTCGCCACCATAGCCTTCAACAATCTCCCAGCCGACCACGCCTTTTTTATCGTAATCACCACCCTTGACCAAAATATCGGGCTGAATTTCACGCAATAAGGCTTCAGGGGTGTCTCCGTCAAAACAGGTAACCCAATCAATAGAAGCCAAGCCTGCTAAAACGGCTAGGCGACGTTCTGCAGAGTTAATCGGTCGACCAGGACCTTTAAGCTTGCTAACCGATGCATCGGTATTAATGGCAAGCACTAGACGATCACCTTGCGCTCTGGCTTGCTCTAAATAGGCCACATGACCGGCATGTAAAATATCAAAACAACCATTGGTGAATACCACTTTTTCACCGCGTTGTTTGGCTTGTTCAACCGCTAATTTGAGCTGTTCCACCGAAACGACACCAGCAATACTGTGATCGGTATTATTAGTACCTTGGTGACGTTGATATTCAACTTGTAGCTCAGGGCCACTCACCGTTGCGGTTCCTAATTTGCTGACCACAATACTGGCGGCGACATTGGCTAAGGTAACGGCTTTTTCTAAGTCCTCACCTGCGGCTAATGTGGCGGCCAGGGTTGAAATAACGGTATCACCCGCCCCTGTTACATCAGCAATTTCTTTGGCAATAGCTGGCAAATGAAATTCTGGTCGTTCTTTGCGAATCAATGACATGCCATGTTCGCTACGGGTAATTAATAAGGCTTTAATATCAAGTTGATCGATTAATTTCTGAGCTTTTTCGATTAACTCTGCTTCGGAATTAACCTTGCCCACCACCGCTTCAAATTCAGTCATATTGGGCGTAAGCAGATCTGCACCACGATATTTAGTAAAGTCATCACCTTTAGGATCAACTAAAACAGTCATATTGTGCTGTCTTGCCACATTAATCCAATATTGCGGATCAATCAATGTGCCTTTATTGTAGTCGGATAACACCATAATCGATGCGGTTGCCATTAAAGGTTCAACCATCGCTTTGAGCCCCAACCATTCATTTTCAGCAAAAGGGGATTCAAAATCCATACGTAATAATTGCTGATGATTGCTAATCACACGTTGTTTGATGATGGTGCCAGTGATAGCTGAATGATGAAATGCACAGTTGACACCGACAGAATTTAAACGCTGTTTTAAGGTGTCTGCCGCACTATCTAAGCCTGTGATGCCGCTAAGATGACTTGTGGCACCTAAGGATGCGATATTCATCGCCACATTGGCCGCACCACCAGGAATATCTTCTATTCGCTCAACATTCACTATTGGAACAGGCGCTTCAGGTGAAATTCGGCTGGCTTTACCATGATAAAAACGATCAAGCATCAAGTCGCCAATCACTAACACCTGTGCATTATGGAATTGTGGGAATGTTTGTTTCATAAGTCTCTATTCTTTAGCGGCAGAGGAGATAAGTTTTTCTAGTTTACACCAGACATCTTCAACAGCAATATTATCCATGCACACGGGGGCGCCATTTGATGATTGTTCCAACGGACATTGTCGTTTGTAGCAGGGAGAACACTCAAAATCACTAGTAATATGAGCTTGATTTTTGCCGTAAGTGCCAATCAATTTGGTGTCTGTTGCACCATAGATAGTTACTGCTGGCAAGCCATCTAAAGCAGCTAAATGCGCCAAGCCAGTATCACTACATACCGCACCTTTTGCATGATGCGTAATTGCGGCAACCTCATTGAGTGATAAGCGTGGCAAGGCATATGCCTGTGGATTAACGCTGGCGATCTGCTGTGCGCGTTGGAATTCTTCATCATTACCACAGGGTAAAAGTACCGAATATCCTTGCTCTACGGCTTTATTAACTAAGGTCTGCCATGAAGATAATGACCAAAGCTTGGTAAGCCAGCTGGCATTATGCACAAAGAGTAGATATTTTTCGGGCAAATCAAAATCAAGCGTTGGTAAAGGATAAACACTTAAATCAACACCATAATCCGCCATCTTTTCTGGCATAGCATAGTTGAGTGCTTGTGCCATTAACTCACGCATTTTTTCAATTGAATGTTGCTGAGTATTAACCGTGTACTGATATTTATAAGCCCAATATGCTGGCTTTTCACGGCAACACTCTTTGTCTAAGCCGTGAACATCAGCTTTGGATAACCATGATACAAAGGCACTTTTTAGATTACTTTGTAAGTCAATCACAACATCATAATCATGTGCATTCAATTCATGATAAAAGCGTGGCAGACGGCCATCTTTCCACGCTGTTATTGGCTCTTTGCGCCATTGTCTATGTGCAGTTTTAATGACGCGTTTAACATTTTGGTGCCATAAGGGAACATCTGCAAAAGCCTGATCAACTACCCAATCAAACTCAATATTCGGAATAGCCGTTGCCGCATCAGTGATAGCAGGCAATGCATGCATTAAGTCGCCCATCGAGGTGAGTTTTATAATTAAAACACGCATAAGGTTAAATCAAACAGCGTTAAACTTTATTTTCATTGGCGCGATGCTGTTTAAGGATCTTTAAAAAGGCATCGGGATCTTTTATTTGGGTTAACTCACCTTCACGTGGGAAAAGCTTATCTTGCAAACGTGACAACCAAAAGCGTAATGCTGCCGCACGTAATACTAAATTCCAACTAACTTGTTCAGTTTCAGTAAGACCACGGTGGTCTAAATAACCATGCATCAGTGCTTGATAACGCTGGTGCTCAATCAAACCGTTTTCATCAACACACCAATCATTGACTGCAACTGCTAAATCGTAAAGTAAGTATTCATCACAGGCATAATAAAAATCAATAATACCTTGTAATTCATCGTCCTCAAATAAGGCATTATCACGGAACAAATCAGAATGGGTAACACCTTTAGGCATATCTAAGCTGGCATAACTGGCTTGAAAAACCAGCTCTTCTCGTAAAATGTCTGCCAATTCATCACTGAGTAATGGCAACACGGTGTTGGCCATCTCTTTCCGCCAGATTGGTCCGCGCTGGGTTACTCGCTTGCCACTAAACTCTTTGCCGACAATGTGCATTTTACCCAAGACATCACCAATGATTTTGCATTGTGCAAGTGTCGCAACATCATTAACGCCACGACCTGATAAACGCATCACTAATGCCGCGGGTTTGCCGCACAATGTTTTCAAATAATCGCCATTTTTATCCGCGGCAGGATGAGCAGAGGGAATACCCTGCTGATAGAAGAAGGTCATAACATCAAGAAAATAACCCAGTTCATCAAACGCGTGTTGTTCAAACACGGTGAGAACAAATTGGCCTTGTTCCGTGGTCACAAAATAATTGGTATTTTCTATGCCATCGCTAATGCCCTGAAAAGACACCAATTTTCCGACAGCATAATCACTTAAAAACGCGACCAATTGCTCGCGCGATACTTCAGTATAAACAGACATTAAAACGACTCAGGATTAGCAGTGGCTTACCACTTAAATAAGATCCAGTTAGGTACAATATGACCTGACAACTCATGGCGCGCTGTTTCCAAAGAACCGTCGCCATCTGAATCAATATAATAATAAGCGGGGCCCACAACAGGAATAACTTTAATCATATACAGCTGACCATTGGCGCGATATTCTTCAATAGTGCGATCATCTTTTTGAATAATATTTACTTCTGGTTCAATACTTTCACCATCCATCATCCGTTCAGGCAAAACAGGTGGAGTATCAATATCCGCCGCATAAACATTCACTGTCATTAATAATGCAACTGCGCATACAATAGGCGTAAAAATATTCTTAAACATGAAAATGTTCTCCGTATAAACTTAGGGTAACGATAGCATTTTCAGTGAAATGATTAAAGCAATGTATACCCTATATTTAAAGTGACTAATTTATGAAACAAACTGCCCCATTAATCCTTGTCGATGGTTCGTCTTATCTTTATCGTGCTTTTCATGCCATGTTTAAAGCCGATTTACGTAATGCCGCTGGTGAACCGACGGGAGCTGTGCGTGGTGTTACCGCCATGTTACGCCGTCTGCAAAAGGATTATCCCGCCAGCAATATCACCGTCATATTTGATGCCAAAGGCAAAACATTCCGCGACGAAATCTACTCTGAATATAAAGCGCAACGCCCACCGATGCCAGATGATTTGCGCACACAAATACAACCCATTCATGACATTGTTTGCGCAATGGGCTTTCCTCTACTCTCAGTTAAAGGTGTGGAAGCAGATGATGTTATCGGCACGCTAGCGCACCAAGCTACTGAAAAAGGTATTGATGTCGTTATTAGTACCGGGGATAAAGACATGGCGCAACTGGTTAATCAACATGTCACCTTGGTTAATACTATGACTGAAACCGTGATGGATATTGCCGGAGTCAAAGATAAGTTTGGTCTGCCACCTGAATTAATCATCGACTATTTAGCCTTAATGGGCGACAAAGTAGATAACATTCCTGGTGTTCCGGGTGTCGGCGAGAAAACAGCATTATGTTTACTACAAAATTTACACGGCATCACTGCGATTTATGACGATCTAGAAGCTGTACGCTCGCTCGACTTTCGCGGTGCCAAAAAGATGCCTGAAAGACTGGCAGAACATAAAGAACTGGCAGAACTAAGTTACCTATTAGCCACCATCAAATGTGATGTGGAATTAGATATGCAGATTGATGAACTCATCAATAATCCACAAGATAATGACGCGTTGCTGACGCTGTTTAGTGAAATGGAATTTAAGAACTGGATATCAGAATTATCTACCGGCAATAATTCAGCAAGCGCAACCGTAGCCCCTCCTAAACAGATAGAAGCTCATTACGAGACGATATTAACCGAAGAACGTCTACAATATTGGCTATCAGCATTGGAAAAATCAGAGCTATTTTCCTTTGATACTGAAACCACCAGCTTAAATTACCTTGATGCACGTATTGTCGGTTTATCCTTCTGCATCACTGCAGGGGAAGCCGCTTATTTGCCACTAACACATGATTATATTGGCGCACCGGAACAATTAGATCGCGATCATGTACTCGCCTTATTTAAACCATTATTGGAAGATCCTAAGCAATATAAGGTAGGACAAAACCTTAAATACGATCGTCATATTCTGCTGAATCATGGCATCGACTTACAGGGAATTCAACATGACACCATGTTGCAATCTTATGTATTAGATAGCACAGCGACACGTCACGATATGGATTCGCTAGCAGACAAATATCTCGGCCGTACTACGGTGCATTTTGAAGACATTGCTGGCAAAGGTAAAAAACAACTGACCTTTAATCAAATTGATCTCGAACAGGCATCACCTTATGCCGCAGAAGATGCGGATATTACATTACAACTTCATCACACCTTGTGGCCACAATTACAGGCTATTCCAGAATTAGAAAAGGTATATACCGAACTTGAAATGCCTTTATTGCCCGTCATTAATACCCTTGAACGTAACGGCGTTAATATTGATATTTGGATGTTGCAACAGCAAAGTGATGAACTTGGCCATAAAATAGATAAATTGGAACAACAAGCATGGGATATTGCAGGTGAAGAATTTAACTTAGGATCGCCGAAACAATTAGGCACGATTCTCTATGAAAAACTGGAACTTCCTATTTTAAAGAAAACACCTAAAGGCCAGCCATCAACTGCCGAGGCCGTCTTGCAAGAGCTGGCTGATGATGGCTATGAATTACCGCAAGTCATTATGCAATATCGTAGTTTGAGCAAGCTAAAATCAACCTATACTGACCGCTTGCCCGAACAAGTAAATCGTAGTACTGGACGAGTTCATACTTCATACCATCAAGCCGTTACCGCAACGGGGCGCTTGTCCTCTTCAGATCCAAACTTGCAAAACATTCCGATTCGCAGTGAAGAAGGCCGTCGTATTCGTGAGGCCTTTGTTGCATCTGAAGGATATACCCTGCTGGCCGCTGATTATTCGCAAATTGAATTACGTATTATGGCCCATTTGTCACAAGATGAAGGCTTACTCAGCGCTTTTTCCGCTGGCGAAGATATTCATCGTCATACCGCATCAGAGGTTTTCAATGTGTCGCTTGATGATGTGACAACCGATCAGCGACGCAGCGCCAAGGCGATCAACTTTGGTCTGATTTATGGCATGTCTGCCCATGGTTTATCCAAACAACTCGGCATTGAACGTCATCAAGCCGCTGATTATATGACTACCTATTTTGACCGCTATCCGGGTGTGAAAAAATATATGAATAGCACCCGAGAACAAGCCAAAGTCGATGGTTATGTTGAAACCTTATTTGGTCGACGTTTATTTTTACCAGAAATTAATTCTAGCAATGGCATGCGTCGTCAATATGCTGAACGTACCGCGATTAATGCACCCATGCAAGGCACTGCCGCTGACATAATCAAACATGCAATGATTGATATTCAGCAATGGTTACACCAGTTTGAGCCTACTATCCGCATGATTATGCAAGTGCATGATGAACTGGTATTTGAAGTGCCTAATGCACTGCTTGAAACGGCGAAAACTCACATTGAAGCGTTTATGGCTAATGCGGTACAGCTAGATGTACCGCTAGAAATAAGCATTGATACCGGTGAAAATTGGGAGCAAGCACATTAGAAGATCTTTTCAATATTAACAAACGCTTATAATCTTGTGTGGAGATAAAATCCTAGTAGAATTCTCGGCTTTAATTAAAAGCCATTTTTAAGGATAATCTCATGCGCCTATTTCAAAAGATATTAATTAGTAGCCTCTTACTTGCTGTTATCTCACCGGCTTTTGCAACCAATGGTTCTTTAGCGCATGGTTATGGCATTAAGTCGAGGGGAATGGCTGGAGCAGGCGTGGCCCTGCCACAAGAAAGTTTAATTATTGCAACTAATCCAGCAGGCATTGCTTTCTTGGGTAATCGTGTTGATGTAAGTGTTGCATTATTTAACCCTGATCGTAACTATGACGTAACTGGTAATGCACCTTCAGCCCCTGGCGACTTGATGCTAGGAAAAGTTGAAAGTGATCGTAATTACTTTGTAATTCCTGAAGCAGGTGTAACATGGCAATTGGATGAGCATAAATCTTTTGGCTTAGCATTGTATGACAATGGTGGAATGAATACTGACTATTCAGCCTCTGATACTAACGGCGGTACATTCGGCTCAGGTACGACAGGCGGCGATTTAATGCAACTGTTTTTGTCGCCAACCTTTTCTTATCGCTTTGATAATGATGCTGCAATTGGTATTTCAGCAATTTTAGCGTATCAGAGTTTTGAGGCGAGAGGTATTAGTAGTTTTGCTGGCTTATCTAATTCTCCAACAAATATAAGTAATAATAGCCACGATAGTTCATATGGTGCCGGTATCAATATTGGATTCATCCTCCCCGTTGGCAATCAAGTGACTCTTGGTGGCGGTTATCGTTCTCGTATTTATATGACAGAATTTGATGTCTATAAAGGGCTATTCGCTGAACAAGGTGATATGGATATTCCCGCCTCAGCGACAATAGGTTTAGCATGGAAAACAACAGAAAATCTAACGGTCGCACTTGATGTGCAAAAAACATGGTATAACCAAGTCGATGCCATTGCCAATAATATGCAGCCAGCAAGGGATTTATGTGTGGCTGACAAAATGTCAGGACAAACAACAAGCACTTTCTGTCTTGGAGGTAATAATGGTATCGGTTTTGGTTGGAAGGATATGACCATTGTAAAACTCGGAGCTCAATACGAAGCGGCTAATAATTGGACATGGCGCGTGGGTTATAGCCATGGTAATCAACCCATCTCTGATTCAGAAGTATTCTTCAACATTCTAGCACCGGGTGTAATGGAAAAGCATTTTACAGTGGGCTTCACCAAATCATTTGATGATAATCGCCAAGAAATCAATTTTGCTGCTATGTATGCACCTTCACATAGCATCTCGGGGCCAACAAGCAGTACCCAACAAACGATTGAACTTGAAATGAAACAATATCAAGTTGAATTAGGCTGGTCATTCTTGTTCTAAGGCTTGAGTTACGTGAATACGGCGACCCGATTTCGACCCTGATCTTTCGCTTGATATAGACCTTTATCCGCCATCTCAATAAAAGCTCGAATTGATTTTTCTGACACATCGTCAAGCACAGGCTGAACAGATGAAACGCCGATACTCAACGTGACAATATTGATCCCTGAAGAATAGGCATGCGGAATAGCGGCTGATTCAATTTCAGTGCGTAATAATTCTGCAACGACTTTTGCACCAGCGATATCCGTTTCGGGTAATACCACTGCGAATTCTTCTCCACCATAACGTGCTAACACATCACCTGGTCGCTTAATAACTGATTGCATTATTTTTGTAACTAATTTCAAGCAATCATCTCCACCTTGATGACCATAGTTATCATTGTATGGCTTAAACTGATCAATATCACACATCAACAAGGATAACGATGTCTTAGTTCGCGCAGTACGTTTAAACTCTTTGGCTATGACATCATCAAAATAGCGACGATTCATTATTCCCGTCAATCCATCTCGTAGCGCCATCATTTTTAATTTTCGATTAGCTTGTTGTAACTGATATCGCATCTCGGCAATACGTTGCATTGCTCGTAATTTTGCATTCAGCACCGTAGCGTCAATGGGCTTAGTAAGATAATCATCACCACCTGCATCAATACCTTTGGCAATATCGTCGGAATTAGTCATCGCTGATAAGAAGACAATCGGTATCCAATCACCTTCTTTATCACATAGACTTCGTATTTCTTTTGCTGCTGCGATACCATCTTTAACGGGCATGATGACATCCATAATCACCAAGTCAGGCTGTTCGATAACAAACTTATCAACTGCTTGCTGGCCATCATCTGCCGAAATAACCTCGTGCCCAGCTTCTTCAACATAAGCACGAATTAAAATCTGACTTGAACGTGAATCCTCGGCCAACAATACCTTCATAATTATTTTAGTTTCCCTCGTTAATCATCGGTCAAGCTTATACCTATCAGTATTAGCAAGCAATAATTCATTATTTTTTCCTTGCACGCGGATGAGCGGCATCATACACCTTGGCTAAATGCTGAAAATCAACATGAGTATAGATCTGTGTAGTCGAAATATCGGCATGACCTAATAGTTCTTGAACAGCACGTAAGTCACCGCTAGCTTCCAACATATGAGATGCAAAAGCGTGACGTAAACGATGGGGATGTACGTTGTCTGATATCCCTTGTTTTTTACCCCAGAAATTGAGTCGCTTTTGGATGGATCGAACACCTAGTCGTCGACCTTGTTGTGTAATAAAAAGTGCTGTTTGTTCAAAAAAATCCAGTTCATCTCGCTTTTTCAACCAGTTTTGTAATGCCTGAATAGCTTTGTTTCCCACTGGAATAACCCGGTTTTTATTGCCCTTACCCGTAACATAAACTAAATGATCACCAAAATCGACATCACGTAAATTAAGATTGGCAAGTTCCGCTAATCGCAATCCTGATGAATAGAATAACTCCATAATGGCTCGATCACGACACGCCACCAACGTATCTTGTCGAGTGCCATCTAATAAGCCACTCATTTGGTCTACATCGAGTGTTGAAGGTAATCGTTTTTCAGATTTTGGTGCTTGCACAGCTTGTGCCGGATTATTTTCTACTAAACCTTCACGAATAAGGTAGCGATAAAAGCTACGAATCGCAGATAATAGTCGCTGTATCGTTCTGCCAGCTAATCCTTGTCGATGACATTGTGCTATAAATTTGCGAATATGACTGGTTTTTATTAATTTCCAATCCAGCAGTTTCTGTTGCTGGCAATGGAGTAGTAATCGTTTAAGATCACGTTGATAATTTGTCACCGTATGCGGTGACATGCGTTTTTCCTGTGCTAAATAGTTCAGGAAATAGTCTATTTCTTGCTGCTGCTCACTGGACATGATCATGATAAGGTCGAAGTAGACGCATGATCACTTCACCCAAAAACTGTAGATAATCCGTTGCCATGCCCGCATGAAAACGGTTGGCATCAAAACTAGCGATTGCAAGTAATCCCGCACAAGGATTATGTCCTATCGGCAAACAAGCAACAGACTTAACTTTTCCTGCCTGCTCCTTAAATAATACTTCTTTTTGTGCTTTGCTTAATCTTCCACATACTGGTTGTTGTTTACTTAATAAATGGTCGAATGCTTTTAGGCTTTCATCATCGGCGTGTAATTGAGCAATATTTTCTGATGTATCAGGAAATTCAGGCTCGTCGCCGGTGTAAAAGAGTCGTAATGCCACTTCATCGGCATTAAATTCTTGCTTAAATTCGGTGACTAAACTCGGTAATAATTCTTCCAAATTTTTTGCATCCATTAATCGTAAACATAACTGATGCACACGACTTTGTAAGTCTGAATTTTGACGTGCATTATCAATTAACGTCGATAACTGCTCATGTAATTGAGCGTTTTTATTGTGCAATCGTTCAACTTGCTTCTGTGCCAGTGAAATAGTGCCTTCTGGTGCCTCTGACAACACTAAGGATTCAATAACATCCGGTTGCTGGATAAAGAAATCAGGATTCTCTTTCAAATATGCAGTTATATCTTTAACTGTTATTGTTCGTTTATCGTTGCCCACGTAATCTCTCCATCAAATACTTGTGTTGCAGACCCTGTCATCCATACCGATGACGTGTCATCTTGCCATGATATTAATAATCGTCCACCCGGTAAATCTACTTTAACATCTCGTTCTAATAATCCACGCTGAATGCCACTCACTACCGCCGCGCAAGCACCTGTTCCACACGCTTTCGTTTCAGCCGCACCACGTTCATAAACTCGCAACTTGATATGGCTGGAATCAACAATCTCCATAAAACCGACATTAACCCGTTCAGGAAATTGAATATGGCTTTCGATTTGAGAGCCTAACCCAGCAACATTAGCGCATGTAATATCATCAACTAAAATTACAGCATGCGGATTACCCATTGATACCGCACCAATAGTCACCATTGAGTTATCAGCTAATGCTAATTCATACGTTATTTCTGGCGCATTCCGATCAAAAGGGATCTCGCTCGGATTGAATATTGGCAAACCCATATCCACTTTCACATCACCAGAACTCAGCAAGCTAGGGAAGATAATACCCGATGCTGTTTCAACCGCAATAGTGTCTTTATCTGTCAGATTTTTATCTCGTACAAATCGTGCGAAGCAACGTGCGCCATTGCCGCATTGAGCCACTTCGCTGCCATCTGCATTAAAGATCCGATAACGAAAATCGACATCTTCTCTACTTGGATTTTCAACCAAAAGCAGCTGATCAAAACCAATTCCGCGTTGACGATCTGCAAGGAATAGTATTTGTTCTGGACTTAATTTTACCTGCTGATTAATGGCATCAATAACGACAAAGTCATTACCTAGCCCATGCATTTTACTGAATTTCAACATTATGTTGGCAATACCTGCTCACCAGCATATAACGACTCAATGCTTTCTCTGGCTCGCACAAGATGTATATCTTCACCATCAATCATAATCTCTGCACATCTTGGACGTGAATTGTAATTAGAACTCATCGTAAAGCCATAAGCGCCTGCCGAACGCACAACTAACAAATCACCTTGTTGAATGGCTAACGATCTATTTTTCCCTAAAAAGTCACCTGTTTCACATACTGGACCCACAATATCATATGACTTAACAACGGTTGTTTCATCTTTAATAACAGGCTGAATATCCTGCCATGATTGATATAAAGCCGGTCGCAACAAATCATTCATTGCTGCATCAACAATGGCGAAATTACGATCTTCTGTTTCTTTTAGATACTCTACCGTCGTTAATAACACACCGGCATTGGCAGCAATTGCCCGTCCAGGTTCCATCAAAATTTCTAAATCACGTCCTATTAATAATGGCTTAAGTGCTGCAGCATATTCCGCTGGCGTTGGTGGCTGTTCATCATCATAGGTAACGCCAAGACCACCGCCTATATCTAGGTGAGATAATTTAATGCCGGATTCTGCCAAGCTATCAATAACGATTAATACCCGCTCTAATGCATCAACAAAAGGAGTCACTGATGTCAATTGTGAACCAATATGACAATCTATCCCTGTAATATCTAAATGTGGCATTTTTTGAGCTTGCAAATACACATCTACGGCTAACTCAATGGCAATGCCGAATTTATTTTCTTTTAATCCTGTTGATATATAAGGGTGTGTTTGAGCATCAACATCAGGATTAACGCGAATAGAAATCGGCGCACGAACGCCTAATCTTCCTGCCACTTCATTAATCCGCTCTAATTCAGGAATAGACTCAACATTAAAACAACGAACACCTTGCTCTAAGGCATAGTTTATTTCCGCAACTGTTTTACCTACACCAGAAAAAACACAGTGACTCGCCAGTCCACCCGCTGCCAAAACTCGCGCTAATTCACCAGCAGAAACAATATCAAACCCGGCTCCTAATCTAGCCAGTACATTTAACACGGCTAAATTAGAATTTGCTTTTACGGCATAACAGACTAAATGAGGTAACTCTGCAAAAGCATCGTCAAACGCTAGCCAATGACGTTCTAATGTTGCTCGTGAATAAACATACGTTGGTGTGCCAAATTTGGCGGCAACTGTAGATAAAGCAACATCTTCAGCAAATAATTCATTTCCTTGATAAGAAAAATAATTCATCGTCTATTAACTCATCCAGCTTATTATTGATTTACCCTCAGGTAAGTACAAATCACCTTTTTGACCACATGCGACGAGCATCGACATCACGCAACACGCAATTGCTATTCGCTGCCACGACTTCATTTTTTCCATTTCAACTTCCTCACAAATTTATTGCTGTGCAGTATATACCCAAACACTCAACCGTGACATTCGTCCCGAACAAAGAAACTAAAATTTATCTTTTAACTTAAATAATATAGTCTATAACGCCAAGTATTGAAGAATTTAATAAGGATGACTATTTCAGTAATGGCAGATTCGGCTACAATCAGACTAAGCGGACTGGCTCGTCGGCTCGTGAGCGATAATTTACTCTCCGAACAAGATGCTAATACTGCGCAACAAGCTGCGAAAAAAGCAAGCCTAGCCTTTGTTACTTATCTAGTTAATAACAAGATCCTATCAAGTAAAAACATTGCATACGTTGCTTCACAAGAGTTCGGCGTTCCTTTGTTTGATATTGACGCCATGGATATGGAACTGGCAGCAACGGAGCTTATTGAAGAAAAATTAATTCGAAAACATAATGCTCTGCCGCTTTATAAGCGAGGAAAACGACTTTATGTTGCTGTGTCTGACCCAACCAATCTACAAGCCCTTGATGAATTTCAGTTCAATACCGGTTTAAATACCTACGCAGTACTTGCTGAAGAGCAAAAATTATCTACCGCTATTGAGCGTGCATTAGACAAGTCACAAGAAACGATTGATGATTTTGCTGGTGCTGAATTCGATGATTTAGAACTAGGGCCCGATGATGAGCCAAAAGAAGATACCAATGACACCAATGTTGACGATACACCTGTTGTTCGTTTTATTAATGGTATTTTAATCGCGGCTATTAAAGCGGGGGCATCGGATATTCACTTTGAACCTTATGAAAAGAAATACCGTGTTCGCACACGTATTGATGGAATTTTACATGAGTCTAAGACGGCACCCGTTTCACTCGGTGGCAGAATTGCAGCCCGATTAAAAGTACTTTCTCGCCTAAATATCGCCGAACGTCGCGTACCGCAAGATGGACGTATGCGCCTTAAATTATCTAAAACAAAGGTCATCGACTTTCGCGTTAGCACCTGTCCTACGCTGTTTGGAGAAAAAATTGTTTTACGAATCTTAGATCCAGCAAGTGCTCAATTGGGTATTGATGCCTTAGGTTATGAAGAAGATCAAAAAGCACTGTTTCTAGAAGTTATGCACCAACCTTACGGTATGATTTTGGTAACGGGTCCAACTGGGAGTGGTAAAACAGTCTCGCTATATACCGCACTGAATATATTAAATACCGATGATCGAAATATTTCCACCGCCGAAGATCCTGTAGAAATCACCTTGGCAGGAATTAATCAAGTCAATATTAATCCCGCTGTTGGCCTGAATTTTTCTGACACATTGCGATCCTTTTTACGTCAAGATCCCGATATTATTATGGTCGGAGAGATTCGCGACTTAGAAACCGCAGAGATTGCGATTAAAGCTGCTCAAACTGGTCATATGGTGCTGTCAACTCTACATACTAATGATGCACCTCAAACATTGACACGTTTGGCAAATATGGGCGTGCCTGCCTTTAATATTTCCTCAGCAGTAAGTCTTATTATTGCTCAACGGCTTGCTCGTCGTTTGTGTAATAATTGTCGTACAACTGAAAATATTCCCACGGATTCTTTATTAAAAGAAGGATTTACTCAAAAGCAAATTGACGTTGGTATTACGATTTATAAACCAGTCGGCTGTGATAGTTGTACCGGAGGCTATAAAGGCCGTGTTGGCATTTATCAGGTCATGCCAATATCTGATGTCATGGGACGAATTATAATGGAAGGTGGCAATGCTATTCAGTTAGCAGATCAAGCTGCAGATGAAGGTATCGCTGATTTAAAAACATCAGGCCTAAGAAAAGTAATTGCAGGTTTAACTAGCCTTGAAGAAATCAGCCGAGTTATTACAGAGTAATCAACAAGGAGACACTCGTGGCACAAGCAAAAAAGATTAAAAAACCACAAATTGACCCTATTTTTCTTTGGCAAGGCACGACTAAACAAGGCCGTCGAATTAAAGGTGAAAAATCAGGCACTAATATTAATGCAGTGAGAGCTTACCTTCGAGGTCAAGGCATCACACCTATAAAGGTAAAAAAGAAACCTAAAGATCTTTTTTCTCCTAGAAAACCAGCGATTAAGCCCGGTGATATTGCTATCTTTAGCCGAATGCTAGCAACCATGATGTCTGCTGGTGTGCCACTAATGCAATCCATGCAAATTATTGGTGAAGGGCATGAAAATGCCAGTATGCAAGAAATGATTCTTGCCATTAAGGCAGATGTGGAATCGGGTACAAGCTTAGCTGAATCTCTGGGTAAATTCCCGCTTCATTTTGATGACTTATTCGTCAACTTAGTGAATGCCGGTGAGCAGTCAGGTACCTTAGAAAGCTTACTCCATGAAATTGCAACCTATAAAGAAAAAACAGAAGCCTTAAAAGCAAAAATCAAAAAAGCACTGGTTTATCCAACATCTATTTTGGTTGTCGCTTTTCTTGTTACTGCTATTTTGATGATTTTTGTAATTCCACAGTTTGAATCTTTATTCAGCGGTTTCGGTGCAGAACTACCCGGCCTAACCAAAATGGTTATCCATATATCAGAGGTATTCCAAGAATGGTGGTGGCTGATCTTCGGCTCTATTATTGGTAGCATCACGGGGCTTTTGGCCATTAAAAAACGTTCTCGGAAAGTGCAACATTTCTTTGACCGGCTATTACTAAAAATCCCCGTCATTGGCGATGTTATGTACAAAGGTGCTATCGCCCGCTTTGCTAGAACATTTTCTACTATGTTTAGAGCCGGCGTTCCACTGGTTGAAGCGATGGTATCCGTTGCTGGTGCAACAGGTAATATCGTATTTAGTGAAGCAACTATGGAAATGCGCGACGAAGTTTCAACCGGCACACAATTAAATGTCGCGATGAAAAATAGCAACTTATTTCCAAACATGGTAACTCAAATGGTCGCGATTGGCGAAGAATCTGGTGCGCTGGATTCTATGCTAGAGAAAGTGGCTGACTTCTATGAACGTGAAGTCGATGATGCTGTAGATAATATGACCGCATTAATGGAGCCATTGATCATGGTTGTTCTTGGTGGCCTAATTGGTACCATGGTAATCGCCATGTATTTGCCTATTTTCAAACTGGGTGCGGTGGTCTAAGGAAATTGAAGAACGCTAATTAACCGTTTCATTTGTACGAATAAAGGGCTATGTAGCCCTTTATTATTTAGTTTACCTGCTCTCTTAAGATAAAATAAATCGTTTCATTTTCTGTAAAACTAAAATCATTTATGTAAAGAAAAATATTCGTTACAAAATCATCGACATCTTTGTATAAAAAAGTAAATTTGTTTCATTTCATATCGTGGATGGCATACGAGCAATATCTCGATCAAAGTCAAAGCAACTGAGTTTAAGCACCTTAACCGGCACTCTTCCCATTGATTATTATAGACAAAGAGTTATTCTCAAACGAGTCAACGGGTGCCGTAACGTTTAAATATCCCTGTAATAGCCAAGGTCCTGAGTAATACCTATTCAGGCTGGAGGTTTTAAGACGAGAAGCAACGTTATTTGGGTCATGTTCGTAATAGATGTAATCTGGCAACTTACAACCCAAGTCCGTCGGTTGATGCAATGGGTTAAGCTTTATTTTATTGCACTTGATATTATATTCATCTATAGTTTTGGAATGATTCTTTTCCGACAACTACGCAATCGCAGCTTGATTTTGTGGGTATTACTGCTGTCTATCGCAGTTATATCTGCTCAGGGTTCGGTATTGCATGTACACAACTTTGGTTCAGATCATGACTCGCGTGACAGTATTGCCCCCGAAATAGCAGCGCAACATTCCCATCAACATGGAGTGCATTTGGCGAAAGATATCTCTCATTATGATCACCACGATGAAGTGATTGCCGAGATCGATACAAATCATCAAGCATTACTAAAAAAATCCTCTAGTAATAACACTATCTTGGCGATATTAATCGTAATGATCACCTTGCTTGTATATCGTTTTTATATGCAAAGTATAGTTCGCCGGCATGATGATAACGTTACACTTGTACTACGCTACTTACTTTCCCCCCCTCTCCGCGCGCCTCCGGCTTAACACTCCTCGTCTATAAAAGTTTGTTTACACTGCGATCCTTATCGCCTGTGCTAAGCAATTATGTCTTCATTTAAGACTTTATTTATGCCTTCTCAATCTTCGAAGCGCATAGGAGTGATTCATGTTAACGGTTATAAACCGACATGGCTTCAAGCAAAGCTTGATCCCATTATTAGGTATAATTTTATGTAGTGGTGTACCAGTAACCGCTTTTTCACAACAAAATAATTGGACTTTAGAAAGTAGTATTGAGCGGGTCATTGATATTTCACCTGAAATACAAGGTGCAGTTGCCTCTATTAGTGCCAAGCAAGGCGCTTTAACACAAGCCGGCGTTTGGCCCAACCCTCAGATTGAATTACGTGTAGATAATAAAATCAGTAAAGATAAGGGTTCAAACGGTGCTGACTTTACTCAGTTTACCTATAGCCAGCCTTTACCTATTAGTGGTCGTATTGGCTATCAACAGGCGGCCGCCGAATCAGAGCTTAATGCAGCCCAAGCCCAACACGCTTATCAACGTATCGTTATCGAATCTCAAGTTGCACAGCGTTATCATCATTTACAACTAGCATCAGAACGCATGCTGCTTGCAGAGCAACGATTAGAGCTGGCACAAAAGTTACAAAATATTGGCCAACGCCGTGCTCAAGCAGGCGAGCTCTCACATTTAGAAAAACTACGTTTAGATCTTATTCGTGAGTCTGCACAACAGATATTAGACAAATCAAAGGGGTCTTATAATGAAGCACTGGCTACGTTTCGTTCTTATTTAAACCTGTCACCTGAATCTCAACCCGAACTGCAATCTCTCAAGCCATTTGATTCTATACCCTCACTGCAATCATTGCAGGAACAACAGTCACAACATGCCTTATTTCAAGCCTCTCAATATCAAGTGGATGCAGCTCGTTATCATGTGGACTTAGCAAAATCAGAGCGCTTACCTGATCCGACTTTACGTTTATTTTATGATCGAGATTTACTTAATGGGCGCCAACAAAGTGCATTAGGTATCGGTATCGATATTACCATTCCTCTTTGGGACAATAAAAAAGGTAGTATCAAGGAATCTCAAGCACGTGTCATTGAAAGCCAAATGGATAGGCAAATCATCATTCGTGACTTAGAAAGCCAATTACAACAAAGTTATTTGCATTTAAGTCTTCTTGTTGAGCAGGGTGAGCATTATCGAACACGTATTTTAGAACCTGCCCAACAGGTATTTGATCTCACAAGAAAAGCCTATACCAGTGGTGAAATGGAAATTCTGTCTTTGATTGATGCCAATAACACGTATTTTAACGCCCATGAACGTTACCTAGAATTACTACAAGAAGCTTGGCTAGAAGCGTCGGAAGTTCGCCTTATTGCTGGTCAATCTCTTGTAAACAAACAGGACTCACAATTATGAACAAACATTTAATTACCTTATCTATTTTATTAATGCCACTACTGAGTAATGCTGGACAAATACAACTGACAGCGACACAAATGGAAAATGTCAGTTTGACTACATCTACCATAATGGTACGTGAAGGCGTATTACAACTAAAACTAAATGGTATCTTAACGGCTGATCAACGTAAAACATACCGCGTTGCCCCCGTCATTGATGGCGTGGTGACATCGTTAAATGTCGTTGCTCATGACAGAGTAAGCAAAGGCCAAGTCTTGGCAACACTGACCAGTAATAGTTTAGGTCAAGCACAGGCTAATTATCTTGAAGCCCTAGCCCGATTTGAACTGGCTCAATCTGAACGTGTTCGCATCAAGGAGCTGTGGCAAGAAGGTATTGTGGCTGAGAGCCGTTGGTTAAAAGTCGATAGTGAATATAAATCTGCACGCGCCACCGTAAACTCAAGGCAACGTTTATTATCCTTAACCGGCTTGTCTAAAACACAGATTAAACAGTTAATTAAATACCCTAATCGTTTGGCCAAATTTGAACTTATCAGTCCAATTGATGGTGTTATTACTGCGGTTGATGTTGAATCAGGACAACGACTCAGTGAGGGGCAAGCGGCCTTTCATGTTGATGATTTGAGTACACTTTGGGCGATGGTTAAAATCCCTGTCGCGAGCTTAGCTCAAGTCAAAATAGGCAGTGAAACTGAAATTCGTGTTCAGGCTACACCTAACAAACATTATTTAGGCACGCTTGAATCATTGAGTAGTGAAGTAGAGACACAAAGTCAAACGGTGACTGGGCGAATCGTCTTGGATAATAAAGAAGGCACATTACGACCGGGCATGTATGCTGAAATTAGCATTGCCAATGAGGCCATCCAAGGCTTAATGGTACCCGCTAGTGCCGTGTTTAACATGGGCGAGAAAAATTATGTATTTCAGGTCATGGATAAAGGGAGTTTTGAATCGATAGCGGTTGAATTAGGCAACAATACCGGGGACTGGATCGCAATCATTAGTGGCATTAATGAGAATGCAGTTATCGTCAGTAGTGGCGTTGCTGAACTTAAGTCTCATTTACAATATCAAGGAGGGGAATAGAAAATGATTGCTGCTTTAATTCGTTTTTCATTAACGCAACGTTTGATGATCCTGCTGCTTGCTACCGCATTGATCGTAAGCGGCTCATGGGCATTTAAAAGCCTGCCTATTGATGCCTTTCCTGATATCGCCTCACCACAAGTCCAAGTTATCGTTAAAGCGCCGGGCTTATCTCCCACTGAAGTGGAAAATCGTATTACCTTTCCCATTGAAGTTGAAATGCAAGGTCTGCCGCGACAGACCGTATTACGTTCTACCACTAAAAATGCATTAAGTATTATTACTATTGATTTTGAGGATGGTACTGATATTTACTGGGCTCGGCAGCAAGTTGCTGAACGATTGAACTTGGTGTGGAGTGATCTCCCTGCTGGGGTTGAAGGTGGGCTAGGACCCATTACATCACCCCTAGGTGAAGGTTATATGTATCGAGTCGAAGGTGAAGGTTATAGCAACCAAGAACTACGACGCATACAAGATAGGGTGATCCGTCCACGCCTACGCACTGTCGACGGTGTGGCTGATGTTAATTCACTGGGTGGTGAAGTTAAAGTTTTCGAAGTGGTTGCCAATCCAGAAAGCTTAATGGCCTATGGCTTGAACCTAGATGACTTAGAAAGTGCCCTAGCAAGTAATAACCGTAATGCCGGCGGTGATCGCATTAACCGTAATAATGAAGTCTTATTGGTACGTACTGTAGGACAACTGCAAAATTTAAATGATATTGCCAGCATTACAATTACTAACCGTAACGGCCTTCCTATCCATATTAGTGATGTTGCCGAAGTGCGTATTAACTCACTCACTCGCTATGGCGCAGTCACTGCTGATGGTGAGGGAGAAATCGTAACCGGACTAGCACTAATGCGTAAAGGTGCAAATAGCCTAGATACCATTGAAGGCGTTAAGCGTGAATTGGAGGCATTGCAATCTGCACTACCAGAAGGTGTCACCATTGTGCCTTTCTACGATCGTACTGACTTAGTGACTCAGGCGATAGCCACAGTAGAAAAAGCATTGGGCGAAGCCGTCGTATTGGTATTACTGGTATTAATCATTATGCTGGGGAATCTGCGTGCCGCTTTAACGGTGGCAATGATCTTACCGTTATCAGTATTATTCACCTTCATTATGATGAGGCTCTTCGGCGTTACTGCCAACCTAATGTCTCTGGGCGGCTTGGCAATTGCCATCGGTATTCTAGTTGATGCTGCCGTGGTAGTCGTTGAGAATATTCATACTCAATTGAGTCGAGCTCCAAAAGGCGTTAATCGTATCCACATGATTTACCGTGCAGTATTGGAAGTGGCAACACCGGTTATTGTCGGCGTACTTATCATTATTGTTGTCTTCCTACCGCTATTTAGCCTGCAAGGATTAGAAGGAAAAATGTTCACGCCATTAGCGGTGACTATTTCCTTTGCACTCATCGGTTCATTGCTATTATCACTGACGGTTATACCCGTCATTGCAGGTTTATTAATGCGAGGCGGACATGAAGAAGATGGGCTACTATCAAAAGCATTGAAAAAAATCTATTTGCCCGTGATGCGCTGGGCATTGAAATACCGTAAAACATCCGTTGCCAGTGCTCTGGTAGCGTTAATGATTACGATTGCAATATTCCCTTTAATTGGTAAAGAATTCATGCCTGTTATGGATGAAGGTCATACCGTGGTGATTATTGAGAAATTGCCGAGCATCTCGCTTGAGCGGTCATTAGAATTGGATGCACCCTATCAAAAAGCCATGATGGAAATTCCTGAAGTAATTGGTGTGGTATCTCGCACTGGTGCTGATGAATTACGTCTTGATCCGATGGATCTTTATCAAACAGATAACTTTTTGATTACCAAGCCTCGTGACCAATGGACCGTTAGCCTAGATGAATTTCAGAATAAGTTGCGTGAGAAACTTGATGGCTTTATTGGTATCGACTATGCCTTCACTCAACCTATTGATATGCGCGTGTCGGAAATGCTCACTGGAGTGCGTGCGGCAATGGCGATTAAACTCTATGGTGACGATCTTAATGTTCTGGAAGACAAGTCAAAACAAATCAAAGATTTAGTTAGTAACGTTACGGGGGCGGTCGATGTGTTTCGTGGCCAACTTTCAGGTCAAACTTATCTGCAAATTGATATTAAACCGCAAGCGATTTCTCGGTTTGGTATTAATGTCGATGATATTAATCAACTTATAGAAGTGGCGGTTGCCGGTCGTGTTGTGACCGAGGTGATACAAGGTAATCAGCGCATTGGCGTACTGTTACGTTATCCTGAAATGGCTCGGAGCACACCTGCTGCCATTGCCAATCTCTGGGTTGAAACGCCTAATGGAGAAAAAATACCCCTTAGTAGCCTAGCGGATATTCATGAAGTTGATGGCCCGGTGGCTATTACTCGTGAATCAGGTAAACGGCAAGTAGTGGTACAGGCTAATGTTGAAGGACGTGATGTGGTTGGCTTTGTGGATGAAGTACAAGCCGTTATTGCTCGGGAAGTGCAATTACCTCCAGGCTATTACGTTACCTTTGGTGGCCAGTTTGAAAATCAACAACGTGCTGCTAATCGGCTTGCACTGGTCGTCCCTATCAGCATTGCTCTTATCTTTGTGATGCTGTTCACTACGTTTCGATCCTTACGTCAAGCTGGCTTGATCATTCTTAACATTCCGTTTGCCATGATTGGTGGTGTTATTAGCTTGTATTTCTCCGGCTTGTACCTATCCGTACCCGCTTCTGTCGGCTTTATCACCTTATTCGGTGTCGCGGTGCTTAATGGTGTGGTGATGGTGAGCTACTTTAACCAATTACGCGAAAAGGGACGCAGTGTTTTACAAGCTGTGCAAGAAGGTGCTGAGCGACGACTTCGTCCAGTATTAATGACCGCGCTTATTGCTAGTCTTGGCCTATTGCCACTCTTGTTCTCAACCGGTCCAGGTTCTGAGCTTCAAAAACCACTAGCAGTTGTTGTTATTGGCGGCCTTATCACCTCGACCCTATTAACCCTAATTTTATTGCCTACTTTGTATGCATGGTTAGAGGGCGGATCAGACGATAAAGCAAAACAGGAAATCATAGTATGAAAAACTTAACACTGATTGTTCACACCAGTTCACAACAAGATCTTGCTGATCAGCTACGAAATATGACGCAAATATCAGGCTTTATCTTTAGTTCTGTTGAAGGTCATAGTCGACAGGCTGAAAATGATCCTTTCCTGTCGGCACGAGATAAGGTTGTTGGCTATATACCACGGATTAGAGTAGATGTTTTACTTGAAGACAGTGATGTTGATTCCGTCATTAACGTGTTACGTACCGCTCGAGAAGGAATTGAACATAAAGACCTTTATTGGATCACCGCCGTCGAACAAAGCGGTCATTTATAAACCAACTTAAATGCTGATAGTTAGAGTGGATGTAAGGTGTCAAATACCATTACTTCTGCTCTGACTATCCATTAATTAAACAAGAAACCACATCTCAGGAGAATAATAGATGTTACCTATACCCTATTTTTTCAACCGTACCGCCTACGTCATTGTAGGACTTTTATTGCTCGGGCTATTTTCACAGATGGCCTTTGCACATGGTATGTCTGATGCCGAAAAACAAATTATTATCGATGGGGGAAACCTACGCTATATTTGGATTGGTGCGACCCACATGTTGTCGGGTTATGACCATTTAGCCTTTGTATTTGGCATTATCTTTTTCTTAACTAAATTTAAGGATATAGTTAAATATATCACTGCATTCACGGTTGGGCACAGTATAACTCTGATTTTCGCGACCTTTAATTCTATTCAAATCAATTATTTTCTAATTGACGCGGTTATTGCATTAAGCGTTTGTTATATCGCTTTCCATAATCTCGATGGCTTTAAAAGATATCTAAATATCAAAGCACCTAATATGTTGCTAATGATTTTTAGTTTAGGTTTGATTCATGGCCTTGGTTTATCGACACGATTACAGCAGTTACCATTAAACCCTGATGAACTATTACTGAATATCATTTCATTTAATGTTGGTATAGAACTGGGACAAATATCCGCTTTGGCTATTATGCTGTTATTGATTAACGTATTTCGTAAAAGCCACTTTTTCCCAACCTTTAGTAAAATATCAAACTATTTTTTAGTCCTCGCAGGTGCTTTCCTTTTTCTTATGCAAATGCACGGTTATGAGCATTCTGCTAATGCAGATGAATTCACTACAAATGTAGAGCCTGCCTCTCCAGTAAGCAATAGTGAACAAACACAACAATCTGATTGGAAAGACACCATCAGAATTACAATTCCAGCAAGAGGAAGTAAAGAATATAAATTACAACTAAGCAAAAGTGCCGTTCTTAATTACGCATGGCAAACCGATAAAGGTGACTTGTTTTTTGATCTTCATGGTGAGCCACAAGGGGATACTACGGGGTATTTCAAGACATTTAGAAAAGGTACTAAATCCGATGCCCGTGGATCCTTAACAACAACATTTACAGGAACGCACGGTTGGTATTGGAAAAATAGCAATGCATTCCCAGTGATTATTACCTTAAAAGTGTTTGGTGAATATCAACGTCTTGATTTAGAACCGAGTCAAGACCTAAAGCCAAAACCCAACCCTACTCACGACACGATTGATTAACAGGAGATTTTTATGAGGCAGAAATTCTTACTACTTAGCTTTTTTATTATTGTAATGGCAGGTTGTTCAGATCATGGACACTCGCATGACGATAATTCAAACAGCCATTCACCTAGCAAACATGACTTAATTGATTAATTTATTTGGAGAAAACATATGAAAACATTAGCAACAACACTGGTCTTATCATCATTGTTTTTTGGTATTCCTGCTATGGCCGCTACGGGTCATGACCATGGACATGGCCACAGTCATACACAAGAACCTGTCAATCAACAAATAGCTGAAAAGAAAGCGGATGAGGTCATTGCTTCACTTGTCGAAAGAGAAAAGGTTGATAAAAGCTGGTCATCTATAAAGGCAAGTTCGATTGAGAAAAAAACACTTAATAGTCGTCCTGAATGGCTTGTTATTTTCAATAATGACAAGATTACTGATGTTGATAAACAAACGCTTTATGTGTTTCTGACAATTGGTGGGGAATATATTGCTGTAAATTATACTGGGAAATAAAATCACCTGACGTTCAAAGCAGGTAGACAAGCGGAAATCTATTGGTCATTGGGAAGAAGCTCTTGTCACAGGATCAGGTAATGCCCACATTGCAACATTAGTAGATAGAAAAACGATATACGCTCCAGGGATGGAGCCAGCTAAGCATATAGAATTTACTCGACAAACCAATGTGCCTGTATATTTTTGTGATCCCCAAAGCCCATGGCAAAGAGGAACTAATGAAAATACTAATTCGTTGAACAGACAATATTTTCCTAAAAAGACATGTTTGGCTCAACATTCTCAACAAGTATTAAATAATGTTACAGACCAGTTATAAAGACTTTTTGTGGTACATCCCCAACCGTTTGGCTACCTCACCAATGGGATAATTACGGTCTGTGGTTTGCTTAACAGCTTCAATTTTAAACTCTTCGGGGGTAACGTTTCATTTAGTTCTCCAATTTGACCACATTGTATAGTTTTGGAGTGTCTAGTAAATCCACAGCGATTCAATGGAAAGGGAAAATATAGTTCATCCACGCTGACATTCTGAGAAGAATTTTTCTCATAATGGCCACATGATGGAAATGCTCAGAATAGATAGCTGTTTGAGCATAAGCTCCGCCAGGGACAATACCAATATACTGCTGGTAATCGGGATCTGTAATTTTAATTAATACTGGAATTCGACCTGGTCTAGGTGAGCGAGTAAAGTTAAACAGATCACCTGATGCTTGTACCTGACCTTCTTGCATGACCGGCCAAACTTGTTCAACTTCACCAGAGAACACCTGTCCTGGAATACCATCAAATGCTACCTCAGCTTCATTGCCGACTTCTAGTCGTAATAAACTATTTTGTCTAAACCATGCTATGTAATAATGTGACTCATCATGTATGAAAATCATAACGGGTCTAAGGGGTAAAGAAGCTGCTCTCATACCAGGGCGTAATGTATTTTGAATGACATAGCCGTCTGTTGGAGCACGAACGATTGATTGATCTAGTTTGTACTGAGCTTGTGCTAAATCTGCCCGTACCTGTGCAACTAGTGTATTTTCTCCCCCTACTTCAGCTTCAATAGCTACTCTAGCTTGTGTCCGTTTCGCTACCGCCTCATTGACTGCAGCTTGCCATTTATTGAGTTCTTTCACCCATCGTTCAAGTTCACGTTGTGTTATGAGCCTTTTTTCAATCAATAGTTTGGTTCTAGTCACTTCAGCTTGAGCACGATCACGTTCAGCAACCATTTTAGCTACCGAAGCATTAGCAGCATCTACGCCAGCTTTCAGCTTGGGAACAGCTGATTGCAATGCATCAGCTAATAAAGCTTCTTTTTGTGTGACAACAGCTTGAAATGGAGTCGGATCGAGTTTAAATAAAATATCACCTTTTTTGACGTGTGCGTTACCTTGAACGGGTACTTCAATCACATTACCTGAAACGGCAGGTACTATCGGTGTGCTGACAAAGTATTGACGACTAATTTCTGAATACGGGTGGTTGTAATTCATGGTGAAAATTAGCGTGCCGATAAGAATTATACCGCCGAGTACGGCTGTAGGAACGGTCCACTTATTCAGGGGAAGTTTGAATATTTTGAAAATACTGATACAAAAAGCGGTATAGGTGAGAATAAGTAGTAAATCCATTATTTACTCTCCAATTCTGTATCGTTAGTGTCTGCTGATGATTCTGATTTAGATTGTTTCTCAACGTGAACCGCTGATTCTTCAATGGCTTTAAGACGTTTAGAAACAGTGACTAGCTGATTTTCTAAAATGCTTTTAGAGTTTGAGTCTTCAATAGCTTTAATTCGAGTGCTGAGTTCAGCTAGTTGAGTTTCTATAAGCAACAAAGGGGAATCTTCTGCTTTTTCATTTGAAAAACCCCAGCCACGGTCTTCACGATAGAGTGTTGACCAAATCCACAGGAAAGGCCATAAAATATGAAGCGTTAATAGGCTAACCCAACCAGCAACATGAATAGCATCACTATGTGGGTGATTGCGATGTTTTGCTATTTCGTAAGGTATGTCATGAATTACGATAATGCCATAAAATACAACAAGAGTACTGAAACATAATATTCCTAACGCAATTGTATCTAACATTTAAACTCTCCAATCTATATCTAGATATGGCACAATACTAACAAGTTTATCGTGTAATAAAAAATACTTTATCATTAAAGATTATCGTATTAATTTTATTCTGTTGCTATGTTTCTAACATAGTGGCACAGGTGGAGCTTTACAAAAATGGTTAAAAGTAACTTGACCAACTTATTACGGCTTATTTTAATATGCTTAAGTATATTTATCACAGGCTGCTCCACGCTTCAAGTTGAACAAGAACGAGGCAGCTCTTTCGCCTTTTCTAAACCTTTAAATACATCACTTGGAAAATTATCAGCGACTGCTTCAGTGCATTATCCTGAAGAGTCTGGTTTCCTACTATTAAATACGGGTAAAGATGCCTTACTAAAGCGTGTAGTGTTACTGGATTTCGCAGAGCAAGCAATCGATTTACAGTATTACATTTGGAATAGTGACAAGTCCGGCCGCTTACTCGCACATAAACTACTTCTTGCTGCTGACAGAGGTGTTCATGTTCGCTTGTTATTGGATGACTTTAGTATTGCTGGACGTGATGGCCTGTTATTTCTCATGAATAGCCACCCCAATATCGATATACGTATTTATAATCCTAATGCTGCTAGAAAAGGTATGGTTCGTAAACTGTTAGGGTTTATCGGTGACTTTGGTCGTCTTAATCAGCGGATGCATAATAAATCATTCATTGTGGATAACAGTGTTGCTATTGTGGGAGGGCGAAATATTGGTGATGAGTATTTTGATTTAAATCATGAGTTGAATTTCCGAGATAGAGATCTTCTTGCTGCGGGTCCTGTTGTTGCCGAAGTCAGTCAAAGTTTTGATGCCTATTGGAATAATGATCGTGCTTTTTCAATAACCCATTTTTTTAAAGCCCCGGCCCTTGGCAGTGAAGTACAGGCCTTTAGAAAAAAGGTGGAAGAGAAAGTATTGCAGGATGATCTTGCTATTTTATCTAGCAATATTGATCTCAATTTATGGTTTAGTGACATGATTTGGGCCCCAGCAGAAATTGTTTATGATCAAATACGACCCATAAATGATAATGACCATAACGTGCGAAAGAGCGTGGCGAATGCGTTAAGAAAAATGGCTAAAAACGCATCCGTTGAAGTCTTGATTGAATCTGCATACCTTGTACCTGGTGATGAAGGGGTGACTTTATTAAAGGAACTTACGGATAGAGGGGTGAAAGTGACGGCCTTAACAAATTCACTTGCATCAAATGATCTAACAACTAACCACTCAGCTTATGTGCGCCGGCGGAAAGAATTACTCAGAAACGGAGCTGAGCTGTTTGAATTGAGACCGGATGCACAATCATGTCAACACTTGGTGGTAATTCCTTATAGTTGTGACAATGATACTTTATTTGGTTTGCATGCCAAATCGATCGTGTTTGACAGAAAGGCTGTCTTTGTCGGCTCATTTAATCTCAATCAACGTTCAATTTATCTGAATAGTGAACTTGCCTTGATCATTTACAGTCCTGAATTGGCAGAAATAATTGCAGAAGATATTGAACAAAATTTGTTAGCAGAAAATAGTTGGCATGTAGTGTTAGATAAGAAAGGTAATTTACAGTGGAAGGGTATAAAAGAAGCCGCTTCAATAGAGTATAGCCATGAACCAGAAACAGGATTTTGGCGACGCTTTAACTCAGGTTTTTTCTCACTATTTCCAGTTGAAAAATACCTATGAAAATATACCATCACAATAGTGAGTAGTAAGATTGTTCACATTCATATATATTTACATTAAAAAACAAATACAAAAGGAAGCGCTAATGAAGTTAGTATCAACGTTAGGTTTAACGCTATTCATTTTGGACCAGTCTCATGCGGCGCAGTATGTGTTCCCAGAAAATGGTCAATCAGCAGAGCAACAAATAAGCTCTACTCAACAAGGCAAACAAGCAGATTATTTTAGAGCACGAGCAGCTTGCCTAGAAGCAAAAGGCTACAGCGTGAAATGATTATGTAAGTTTGAATTTTATGAAAATTTACAAGGAATGGATTATGAATATACGAAAATTTAGTAGCATTATCCTGATAAGTAGCTTGGCTATTTTAGCAACTCCAATAGTATGGTCAGCTGATGAAATTCCAAAGAGTGCTTTTATAGAGGGAGAAATTACTTTAACGCCTATTCCAGATAAGATTGGGGCTTATCGTTATTTAAAACCGGAATTAGATTTAAAAAAATATAGCAAAATTCTGATTGAGCCAGTGGAAATTTGGCTTCATCCTGATTCAACGTATAAGGGTATTCAACCCGATACACTAAAGGCAATGGCTGATAGTTTTGCCCAAATCCTTGTTGACGAATTAGAGCCCGATTATACGATTGTTGCTAATGTAGGTGCTGACACTTTAGTGGTCAGGTTGGCAATTATGGGACTCAAAACTAAGAAGAAAAAACGTAAATTATTAGGTTATTTACCCGTTGTACTTGTTGCCGGTGCGCTTAATACAAATGCGTTAAAACGTGTTTCACTCGTTGATGCAGGTATTGAAGCTGAAGTATTAGATTCGATAACAGGTGAACGTTTAGCGGTGCTAGTTGATACAGGCATACGCATTCCAGAATCAGAAAGTAAAAAAGGCAAGCTAGCATGGAAGGATATAGAGATGAGCCTGCGATTCTATGCTAAACGCTTTAAGGCACAACTTGATGAGCGTAAAAAATAATAAAATTAAAAATTCAGATAAGACTGGAACACTATTGAATCAAGCTGTGGAGCGATAATGGTTGTTTCGACAGGCTTACTTCATATGCGTACTAAGGTCTTAATGAATGGAAATTTATATTGATATAGCTTATTTTAATAGTTCAAGTGAGAAAAGATGGATCTAGGAAGGAATTAGTAGCTTGGAATAGTGGAGAATTAAATTTATGCTGAGATTGCTCTCATCGCTAGTGCTTTTGACATTATTTAATGCAATAACCTCATTTGAGTTAATTGCTGATGAAGTTCAACAAGAAAGACCCAAGATAGGTTTAGCACTAAGTGGCGGCGGTGCTAGAGGTGCTGCTCATGTGGGAGTGATTAAAGTACTTGAAGAGCTACGTATACCCATAGATTATATTGCAGGAACCAGTATGGGCTCAATTGTAGGTGGTTTATATGCGTCAGGAATGACGAGTGATGAAGTCGCAGAGCAGCTAGCAGAAATTGACTGGGACGATGTGTTTAATGATAAACCGTCACGGCCAGAGCGGTCCCAACGTCGTAAGAGTGATGATCTTCTTTATCTGGCAAAAGGTAAACTGGGTGTTACAGAAAAAGGTGTGAGATTTCCTAGTGCCGTGGTTCAGGGGCAGAAGTTTGATCTTATTTTAAAAGCATTAACATTATCTGTTTCAAATATTGATGACTTTGACAAGCTGCCCATCCCATTCCGTGCTGTCGCGATGGATATAGCAACAGGTGAGGAGGTTGTGCTTGGAACAGGAGATCTTTCACTGGCAATGCATGCCAGTATGGCTATTCCAGCAGTTTTTGCACCTATTGAACTAGAGGGCCGCTTGCTGGTTGATGGAGGTTCAGCAAATAACCTTCCTATTTCAGTCGTTAGAGATATGGGTGCAGATATTATTATTGCGATTGATATAAGTACACCTTTGCTCAAAAAAGATCAATTAGATAATGCTTTAGCAGTAATCGATCAGCTTACCGGAATATTAACCAGTCGAAATGTAGTGGCTCAAGTTAAAACTTTGTCAGAAAAGGACATCCTTATTGTTCCCGAACTAGGAACAATCTCTACTATGGGATTTGATCGGGTATTAGAAGCGGTAGAACTTGGAATGACAAAAGGGCATGAAATAACATCGCAGCTAGTGGAATTATCACTAGATGAAACTGATTACCAACAGTATGTATCCGTTCATCGTAGTTTTAAATGGAATAAGCCTATAATTGATTTTATACGTTTTGATAATGATTCCTCACTTGATGAACAGGTTTTAAGGCAGCATCTTGCTATTTCAGCTGGCCAAGAGCTAGATATAAATACGATTGAATCAGGAATAGAGACGTTATATGGTTTAGATGTTTTTCAAACAGTACGCTATGACCTTGTTAATGAAGATGGCAAGACGGGCCTTATCATAAAGGCAAAACAAAAAGAATGGGGAACAGACTCCATACAAAGTGGCATAGAATTGAGTAGTGATTTTACCGGTGAATCATCATTTAATCTTGGTTTTGCTTATACCAAATTACCGCTTAACTCACTGAATGGCGAATGGCGAACAGCTATTCAGCTTGGTGAAGATCTTGGCTTTTTAACCGAAATTTATCAGCCTTTAGATCCCGCTGCACGCTACTTTGTTAGTGCTGGAGTGTCATGGACCAATCAGGATATAAGGATTTTTTCTGATCTTGATGGTCGTGCAGATGCTGAATATGAAGTGGGAAAGTGGGAGTTCCGTGCTGCTATAGGAAGAAATATAGGCAAATGGGGTGACGTTAGAATTGGAATAAGTCGGTTTGTTGGTGCTGCTGACGTGGCTGTTGGTTCAACATCACTTGAAAACTTTGACTTTGATGATGGTTATTTCTTTGCAAGGGCTACAGTCGACACACTAGATAATTTGTATTTTCCTCGATCTGGTTATTTGAGTAGTGTGAAATGGACTAGTGCCAGTGAAACATTAGGGGCTGATAGTGAATATGATCAAATTTTATTATCTATGGCTGGTGCAAAAAGTTGGGATGATGGCACCTTGATTACCAGCCTAAGGATTGGTAGCACACTTAATGGTGACAGTGCCATCCATAATCGATACCGATTAGGTGGCTTTATGAACCTTTCCGGTTTGGAGAAAAATCAATTATCGGGGCAGCATGTTGGCTTGGTATCACTTGCCTACCAACACCGAGTTTACCGAAGTCAACTTTTCCCTGTGTACGTTGGTGGGGTAGTACAATTTGGTAATACATGGGAAGAAAAAAGTGATATAAGTGCCCGTAAACTAATTGGTAGCAGTACGTTTTTTATAGGGGCTGATACTCCTATAGGCCCGCTTTATTTAGGCTATGGAGTAGCAGAAGGCGGTAATCAAGCTGCCTATCTATTCTTGGGACAACCATTTTTTTAGAAGTATATATTTGGAGGGTTTATGGCTATTGACTGGGTTTATGAAGATGGTTTAGTTATATTTAATGTGTCGGGCAGACTTACTAAACCTGAATTAGACGCTTGCCAAGCTGAGGCTGAACCGACGATACAACAAGGGCAAGCAAAAATACTTAATATTGTGACCAATTTTGCAGGTTGGGATGACAATTCAGGTGATTGGGGAGATCTTTCTTTTGGTGAAAGAAATGATCAGTATATTCAGAAAATGGCTACTGTGGGAGATGAAAAATGGCGTGATCAAGCTGACATGTTTACCTTAAAAGTCTTACGAAAGTTTCCAATAAAATATTTCATTGAAGGACAAGAAGAACTTGCTCGAGCGTGGTTGTTAAGTGATTAAGATTCTGGAATATAGGGTAGCCTAGTGATTGCTCAAAAAAAATATTGGTGTACATTATTGACTTGTTTCATGGTACTTTTTTTAGTGAGTTGCAATACTGTTCTCACTAAAAAAGAATTAACCTTTAATGCTTTGGTTCTGGAAAACAATTCGGGCGCAGACTTAGAAAATGTAAGAATTGAAGCAAGAAAAATAGGGGCATTTGTAGCGTGTGGTGTGATTTTTAGAGGAACATCTTGTTCGACTACATTTCAAACAAAAATTTATCAAGGTAATTCAGTTTATATTTCTTGGATGCTAAATGAGCAAGAACAACTGATTGGTCCGCTATACGTAAAGCTTCCTCAAACAATACAGTTTGACTCTCCTGCTCGGATTGTTATTAGCTTTGACTCAGAAAATAATGTCACGGCAAGGTTTATGTATTAACTGTAATGAAGAGCCAATGAATAGTTAGTACCACTACCTTAGGCATTCGGCTTTATGTAAATCGATAGCAACAGAGCGTCGAGCAGGTTTTCCCTTTAGGTCTTCAATATTTTGGAATAATTCACGGCAATACTCGGATGTTTTCCCAAGTGTTTTTGTCGTGATTTCAGTTGAAGCATCGAGAGTATCATTTAACATCACAGAGGGTGATGAGCTTGATAAGCTATTCTCTGTCGTAGTCGTTGACCGAAGGCTTTCTTCTACCCACTTGTCTTCTTCTTTGCACAAATTAACCAAAGTCGTACTCGTTAAGTTTCCTGCAGTATTAATAAATCTAGTGTTTCGACACACGTTACCGTTACTTTCATCTGTAGATAGGATGGTAATGACACCAGCATTAGATGTGTCATTATTTTTCCAAACATGACTATTACCATCAGGACTATTATTAAGTGCCTCTTTAGCGGTTGCTCTTAAGAGATCCCAATCACTGTCGGTCAACATAGTTAAAGCAGAATTGTCTATTAAATTTAGATTTAACTCTATGGCATTTGCTTGTGTTGAAAGCAGGATTGAAATAGAGAAGACTGTAGTTTTAATAATATGGAGAAACACAAATAGATTCCTAAATTAAAAGGAGAGTTAAAATAGATAATAGCAAAGAATGAAGTTAATAAGGAACGATTTTAAATGAATGTGGTTCTAAAGCTCCATGCCATTTCTACTACCCGAATAGAAAAAAACAAATAAAAGGACACAAGGCTAATTGTAAAAATTAAATGATACTCCGATTTCGATATTTTTCTGATGCCATCATAAAGGTTTAAGATAAATAGAATGAGTGAAATTATGATCACACCTAGTCCGGAATATGTACTCGGAAGTAAACCAAACAATGTGTTTGTATGTTCCTTAAGCTCTGTTGTCCCAATAGCAAGAAGGAAAGAACACATTAAAAAATTTCTTAGGTGATCAAATACGGCTTTAGAAAACCCTTTGTCTAAAAAATCATGAAATTGGACAAGTATTTTTGCATTCATTATTTAGATACGCTTAATAGATTATCGATAATAGTTTTACCATATTACAAATGTAATGGTTAATTTTAATTGTATCACTGGTATATTTTCCTCACACTGTATAGTTGTATTTAGAGTATTTCATCCAATTATGGCGTCTACGGGTGTGAACTAAGATGGTTGGGAACCCGCGAGGGGTTTTATATAGCCGATGCTATTATCAATCAAAAATATAAAACTACCACTTTTGTGTTGCATCGACCAGTTGAACTCACAGCACAAAATGGACTGTTAAAGCAGATCAGATTGAAATGTATGGGTTTAGTTATCCACATCGAGCAATTTATATGGGGTCAATTTTAATTTCTGCAAAACAATTCCGGTGGAATAACTTCAATTTTTCTAGCGTTGAATAACATTAATTCGCATATTTAATACAATACTGGCAGAATGCATGGGATGATAAAAACATACTTCCAAGGTAGGCTCAGAAATCGTTTCATTTCCAATAACACTCTAGATTTGTAAGTCTGTTTCATTCTTTGCTTAAAATGCTTATAGTTATACCTAATTTTTAGTCATTCACCTGTTTTTTGAAACACCGTAAAACTAATGCATAACAGGAATACTCAAGGAGATACTATGAGAACTCATACAAGCCATTTAACCACACAAATAAAACAGTATTTTCTTTAGGTTCTCTAAGCTATATGACTATTATCGACGTTTTTCAATCTTCACTGCCTTTGTTTATTACCTTCATCTGTATTTTAGGTTTATTAGTGGGTAGCTTCTTAAATGTCGTTATCTACCGTCTCCCGATCATGATGGAAAATGATTGGCGACAACAATGTGATGAGCTTAATGGTAAAGAGTCAACCGCGGTTGAATTTAATTTGAGTACGCCTCGTTCACGTTGTCCTCATTGCAACCATGCTATCTCTGCATTGGAAAACATTCCTGTTATCAGTTATTTATTTTTAGCAGGAAAATGTAAACAGTGCAGCGCGCCTATATCAATGCGATACCCACTTATCGAACTATTAACCGGTATTTTATCGGCAATGGTTGCTTGGAAGTTTGGTTTTTCTTGGGCATGTTTAGGTGGCTTGTTCTTTACTTGGGCATTAGTAGCTTTGACATTTATTGATGTTGACCACCAGCTATTACCTGACAGTATTACCTTGCCTCTTGTTTGGCTTGGTATATTCTTTAGCTTTTTTTCAGTCTATACCGACTTGCACGCTAGCGTGGCTGGCGCGATGGCGGGCTATTTATCGCTGTGGTTGATATTTCATGCTTTTAAACTTGCTACAGGCAAGGAGGGAATGGGTTATGGTGATTTCAAATTACTCGCGGCCTTGGGGGCTTGGCTGGGCTGGTCTCTCCTGCCATCCATTGTTTTATTGTCGTCGCTAGTTGGTGCCGTCATTGGTATAACATTAATCGTTTTCCGCCAACATCAGCGTGATATTCCTATTCCTTTTGGTCCTTATTTGGCCACTGCGGGTTGGATTGCCTTAATTTGGGGTAATGATATTAATGCCGCCTACCTTAACTGGACAGGCATGAGTTAAGACTCTAATGCTTAAAATAGGATTAACGGGCGGGATTGCCAGTGGAAAATCAACCCTTTGCACACTATTTTCCCAACACAATATTGCCATTATCGATGCCGACATTATTGCTAGAGAAGTGGTTGAGCCTAATCAAGCGGCTTTCAAAGAAATAGTACAATTATTTGGCAATACTATTATACAAAATAATGGCACACTCAATCGCAAACAGATTCGCCAACTTGTTTTCTCGAATACAGAGGCTAAACAACAATTAGAAGATATTCTCCACCCTCGAATTCGCCAACAATTAATACAGCAAAGCGATCAATTAGATGTGCCTTACTGCATATTAGCGATACCGTTGCTGCTTGAAGCGGATATGTCCGATCTGGTTGATCGTATTCTTGTGGTCGATATTGAGATAGAGCAGCAGATTAAACGCCTTTGTCAGCGGGATAACATCTCCTTACAAGATGCTCAGTCTATTATTGCCAGTCAATCAACTAGAGAACAACGACTCGCTATTGCTGATGATGTTATTTCTAACGCCAATTCCATTAAAGATCTCACCGTTCTCGTCAGCGAATTACACACTAAATACGGCGCTTTAGCTAAAAATATTCAGCAATAAGTTGCCAGTATTCACATAGTCATGGACAATGGTTTCTTTATTCATATAAAGTGCCCTTATCCGCCGTGTCAGACACTATAATTTATGAACAACCGCTCAATGAGCGCATACGTATTTTTCTTCGGCTTGAGTCCTTATTCAATCGAGTTGATGTTGCATTGCACGGTGATTCTGAATTAACAAATCAAGATACAATTGATGGCTTATTAAATATTGTGTCCGTTTTTGAGCGTAACGAACTCAAGTCTGAAATCATTAAAGAGTTAGAAAGGCTCACCGCTAATCTTGTTGTACTAGAGAATAGTCCTGGTGTTAATAAGCAAGCACTGAATGATCTTCTTGCTGAACTCGATCAATCACTTGATGCGCTTCATCAGCACAAATCAGCGATTGGTCAAAGCCTGCGAGATAACGATTTTTTATATAGCATTCGTCAACGCTCAAGTATTCCTGGCGGTAGTTGTGACTTTGATATTCCTGCTTATCATTTTTGGCTACGCCATACTTCTCTTGAATCTCAAAAAGAACAACTTATTGACTGGTTTCAGCATTTCTCTGCAGCAAAAGTAGCCATTGAGATCACTCTTAGACTTATTCGTAGCGGGACTGGTTTTGGGCAAAGCTTAGCAGAATCCGGCTTTTATCAACAAAACTTAGACAGTAGTCAGCCCAACCAATTAATCCGAGTAAAAGTACCCAAATCAGTCGAATATTATCCTGAGATTAGTGGTGGCAAACATCGCTTCACGGTACGTTTTATGCGTTTTGATATTAATCAGCGACCTCAGCAATTTGGGGATGATGTGCCTTTCGCCCTAAGCTGTTGCTCAATGTAATCATGGTTACAAAAGTAAGCTGCCCTGAATGCGGTAAAGATGTTCCTTGGCAAGAAGAGCAGCAATGGAAACCTTTTTGTAGTGAACGCTGCAAACTTATTGATTTGGGTGAATGGGCAACAGAAGGTCACAAAATTGCTGGTGAATCAGTTGAAATCGAACTTGATATCAACCAGCATAATCCATCGGATTATCATTAAACACCCCGTCTGCATCTGCAAATAATTTGGGTATGGCTAAGCATCACCCGCTGTTAATATTCCTTGTTGCATAGAAAAATCTATCATTCTATTTAAGGGTATTAATGCTTCTTGTCGGACACTTTCATCTACTTCAATCGTATTGGTATTATCTCGTAAAGCCTCATACAGATTCACCAAGGTATTCATTGCCATCCACGGACAATGCGCGCAACTTTTACAAGTCGCACTTTTGCCGCCAGTGGGCGCGGGAATAAGCATTTTATCAGGAACTACTTGGCTCATTTTGTAAAACAATCCATGATCCGTAGCAATAATTAAGGTATTTGCTTTTGATTTTTTGCCTGCGGCAATAATCTGTTTGGTTGAACCAACAAAATCTGCTTTAGCAATGATAGCTTCTGGTGATTCCGGGTGAACTAATAACTCTGCACCAGGGTGTTTTTCCATTAACTGTTCTAATTCATACAGTTTAAACTCATCATGAACCACGCAGTTTCCTTGCCACATAATCATATCAGCATTGGTTTTATTCTTAATATATTGACCTAAATGACGATCGGGACCCCAAACAATTTTCTTACCCTCGTCCATTAAATGAGTAATGATTTGAACGGCATTGCTCGAGGTGACAATCCAATCCGCACGCGCTTTAACGTCAACACTGGTATTGGCGTAAACGACGACTTCACGATCAGGATGTTGATCACAAAAGGCACTGAATTCATCAATCGGACAGCCTAAATCTAAGGAGCATTCAGCCTCCAAGGTTGGCATAATAATCGTTTTTTCAGGGCTTAAAATCTTTGATGTTTCGCCCATAAATCGTACGCCACAAATAATCAGTGTACTGGCACTGTGTTGGGCTCCAAAGTTTGCCATATCGAGTGAGTCGGAAACATAACCGCCCGTTTCTTCAGCTAAAGATTGCAGTTCATCATCAACATAATAATGGGCAATAATAACGGCATTCTTTTGCTTCAATAATGCCTTTATTTTTAAAACATAATCTGCTTTTTCAGCGTCAGTTAACCATGGACTAAGGACAACATTATCAATAATATTATCAATGTTTGCTTGTAACTTTTTCGGGATAATTTCAGCTAAACTCATGCTCTGCTCTTAATTTCAGTTCATTAATAATGGCTATATTAGCAGCCGGAAAGTCTTGCTCATTTAATTGGGAAATGGCTTGCCACTGAATCGTTTGCCCTTCTTTTCCTTCAGGTAAGCCTGAGAATTCAGTCACCAGCCACACATCTAACAACACGTGTTTATCACCGTAATTATGTGATATTTCTAACCATGGCTGTGCAGATTTGATGCTAAGACCTAATTCCTCATCAATCTCTCGCACAAGGGCATCATAAACCGCTTCATTGTTATCAACTTTACCACCCGGGAATTCCCATAAGCCGCCTTGATGTTGATGCCCTTGCCGAAGTGCCGTTAAAACGCACTTTTCATTATTCACGATTACAGCAACCGCAACATGAATCATCGTCACATTTTCAATCATCTACCAACAGATAAACCTCACCACAATAAGGACAAGC
This sequence comes from Piscirickettsiaceae bacterium, assembly GCA_013215825.1. Lineage (GTDB taxonomy): Bacteria > Pseudomonadota > Gammaproteobacteria > Nitrosococcales > Methylophagaceae. Next base: position 138,947 of record JABSQN010000001.1, on the reverse strand, counting down.
TGTTCTTTCGTTTAGTTCTAAACTTAAATAAACTTTGGGATGCGAGCTCCATTGTTCACTCTCGATGTTAGGGCAACTCACAGGTAAATCAGCATGGTGAACAACGCGATAATGCGTATGAGATTCTTTTTCTATTTGTTCAACCATGCTTTAATCTCCTTGTCTTATTCCGGTGAGCTATCTGCAATCACCGCAGGTTTACGCAAACGGATATTAAGTTCTTTTAACTGAGCTTCGCTGACATTGCTTGGCGCATCTGTTAATAAACAGCTTGCTGATTGTGTTTTTGGAAATGCCATTACATCACGAATAGAGGCAGAACCTGTCATCAACATCGCCAAGCGATCTAAACCAAATGCTAAACCGCCATGAGGAGGACAACCAAACTTCAATGCCTCTAATAGGAAACCAAATTTATCATCGGCTTCTTCTTTAGAGATACCTAATAATTCAAATACTTTGCTTTGAATATCAGCTTTATGAATACGCATTGAACCACCACCTAACTCAGTACCATTCAACACCATATCGTAAGCGCGAGATAAGCATTTACCTGGATCTGTTTCTAACAAGTCCATATCTGATTCACGCGGCGCAGTGAAAGGGTGATGTAATGCAGTCCAACGATCTGACTTTTCATCCCACTCAAACATTGGGAAAGCAACAACCCATAAAGGCTGCCAACCATGTTTCACTAAATCTAAATCATGGCCCACTTTAACGCGTAATGCACCAATCGATTCATTAACGATATTCGATTTATCGGCACCAAAGAATATTAGATCACCGGTTTCAGCTTCTGTGCGCTTCATAATCGCATCAACAACATCATCAGGTAAGAATTTCAAAATTGGCGATTGCAATCCTTCACGGCCAGCATTAATATCATTCACCTTAATATACGCTAAACCTTTGGCACCATAAATACTGACATATTTGGTGTAATCATCAATTTGTTTACGGCTTAAACTTGCACCCTTTGGTACACGCAAAGCAACAACACGGCCTTTTTCATCATTAGCAGGACCTGAGAACACTTTGAAATCAACACTTTTCATAAGGTCGCTAATTTCAATCAACTCTAAATCAATCCGTAAATCAGGTTTGTCACTACCGTAACGTGCCATCGCTTCCGCATAGGTCATACGTGGGAATGGGTTAGGTAATGGCTGCTCTAAAACATTGGCAAATAAACCACGAATCATATCCTCCATCATATTCATCAAGTCTTCTTCTTCCATAAACGATGTTTCGACATCGACTTGAGTAAATTCTGGCTGACGATCTGCACGTAAATCTTCATCACGGAAACAACGCACGATCTGATAATAACGATCCATACCTGCAACCATTAACAACTGTTTAAATAGTTGCGGTGATTGCGGCAAGGCAAAGAAATCGCCTTGGTGAGTACGACTCGGTACTAAATAATCACGTGCACCTTCTGGTGTTGCTTTAGTTAGAATAGGTGTTTCAATATCTAAGAAGCCATTATCATCAAGGAAGCGGCGTAAATAACTCGTTATTTTTGCGCGGAAACGAAGTTTTTGCTGCATTTCTGGACGGCGTAAATCAATATAACGATGACGAAGGCGTACATCTTCACTAACTTCCGCTTGCTCTGTTAATGGGAATGGTGGTGTTTCAGCAACGTTCAAAATAGTCACACGAGTGGCAACAATTTCAATCTTACCGCTTTTTAAGCCTTTATTATCACTGCCATCTGGACGAAGACGAACCTTGCCTTCAATCTCTAAAACATATTCACTACGTACTCGCTCTGCAATCGCAAAACTTTCTGCATCTTCAGGATTACAGACGATTTGCACTAAACCTTCACGGTCACGTAAATCGATAAAAATAACACCACCATGATCACGGCGACGGTGCATCCAACCCGCTACAGTTACTGTTTGTCCGTCCAATTTTTCATTTACATCGCCGCAATAATGACTACGCATAATTCTTTTCCACTTTTCTAAAATATTTTAAGTCATGTTTCAAATGAAACACTCTGTTTTTTTATTTCTGCTCACTATTCTCGACCAGCAGTTTGTCTTTTCCCCAAGGCGGTACTACCACCCCCATTGAGATAATCATTTTCAGGCCATCTTCTACCGACATTTCAAGCTCAATAACATCTTTTTTCGGCACCATCAAAACAAAGCCTGATGTTGGATTGGGTGTAGTGGGAATGAAAACGCTGAGCACATCCAAGCCCGTTTTATCCTGAACCTCGCCTAATTCATCAGAGGTCATAAAGGCCAGACTCCACACGCCTTTCCGAGGATATTCAATCAATAACACTTTACTAAACGACTTGCCATCCGTCGCTAGAACAGCTTCCATTATTTGCTTAATACCCGCATATAACGTCCGTACCAAAGGGATTCTAGCAAGTAGTGATTCCCAAGCAAGCACAATTCGTTTGCCCAAAAAGTTGGCAACGATAATACCGGTAGCAACAACCAATGTGACTGCCAATAACACGCCCAGCCCTGGAATGTGCATACCAAGTAGATTATCAGGCTGATAGGCTTGTGGCAGTAATAATAAGGTTCGATCTAAGAAATCTACAATCGCACGCACCACAAGGAATGTAATACCAAGCGGCATCCATACTAGTAATCCTGCAATTAAATATTTTTTCATCATTACCGCTTAATGACTGTCAGAACCAGAAGCAACTTTAGACTTTTTTTCTGATGCGTCCGAACTGCTTTCAGCAATATTACGTTTATTGCTTCCCTTAAAGTCAGTCTCATACCAACCATCACCTTTTAAACGAAAGCCAACCGCAGAAATCAATTTCCGCAATTTAGCTTCATCACAAGCAGGACAGTGAAGTAATGATTCATCACTCATTTTTTGTAATGCTTCAAACTCATGTTCACAAGCATCACAACGATATTCATATAATGGCATTTATCTTTGATTCTCTCTTTTATTTTTTCGTCTATAACTTCATTCTACAGTTATATAACGCCATAAGACTCTTTATATTAACCTCAAAATTATACCGAAAAATACCCCTCTCGGCTTTTGTCATTACCGTAGCGAAGAATAATCAGCTAAACTTCTGCCATGAAAGAACATCATGACTGGAAAGCAATCCGCAGCCTTCTTCCCTATTTATGGGCCTTCAAAGGTCGTGTCGCGCTTGCTTTTGGATTATTAATACTGGCAAAATTTGCTAATGTCGGTATCCCTTTTGCGCTAAAAGGTGCTGTCGATGCGCTAGATCCGCAACAACAAGACATCATCTATTTACCCATAGCCATGTTACTTGCCTATGGTCTTTTACGACTTACTAGTAGTCTTTTTAGCGAACTCCGCGACGCCTTGTTTGCCAAAGTTATCTTCAACTCTGTTCGCCAAATTGCCGGCAATATATTCCAACATCTTCATAAACTCTCATTACGCTTTCATCTGCAACGACAAACAGGTGGAATCTCTCGAGATATTGAACGTGGCACCCGAGGCATCAGCTTCTTAATGAACTTTATGATCTTCAACATTCTGCCAACCTTGGTTGAAATTGGACTGGTTAGCGTGATACTTCTATCTCAATATGACAGTGTTTTTGCCATTGTTACAACCTCAACCATCCTTCTATATATAGCGTATACCTTAGTGATCACCGAATGGCGGATGCGTTTCCGCCGCGTCATGAATAATATGGATTCAAAAGCCAATAACCAAGCGATTGATAGTTTACTCAATTATGAAACCGTTAAATATTTTAATAATGAAGACTATGAACTGCAACGCTACGACGACACTCTAGCATCATGGGAAAAGTCCGCTATTAAGAACCAAACATCATTATCCTTACTCAATATGGGGCAAGGAGCCATTATTGCTACAGGATTAACGATTCTCATGTTGCTTGCCGGTCAGGGAATTATTGATGATGAATTAACGATCGGTGATTTTGTATTAATTAACGCTTTTTTATTACAGCTTTATTTACCACTCGGTTTTCTTGGCTTTGTTTATCGGGAGATCCGCCACTCACTTGCCGATATGGAGCGCATGTTCAATATACTTGAGCAACCACAAGAAACAACCGATAAAGCAGCGGCCCAACCATTACAGATACATCATGCTGAAATTCGTTTCAATCATGTTAATTTCCACTACGATTCTAACCGTCCCATTCTGCACGATATTGACTTCACCATTGCCGCCGGTAATAAATTAGCCATTGTCGGTGCCAGCGGTTCCGGCAAATCAACTCTCGTTCGCTTATTATTTCGATTTTATGATTTACAGAGCGGTTCGATCACCATTGATGGCATCGATATTAGTGATGTTCAGCAACATAGTCTAAGACAATCTATTGGCGTCGTGCCGCAAGATACCGTGTTGTTTAATAATACGATTTATCACAATATCTTATACGGCAATCCATTAGCGAATAAGCAGGCGGTGATTAAAGCCGCACAGCAAGCGCATATTCACGATTTTATCCAAAGCTTACCTGACGGCTATGACTCACTTGTTGGCGAACGCGGTTTGAAGCTTTCGGGCGGTGAGAAACAACGAGTTGCTATCGCTCGCACCCTATTAAAGAATCCTCAAATTCTTATTTTTGATGAAGCCACTTCCGCATTAGATAGTCATGCCGAAAAAGCCATTAATCGTGAACTGCAAAATCTCAGTATTAATAAAACAACCTTAGTGATAGCCCATCGCTTATCAACCATCATTAATGCTGATACTATTTTAGTACTGGAGCACGGCAGAATTACCGAACGTGGAACTCACAGCGAATTATTAAAAAAACAAGGGCATTATTCTGCAATGTGGGCATTACAACAATCTGAAGGCAATTATTAATGAAGAAGTTACTTTTACTTATTGGTTTACTCTCATCACCTGTTTTTGCAGACTGGCAAGTAGAAACGTTCACTCATTCTGCATCTGGCACACAGAGTCAATCGGCAATGGTAAAAAATAGAGAAGGCCTTGAATTAGCAATCTTTAAAACATCTAAAGGTATTATTTGGATGGACTTTAGCTTGTCTGATAATAGTTTTGATGAGTTTTCACACAATCAATTACCGCGTTTTCAAATAGATGATCAAAAACCTGTGCAAATGATCCGCGGCTTTGTTGCCATGATTGTGCCGGCTGACGAAGGTATTAATGCCGTTGTTATAGCTGATGATGGACAAATATCAACAGATAAAGATTTTAGTGTTGACCATATTGTTGCCGAGCGCTTACCTGAACGTGTGATATGCCCTATTTATCAGGGTGCATCTCGTCCACACTTAAATACTGTTGAAGCATTATCCAGCGGCAATAAAATTCGTTTTGATTATGTATTAAGCGATGGTACGAAAGGCCACACCACCTTCACCCTAAAAGGTGCTGAACAAGCGTTGAAAGCAAGTGTTTTCAAGTAGTTACCTCACTTGTTGAATAGTTTATTGGACTTTTTAACTGTTGTCAGGGTACTATACGCCTCGAACGGGGACATGCTCCGCCATTCATACCGTCTGTTCAGTTTCAGTTCAGCTTTACTATGAGAAGCTATAACCGTCACTCAGGCAAATCACTTAAATTTGAGAGAAAATATATGAAATACATTAAATCACTTATCGCTGCGTTATTAGGTGCATCCGTTCTTTTATCATCAGCGGTTATGGCTGAAAATCATATCATTACAACTAAAGGTGCCCAGTTTTTTCCTATTGTGATTAAAGTCGCTCCAGGTGATACGGTTTCTTGGGAAAATATGAACACACATATTACAGAATCAATTGCTGAATACCTTCCAGCGGGTGCAGAAGGTTGGACTTCTAATATGGGAGAAAGCTTTACAACACCACCATTAACAGTAGAAGGTGCGTATATCTACAAATGCACACCTCATTGGGGAATGGCAATGGGTGGCGTTATCATCGTAGGAACTCCTACAAACTTAGATGATATTAAAGCGAAAAAACCGAAAGGTCCTGCAAAACGTCTTTACAAAAAAGCAATGAAAGCAATGAAATAATTAGTACTACTTATTTCTCAAATAAAAGCCCGCTTTTTTAAGCGGGTTTTTTGATCCAAGAGTCAGTGACTGTGGTAAAATGCTTGGGTTTCTGGGTAATCTATACGTGTATTCTAATGCATGGTTAGCTTATCTCACCTAACTCTTTCCTTTTTTCGCTGTGAGGATTCCATCCAATGTCTAGCACTGTTGATAACAGTAAACGACGATTTTTAACTACTGCGGCCAGTGTGGTCGTTGGTGGTGCTGGCGCTGTAGCTGTTGCAGTCCCTTTCGTCTCATCTATGCTTCCAAGTGCCAAAGCTCAAGCTGCTGGCGCGCCTGTTAATGTCGATATCAGTAAACTTGAAGTAGGTCAGTTAATGACTATTGAATGGCGCGGAAAGCCTGTTTGGGTTTATCGTCGTTCGCCTGAAGTTTTACAAACCATGTCGAATAATCTTGACGTGTTAAGTGATCCTGCCAGTGATGTACTAGAACAACAACCTGACTACTGTAAAAATGAAGCACGATCTATTCGTGAAGATCTTATGGTTTTAGTTGGCATATGTACTCACTTAGGCTGTTCTCCAACATACCGCCCAGAACTCGCACCTGAAGATTTGGGTTCTGACTGGAAAGGTGGTTTTTTCTGCCCCTGTCACGGTTCAAAGTTTGATCTTGCTGGTCGCGTCTATTCGGGCGTACCTGCTCCAACTAATCTAGTTGTTCCCCCCTATTATTTCCAAGGTGATAATCGTATTGTCATCGGTGAAGATTTACAAGGAGCCGCATAATGTTTGCTAGTTTAATGGGCTGGGTAGATGCGCGTTTCCCCGCTACCAAAATGTGGGAAGATCATCTTTCCAAATATTACGCACCAAAAAACTTTAACTTTTGGTATTTCTTTGGCTCTTTAGCCATGCTCCTATTAGTGCTTCAAATTGTTACCGGCATATTCCTAACAATGAACTACAAGCCAGATGCTGCACTGGCTTTTGCATCTGTTGAATACATTATGCGAGATGTGGAATGGGGTTGGCTCATTCGCTATTTGCACTCTACCGGCGCTTCTGCATTCTTTGTTGTTGTCTACCTTCATATGTTCCGCGGTCTTATTTATGGCTCATACAAACAACCTCGTGAATTAGTGTGGATATTTGGTATGTTCATTTATATGGCGCTGATGGCTGAGGCCTTCCTTGGTTACCTATTACCTTGGGGACAAATGTCATTCTGGGGTGCACAAGTTATCATCTCATTATTTGGTGCATTACCAGTCATTGGTGCTGATTTAGCCTTGTGGATCCGTGGTGACTTTGTGGTTGCTGATGCCACATTAAACCGCTTCTTTGCTTTCCATGTTATTGCCGTACCTCTTGTTTTGCTTGGCTTAGTTGTTGCTCACATCATTGCATTGCATGAAGTTGGCTCAAATAATCCTGATGGAATAGAAATCAAGAATCATAAAGATAAAAATGGCATTCCTTTAGATGGCATTCCATTCCACCCTTACTACTCGGTTAAAGATATTGTTGGTGTGGTTGTATTCTTATTTATCTTCTCTTTAGTTCTGTTTTATATGCCTGAGTTGGACGGCTGGTTCTTAGAAAAAGATAACTTTGTACCTGCAAATGCGCTCAAAACACCGGAGCATATTGTACCGTTATGGTATTTCACTCCGTTCTACGCAATCTTACGTGCCGTACCTGATAAGTTAATGGGTGTGATGGCAATGGGTGGCGCACAAGCAATCTTGTTCTTATTGCCGTGGTTAGATCGTAGCCCTGTGAAATCAATCCGCTATCGAGGTCCTTATTTCCGCTGGGCTCTAACACTATTTATCATTAGCTTCCTTGCCTTAGGCTATTTAGGTACGCAACCTGCGACAACCTTATATACCAATATTGCTCGTGTATTTTCAGTGATTTATTTTGCATTCTTTATCTTAATGCCTTGGTATACAAGTATTGATAAAGACAAGCCAGTGCCAGAAAGGGTGACATCAAAATGAGAACATTAATTTATGCATTATTTATAGGGCTGATGTCAGTAACATCTTTTCAAGCTGTTGCTGCATCTGGTGGCGTACACCTTGATCCCGTTGAACTGGATTTGTCAGATAAAGCGTCTTTACAACGTGGTGCAAAAACATTTGTAAACTACTGTCTTAGCTGTCACTCAGCGTCATTTATGCGTTATAACCGTATGGCGAAAGATATTGGTTTAACCGATGAGCAAGTGAAGACAAATCTTATGTTTGCTTCTGAGAAAATTGGTGACACCATGACAATTGCTATGCGCACAGAAGATGCTAAGAAATGGTTTGGTGTCGTACCACCCGATCTTTCTGTTATCTCGCGTGCTCGTGGCGCAGATTGGTTAAATACCTACCTTCGCTCATTTTATTTAGATGACAGCAAACCAATGGGAACCAACAACACAGTCTTTAAAGACGTTGGTATGCCACATGTTTTATGGGAGCAACAAGGTTATTTATCTCATGATGACGAAACTGGGCATTTAGCTCACGATTCAGAAGGTGAACTATCTAATCATGACTATAATACAATGGTCTCAGACTTAGTTAATTTCCTAGCTTATATCGGTGAACCATCTAAAATTCAACGTTTAGCACTTGGAAAATGGGTACTACTTTACCTATTCATCTTATTTCTCGTTGTCTACCCAATGAAAAAAGCATTCTGGAAAGATATTCACTAAAGCAAGAAAGGGAGCTATAAATACTCCCTTTCTTATATGAATGCTCAACTACAGCTAGTAGCTATAGAGATCTCAGGAGAAAAACATGGTCAATAGTAATCGACGAGCGATGATGACACTTTATTCAGATCCCTCTGACCCGATTTGTCATCGCACCCGCATTGTATTACATGAAAAAAATATTACGGCGAATATTGAAGATATTGTCGATGGACAATGGCCAGAAGATGTAGCCGCAATGAATCCTTATGGTACTAGCCCGACATTAATTGATCGTGACTTAGTTCTCTTTGATGCAGATATCATCATTAATTATTTTGAAGAACGTTTCCTACAGCCTACATTAATGCCAGTAGACCCTGCTTCTCGTGCAAAAACCCGCCTAATGCTCCATCGCATTGATAAGGACTGGTATTCGCTCTGGAATGCACTCACCGGTGTAGAAAAGGGAAAAATGGCTAAAGCTCGTAAAATAATTCAAGAAGATCTCACCGTATTAGCACCGATCTTTAATGAAACTGATTTTTTCATGAGCAATGAATTCTCATTATTAGACTGTAGTATTGCCCCATTGTTATGGCGCTTACCCATGTTAAATATAAAACTACCCGCTAAGGCTAAAGCCGTTGAAGAATACGCTCAACGTATTTTTGCACGAGAAAGCTTCCAAGCTAGTCTAAGTGATATTGAACGCGATATGCGTTAAGATTCTGCCACTATGACGTCACAAAAGCCCTATCTAGTCAGAGCCATTTATGAATGGTTGCTAGACAATCAACTTACGCCCTATTTATTAGTTAATACAACTATCGATGGTGTGCAAGTACCCCATGACTATATTAACGATAACAAGATCGTGCTTAATATTGCGCCTAATGCTATTAGCAACTTCCACGCTAATAATGAGTGGGTAAGCTTCTCCGCTCGGTTCTCAGGCAAGCCTATGGAGCTATTCGTTCCTATTACGGCCATTCTTGCAATATATAGTAAGGAAAATAACGAAGGGATGTTTTTTACTGATGACGAACCTTTAAAGCCACCGACACCAAGCAAGTCCTCTTCTATAAAAAGAGCTCAACCTAAATTAAAAGTTGTAAAGTAAAAGTTAAGTTTTCATAATTTAAAAGCATAAAAAAGCGGACATTACGTCCGCTTTTTTATGTGTTATTTATTTTTCTTCAAAGCCTGTAAAAGTTAGCACTTCTTCAGTTAGGAACTCATCGCCTTCTTGCCATGTTTTACCATCTGGCACGATAGTGCGTACTTGATAGATTTCACCGGGGATCTCTTCTGATAAAGTAAATATATAATACTTACCCGCATATAAGCTATAGCGTGCACTTTTTGGATCATTAATATAAGGTTGAATAGTATATTGTATGCCTTTTACTTTTTTACCTTGATAGTCAATCTCAACTTCTTTTGAATCAGCACCTTTTGCTAATGCCCATCTTATTTTCCGTTGAAAATAGGGCCAATCACCACCCGTTAGCCTTTCCATTTCATGTATATCAAATTCTAAATATAAAACAAAAATGCCATTACCTTGCTGATTATCTCTATCCATATATGGACGGTTATCATCGCCCGTAAAAAATTTAAACTCGGTATCTTTGCGTCCAGTATTTCGAATATTAGTCACGATCACATCAATCGTATCTTCACGCGCACCATCAACAAAGCTTTCTTTCTTATATTTGTAATGTAACGTTCCAGGAACTGTAATATTTTTCAGGTGAGCCTTATCAAATAATTCATTATTAATTTCTGAAAATCCTGAGACCGCATAAGCATTAGCAGTAAATATCAGTAATACACATACTGATGCTAGTAAAGTTCCTATTTTTCGCACAAGCGTAACCCTCTTTAAAATTTAATGTTATTCTTTAATTTTTGTCTATCGAACTAAATTCTATGACCACTAAACAGCCCTTAAAAGTTCCTAATTTCTTAATCTTTCTTTTTCTTATATTAAGCATGTCCGGATGCTCGCAAAAAGATACTGACGCTAATAGATTATATCAGCAGTTGAGCAATTATAATTTCGAAAATACTTTATTAAATCTTGATATCGCTATTTCTGAACATAATTACCGCATCATTCACCGAAGTAATATTGGCCAAGCTATTCGTGATCGAGGTGAAGAATATTATCCTCTCTCAACCGTTATTAGCTTTTGCAATATCACTTATGCCAAAGAAATGATGGAAATAAATTCTGACCTTATCAATGATATGCCCTGCATTATCACTGTTCGTGAAGATACGCAGGGCGTGATCGTTGGCACTAGATTGATGGTCGATAATACATCAGACCCTGTTCAGAATGATTTTGCAGCACGCATTAATACAAACCTATTATCCATTGTACAAGAAACTATTGAATAGATTCTTGCCTAGTTTATTTAGATAAACGTTTTGGCTGTCCTTCCGCTAAAGCACCATCTGATCGTGCCTTCAGATAAGAATATAAATCGCCGATATGAGCGCGAATATTAGGTTCATCAGACCATATTGGCATCTTAAACTTAACTGCATCTTTCTCTGCAATTTGAGCTAGGAACGCCATGCGACGATCCGGATCATCAAGATTCACTTTAGCAAAATAGCGATGTAGCACTTTTTTTCTAAATGCTCTCGAACTCATGCCTTCTAGACGCGTTACTAAATTAGGCGCGCGATCTGTGCCTAATGCATCATCACCATGACACACAAAACATGTGGTATTAAATAAGTGCCATCCTGTATAGGTACTATCATCGACTTTACCATTTTCAATGGTATAGGCAGTTTTACGTTTCTTCTTAGGACTTTGTTTTACATTAGCCAATGAAGGGAAATTATACGTCGCAACAATTGCCGCTATATCATCTTTACGCTTTTCTAAAATTTTATTGAGTAACTCTTGCCATGCTTTATCTTGATGTCTAACACCCATACCAAAGCTAAATATAAGATCTGTACCTAACTCATTTAACGGTACAACTTTCATTTCGACATCGGAATGGTCAGCATAGTATGCCGCAATAGGACCCCATGCAAACGCAACATCAATTTGTCCCGATGCCAAAGCTTCTGAAATAATTCGACCTGAATTAACACGAATATCGCCAGTCATCATTTGGAAATATTCAATTTGATCTTCTAAACCATTTTCCAACAATATCGTTGTTGCTGTTGCTCGATCAAATAAACCGATTTTTAGCTTTTTGTTTTCTTTACTAACCTTAGCAACATCACTAATCGTTTTTAACTCATACCCTTCACCAGTACGATAAACCATTGCATCAATCGAGCTAAAGTAAGCCGTTGTTGGTGAGTACATTCCACGTTCTGCCGGGATGCTCATTGCTAAATCACATAAAAACTTACCTGTTTCATTGTCTACTTTTTTTATTGTATTTCGACCAAAACCGATTCGCTGCGGAAACCAATAATATTCGACAGGAAGACCTAATTCTTCACCAATAATCGCGGCTATCTTATTATCAAAGCCTTCTAACTTATTATTTGAGTACGGCAAGTTATATGCATCCGCACACACTCGAACTGCTGTTTGTCCGCGTAACGGTTTAAATTCACCCGCCGATACAAAGCTAGCACTTAATATAAGTCCTAATGTGATATTTGATAATACGCGTATTAATGTCATGCTTTACCCTTCTGTCCAATTCATGAAATACAAACTATTTTAATAGCATGTAAATATAACCAAAAAAAAAGCCCGACACAAGTGCCGGGCTTCTCTATTTAGGTTTTTATTTATTAAATAAATTTAATAAGTAAAGGTCTTATAAGCTAAATACGCTTAAAATACCACCTAGGTTAGTCCAGCTAGATAGCGCTTTGTAAGCACCTACCGCACCAAGACCATCAGTATCATTCTCTAATTGAGGAAGAGCGATACCAATACCAGCCCAACCACCGATACCTGAAAGGATAGAGATGAACTGTTTACCTTCATGCTTGTAAGTATTAACGTTACCGATAATACCTGAAGCAGTTTTGAATCTCCATAACTCACGACCAGATTGTGCATCTAACGCTTTGATGTAGCCTTCTAATGTTCCGTAGAATACTAAATCAGACGCAGTTGCTAACGCACCAGACCATGCTGAGAAACGTTCTGGGTTAGACCAAACGATCTTACCAACACGTGCATCCCAAGCAATGAAGTTACCTAAGTGTGTACCACCTGGAGCTGGGAACATGTTCAAAGTCGCACCAACATATGGTTGACCTGATGTGTATTCAACTTCGAATGGTTCGTAATCCATACATACGTGGTTTGTTGGAACGTAGAATAAACCTGTACGTGGAGAGTATGCAGCTGGTTGTTGATCTTTAGAACCTAACGCAGCAGGACAAATACCAGTAGTATTTACGTCTGCACCGTTACGTGCTGTAGAGTACTTAGCTACACGATCATGAAGACCAGTCTTAAGGTTTACACCGTTAGACCAGTTAACAGCTGGATCGAATTTTTCAGCAACTAATAATTCACCAGTTACGCGGTCCATTGTGTAACCAAAACCGTTACGATCGAAATGTACAAGAGTTTTGCGCATTTTACCGTTGATTTTTTGGTCTGCTAATGGAACTTCATTGATACCATCATAATCCCACTCATCGAATGGAGTCATTTGGTATACCCATTTAGCCATACCAGTATCTAAATCACGACCGAATAAAGACATAGACCATTTGTTGTCACCAGGACGTTGAGCCGGGTTCCAAGTAGATGGGTTACCGTTACCGTAGTAGAACATGTTTAGATCAGGATCGTAAGAGTACCAACCCCAAGTTGTACCACCACCAATTTTCCATTGGTCGCCTTTCCATGTTTTCAAAGAAGAATCTTTTCCAACTGGTTTCAGCATAGACATTGTTTTCTTAGGATCGAAACCCATTTCAGCATCAGGACCTGTGCTGTAAACTTGCCATTTTTCTGCACCATCTAAGTCGTAAGCTTTAACGTAACCACGTACACCAAACTCACCACCAGAAATACCGACTAGTACTTTATCTTTAAATACGTGTGGAGCACCTGTAGATGTAGCGCCACGTGTTGCTGTATCACGTTTGTGAGACCAAACAGCTTTACCACTGTTCATATCTAAAGCAACTAATACGTTATCTGCTTGTGCTAGGAAGATTTTTCCGTCGCCGTAAGCTAAACCACGGTTAACTGTATCACAACACATAACTGGAACAGTTTCATCATAGTTTTGTTTTGGCTCATATTTCCATTTGATTGCGCCGTCATTGTTTAAATCCAATGCGAATACAATGTTAGGGAATGCAGTATGAACGTACATAGTACCGTCGATAACTAATGCGTTACCTTCGTGACCACGTAAAACACCTGTTGAGAAAGTCCATGCCATTTTCAAATCAGCAACGTTATCTTTGTTGATTTGTGCTAGTTTGCTATAACGTTGGTTGTTATAGTTACCTGCAGCAGATACCCAGTTGTTTTCGTTTTCTTGCATTGTCAAGATTTCATCAGCTACAACTACACCTGTAGTTGCTAATGCCATCATTGCAATTGATAATGTTTTCAGCTTCATAAACTTTTCCTTATATTGCTTTTTAATTATAATTAAACACAATTTGCCCCCTCGAGAGCTAAGTGCGTTGTCGAACATTAATCCCTGTTAATTCGATAGTCAAGCATCTTTCCTGTTTTTTTTAAGACTTTTACCTTATTCTTTTCGGGAACTTTTTCCCGAAGCCGTAACCACATGAAAATCAAGGCTTAATACTTTTATGCTTGATCTGCAGCATTATCTTTGATCCATACTACTGCCTGCTCGATTGCGTGCAATGTGCGCTCACGTCCAAGTAGTTCTAATGTTAGATCAAGTGGTGGCGACATCGTATTCCCAGTAATTGCGACACGAATAGGTTGAGCTACTTTACCCATACCTATTTCTCTTGCCACTGAACATTCCTTAATATGGTCATGTATTGGTTCAGCTAGCCATTCTGGTAATGCAGATAGGCGTTGGTGCATATCTTCTAAGATCTCGATACTTTTAATTGTTAGGTTTTTCTTTGCTGCTTTAGCATCATAGCCTTCAACATCTTTATAAAAGAACTGACTGTTTGTAGCCATCTCGACTAAGGTTTTAGCTCGTTCTTGTTGCAAAGTGACGACATCAACTAAATTAGGCCCTTGTGTAGGATCAATATCTAATTGCCCCATATGCCAACTCAAATGATGTGCAATATGTTTAGCTGGACTATTCTTTATATATTGCTGATTAATCCACAATAATTTATCGGTATTAAAGGCGGAAGCTGATTTGTTAACATCTTTAATATCGAATAATTCAATCATTTCATCGATTGTGAAAAGCTCTTGATCGCCATGAGACCAGCCTAGACGTACTAAATAATTTAATAATGCTTCTGGTAAAAAACCATCATCACGGTAACTCATTACACTAACAGCACCATGTCGTTTTGATAGGCGAGCACCATCATCACCTAAGATCATTGGCAAATGTGCAAAAACAGGAACGTTTGCACCTAAGGCGTTAAAGATATTTATTTGCCTTGGTGAGTTGTTTAAATGATCATCACCACGAATAACATGGGTCAACCCCATATCCATATCATCCACCACAACCGTTAAGTTATACGTTGGTGAACCATCAGGACGGGCAATTACTAAATCATCCAACTCTTTGTTTTGAAATTCAACATTGCCTTTAACAACATCATTAACTATCACACTGCCTTCTAGTGGATTTTTAAAGCGAATAACAGGCTGCACACCTTCTTTCACTTCATGATTATGGCGACAGCGGCCGTTATAACGTGGCTTTTCTTTGTTAGCACGTTGTTGCTCACGCATCGTATCCAGTTCATCTTTTGAACAATAGCAATAATAGGCATCACCTTGTTCTAATAATTGAGTAATGACCTCCTTATATCGGTCAAAGCGATGCGTTTGAAAGAATGGGCCCTCATCGTATTCTAAACCAAGCCATGTCATGCCTTCTAATATGGCATTAACGGATTCATCTGTTGAACGCTCTAGATCGGTATCTTCAATTCGTAAAATAAATTGTCCACCATGCTTTCGTGCATACAACCATGAAAACAGTGCTGTTCTCGCCCCCCCTACATGTAGGTAACCTGTTGGGCTAGGTGCAAATCGGGTGCGAATAGTCATATTAAAATCTCTCAAACTGGATATGGGTTGCAATTATGCGCTATTGTACCAGCATGTAACCTATATATAAGGTGTAGATATGTTCATAAATAGACTTTTACCATTCCTCACCGGGCTCAACTTCTTATTCTTCATCAATGTCAGCTATAGCGGTGAAGACTATTTAATCAAAGAAGTATCATCTGGCATCTACTACCATCAAGGTATCCATGAAGATCCTTCTGAAGAAAATAGTGGTGCCATCGCCAATGTCGGCTTTATTATTGGATCTCGTTGCGTTGCCGTCATTGATAGTGGCGGTAGCTATTTAGAAGGCACGTATTTACGTGAAGCCATTAAAGCTAAAACAGACAGGCCTGTTTGCTATGTTATCAATACCCATGTGCATCCAGATCATACCTTTGGTAATGCGGCATTTAAAGACGACAATCCTGTTTTTATTGGCCATAACAAATTACCTGCCGCAATGGCTTCTCGACAAGGATTTTTTACCAAGGTATTTAAAGAAACACTAGGAAGCGCTTTTGAAGGCACAGAATTCATTGCCCCTTCAAAAACGGTCTCAATCACCGAGCCTCTTATTCTCGATTTAGGTGATAGAACATTAACACTCACCGCCTACCCAACATCTCATACCGATCATGATCTAACCATATTAGATAACAACACAAAAACATTATGGACTGGCGATCTATTATTTATGGAGCGAATTCCTGTTCTCGATGGCAGTATTAATGGATTCATTAGCACAATAACGCTGTTACAAAAAATGGACTTAAATTTTGTTGTCCCAGGGCATGGCCCAGCAAGTAGTAATTTATGGCGACAAGGTTTAGCCAATGAATTGCGCTATTTTACTGTCTTACGCGATGAAATCCGTATTATTATTGAAGATATGGGTACAATTGACCAAGCATCGAAACAAGTTGGAATACTTGAGCAAAATAGTTGGGAACTATTTGAGCGCTACCACCGTCGTAATATTACCGCCTCATTTGTCCAGCTTGAGTGGGAATGATTATTAACTAAAAACATAATAGGAGTAAAATATGTCTAATCGCATCGTAATATTTTTAATTGCCAGCATGACTTTAGGATTTTTTGGACTTTCAGCACAAGCGGTAACGCCATCAGAACCTTTGTGGCCAAGCCTTAAAGTGGCTTATTTCGGCGATAGAGAAATTCTTGAAGCCGCTGACTGGTTAGTCATTGAAGCACCAAAGCGTGCCGAAGATGCTGCTATTGTACCCATTTTAATTAAATCATTAGTGCCGCAAACTGCCGATAGATATATTAAAAATATTCATATTGTGATTGATAATAATCCTGAACCCTATTCTGCTAACTTCCATTTATCACCAACACTGGGCTTAATTGATATTTCAACGCGTATGCGTGTTGATCAATATACCTTTATTCGTGCGATTGCTGAAATGAATGACGGTTCACTCCATATGGTGTCACGATTTGTTAAAGCCTCCGGTGGTTGTAGTGCGCCAGCGGGTAAAGATGCGGCAGCAGCATTAGCTAGACTAGGTAAAATGCAGATCCGTATGCGTAAACCAACGATAGGCGAACCTGTTCAAGCACAAGTTATCGTTAGTCATCCAAACTACAATGGTTTGCAATTTGATCAACAGTCTCGCTTATATATTGATGCCCATTATGTGAAGAACATAAAAATTAGCTATAACGATACAGTACTAATAAGTGTTGATACGGGTATCTCTATCAGTGAAGACCCAAGTATCCGTTTTACATTCACACCGACTGAAAAAGGTGTCTTGAAAGCGGAAATAATTGATAGTGAAAAACAACAATTTAGCCACCAAAAAGAAATCTAAACCCCACACCACAAACTTTAGATTTCGGCATAGAAAACAAAAAAGGCCGCATAATTAATTATGCGGCCTTTTTTATTCAAACCGAATAAAAATCATCATCTCATCCGGCAACTTTTATATGCTTCTAAATGTAGCTCTTTGAACGTTTTAATACCATCTTGAACATCGATATCATCTTTAAACATTCCACCACGATCACCAGGTATATTACGATACCGAAATCCAGCATTCACATTTTCAAATTCCACCTGAGTAAAATTTTCTGCTAACGTATCAATAACACATGAACATTTTAATGTAGATTCATAGATATTCATTTTACCTTCATTGAAGGTAATACAATCTTGCACATAACGTACGCGTGTAACCGTTGTAAAATCATTTGCAACAGCAATATTTGAAACCACAGATAAACCTGCAGCAGCTAGCAATATACCGGCTTTTTTCATTAAACTACTCCTAAAATTATTGAATGACCATAGAAAGACTCTCTATAGTCACTATTAGTTCATTTCATCTTAACGCGTAAATTCTGCATCATACCTGAACTTTATTGCTTCGTATGTAGTTAACATCAATTCAATCTTGAATGTTTTTACCCACAACAACTGTAAGTTCAGGTAGAATCGAGAGCTTCTTACATACTAAAACAACAACCAACTTAAACATAGGGAAACCTCATGAAAAAGCTATTACTGCATCTTGATACGGATCCAATTCCAAGCGCCTTCGATCAAGCGGTGGCCTATGATTCAGATGTTGATAACATTATGGCCTATGGTGGTGTAACACGTGACAATGTCACTCCCCATGTACATGGCATGATTTTTACTCGCGGTGGAAAAAACTTAAAGAACAGTGCTATTTTTGTAGGGGGTTCTAATGTTGCCGCCAGCGAACTTGTTGGCAGCGCCATTAAAAAAGCCTTTTTTGGTCCAGTCCGAGTTTCCGTCATGCTTGATCCTAATGGTTCAAATACGACTGCCGCCGCTGTCGCAAGAAAAGTAATGACGAATTATGATATTACGGGCAAAAAAGTCGTTATTATTGGTGCGGGTCCTGTAGGGCAGCGTTCGGCACTTTATTTTCTAAAAGAAGGTGCCGCTGAAGTTATTATCACATCCCGTAGCCTTGCTCGAGCAAAAGCAATTACAGAACAAATGAAAGAAGCCTATGGTGTAGATGTCACACCAGGTGAAAGTCGCAGTGATGAATCTGTTGCTGAATTATTAAAAGATGCTCACGTCGTTATTACCAGTGGTCCTGCAGGTGTCTGCGTACTTCCAGAAGCGACATGGCGTGCAAGTAGTTCACTCGAAGTTATCGCCGATGTTAATGCGGTGCCACCTTTGGGTGTTGGCGGGCTTGAAGTCATGGACAATGGTACTGAAAAAGAAGGTATTCGTTTTTATGGTGCTATCGCTATTGGTAATTTTAAAATGAAAGTCCATCATAATGCTGTTTCCTCATTATTTGAAAGCAATGACCAGTTCTTGGATGAAACAACCATTTACGATATTGCTTGTAAAATTGACACTTAATTAGTGACAATATTACAGCAGGAGAAACCTCACCCTATTACGCTAAAAATAAGGGTGAGTGCTCCTGCTCGACTTCACCTAGGCTTTCTTGACTTAAATGGTGAAGCTGGTAGGAAATTTGGCAGTATTGGTTTAGCAATTAATTCTCATAATACGGTGATTGAAGTAGAGCCTGCAAACTCGCTTATCATTGCCGCCTCTAACGTTACCATTTCAGCTTCCCTTGAAAATAAAATCAAACAGATTGTAGCGTCATTTTATACCACTTTAGGCCAACATATTCCTTTAAGCCAACAAGGTGTAAAGCTATCACTTATTGAACTTATACCTTCTCATGCTGGTTTAGGATCGGGAACTCAGCTAGCTCTCACCATTGGCACACTCCTTTGTCGATTGCATAATCTATCTGCCAATACAGCTGATATTGCCTTTCATTTAGGGCGAGGGGCGCGTTCAGGTATTGGCATTGCAACATTTGACCATGGTGGTTTTATTGTCGATGGAGGCTTAAATAGTACCGCACAAATCCCCCCATTATTAGCTCGCTATGATCTGCCTTCTTCATGGCGAATTATTATGATAATGGATCATAATAATCAAGGTGTTCACGGCTCTGAAGAGCTTCATGCCTTTACACACTTGCCTACTTTTCCATTAGCGCATTCTCAAACAATCTGTCACTTAACATTAATGAAGCTATTACCCGCATTAGTTGAAAATGACATAGATTCATTCGGTCAAGCTATTACTGAGATTCAAGCATTGATTGGTGATCACTTTTCACCCACACAGGGTGGTCGCTATACCAGCGTACTTGTCGCTCAACTATTACACTATGCTCAATCTTTAGGTCATACAGGAATAGCCCAAAGTTCATGGGGGCCTACAGGTTGTATCTTTGTTGATGGTGACTCGACTGCACAGAAATTAATTGGTGATCTCACTCAATATTGCCAACAAGAAAAACTCACTACTCTTTCCTTAAGCATGACGGATGCAAGTTCAAGTGGTGCAAAGATTGAAATTAGTAGTAATAAAAGCTTATGATTGCCACACAACATACTTAAAATAAAGGAATTACTCATGTCAAAACGATCAATTATTCATATGCTCGATCCTAATGTTCGCAATAGCCCATTTGATATCAATATGGCATTAGATGCCGGATTTGATGCAATTATTCCTTACCCAAATATCAAACTGGATGAAGTTGCTGGCATGACACAGGATACAATTTTCTCACGCGGCCCAGCCGGTGTGAAGAAAACTGCTATTTTTATTGGAGGCCGAGACATGGGGCTTGCAATGGACATGCTTGAAGAAGCAAAAAAAGCGATGGTGCCTCCATTTGAAGTGTCAGTATTTGCAGACCCAAGTGGCGCATTTACCACAGCAGCGGCCTTAGTGGCCTGTGTTGAAAGCAAATTAAAGGAGAACTTTAACCAGGAACTAAAAGGCTCAACAGTAGTTGTCTTTGGCGGCACGGGACCTGTCGGTTTAGCAACGGCTGTAATCGCAGCTCAACAAGGTGCTGACACAACCATCGTAGATCACTTCTCAATCGATACTGCTCTCGAATTTGCAAGTGAAGCGAAACGTCGCTATGGTGTTAATCTTCGCGCAACTACTGCCGCATCTGATGCAGATAAAGCACGGTTAATGTCAACTGCTGAAATTGTGTTTTGTACTGCAAAAGCAGGGATTCAAGTACTCAATGCATCTGTATTAGAAGATGCTAAAAATTTAAAAGTGGCAGGTGATGTGAATGCCGTTCCTCCATTAGGTATTGAAGGTCTCGAATTAATGGATTTAGGTAAACCTTTAGTTCATGCAACTAATTCTAACGGTGCCGTAGGTATTGGCGCTCTGGCTATTGGTAATATCAAATACAAACTACAAAAAATGTTATTGGAAGAAACTCTTAATACTGATAAGCCAGTTTATTTTGACTTTAGTAATTCCTTTGATGCCGCACAAAAGATTGTTTAGTTAAATAAAAAATTTCAATATGCAAGAACAGTACATTCCTGTCCTGATTTTTGCACAAAGTGGTCGTTTTTTGGCCCAATCAGCCAGCCAAGCCGGATATCCTGTTTGGGTGGCTGATTGCTTTGGCGATCAAGATACCTTAGCCATTGCTGAGCGGTGGCAACAATCTCCTCGTTTTTCCGAACTAACATCATCGATATTTTTAAAAATACTTGCCGATCTCACACAGGGTGAGTCATGCTTATTTATTGCCGGTAGTGGTATTGAACTTTGTTATTCCTTACTTGAAATATTACCCGCTAATATCACGCTTGTTGGCAATAAACCGCAAACTATTAAACAAATTAAAACTCCGGCTTTATTCTTTGATTTATTAGGTCGTCTTAAGCTCCCTTATCCTGATACCTATTTAAAGCGGCCTCTTAATAACAAGCGATACTTGATTAAATCAGCTTCCGGCTTAGGTGGTAGCCATATCCAATATTCAAGTCATCAGACCAATATTAGTGATGCTTATTTCCAATGTTTTATAGCGGGGAAAAGTGGTTCCGCACTGATTCTCGCTAATGGAAAGTCTGCTCAAATTATCAGTATCAACCAACAGTTTCTATCCCCCCTTAAAGATATGCCATTTCGTTTAGGCGCCATTGAATCGCCTTGGAACATTTCAAAACAGCACCGTCAACAACTTGCACAAGCTGCTAATTTGATCACATCGGAGTTAGGACTTTTAGGCTTAAACAGTCTCGATTTTATTATCTCTAACAATCAATTACAGTTATTAGAGATCAATCCTCGACCCAGTGCATCAGCAGAACTTGTCAGCAAAGAGATACCGATATTTCACTATCACATCAATGCTTGCAGAGGTGATTTGCCATCTCACGCTTTCGAACAAGAAATAAAAACGATGTCATTGCATTATTTTTATGCTGTCCATGATTGCGTTATTCCGATAGACATCATTTGGCCAGAAGAATGCCGAGACTTACCTAATACAGGGGCTTATATTAAAGATGGGCAGCCTATCTGCACCTTCATATCCAACCCCCACAGGACTAACGCTATTAAACGATCTATAGCGATTCAATTAACGCGCTAACTAGCGCTATAAATCATCATCCTCAAAATTATAATCAAGGGCTTCTGATGGCTCATGAATATAATAGCCTTGTGCATAATCAATGCCTAATCGCCATAATAAGGCCAAACTGTTGGCATCAGATACAAACTCAGCAATACTTTGTTTGCCCGCTTCTTTGGTCATTTCAATAATGGCTTTTACTGCTGCCTGATTTTCTGCATCTTTGGTCATATGCTCAACAAAATCGCCATTAATTTTCAAATAATCCACATCGAGTTCACTCAAACTCCGTGAAAAGTCCAAACCAGATCCAAAGTGTTCGAGCGCAAACTCACAACCCACATCTTTCAACTTAGAAATCATAGCCTTAGCATTCTCTAAGTTTTCTATTGCCGCTGTTTCACTTATTTCAAAAACAAGTGAATCTCCCTTTAAGCCGTAACTAGTTAACAACTTACACAGCCAATCAATAAATTCTGTTTTAGCTAATGTTTGTTTCGATAGTCGAATAAAGAATCGTGTTTTAGGGTGTTCTTTGTGATGCTCAACCAAACTTTTTAAAGCGTGGATAATAACCCACTCATCCAAAGTGTCCATCCAGTCAGATTGATTTGCATATTGAATGAATTTATTGGCGGCAAGGGGCTCGCTGCCATCACCTTCTTTTAAACGTAGTAAAACATCGTATAATTCTTGTTCTCGGCCATGCAAACTAACAATAGGTTGGTAAAAAAGTTCAAACTCATCATTTTTTAGTGCTTCTTGTAGGCGTATTTGCCAAACTGAAGCTTTATCCATTGAATTATTACTTTCTAAAAGTTCAGATTGATATCGCTCTATATGATTACCATCTTCGTGCTGAGCTTTTGCACACGCCCTGTCCGCATTATCTAACACGGTAGTAATAGAGGTTGATTTTTCTGTAATTCGGCTAATACCAATACTACATAACAGTTCAACTGTTGTTCCATTTACATTAGATTTATAACTACTAGCTGCTTCTTGGTAGGCTTTTGCTCGCTCTAAAACATAGCCATCATCATCGCTTTCAATAATAACTGTAAATACTTGATCTGAATACCGGGCTAAGGTTTCACCTGCTACTACAACATTGCGGAATAGCATTGCAATATCTTTCAATATGACATCACTAGCACCGAGGCCAACTTGTTCTTTTATTACCTGAAAATCATCTATTACAATATACAATAACTCAGCATCACCTTTAGCTTCGCCGGCCTTATTTACAATTTGCTCAAGTGCATCTCTAAATTGAGCGCGACCATGTAATCCTGTGAGTAAATCATGGTCAAGTAATAACTGTAGCCGTTCATTCGATGATGTCTCAATACTTTCGTCACGCACGATCACCTGCGTGCAGTTTTCGCCCTCAACTTCCGCATGGCTAAACTCAATCTTAGCTTTAAATCCGCTACCATTAGCGCGGATACACTGTACAAATACGAATTGCGGTTTTGAATCTGTTTGTTCAGAAAATTGTCGAAAAATAGATTTGAATCTAGCTTGCTCCTCCACCTTAATCATATCAAGAATGGGCAAGCCATCTATATCTTCCTCGTTATCATATCCGAACAAGCTTAAATAGGCAGTATTTACATAAATATGCATTCCCTCATGCATATAGGCTACTGCATCTCGAGAACTTTCTAATAATAATCGCGATCGTTTTTCACTTTCTCGTAAAGCGCGTTCATTACGCCGAGCTAATCGTCTCGAAAATAGGTTTTGTAGCTCTCGCCCAACTGCAAATTGTAGCCGCTTAGTATCACTAAATTTAATAATATCTTGAGCGCCCAGCTCATAATTCATTTCGATATTATCTTGCTTAGAGACAAGTACAATACAAGGAATATCTCGACCCAATCGATTGAGTAAATTAAGGACTTCCCGTGGTGAGATTGCAGTCGTAGTATCCCGACAAATAATTAAATCCCACGTTTGACTAGTTAATGACTTTTCTATATCTGCCACAGAATTTTGTCGAGAGGCTCTGACAGCATGACCTGCACTTCTCAAGATACCCGCAATACTATCCGCATCTGTGAGCGAATCATCAACTAGCAGTAGCCGTAAAATACCTTCCGCTCTAGCCACGCTTTTGTCCCCTTTTCAAAGATGTTATCGGCTTTTTCCCTTCTAATTGGGTCATTTGACCTTCCATCCATTGATAAACTTGTTGGTTTACTTCTGTCACGGTTCTATCTCTAGTTGCTATCTTAGCCCCTATTACTAATTTAATCACACCCGGTTTCTTTATAAACTGATTTCTTGGCCACACTTTTCCCGCATCATGTGCAATAGGAATAATCGGATAACCTGATTCTATTGCTAATTTTGCACCACCAATACCAAATCGCCCCATTTGACCTGAAGGAACACGCGTACCTTCAGGAAAGATCACAATCCAATAACCCGATGCCAGCCGTTCCTTACCTTGTTCAATAATTTGATTTAATGCCTGTCGACCGGCACCACGATTTATTGCTATCGGCTTTAATGCTGCCAAGCCCCAACCAAAAAATGGGATCCATAACAACTCACGTTTTAGAACCCAAACCTGTGGTGGAAAGATAGCTTGTACCGCTAAGGTCTCCCAAGCCGACTGATGTTTACACATAATAATGCAGGGCTCATCAGGAATTTCTTCTGTTTTTTCAATTTGATAACTAATGCCACAAATTTTCTTTAGCATCCAGATATTAAAAATAGCCCATTGACGCACAACTCCATAGCGATATTTGAATGGTAATGGCCATAACAAAACACTTAGAAAAGAAAATAATATGATAGTAATTACATGAAAACCATAAAAAATAAGCGAGCGTAGAAACATCATTACGCTGTATCCCCCAACAAGTTATCGACAACAGCGGCTAAATCATCAAAAACTGTCACGCCATTTGGAATACCTTTCTCTAGTGTTTTGATCCCCTTGCCTGTTTTAACTAAAATAGCCTTCGCACCAACAGCTTGCGCCGCTTGCAAATCACGTAATGAGTCGCCCACTGCAGGTATATTGCTTAAATCAATTCGTAAGCGATGTGCCAGCTCAGTATAAGCGCCACCTTGTGGTTTACGGCAACTACAATTATCATCAGGGCCATGAGGACAATACAATATTGCCTCAATTTTACCACCCACTTGCGCCAACATTCGTCGCATTTTTCTATGAATATTGGTCAAGGTATCAACATCAAACAATCCTCGCGCAATACCTGATTGATTCGTAATAACCACCACCCGATAACCGGCATGATTTAATCGAGTAATTGCTTCTAAACTGCCTTCAATAGGTTCCCACTCAGCCGGTGACTTAATAAAGTCAGCCGAATCATGATTGATCACCCCATCTCTATCCAGAATAATTAGCGACATTGGATTACACCTTATCCCTGCAATAATGAAATATCAGCGACACCTAAAAATAACGCGCGTGTCTGGTTCAATAAATTCAACCTATTTTGACGAATAGCATCATCATCCGCCATCACCATTACTTGATCAAAGAAGCCGTCAACGGACTCTCGCATATCTGCCAAACAAGTTAAAACACCGGCATAATCTGCTTGAAGCATTAACGGTTTCACCTCTTTAGCCACTGACGTTAATTTATCAGCCAATGCTCGTTCGGCCTCTTCTTGCAATAAGTTTTTATCAATTTTTCCTGCTTCGCCTTCTGCATTATTCTTACGTAAAATATTAGCAATACGCTTATTACCTGCCGCCAGAGCTTCTGCTTGCTCTAATTTGCGAAATGCTGCGACTGCATGCAATCTTTGCATGAAATCAAGGGGTTTAGTCGCTTGAACAGCTAACACAGCTTCAAACACATCAGCCGTGATACCTTGATCTAAAGCATAACCACGCAAACGATCAAAGAAATAACGCATAACGTGTGCATTAACATCTTTCTCAGTCAACACATCACCCAAGCCTTGCTGTGCTTGTTCGATTAATGCTGACAGATCAAGATCAAGGTCGTTTTCAATGATAATTCTTAATACACCTAATGCTGCACGGCGTAATGCAAAGGGATCTTTAACGCCCGTTGGCGGCTGTCCAATACCAAATAAACCCACTAAGGTATCAAGCTTTTCAGCCAAACTCAGTGCTTGACCTGATTTTGTTTGAGGCAATGCATCACCAGAAAATCGTGGTAAATATTGCTCATCTAATGCAGCGGCCACGTCATCATGTTCACCGTCTAGGCGAGCATAATAACGTCCCATAATACCTTGCAAATCAGGAAACTCACCGACCATCTCAGTCACTAAATCACACTTAGCCAATAAGGCTGCACGCTCTGCCAATTTAGCATCGCCACCAATTTCTTTGGCAATGGATATCGCTAATTTTGCCACGCGCGCCGATTTATCAAACACTGTGCCTAATTTGTTTTGGAACACGATTGTTTTGAGTTGTTCTTGACGATCTGCCAAGGGCCGCTTGCGATCGGTATCCCAAAAAAAGACGGCATCACTTAAGCGTGGCAAAATAACCCGTTCATTTCCGGCAATAACTTGTGCAGGATCACGGCTCTCAATATTACAAATAGTAATAAAATACGGTAATAGATCACCCTTATTATCACGCACGGCAAAGTATTTTTGATGCTCTTCCATTGAAGAGATTAATGCTTCAGCCGGTAGCTCAAGAAAGCGTTTATCATAAGAACCCGACAAAGCAACAGGCCATTCAACCAGGCTGGTCACTTCATCTAACAAATCTTCATTCAATACCGCTTCACCGCCCAACGTCGTCGCCAATTCAAGTACTTGGCCTCTAATTGCTTCACGTCGAGCCACCATATCGACCACAACATGGCCTTCTGTTTCAAGTTGTGGCGCATAAGTTTGTGCAGATTGAATACGAATGGCTTCTGGATGATGGAAACGATGACCGCGTGTTTCCCGACCTGATGTCACACCCAATAATTCTAACGGAATAACCTCATCACCCAACAATAAAACCAACCAATGCACTGGGCGTACAAATTCACCCGGTAAATCTCCCCAACGCATACGTTTGGGAATAGGCAATGCTTGGATTGCTTGCTGCAAAATGTCAGGAATTAAGCTTGCCGCTTCAGCACCGGTTTGTTGTTGTTTAAACACCAACCAAGCGCCTTTCTTTGTTTCCATCTTTTCAAGATCATCAACCTCAACCCCACAAGAACGAGCAAAACCTTGTACTGCTTTAGTCGGATTGCCATCCTCATCAAAGGCCGCGGTTACCGCAGGGCCACGGCGTTCAACCAAACGATCTTGTTGACGCACTTGCAAGCCATCCACCACTATGGCCATACGACGTGGCGCAGCATAAGAGCGAATGGAATCAAAGTTTAATTCTGCTTTTTCTAGGCCTTGCTTAATACTGTTTTCAAAGGCTTTTATCAATTTCTTGAGCGCCTTAGGGGGTAATTCTTCTGTCCCGATCTCAATCAGTAAATCGCGAGTATCACTCATGACTGAGCCTCCTTATCTTCTGATTTTAACATCGGGAAACCTAATGATTCTCGGCGATTATAATACGCTTTTGCTACATCACGAGACAACGTACGCACCCGCAAAATAAAGCGTTGGCGTTCAGTCACTGAAATAGCCTTCCGCGCATCCAATAAATTAAAGGTATGTGATGCTTTTAATACCAACTCATAGGCAGGCAATGGCAAGTCAGCTTCAATCATGCGCGCACTTTCGCGTTCATACATATCGAAATTAGCAAACAAATTATCAATATCCGCATGTTCAAAGTTATAGGTCGACATTTCCACTTCATTTTGATGGAACACATCGCCATAGGTCACTTTGCCCCCAGGGCCTTCAGACCAGATCAAATCATAAACACTGTCCACGCCTTGCAAATACATCGCAATACGCTCTAAACCATAGGTAATTTCACCGGTTACTGGGCGACATTCCAGCCCACCAACCTGTTGAAAATAGGTGAACTGTGTCACCTCCATGCCATTTAGCCAGACTTCCCAGCCCATGCCCCATGCGCCTAAAGTAGGTGATTCCCAGTTATCTTCAACAAATCGAACATCATGGATCGTCATATCCAAGCCCAACATTTTTAATGAATCAAGATACAACTCTTGAATATTAATGGGCGAGGGTTTTAACACCACTTGAAACTGATAATAATGCTGTAAACGATTTGGATTTTCACCATAGCGACCATCGGTTGGACGACGTGAAGGTTGCACATACGCCGCGCTCCATGGCTCAGGACCAATTGCACGCAAGAAGGTGGCAGGATGAAATGTCCCGGCACCCACTTCCATATCTAACGGTTGCAACAAGACACAGCCTTGCTCAGCCCAATAATGTTGTAACCTCAGAATTAATTCCTGAAAGGTTTTTGGCGTTTCTGCCAACGTTACATCTGTTGTAGTCATTCGGTAAAATCACAGTTAAAAATCAAAAACCCATTAATTATATCTAATAAGTAACAGACTATGTAGAAAGCAAGCACTTATTACAATGAAAACTCAGGTAAAATCATCACTACTTGCCGACCTTTAAAGAATAAATATTATGACACGACATATTGGTATCGTGATGGATCCTATTTCCGAGATATCCATCAAAAAAGACAGTAGCTTTGCCATGTTATTAGCGGCGCAAGCCAAAGGTTGGTCGCTCTACTATATGGAACAACAAGATATCTTCTTACAACAAGGTATTGTCTCTGCCAAACTGCAACGATTACACGTGACCGATGATGAGCAGAATTGGTATCAATTAACAGACAGTCAGACTTTGCCCTTAGCCGATCTTGATGTCATTTTAATGCGCAAAGACCCACCGTTTGATATGGAATATATCTACAGCACCTATTTGCTTGAACAAGCACAAACCGCCGGTGTTTTAGTGGTCAATAATCCACAAAGTTTACGTGATGCCAATGAAAAACTATTCACTGCTTGGTTTCCCCAATGCTGTCCCGCCACCTTAGTCACCCGCCGAGCAGACTTGATCCGTGATTTTCAACAACAATATGGTGACATTATCCTCAAGCCCCTTGATGGCATGGGCGGCGCATCCATCTTTCGCGTGCGACAAGGTGATCCTAATTTCAGTGTCATTATTGAAACTCTTACCGATCATGGTCGCACCTCCATTATGGCTCAGCGATTTATCCCCGAAATTAGTGATGGCGACAAACGCATTCTGATGATTAATGGTGAGCCTGTACCCTATGCCTTGGCACGAATTCCCGCACAAGGTGAAACTCGTGGTAACCTTGCCGCCGGTGGTCGCGCTGAAGGCAGGCCCTTAACAGATCGCGATCGCTGGATTTGCCAACAAGTTGGGCCTACTTTGCGTGAAAAAGGCTTGTTATTTGTCGGCTTGGACGTGATTGGTGATTATCTCACCGAAATCAATGTCACCAGCCCAACGTGCATTCGCGAACTTGACCAACAATTTAACCTAACTATTGCTGATGATCTAATGACCAGCATTGAGCAACAATTATCATGAAGCTTGTCCCCTTATTTGTCCTTTGTTTCACCTTATTATTATCAGCCTGTGATAACGAGCCTCGCGCACGCCAAGCCACATTTTATGCCTTTGGTACTGAAATTGATGTCAGTCTTTATGATGTAGATGAAACAGTTGCCAATAACACTATTGATATTTTAGAACAGTCGTTTTCCGATGTGAATACCACTTGGCACGCATGGCGACCAAGCACCCTCACCGATATTAATAAAGCGATTAGTGCTGGTGAATCCATTGCTATTACTGACGATGTTGCACAGTTAATTACGCTTGCTACCAAATTCGCTAATGACAGTCAGAACTTGTTCAACCCTGCCGCGGGTAAATTATTTGAATTATGGGGCTTCCATCAAGATAATTGGTTTGAATCTCACCCACCACCGAATGAAACGGATATCAATCTCTGGCGTGCAAAAACGCCTACAATGAATGACATTCAAATCGAGAGCAATCAATTATCAAGCACCAACCCAATGGTTAAACTTGGTTTTGGTGGCTTTGCCAAAGGCTTTGCCGTTGATGCTGCCATTGCCGCCCTACGCCAGCAAGGTATTCATAATGCCATTGTTAATATCGGTGGTGATTTACGCGCCATTGGCTCGCATGGTGAGCGTCCTTGGGTGATTGGCATTCGCCATCCTCGTCAAAGCGGTATGATTGCCTCCATCGTATTAAAAGGTGATGAAAGCGTCTTTACCTCTGGTGATTACGAGCGTTTTTTCCAATATGACGGTAAACGCTACACACATATTCTAGATCCCAGAACTGGACAACCTGCCGATCAGGTCCGGTCAGTAACTGTATTGCATCATAATGCCTCGTTAGCTGATGCCGCGGCAACAGCATTATTCGTTGCTGGTGATGACTGGCCAACAATTGCCCGCTCAATGGGAGTAGATTTCGTCATGCTAGTACGATCTGATGGTGAAATTGAAATGAGTCCCAAGATGACCGATCGCGTGAAATTGCTTAGTAAGCAAGAACCCGTCATTATTAGACCTCTTAGAGTTGCGAATCATTCTTAAAATATGGGCAAAATAACAGCTACCGATCGGTTTATTTTTACACTCTTATTTTCGGTTATTATTTACCTAACCATTCTGCTGGGCGTTAGTTTTGATGCAACATCACCACCCAGTAATCAGCCATTGGCTAACCTTGAAATCACGCTGGTCAAACAACAAACTGAACTTGCTCCAGAAGAGGCGGACTTTTTAGCCCAAGTCAATAATGAAGGCGGCGGCGAAACTGATAAAAAGTCCCCAGAACCCACTCCTGACGTACCACTCCCTGAAGCAGAAGACACCCCAAGCTCACAAATAACACCTCCACCTCAAACCGAACAACAACCGCCTGAGCCAGTAAAAGAGCCAGAACCAATCATAGACCCCGTTAAAACAGTAGAAAAACCACCAGCCAAACAGGAAAAAGTGATTACTCAAACAAAGGCTGAACGACAAATTGAAATCCCATTAGAAACCGATGAGAAAATCAATGTTGTAGCAGAAGTAACACCAAAACCCAGGCTATCCGCACGCGATCTTATCTTTCAAGCCAGAAATGAAATTATTGAATTAGAAAGAAAACTTGATGCCTCAACCAAAGCACTGAGTAAACGACCAAAAAAACGACGATTATCTAGCCGAACTAAAGAATTTTCCGCCGCTGCCTACCATGAAGCATGGCGTAAGAAAGTTGAACGCATTGGTAATTTTAATTATCCGCAAGAAGCCAAACGCCAACGTATCAACGGCAGTTTAATGCTCTCTGTCGATATTAACCCTGATGGCAGTGTCCCTGCTGATGGTATTGTCGTCTCTCGTTCATCAGGCCATAAAATATTAGATGATGCTGCCATTAGAATTGTACGACTCGCCGCTCCTTATGCCGCAATTCCAGACAATGTTTTAAAAGGCTACGATATGATTACCATCATCCGAACCTGGAAGTTTGAAACTGATCACGGATTACGGGCTAGATAAGCTGGCTAATTGGTAGCCCTGTTTTGCCTTACTGCAATCACTAGGCTTAAGCGAAAAATGCTCTTGCAACCGTTCGGCCAATTGTTTTAATTGTTCGACTGAACCCGATTTCAACTCCAACTCAATTTCATGGATTGACGATCGCAAATCGCCTGCACGCACTTCACCTCGATCATAAGCTAATTCAATCTGCGTGCCATCGGTTACCGTGAGCTGTAATGTTTCACGAATAAAGTCGGTGGTAAAAACAGGCTGAAGCATTGACCAACTCTCTCCATCTTCAATAATCTCTGCTAACGGTGTTTGTTTTAACTTGTCTAAATCCCACCGCTCATCAATCAACTCATCTTCCCATTCTTGTCGTTGATGAAGGCCTTCTCTTACTTTACCTGCTGTTTTCACGGTTTGAAACCACTGAGAGCCTTTCTTCCTTAATCGTAAACCTAACTTTAACTTACTCAAATAACGATCGGGTGTATCGTAATAAGTACTGATAAGTTGATGCGTTTCTAATTCCCGATCTGCCAGTGCCACCAGCCATGATAGTGATAATAAATCGAGTTTGTCGTCAGCCTCAACAACAAGTTTTAATTCTTGCTCTAAGAAACTCATGCTAATAATGGTGCTAAATAACGGCCGGTATGCGAATTTTCATTTTTAGCCACATCTTCTGGTGTGCCAATAGCAACGATCATGCCGCCACCATTACCACCTTCTGGCCCCATATCAATCAGCCAATCAGCGGTTTTAATCACATCTAAGTTATGTTCGATAATGACAATGGTATTGCCCCGGTCACGCAGACTATTTAACACTTTCATTAATTGTTCGATATCAAAGAAATGTAAGCCTGTTGTCGGTTCATCGAGAATATATAAGGTCTTACCCGTGTCACGTTTCGATAACTCTTTGGCTAATTTAACCCGCTGTGCCTCACCACCTGATAACGTGGTGGCATTTTGTCCCAGCTTAATATAGGTTAAGCCCACATCCATCAAAGTTTCTACCTTTTTGGCGATAACCGGGATGTTAGTAAAAAAGTCATTGGCCTCTTCAACCGTCATATTCAGCACATCGGCAATGGTTTTACCTTTATAGCGAATATCTAAAGTTTCACGGTTATATCGCTTGCCTCGACAGACATCACAGGGCACATAAATATCAGGTAGGAAGTGCATTTCAACCTTAATTAAACCATCACCTTGACACGCTTCACAGCGACCGCCTTTAACATTAAAACTAAATCTCCCGGCATTATAACCCCGCGCACGCGCTTCTGGCGTGCCTGCAAACAACTCACGAACAGGAGTGAAAATACCCGTGTAGGTTGCTGGATTTGATCGTGGTGTTCGACCAATTGGGCTTTGATTGATTGCCACCACTTTATCAAGTTGTTCTAGCCCGAAAATATCTTTATGGGCGGCAGGTTCTTCTGCTGCACCATTGAGTGTTTTCGAGGTCATCTTCAATAAAGTATCATTGATTAAGGTAGATTTACCCGAGCCTGAAACACCCGTAATACAGGTCATTAATCCAATGGGGATATCAACATCAACATCACGTAAATTATTACCACAGGCACCACGAATAGCGATGGTTTTACCATCATGATAAGGTGTTCGTTCTTTTGGCACTGCTATCTTTCTCTTTCCTGACAAATACTGACCAGTAAGAGATTGCTCACTGTTCATTATTTCATCGGGTGTGCCACGCGCCACTATTTCACCACCATGTACACCTGCGCCGGGACCAATATCCAAGACATAATCTGCCGCACGAATAGCATCTTCATCATGTTCAACCACAATCACCGTATTGCCAAGATCACGTAATCGAGTCAAGGTCGATAGAAGTCGTTCATTATCACGTTGATGCAAGCCAATCGACGGTTCATCAAGAATATACATAACGCCCACCAATCCAGCACCAATTTGACTGGCCAAACGAATACGTTGAGCCTCGCCACCAGACAACGTATTGGCACTACGCGAGAGTGATAAATAATCTAATCCAACATTAACCAAAAATGTCAGTCGCTGTAATATTTCCGACACAATTTTGCTGGCAATCTCCCCTCGATTACCCGGTAAATCTAATGTTTCAAAGAAATGTGTGGCATCACTAATCGACAATTCACTGATCATCGGCAAGGATGTTTTATTCAAAAACACATGTCGAGATGCTTGATTGAGTCGCGTTCCTTCACAATCAGGACAAGGACGAACAGTATGATATTTAGCGAGTTCATCACGCACACTATTTGATTCGGTTTCATGATAACGGCGTTGCATATTCGGAATAACACCTTCAAAATCATGCCGTCGCACCACGCTTTTACCTCGATCACTAATATAGCTAAAATCAATTTGAGTTGTGCCACTACCATACAACACCGCTTTACGAATTGGATCTGATAATTCGTCAAAGGGTGTGTCTAAATCAAATTCATAATGTACGGCTAGAGACTTCATCAATTGATGATAATAAATATTACGGCGATCCCAGCCGCGAATCGCACCTGCGGACAAGCTGAGTTCTGGATGTAAAACAACACGTGCAGGATCAACAAATTGCTTAACACCCAAGCCTTCACAGGTGCCACATGCACCGGATGGATTATTAAATGAGAACATTCTAGGTTCTAATTCGGCAATTGAATATGAACAACTAGGACAGGAAAATTTCGATGAAAATAAGGCCTCGTCGACATTATCATCATCCATAGAAACGACACGTGCAATACCATCGGTTAGTTGTAAAGCGGTTTCAAAAGATTCAGCTAAACGTTGTTGTAAATCTGGCCGCGTTTTAAATCGATCAACTACGACTTCAATCGTGTGTTTCTTACGCAACTCAAGCTCAGGTGGGTTTTCTAACTCAATCACGTTGCCATTGATTCGAGCACGGACAAATCCTTGCGCACGCAAATTAATTAAAATATCCTTATGCTCACCTTTGCGGTCTTGTACAATCGGCGCAAGCAACATCATGCGTTGACCTTCTGGCATAGCCAACACTAAATCAACCATTTCACTGACGGTTTGCGCTGCTAACGGCGCATCATGTGTTGGGCAACGTGGTTCACCCGCTCGCGCAAATAATAAGCGCAAATAATCATAAATTTCTGTGATCGTACCCACTGTCGAGCGTGGATTATGCGATGTTGATTTTTGCTCTATCGAAATAGCCGGTGATAGGCCTTCGATATGATCAACATCTGGCTTTTCCATCATTGATAAGAACTGACGTGCATAAGCGGATAATGACTCCACATAACGCCTCTGCCCCTCTGCATATAAGGTATCAAAGGCAAGTGATGACTTTCCAGAACCCGACAGACCCGTGATCACAATCAGCGAGTCACGAGGCAAATCAACATCAATATTTTTCAAGTTATGGGTACGCGCACCGCGAATACTTATGCTTTTCATCTTAATTCCATAGTATGATCCAGCAGACAAATATACGCCAAAATCCTACTATGACGCAAAAACAAAGCACAACAACTCCCTTAACATCATTAGAAAAGCGCAGTATCTCTGGCTTGTCGAGTATTTTTGCGCTCAGAATGCTGGGCTTATTCATGATTTTGCCGGTATTTTCACTGGCCGCACATCAATATAATGGCGCAACACCGATGCTAATCGGACTTGCCATCGGCGCATATGGATTAACCCAAGCCTTATTACAAATTCCCTTTGGCATGTTGTCAGATCGCATCGGGCGCAAGCGCGTTATCACTATCGGTTTATTACTATTTGCCGCAGGCAGTGTGGTTGCAGCACTTGCCGATTCAATTTATATGGTGATCGCCGGTCGTCTATTGCAAGGTAGTGGTGCAATTGCCGCCGCCATTATGGCATTAACCGCTGATTTAACCCGTGATGAACACCGTACCAAAGCCATGGCAAGTATTGGTATCAGTATTGGCTTATCCTTCTCAATCGCACTTGCTGCCGGGGCAGCATTAGAAAGCTGGATCGGCTTATCGGGCATATTCTGGTCCACAGCCTTACTCTCTCTAGTTGGAATTGCCGTTTTACATCTCTGGGTACCGACACCCACCCGCCTTATTAATCATAGTGATATTGAGCCATCAAGCCAGCAATTTATGACCGTATTCCGTAACCCCGACATTATGCGTATGGTCGGTAGCATTATGATTTTGCATTGCTTGCTGACAATTAGCTTTTTTGCATTGCCTATCGCCTTATTAGAAGAGGCTGGGTTAGCAATGGACCAACATGCTTTGGCCTATTTACCCGTGTTAATTCTTGCCTTTATTAGCATGGTACCATTCATAATAATTGCTGAAAAACGACGAAAAATGAAGCCGATCTTTATTGGCGCAATTATTACCTTAGCCATTGCACAATTAGGTTGGAGTTTCTTAAGCAGCTCTCTTGTCGGCATGTTGTTTTGTTTATGGCTGTTCTTCACCGCTTTTAATATTCTAGAAGCTAGCTTGCCATCACTGATGTCAAAACTAAGTCCACTTGCCAATAAAGGCACAGCAATGGGTATTTATTCCAGTGCCCAGTTTATCGGTGCATTTATTGGTGGAATTTCTGGTGGTTTTATATTCACTCAATTTGGACTTTCTGGCGTGTTTATCGCAGGAGCCCTGTTAACAACAGTCTGGTTAGTCTTTATTTTACCCATGCGAACACCAAAACATTTATCAACTCGCATACTCCATTTGAGCAATATTAACGCTGAAAATGTGAATCATATCGCGCAACAACTCAATGATATTGACGG
Source organism: Piscirickettsiaceae bacterium (assembly GCA_013215825.1). Lineage (GTDB taxonomy): Bacteria > Pseudomonadota > Gammaproteobacteria > Nitrosococcales > Methylophagaceae. The sequence goes on along the minus strand of JABSQN010000001.1, from coordinate 102,321 downwards.
CGTGGTAGAGACGATCATCGTACTTGAAGAACACGTTGCCTATGTGAAGTTCGATCCCGATGAAATAGATGTTTCGATCTTAGATGGATTTGTCGTAGAATAAGGCCACATTAAAAACAATTTCAGGAGCACAGCACCATGTCAGTCAATAAAGTAATACTAGTAGGAAGACTCGGCGCCGAACCAGAAAGCCGTTCATTCCCTGATGGTGGCTCTATCTGTAATCTGCGTCTAGCAACATCTGAAAGCTGGAAAGACAAGCAAACAGGCGAACGTAAAGAGCGCACAGAATGGCATCGTGTTGTACTTCGTAACCGCTTGGGTGAAGTTGCACAGCAATATTTACACAAAGGTTCACAACTTTATATCGAAGGCCGTATTCAAACTCGCAAATGGCAAGATCAAAACGGACAAGATCGCTATTCAACCGAGATTATGGCTAGTGAAATGACCATGCTAGATAGCAAAGGTGCTGGCGGCGGCGCTCCAGCAGGTGGCGGCTACCAACAAAATTCACCCGCGCCACAACAACAAGCCGCACCACAACCAGCATCACCACAAGCGGGACCTAATTATGGTTCTCCTCAAGGCGGAGCTGATTATTTGGATGATGATATTCCGTTTTAAAAAGCACCTAAGATCATAATGTAAAGTATAACTACTAAGCCACTATTTATAGTGGCTTTTTATTTTCTCACATCTTAAATAAATATCAATTTTGAAAACATGCTCTGCACCTTTTTCATCTCAACATCTTAATAGCACCCCAAAAAAATCAGACGATATATACCCATTATCATTCAAGTTGCAGCTTATATATAGCGGTAATCGTAAGGCATCTTATTAATGTAATAGTCACTCTATATGCTCGTTTGGCACCCACAACATTAAAATATCTCGTAATGGCGGTATATCAACGCCAACCCAAATATGAGGTGATGGTGCATAGCGATCAAGGTCGTCAATATAGTAGTGCTGATTACTTGGAATTTTTAAAGGAACACAAGCTAACACCATCAATGAGTCGTCGTGGAAACTGTCATGATAATGCTGTTGCTGAAAGTTTTCTTGCTAGCATCAAAAAGAGAATTATCCGTAAGAAGATATACTTAACACGTCATGATACGAAAGCTGAGATATTTAATTTTATAGAAATGTTTTACAATCCCAAAAAGCGTCACTCACATACAGACGGTGTTTCACCTGTTAAATTTGAGGAAGCGTACTTTTCGGAATTACAGTCTGTCCAATGACAGTCAGGGAAGTCCAAGTACCTGTATTCGGTTTGTTAAAGAAGGGTGGCAGGGTTTAAACACTACCGAATTAATCATTCAATGTGATTTGCAGACAAGAAAAACCACATCAACGGAATAGAAAACTTTTGAAACCAAAGGTCAGCGAAGCTAAATCAAGCTAAACGACAAATGCGTAAATTTAACGGTGTTCCCAAAGACCATTTTCATCTATTTTTGAAGGAATGAGAGTGACGATTTAACAAATCAACAGTTGAAACAATGGGGCAAAGATTAATTTGGCTAGTTACCCCCTAATTTAATTATAATTTCTCGCTTATTCACTCGTATTGAAACCATCACCTACCATTTTTTTAAATTGTTTCGCTGGAATAGGTTTGGAATAAAAATAGCCTTGGGCATAATCACACCCAAAGTTTTTCAATATGTTTTGCTGCTCGATTGTTTCAATCCCTTCTGCAACAACTTTTATACCTAAAGCATGAGCCATAACAATAATAGCTTCACACAATGCTTGATCATCTATTTTTGATTCAAGATGTTCTACAAATTGACGATCAATTTTTATATAATCGATAGCAAACTTTCTAAGATAAGCTAATGATGAGTAGCCCGTACCAAAATCATCCAATGAAATTTGTATACCTTTCTCTCTAAATTGAAGTAATCGTTCAATGACCGAGTTATTAGAAGCCATCAATACGCCTTCCGTAATTTCTATCGCAATGCCTTTAGTTAGACATTGTTCCTCTGCCATAAAATCTAACCAATTATTATTTTCTTTGAGGAATTGTTTTGGTGACTTATTAATACTAATCTGAAACTCTTTACTAATCTCTTTTTGCCACTGTTTTGATTGAGAAACAGCTTGTTTAAAAACCCATTCACCTATTGGAACTATCAAGCCCGTACTTTCAGCAATGGAAATGAATTTATCTGGGGGAACCAAGCCAAATTCTGGGTGATGCCAGCGAATTAAAGCTTCTGCTTTATATACCTGTCCTGTTTGCATATTAATAATTGGTTGATAATATAGCTCAAATTCTTCATTTTTTATTGCTTGTCGAAGATCTTGTATTAATGATTTCTTCTCTAGCGCACTTACTTCCATTGAAGGGGTAAAATAAGAAGAACCATTCCGACCATTTTCTTTTGCATAAAACATAGCCTGATCAGCATTTTTAAGTAATGTTGATACATCAGATGCTTTCTCAGAATACTCAGCAACACCAATACTTACAGAGAGATAAATTATTTCATCTTTTATCTTAAATGGCTTTGCCATCTCTAGGAGTATTGTCTTAAGGAGATAATCAATTTCATCTGAAGAAGAAATTTGTGTCAGACATATCGTAAACTCATCCCCCCCCATTCGTGAGAGAAAAACCGACTTATGCATACAACTAATCAACCTAAGAGCAGATTCTTTTAATACTAGGTCGCCATAATCATGACCCAAGGTATCATTAACATCTTTAAAGTTATCAAGATCAAGAAATAATACCGCCAACCTGAACTGTTCTTTTTTTGCACGTCTCAGTTCACTTTCTAATTTCTCTTTAAATAATCGACGATTAGGCAAGCCTGTTAACTCATCATAATAACTTAACTTTTTAATGGTTTCTTCAACAGCTCTTCTCTCTGTCATATCAGAAAAAACTGAACAGTAGGATGTTATTTCTCCCTCTGTATTTTTTATAGCATTAATTGTTATCCACTCTAAGAAAAGTGCTCCACTCTTTCTCTTATTCCAAATTTCTCCACTCCAATGTCCAGTCGTATAAATACTCTTCCACATTGTTTGATAAAAAGATGTATCGTGTTTTCCTGAGCTCAATAGTCTTGGATTGCAACCGATAACTTCTTCTCTGGTATAACCCGTTACTCTACAAAAAGCATCATTGACTCGTATTATTTCTTTATTTGAATCAGTAATAGTCATCGCTAGTGATGATGAAAGAAATACAGAAGATTTAAATTTAAATGTCTGATGTTGATTAACGTGCATCATACATTCTGAAATAACACCTAGTAGCTCTTTAATTACAATAGGCTTACATAAGTATCGAGCAATCACTAAAGAGAATAATTGCTCCGCTACAATCACATTAGATGCTTTACAAGTAACTACAATTGGTGTTTCAGCTCCATAACGGGGTAATATTTTTGTTAGTTCACTTTGGTACTCAAGAAGAAAAGTAAGATCAATAATAATTAAATCAGGATTGTATTGGTATGCAGAGAATGTTTCATCTAAGGTCGCACACAGATCTATCTTTCTAACATGACTCTCTAAACTCTCTGAAATTGACCTTAAAACTGATTTATCAGGATCAATGCAAAGAATCCGGCATTTGCTGATCGACTTTGTCGTATCTTCTTTATCAAGAAGAGAATCTTCTACACTATTTTCTTCGGGAAAAAAATGCCTTGGTTCAAGCGCCACCTCTATAAGGGTGATGTCATCCATTCTTTCATTACTCTGGAGTTTTCTCACATCAAGATTCACAGAATTAAAAACATTATTTCCGGTATATAAAGACTCATGGGCATCTATATTTATGCACTGCCCACTATCTATTAACGTGTCTTGAATACCATCTGTAAAAACATAGAGTGTACATTTTTCTTTAATCGTTAAGCGCTCAGTTAACATATCATAATTTTCATTTTTCAAAATGCCACACGCTAATGATTGAGATTCAAATTTATGTGAAATATTCTTGTTTTTATCAATTAATAGCGCAGGTGGATTACCACAATTTAGTACCTCAATAAATCCCTCACTCTGATTTATTTGTACTAGAGTTAACGCAATAAAATAACCTTTATGATCATATTTACATAATTCGTCATTTAATTTGGATGCAATGATTAAAATTGAATAGTCTTTAGAAGCTAACTCTGCAAATATACGAGGAAATTGTAACCCGGGCATTAGTGCTGATAAGCCATGTCCGACACCATCAGCAACCAAGATATAAATTGAATTATTACCTTGTATAACTACATGAAAGTCACCACTAATCTCTTCTTTAGAAAGAGAAAGTATCCGAACACCAGCAACAGGTGGGGAATTAAAAAGGTAATCCCTCGTTAATCGTTGTATTTTTTCTTGTTCTAAAACGCTTTCCTTACTTTTTGACATGGCAACCTAATCTTCCATAATGAAACAATCTATTAAAGTGGATACAGATATAACATAATGGAGAGTCCTGTCAATTAATAAGGGTATTTTATTTGTTCCTCATGTATTATCTTTAAAGTTAGAAAATAATATGGGCCTAGCAAGGAGGGAAGCGCAATCATGTCAAGCCATACATACAAGCTTTATCAACAACACCTTATAAAAAAAAGGAAGAAATTAGGTTACAGTCTTCAGGCCTTAGCCGACCGCTCTGGTGTTAGTAAGTCTATTATTTCTAAGATTGAATTAGCGCAAGTTCAACCCAGCATTCAAACTGCTGCACATATTGCTGACGGCTTAGGATGCCCACTCACTGATATGTTTGTCTCTGAAAAAGAAAATAATATTATATTTCAACTATCTTCTCAGCACTACACTCTCACAAAGGGTGGACATCATAGAAAAATAATATCACCACTGATGAAAAGTACACGTCTTGAAATATTCCATGAATATCTTGATAAAGATGAATCTATTGTTGATGTCATTCATTTAAATTCAGACAAGTACATCATGGCCTTGGATTATGTATTAGGTATTAAAATTAATAATACCGAATACATTTTGAATAAGGGGGACTCCCTCTATCTTGATTGTAATATTAACCATTCAATAAGTAATAAATCTAAATCTCGAGCTAGTTTTATATCGACAATACACCATAAAAATCATTCATAGCTAATTAAGCTCTATTCCATTTAAAATGTTATAGACATCTCCAGTCTTCATTGGAATATAAAGAGTTAGAACATACTCATGGCAAAATATAAATATTGGACTTCCCATAGTTCATTAGACAGACTGTAATTAATGTTGTTGGATTGGGGTTAAAGCTACAATTGTCGGCGCAGTTATTCCTAGTAGTGATGCCGACAAATAGAGGTGTTTTCACGCCTGAAGTCGACTCCTACAAATCTATAAATCGGGAAAACTCAGGCTTGAATAATTTTACGTCTTAATTACCACCTTATTCAACTTAAATCGCTTTCCTGCAAAAACAATTAAGATAAGAACCGGCACGCCAATCAATGCCGTTATCAAAAAGAATTGCTGATAGCCCATCGTGTCGACCATCGTGCCTGAATAGCCCCCTAATACTTTCGGCAATAATGTCATTAAAGAGCTGAATAAGGCATATTGCACTGCGGTAAATGAAATATTAGTTAGGCTTGATAAAAAGGCAATAAAGGCGGCACTGGCCAGTCCTGCCGATAAGTTATCAGCTGAAATCACGATATAAAGCATCGTCATATCATGACCCATTTGTGCCAATAGCATAAAGAGCAAGTTGGTAAGGGCTGATAATAACGCCCCTAAAAACAGAATGCGTAACACGCCAAATCGTACGGCTAACAAACCACCTAGGAAACCACCTGCAATAGTCATCACCAAACCAAAGCTTTTCACCACGGTGGCAATTTCAATTTTAGTAAAACCTAAATCTTGGTAAAACACATTGGCGATCACGCCCAGTACAATATCTGAGATTCGGTACAAGCCAATCAACGCCAATAATAACCACGCTAATGACCAGCCGTATCGCTGGAAAAAATCACGCACCGGATCAACATAGCTTTCTACTATTAGTTCTTGTTTTACTATACCAGTAACACTGATTAACTTTGCTACAATTCCGGCGGCGGCGATAGCAACAAACAAGCGAAGCATTTCTAAGATAAATCCACCCAGATGTGAATCCATCATCATCGCAAGAACATTCGGTAATTCGCTTACAATAAAATAGAAGCCACCAAACCAATAAGTCACTATGAATGCCGCTACAGAGATAATAAACACCAGAAACAAGCTTAAATATTCTTGATAATTATGCGTAATTTGTTGGAATTGTTGCTTGGGTTCATCAACAATTAATGTTGTCATCATGCCAATTAACATCAGACTTGCCATAATTAAATAGCTTATTTGCCATGCTTGATAGCTATAACTGTCAGAGGTTGAACCAAAGTAGCTGGCTAAAAACAATGCACCTGCTCCCGCCAGCAACATACCAATCCGATAGCCCGCAATATAGGTTGATGACATTAAGGCTTGTAAATCACTTTCTGCCGATTCAATTCGATAGGCATCAATCACGATATCTTGCGTAGCAGATGAAAAACCCAGTAATACGGCGGCAATCGCCATCATCGTTAATGTGTTTTTTGCAGGATCAACCATTGCCATCATGATGATTGCCACGGCGATCATCACCTGTGACAGCAATAACCATGATCGTCGTCGACCTAGCCTTGCCGTTAATACCGGCAAGGGTAATTTATCAACCAACGGTGCCCAGATAAACTTAAAGGAATAGCCTAATGCCGCCCAGCTAAAGTATGTAACGGCAGAACGTTCAATCCCAGCTTCACGTAACCATAGGCTGAGTGATGAAAATATAAGTAGTATTGGTAATCCTGCGGAAATGCCAAAAAACAGCATGGTGATAACTCGCGGATGCTTAAAAGCCGCAATTGTTTCTAGCCACGTTTTGCTTGAGGCTACTTCACTCATGCTGTCGTTAATGTGTAATCATAATCAATAATCAACGGCGCATGATCAGAGAAACTTTCATCTCGATAAATCGCAGTCGATTGTACTTTACCTTTTAAATTTGGCGATAAAATATGGTAATCAATCCGCCAGCCAACATTATTTGCACGAGCCTGACCACGATTCGACCACCATGTATACTGATGTTCTTCCTGCTCTATTTCTCGAAAAGCATCAATAAAACCGACATCATCAAATAAGGTATCTAACCAAGCCCGCTCCGCTGGTAAAAAACCAGAGTTTTTCAAATTGCCTTTCCAATTACGAATATCTTCATTTTTATGAGCAATATTCCAATCGCCAGTCACAATATAATCACGTCCAGAGGCTTTCATCTCCTCCATTTTCGCCATCATATGATCCATGCAACGATATTTGAGTAATTGGCGTTCTTCTTTGGCAGAACCTGATGGCATATAAAGTGAAATCACACTTAAATTGCCAAAAACAGCCTCAATATAACGCCCTTCGGAATCAAACTCATTATCCCCCATACCAACAATCACTTCGTCAGGTTGTTGACGGCAATATAAAGCGACTCCGCTATAGCCTTTCTTTTGAGCATCATGATAAAAGCAGTGATAACCTTCGGGATGATAAAGCGCATCACTCAGTTGATCAATTTGTGCTTTCGTTTCTTGAATGCAAACCACATCGGCTTGTTGCTTTTGAATCCAATCAAAAAAACCTTTACGCCCTGCTGCGCGGATGCCATTTACATTGGCAGTAATAATCTTCATGCTTTTATGTCCAAAATAAAACTTTTCCGTATAATAGCACTTAAGTTCATATATTCCTTTGACAATTCATTCTTAAATCAGGATAATGTCCGGTTCATTACTAGATTTAGTTACATCGGAGAAGTACATTGGCAAACTCAGCACAAGCAAAAAAACGCGCTCGTCAGGCGGAACAAAACCGTCAACTTAACGCAAGTCAACGTTCAGCAATGCGTACCAGTCTTAAAAAGCTAGATGCAGCAATTTCTGCTGGCGATAAAGAGCAAGCAACTGTTGCGTTTCAAGCTGCTGTTCCACACCTTGATAAAATGGCTCGTAAAGGCATCATTCATAGAAATGCCGCTGCACGTAGCAAAAGTCGTTTGAACAACGCTGTTCGCGCACTATAAATTAAAGCATTTTATCGCTTTATAAAAAAACCGGCTTTTGCCGGTTTTTTTATGTTTGTTATTTGTGTTACTTAGTTCCCTAATCGGTAATAACTAAATTATCACGATGTATGAGTTCCGGTTCATCAACATAACCCAATAATGATTCGATCTCATTACTGGCATGACCAATAATACGTCCTGCTTCATCAATATTGTAATTAACCAAACCTCGTGCAACTTCTCGCCCTTGTTTATCGACACAGACAACAAGTTCACCTCGAGAAAAGGTACCTTCTACCAACTTCACACCAATAGGTAGAATACTGGAGCCTTGTTGACGCACCACATCAACTGCACCATTATCTAAAACTACGCGACCTTTCGGAATATGACCCATTAACCACTGCTGGCGCGCAGTTATTGGTTCATCATCTGGCCATAATAAAGTACCTACTCCGGCACCTGCCGCAAGATAACGTAAATTCTCTGGCTCTTTTCCCGATAAAATAACGGTGGCAGCACCGGAACGAGCCGCCCGACGTGCTGCTGATAATTTTGTCGCCATACCACCACGACCTAAACTACCACTGCCTTCACCTGCCATTTTATCAAGCTCAGGATTGCTAGCTGCAGAAGCCGCTATTAATTTAGCATCGGGGTTTTGTCTTGGATCTGAATCAAATAAACCATCTTGATCTGTCAAAATGACCAACACATCTGCTTCGACCAAATTAGCGGTCATCGCCGCCAAGGTATCATTATCACCAAAGCGAATTTCATCGGTTGCGATAGTGTCATTCTCATTCACAACAGGTAATACACCTAATTCCAGCAAACTATGCAATGCACTGCGCGCATTCAAATAACGCTCACGATCGGATAAATCAGAGTGCGTTAATAGAATTTGTGCGGTCAAAATATCATGCTTACTACATTCGGATGCATAGGCCTGAATTAAATCCATTTGACCAATACTCGCCGCAGCTTGTAATTGATGTAAGGCCGCGGGACGAGTGGTCCAGCCTAGTTTCTGCATACCAGCAGCCACCGAACCCGAGGTGACTAAAACAATTTCTTTACCTTGCGAACGTAATTCAGCAATCTCACCACTTAACCAGCGAATGCGTTCAAGATCTAATCCTTCCCCGACTTTAGTCAGTAACGCACTGCCAATTTTTATAACCCACCGTTTGGTATTAACAAGTTGTTGGTGAGGATTGTCCACATTTAATCCTTTGCTAATTCAGCTTTCAATGCAGCCTGCTCTTCATCTTTTTTAGCCTGTTCAGCCTCGTTTAGCTCATCTAAATAGTTCATGATCTCATTACATAATTGATCACAATCTTCACCTGACTGCCCACTGACACGAAATACTTTCCCCTGCCAGTTTAGCTTATCAACCACGTCTTGACAGAGTTCATCACGAATATCTTCTGGTACTAAATCCATTTTATTGAGAACCAGCCACTGATCTTGGCTACCCAAAGCATCACTATATCGCTCTAATTCTTTATTAATGATTAATACACTTTCTACAGGATCTTGCTTAACATCGAGTGGTGCCATATCAACCATATGCAATAACAATCTTGTTCGTGTTAAATGACGTAGGAATTGTATGCCTAAACCTGCGCCATCTGCCGCACCTTCAACTAAGCCTGGTACGTCTGCAATAACAAAACTGCGCACATCTTTCATCGTTACCACACCCAAATTTGGGTATAAAGTGGTAAATGGATAGTCAGCCACTTTCGGCTGAGCCGCTGAAACTTGACGAATAAAGGTCGATTTGCCGGCATTAGGCAACCCTAACAAACCAACATCTGCCAACAACTTCATTTCAAGACGTAAGCTACGTTCTTCACCTGGAGTGCCTTTAGATGTTTGTCGAGGTGCGCGGTTGGTACTTGATTTATAACGGACATTACCCAAACCGTGCCAGCCACCTTTTGCAACCAGTAGCTTTTCACCTTCTTTCGCTAAGTCACCAATCAATTCATCGGTATCTTCATCCCATGCTTCAGTACCAACGGGGACTTGAATCATAAGATCTTCACCACGCGCACCGCTACACATCCTACCTTGACCGTGTTCACCGGGCTCAGCTTTATAATGTCGCTTATAACGGAGGTCAATCAAGGTGTTTACTTGTTTATCTGCAATCAGATACAAGTCACCACCATCACCGCCATCGCCGCCATCGGGGCCGCCAAAGGGAATATATTTTTCACGGCGAAAACTAAGACAACCATTACCACCGCCGCCTGCAACTACCCTGATTTGTGCTTCATCTACAAATTTCATTTTTCTTTAACCTGTATGCTGAATATCCATCATAAATTAATATTCAGAAACAAAAAAGCCCCGCATCGCGAGGCTCTTTTAACTGCGTCGCCCCATGTTATGGGCTTCACATATTTATTTAGTCTGTAATTACACTAATAAATGTACGGTTCTTTGGACCTTTAGTCTCAAACAAAACCTTACCGTCTGCTTTCGCAAACAAAGTGTGATCTTTACCAAGACCAACATTACGACCAGCGTGAACACGTGTACCACGTTGACGGATAAGAATGTTACCGCCTAATACAGATTCACCACCGTAGCGTTTAACACCAAGACGTTTCGATTCCGAATCACGTCCGTTTCTGGTACTACCACCCGCTTTCTTATGAGCCATCTTTTAATCCTCTAGTATTCGGTAATCTTAAGCTTTAATGCTTGTGATTTCGATTTCTGTATAAGACTGACGGTGACCCATAGTCCTACGTGAATGTTTACGACGACGGAACTTAACGATTTTAACTTTATCGCCACGACCATTTGCAACAACTTTCGCTGTTACTTTGGCGCCGTCAAGGTAAGGAGCGCCGATTTTAATATCATCGCCTTCACCTATTAAGAGAACGTTGTCTAATTCAACTTTCTCACCAGCATCAGCTGATAACTTCTCTACACGGAGCGTTTCGCCCTCTTTAACGCGGTATTGTTTACCGCCTGTCGCGACAATAGCGTACATCGCTTGTCTCCAAAAAATTAGTGTTATTGCTGTTAACTCAGCAAAAGACCGGCAATTTTAACGCCTTTGCCGTAAGAGATCAAATCATAATTGAAATATTTGCGATCTATCTCGCTGCATGAGAGAGTACGCATCTTTAATACACAACATTATAGGCGATTTTACCCACCGTGGATATCCAATCTATCTACTCTTTAATAGAAGATGATATGAAAGCTGTTGATTCGATGATTCAGTCGCGTTTACAGTCTGACGTTGTCCTGATTAATCAATTAGGAAGCTACATCATTAATAGTGGCGGCAAACGCTTACGACCCGCGCTTTCTATTTTGTGTGCCCGTGCTTGTGGTCATAAAAAAGAAGATCATATTAACCTTGCGACTATTATTGAGTTTATTCATACCGCAACATTACTTCATGATGATGTTGTTGACGGCTCCGATATGCGCCGAGGTAAAGAAACTGCAAATAATGTGTGGGGCAATGAAGCCAGCGTGCTCGTTGGTGACTTTTTATACACCCGTTCTTTTGAAATGATGGTTGAAATGGGCTCGATGCGCTTAATGAAAATCCTTTCACACACAACCAATGTCATTGCCGAAGGTGAGGTTCTACAACTTCTTAACTGCAATGATGCCAACACCACAGAAGAAAATTACTTAGAAGTGATTCATCATAAAACAGCCAAATTATTTGAAGCGGCAGGGCAGCTAGGCGCAGTGATCAGCCAATCTAGCCCTGAAATTGAACAAGCCATATCAAGCTATGCTATGCACCTGGGTAGCGCATTCCAATTAGTTGATGATCTATTAGACTACAGTGAATCCAGCGACACTATTGGTAAAAATATCGGTGATGATCTTGCTGAAGGAAAACCGACCCTCCCTTTAATTTTTGCAATGCGTAATGGCAACAAACAACAAGCAAAAATTGTTCGTGATGCTATCGAACAAGGACAGCGCGATAAAATTGATGACATCATTACCATCATCAAGGAAACAGGGGCTATTGAATACACAGAGCAAGCGGCTGAAAGAGAAATTATTCAGGCTAAGGAATCATTATCTATTATCCCTGACAATCCTTACAAGCAAGCGCTTCTTTCTCTTGCTGATTTTGCACTTCAACGCCGTTTTTAAATATTTTATTCCCGCAAAGAGACGCTCTTTCTACTACTCCTAATTTACACCCGAATTTTGCAGTTTTAATTAACTCCGTTATCCTTGTCTCATGACTGAAATATACCAATACCATTTATTCTTTTGTAGCCATGAGCGAGATGATGGCCGAGCCTATTGCCAACAGCATAATGCCCAGTCGTTACGCAACTATGCGAAGCAACGCGTACATGAACTGAAGCTTAAAAAGGTACGCGTTAATAATGCAGGGTGTTTAAACCGTTGCAACCTAGGTCCTATGCTGGTCATTTATCCAGAAGGTGTTTGGTATCAATATCAAACTGAAGCCGATATTGATGAAATTATTGAATCCCATCTTCAAAATGGGAAAATTGTTGAAAGGTTACAACGATGACACCTGATGAATATTGTCGCAATAAAGCAGCGAAAAGTGGATCTAGCTTTTATTACAGCTTTTTATTTTTACCCGAACAACAACGCCAAGCAATTATTGCGCTTTATGCCTTTTGTCGAGAAGTCGATGATACTGTTGATGAAATATCCGATGCAGGTGTTGCTCGAACTCAGTTGGATTGGTGGCAGCAAGAAATAGAACGAACATTCAAGGGTGAAGCCACGCATCCCGTAGGCAAAGCATTACAAACATCTTTGCAACATTTTGATCTGCATAAAGAGTATTTTATGGAAATCATTGATGGCATGGCAATGGATCTTGAACAGTCGATCTACCCAGAATTCAAACACCTTGCGCTTTATTGCCATCGCGCCGCCAGTGTCGTGGGCTTATTGTCTGTTGAAATCTTCGGTTATGAAGACAGAAACACACTGAAATATGCTGAAAATCTAGGAATGGCTTTACAACTCACCAATATTATTCGTGATGTACGCGAAGATGCCGAACGCGGACGTATTTATTTACCGCTGGAAGATTTAAAACGATTCAATATTCCTGAACAGGACGTATTAGATCTTAAACCTAGTCCAGAACTCACAGCCTGCTTAAAATTTCAATCCGAAAGAGCCAAACAGTATTATCAAAAAGCAATGAATATACTGCCAGCTTCTGATCGTTACACTCAGCGTACGGGCTTGGTAATGTCTGCTATTTACGAAGCAACGCTCAATGAAATTATTAATGATAATTATCAAGTGATGAAGCACCGCGTATCATTAACCCCATTAAGAAAACTATGGATCGCTTGGCGTACCGTTCGTCGTGAAAAACGACTTCATAAGCAACAACTAAAAAAGACTAAATGACAACAGTAATTATTGGTGGCGGCTGGAGTGGTTTAGCCGCGGCAATAACGTTAACACAGCAAGGTCACTCTGTTCACCTAATTGAATCGGCAAAACAACTGGGTGGCCGTGCTCGCAATGTGCAATGGCAAGATCAGACTATTGATAATGGTCAACACCTAATGATTGGCGCTTACGATCGAATGCTCTCAATGATGCAATTAATTGGCATTAATACTAATGAGGTATTTCATCGCTATCCCATTGATATTACCATTATTGACACTGAATTTTCACCATTACACTTATCCGCCTCTGGCTGGCTACCGTGGCCCTTATCGTTAGCATGGAACCTTTTTAATAGCGCAGGATTAAAAGGTTTTATTCAAGTTGCTCGTTTGCAATCATCTATACCTAAACTGCTTGCTCAACAGGACATTTCTGTGAGTGACTGGTTAGCTCAAACCAAACAATCAACTAGACTGATTAGACAATTATGGGAGCCAATGTGCCTTGCGGCTCTAAATACACCTATCGATCATGCGTCTGCCCATCTATTAGCAAAGGTCTTACAAGATAGTTTAGGTAAATCTAAATCTGATGCGGATTTATTAATTCCTAAGTGTCCATTGGGTGATTTATTTCCACAAAAAGCGGCTGAGTATATTGAACAACATGGTGGCAAGGTGAGCCTAAGAACTCGGGCAGACACTATCCTTGTCCAAGATAATAAAGTGCAAGGGATTATGACTCACGATGGTCAAACAATTGCTGCTGATCAGCTTATTGTAGCCTTAAGCCCATCACAAACTAGCGACCTCCTCACCCCGTTAATCAAACTTAATAAACCGGCTGAATATCCAATTTGTACTGTTTATTTACAATATCCCACGGATACTCGCTTACCATCACCCATGCTTGGCTTATCAGGCACTATCAGCCAGTGGATTTTTGATCGTAGTGAGCAATCAGCTGGTTTAATGGCGGTTGTTATCAGTGCGCCAGGGGATCATGAAGCACTGAATAAAAATCAACTTGTGGAAAAAGTCTGCCAAGAAATACATCAACTATTACCAACAATGCCCGTAATGGCAGAATATAGCTTTGTGATCCGTGAAAAGCGGGCAACATTTGCGTGTACTGTTGATATAGAACAGGCGCGACTACAATGTAAAACCTCTATTACGGGACTCTATCTAGCCGGTGACTTTGTTGCTAATGCGTATCCTGCCACATTAGAAGGCACTATTCGCAATGGTGAAAACTGTGCCAGACAAATTTTATAGTCGCCACTCTTATGGCTTGTTATAATCAGAAGCTATTCCTCCCTTAAACCTTACAATTGTAAAGAGACTATAAATTATGGTGATTAAACTTCGCTTAATCCTGACCGCATTATTCCTTAGTATCCTGCTTATTGCCTGTGGTGATGATAGTAATAATAGCGCAGAGGCTCCTCAAGTAGAACAAAAAAGCGTTTCTACTATTGCGATGAGTGATGCAAAAATTGAACTAGGCATGACAGAAAAAGCCGTTGCTGATTTACTAGGCACTCCTCAATCAACTCAAACTCGTTCTATTGAAGCATTGACCATTACTCATACTGAATGGACTGATAAATCAGGTACGGTTAGCGTGCAATTTATCAATGGTGAAGTAAAATTCAACCTATTCACTGCTAGCAACTAAATATATGGATTACACACCCTCTTCCACCCTCCTTGAAGGGGGTGTCATCCTGGTTACTGGCGCCGGCAACGGTATTGGTGCAGCGGTCGCTAAATCTTATGCCAATCACGGAGCTACAGTCGTTTTACTCGACAAAAACATAGCAGCCTTAGAAGTTGTTTATGATGAGATTGTCGCTAATGGCGCTCCTCAACCCGCTATTTATCCCCTTGATCTACAAGGTGCAAGCATCCCCGATTATGATGCTTTAGCTAAAAATATACATGATAATTTCGGTCATCTCGATGGCCTTGTTCATTGTGCCGCATCATTGGGCCAGCTCGCACCAATACAGCATCAAGATCCAAAAGTATGGCTGGAAACGCTGCATATAAACCTGACAGCACCTTATTTATTGACCCGTGCATGTTTGGCTTTGTTACAACAACAAACAGCCTCTATTATTTTCACTACTGATAATCATAAAGATAAAGCTTACTGGGCTGGTTATGGCATTGCAAAGTCTGGCATTGAGTCCTTAAGCAAACAATTAGCCGATGAACTCGACGCTGAAAATCGTGTCCGCGTAAACTGTATTGATCCCGGCACCGTACAAACAAAATTACATGCCCGAGCATTTCCTGCACTTGATCCAACATCTTTTCCTGAGCCTCAAGATATTGTTACAAGTTACCTTTATTTAATGGGTAAGGACAGCGCCAAGATTAATGGTCAACTTATTAAGGCACAATAGACTCACCCGCCAATCTACTGACACAACACCTCAACCCCTTGATATTAATTAACAAATAAAACTTGGCATACTTATCGCTTTACTCTAACTAAACTTAGAGTAAAGGATATAATCATGGCAACACCACTTCATACAGAACAAGCAACATTGTCTCTTGTCGGCAAACAAAATCATGATATTGCTATTGATTCTCCTCAGTATAAAGAGAGCACTGACGATGTTATTGCTCACCTACCTGCAGTACTGCAAACAACGTTGGAACTGGATGATGTTATCAACTTATTTCATAAAGAAATAAGCAAAATATTGCCATACAGTAGCTTACACTACCAACACAAAGATACGCACTGTGATATTACAACTGGCTCACGTAGCCATCACTCATGTAATTACCGTTTAGAAATGAATCAAGTTTGGTTAGGTGAATTAACACTTACTCGCCGTAGTAAATTCAGTGAAGCTGACACTCAATTACTTGAAGACTTACTATGCAAACTTATTTATCCTCTACGTAATTGCCTACTTTACCGTCAAGCACAAACAGCGGCTTTGCATGATAAATTAACTGGACTCAATAACCGCGGTGCATTTGATGATAGCTTAAAACGCGAAATTGATATTGCTCAACGTCAACACAGTCCCTTGTCATTACTGATTATTGATATTGATCATTTTAAAGCGGTAAATGATACTTACGGACATAGTAGTGGCGATAATGCTCTACAACTATTATCGAAATCTATCATCGACACCATGCGTGCGAGTGATCTTGCATTCCGTTATGGTGGTGAAGAGTTTACCTTGTTATTAAGCAATACAGATGCAAAAGCAGCACAATTAGTTGCAGAACGTATTCGCATCGCTGCCTCACAACTCACAGCTACGACTACAGATAATAAAAACTTTGGCTTCACCATTAGCCTCGGTCTTGCTCAGCTTAATCACGGAGAGAAAGCGCCCGTTCTTTTCGACCGCGCAGATCAAGCCTTATACCAAGCCAAGAAATTAGGTAGAAATCAAACTATTTCGGCTGAATACTATTTTCACTAAGCAGACAAATTCCGACATCATAAAAAAGGGCTTTTGAATTCCAAAAGCCCTTTTCATTATTCTAAACAAATCCGTAAATGAATGATTTATCTACCGCGAATTCGTGGCGCACGTTTCGACTTGGTTTTGTCTCTACTTCCTTTATTTTTAGGCTCAGTTTTATGTGCCACTGGTTTTAATGGTCGTAATTTTCTCTCACGTTGTGCACGTCCAAGATCTTCAATTACAATAGGCTCCAAATCAACTTCAGAGTACAACCGTTCTAGATCGGCACTTTCCAGCATCATCCACCGGCCCATTTTAAGCTGTTTCGGTATTAATGTAGGTCCATAACGTACACGCATCAACCGACTAACCTGCACCCCTTGGCTTTCCCATAAACGGCGGACAGCACGGTTTCGACCTTCTTGGATAACCACATGGAACCAACGATTAGCCCCTTCACCACCTGCTTTTTGAATATCAGCAAACTTTGCCTTGCCATCTTCCAATTCAACACCATCACGTAGATTTTGCATCATTTCAGAAGTAACTTCACCCAAAACACGTACCGCATATTCACGATCCATCTCATTAGAGGGATGCATCAATCTATTTGCCAGCTCACCATCTGTGGTTAAGATAATGAGGCCACTGGTATTAATATCTAAGCGACCCACGCTAACCCAACGACCTTGTTCTGGTGTTGGTAATGATTGGAATATAGTACGACGACCTTCTGGATCTTTACGCGTACACACCTCACCAACAGGTTTGTTATACAGTATGACCTGTTGAGGTTGCTGCCATAATCGTTTAGATGACAACGGCTTGCCTTCTAGGCGTAAAGTATCACCAACGCTTATTTGGTCACCTAATTTAGCAACCCCACCATTCACTGTGACCTTGCCATCTTTAATCATCACCTCAAGTCCACGACGTGAACCGTAACCTGCTCGTGCTAATACTTTTTGAATTCTTTCTGCCATCTTGTTGTCTCCCGACATTATTAACTATTTATTACAAAGACACGATCTTCTTAATATCTCTATCATTAATTATTGCTATTTGTAACTTAAACCCATTGCAGCCCGAACCTCTTCCAAGGTTTCACGTGCTACTTCGCGCGCTGCCGCATTACCATCTTCAATAATTCGACGCACATCTTCAGGGTGTTTGCTCAAGTCTGCTGCTCGTTCACGAATGGGTTTTAATTCGGCACAAATTGAATCAATCAACGGTCCCTTACAATCTAAACAGCCGATACCAGCTGTGCGACACCCTTCTTGTACCCATTTCTTTGTATCATCATCTGAATAAACTTCATGCAATTGCCAAACTGGGCATTTATCCGGCTCACCCGGATCGGTAAGACGAACACGGCTAGGATCAGTCGGCATTTTCTTAATTTTTTCAGCAATTGATGCTTCCGATTCACGCAAAGAGATCGTATTACCATACGATTTAGACATCTTCTGTCCATCCAATCCTGGCATTTTAGGTGATGGCGTTAATAAGGCTTGTGGTTCTGGCAAAATTATTTTGCCGCCACCTTCAAGATAGCCAAATAAACGTTCGGTATCACCCAATGCTAAATTTTGCTGACTTTTTAATAGTGCGCGTGCCGTTTCTAATGCTTCGGCATCGCCTTGTTCAGTATAGGCGCGACGCAAGTTTGAATATAACTTGGCATTCTTTTTACCCATTTTCTTTATCGCTTCTTCGGCTTTTTGTTCAAAGTCCTTTTCACGACCATAAATATGGTTAAAGCGGCGAGCAACTTCACGCGTTAACTCAACATGAACCACTTGATCTTCACCTACTGGCACTTGTCCTGCACGATAAATCAAAATATCGGCACTTTGTAATAAGGGGTAACCCAAAAAGCCATAGGTTGATAAGTCTTTTTCTTTCAGCTTCTCTTGCTGATCTTTATAGGTTGGAACACGCTCCAACCACGAAATCGGCGTCATCATTGATAATAATAAGTGTAACTCCGCATGTTCTGGCACTTTTGACTGTAAGAATAAAGACACGGCTGAAGGCTCAATGCCTGCCGCAATCCAATCAATAACCATTTCCCATACACTGTCTTCAATGCTGGAGGTGTCTTCATAATGCGTTGTTAAGGCATGCCAATCTGCCACGAAAAAGAAACAATCAAATTCATGCTGGAGTTTAATCCAATTTTTTAATACTCCATGATAATGCCCAAGATGAAGCCGTCCAGTAGGACGCATTCCTGAAACAATTCGACGTGATTGTAATGCTACGGTATCCAATGTGTTCTCCTGATTCTAAATTGTAGAATCTATTTTTAAAGAATTGAAAATATTTGTGGCGGCAAACTAAATGCGGTCACTAATAAATTAATAAATGTATTCATCAACGGATGAAGTATCGAGCCAATGAAACCTAAATACAGTAAACCGACTAAAATAAAGAAGCCGTAAGGCTCGATTCGGCTTACCTTCCAAGCCAGAGGCCCGGGCAATAAACTCACTAAGATCCGTCCACCATCAAGTGGCGGCAAGGGTAATAAATTCAGAATCATTAGCATGGTATTAATTAATATTCCTGCCGCACCCATATAAGCCATGGCTTCACCCATTGCAAAGCCCGATTGAAACAATTGAACACCAACCATCGCCAGTACTGCCCAGCCTATCGCCATAATCAAATTCGCAGCGGGTCCAGCAAGGGCAACCCATGCCATATCTGACTTAGGTTTATTTAGATTTTGATAGGTGACTGGTACCGGTTTTGCCCAACCGAAAATAAAACCACCGGCCATTAATAACAATCCGGGGACAATGATTGTTCCCACTGGATCAATATGCTTTATGGGGTTTAAGGTTAAACGTCCCATCATTTGAGCGGTACGATCACCTAACTTCATTGCCACCCAACCATGAGCCACTTCATGCAATGTAATGGCAAAGATCACAGGGATACCCCAAATAATGATCTTCTGGATTAAACTAAACTCATCCACCGATTATTTCCTTTCCATTCATATAAGGTCGTAACGCTTCAGGAATATGAATTCGACCCTGTTCATCTTGATGATTTTCCATCACTGCAAGCAAAGTACGTCCCACAGCCAAACCCGATCCGTTGACCGTGTGTACCAACTCTGGCTTATTTGTTTCAGGATTACGCCAGCGGGCTTGTAAGCGACGGGCTTGGAAATCTTGGAAATTACTGCATGATGAAATTTCACGATACGTCTTCTGACTTGGCAACCACACTTCCAAATCATAGGTTTTTGATGATGAGAAACCTAAATCACCGATGCATAATAAAACCTTACGATATGGTAATTCCAATTTCTGCAAGATTGTTTCTGCATGCTGCGTTAATGTCTCAAGGGCTTCATCAGAATCCTGTGGACGTACAATTTGTACTAACTCTACTTTCTCAAACTGATGCTGACGAATCAATCCACGCACATCACGACCATACGAGCCCGCTTCACTGCGAAAACACGGTGTATGCGCCACAAATTTTAATGGCAACTGTTTGTCCGTAGAAATAGTATCGCGAACAATATTAGTGACCGGCACTTCTGCGGTTGGGATTAAATATAAATCCGTTCCCTCAATGGCAAATAAATCTTCCGAAAACTTAGGCAACTGCCCCGTGCCACGCAAAGAGTCGCTATTGACCAAATAAGGCACATACGTTTCTGTATAGGCATGCTCCTCAGTATGCATATCAAGCATAAACTGCGTTAATGCACGGTGTAATTTTGCCAATGGGCCTTGTAAAGTAACAAAGCGAGCTTGGCTAATTTTAGCGGCGGTTTCAAAATCCATTCCACTCAATATTTCGCCTAAATCAACATGATCTTTCGGTTCAAAGTCGAATTCTTTTGGCGTACCCCAACGTAAAATCTCGACATTATCATCTTCAGATTTTCCCGCTGGCACATCCTCTTGAGGAATATTGGGTAATTCCATCGCCACATCCGTTAGCTTTTGTAATACTTCTGCCAATCGTGCTTCTGCCGCTTTATGCTTAGCACCCAAGTCTGCTATTTCAGCTAATAATGGGGCAATATCGTCACCCGATGCTTTAGCCCTGCCAATCATCTTTGAACGGCTGTTACGCTCCGTTTGCAGGCTTTGAGCATCTGATTGGGCTTGTTTTCGTTCTTGTTCTAATGACTCAAGCAAAGCAAGGTCTAATACATAGCCACGACGAGCCAATAACTCAGCCGCTTTTTCAGGTTCATTTCTTAATAATTTCGGGTCTAACATGTTAAATTCCGGTTTGTGCTGGCCAGCTGACAATATGATCAACGTCCACTTTTGTTTGTACTTGCTCAAGAACATCTTTAATCATGTCCTTAGCGCCAAAAAACTCTATCACGACAGGCAACTCTAATGACAAATCCATTAGTGATGAGGTTTTTAACTGTCGATCCTTGCCAAAACCTTCAATCGCTCGAAATACAGACACGCCCTGAACACGACCATCATCATGTAACCATGTGACCAGTCGTTCGAAATGGTCTCTTCCTTCAGAAAGATATATCCGTACCATGGTTATTTCATGTGTCATAACTGTCTTCCCATGACCAATCCAAGCCATGTTGCAACAAGACACAAAGCAACACTTAAAAAGATATTAAGCGCAGCACGGCTTAATTCACCAGACTCTAATAAGGTTAAGGTTTCGATTGAGAAAGTAGAAAAGGTAGTAAATGCGCCTAAAAAACCAATCATAATCACAGCTCGCCATTCAGCAGACAACATGCCGCGCTCAATGATTAAAATGAAGAAAATCCCCATCAAAAATGAGCCTAAGACATTCACGGCCAAAGTTCCATAAGGAAAATCTCGGCCAAGCAAGCGATAAATATTAGATGACATGCCAAAACGCAACACAGCGCCTAAGGCACCACCACCAGCAATTGCTAATAACTGTTGCACTTGTACAATCTCAATTAAATAAAGTCATAGTTTACCTTATTACGCACTTTTACTCGCAACTGATTGTATCTCTAGCAAAATAACGATGCTTCCTCGGCTAAAAATGAACGTATTAGTCGCGTGTGTGTTTTGCATTGAACATCTCCTCTTTATTGTTAATAAAGAGGTGTCTATTTTATCGGGGGATGATCAAGTGTTGAATTTATGGTTATGACTTCTTTCCCTTCTGGGGTGTTCCAGAAATGAGACATATATTCTAAGGTAGTAAAACATTCAGGAATGGCAACCGTAAATAGAATCCCAAAAACACCAATTGAAAAAATAACATCTAGAAAATAGAAAAATGCTCCAATCTATGGTTTGTTCATATTTAGTATGCCTAACGATTGAGTTAAGTGGCCGTAGCGAAGCGGAGGTCGCACTTGAACGATTTGTTAGTATTATTTATCATAAATCGCTATCTGGTTTCTACCATTATTTTTTGCGGCATAAAGAGCTTTATCAGAGTGTTTTAAGATTGTCTTTAGCGGTACATTCTCATTGCATTCATTTATAGCCACGCCAGTACTTAATGTATATTTGATGGATTTGTTGTTGAAAACTACATCTGTTATTTGTATTTTTTCGTATAATCTCTGCGCAAAATTTTTCGCTTGTTTTAAATTTGTATTAGGTAAAAAGAATACAAATTCTTCGCCACCTAAACGTGCAACAATGTCACTATCCCTTGATAAGCTATTTGAAATATCTCCAAATGATTTCAAAACTGCGTCACCAGCAGCATGACCAAACTCATCATTTATTTTTTTAAAATAATCTAAATCTATGGATAGCACTGAATAATTTTGTTTGTTTCGTATAGAGTACTTATGTAATG
This sequence comes from Piscirickettsiaceae bacterium, assembly GCA_013215825.1. Taxonomy (GTDB): domain Bacteria; phylum Pseudomonadota; class Gammaproteobacteria; order Nitrosococcales; family Methylophagaceae. The sequence continues at coordinate 79,558 of JABSQN010000001.1, read as the reverse complement.
CATTACCTAAGTTGTAGAAAGATCGACGATTTAAAAGCCCTGTTAATTCATCATATGTGGCAAGTAGCGTCATTTCTTTCTCAAGCTTATCTAGCTCAAACAGCAAGCCAATAAGATACCAAGATATAAAAGGTGTAATCAGTAAAGGTATTATTGCTGCACGAAGAAAGTCTTCTCTAGGATTAAGATTATGGTGCAATATTTCAGCAATTACAGCGTCAGTAGTTATGGCTAAAAATATCGCAATAGCCGTTATGATGAACACTAATTTTATTCGGCCTAATTTTAATATTGTATGTCTCATATATGTTGATTTGCCTTGTATCAATATTAATTATTTTTTAGATAAAACCCTTTGTGAAAGTGGACGTGTCTCACCCACCTTCATGACCCACAGAGTTTTGTTTGAGAATCCATTATCAAGTCCTGCTTTTTCAAACCGTTTTGGAGGTTCCCATGGAGGCTCATCAGACAAACTACTAACTGTACCCCAATGAGAAGCAATCAATGTTTTTGCATGGACTTCTTTTCCAATTGCAACGGCTTCTTCTGGAGTAATATGTGACATCCACATTAATTCTCTGGGCTCATAAGCACCTATGGGCAAAATTGCATAATCAAATGAACCATATTCCTCGCCAATACTATTAAAGATTGTTTCTGAATACCCGGTATCACCAATAAAGATAATTCTATTTCCTGGGCTCTCAATTACCCAGGATCCCCACAAGGTCTGATTATGGTCATCAGTGGTACGCGCTGAGTCATGAACAGCGGGTAAAGAGGATATCTCTATACCACCAATGGATACACGTTCGCCCCAATCTAGCTCAGTCACCTTGACATATCCACGCTCAGTAAAAAAGTATTTCAGGCCTAGTGGGACAACAACATGAATTTGTTCTTTGTTTTTTAATTTACGAACAGTTTCATCATCCAAGTGGTCATAATGATTATGTGAAACAAGCACAACATCTAATGGTGGTAATTTATTTAAAGGAATACCGGGATCTACAAACCTTCTCGGTCCTGCCCATGAAACAGGACTGGCGAATTCTGTCAAAAATGGATCTGTCAAAATCGTTAATTCAGAAGTTTTAATTAGAAAACTGGCATGCCCCAACCAAGTAATACGATCACCTTCAATGGAATCTAATAGCCGCGTAGACTCCAGCTCAGACAATGCATGTTCATCCGGAATGTCGGGGGTAAATATTGCCCCCCAGAACCTCCGAAGATAAAAAAACATTCCTTTAGGAGCCGCGGTTTCGACAAAAGGATGGTTTTGGAATCCAGTAATGGCGTGATGTTTGGGTTTATTTTCCATTACTATCTCTTCATTATTTTGAGATAAAATAGAGGTACACGCTAATAATGTAGCTAATGCTATGACAGTGCTACCGATAATTTTTGTATATTTCATCATGCCTCGAAAAATCTAACGCCTTGCTAAGCGGCAAAAAATTGTTGGCTAAAATTAGCGACAAAGGAGCAAAAGCCAACTGTTTTTGTTCCGTTTGAAGTGCTTGTTAGGCATTTTTTACTCTGCAGTAGCAACTTCTCTGATTATCGCTTCTTTTTCTAAAATAAAAAGCTGATTTATTAGTAAAAATTCTCGGATATCATTATCTAAATTATGCTTGGGCTCTTGATGAGCTCTATTGTTTCGGTAAGCCATAAATGCACTAGTAAAGAGAGAGGCACGTCCTTTACTCTCACCAGAATCTAAGCCTTTCCAGTAAAGAATAGATTCATCACTCTGAAATGCCTTTGAAAATAACTTTGTACTACTTTCATGGGTTAAGTTTGTTCTTTCTCTAACTATAGATTCAATCTTTCGGTATGCATTTAGTATCGAATTATCGGGGTTGCTATTAAACTCTAGCGCTATTTCGATTAAGCGATGATCAATCAAAGCCATTGGAATTGTTAAAGGGAATTCGTAAAACACATCTGGCTTATCTTCTTTTCGGTAAGGAACAAAATCATACCACCTTGCCGGTCGAACCTTCTTCAAATTATCAATTGATTCAATATCTTGAGCTGTAAGGCAAGATTTAACAAGACGTTCAAATATATTAATTGGAGTAATATATTCACCGATATTTTCAGTGTATTGACTGAGTAAATTTAAAACAAACGCATAGCCCCGAGGCCCTTCACCTGGGTAGCCTGAAGAGAAGCCGTCTTTAATCGCGACTTGCGTCCCATAATCAATAGTTAATAAAAGTGCATGGGAATTAGAATGATCACCTTCAGCGGTAAGTATCTTCACTTCTTCAATTTTATCTCCGAAATGAATAAGCTTTATAACAGCTTGCTTACAGGACTCCGTTAAACCACTTTCTCCTAAATACTGTATCCCTGCGGGTTGCTTTTTAGTCAACACATAAACTCCATTTTAATAAGAATGCCTAACGTCGCCGCGGAGGCATGTCCGAGTTGAACGGCCTTGTTAGGCAAGCCGTAACTCCTTTAAAGACGCAAATGCATTTCTCTCACTTATATCTGGATTGATGCTCAACTCAAGAATAGTTACTGCCGGTAGTTCTACCTGATAATCTTCAATTTCACTGGTTGCACCTTCAGGACTGAAGTTCCACTGCTGTCTTATAATTTCTTGGTACGATTGACCACCGTCCGGAGACCAACGCAAAACATATTCTTGCGTACGCTCAATCTCTAACTCTTCAAATTTCAACCTGATCCATTGGAGCCTCTGAGGATTGTCGAAGAAAAGCCTAATCATCTGTTTTCCTTGACCTGAGGCACGCCACTCCGAGACTTTACCAGGCAGCAGTGCGGACTCGATTGGGAACGCTTCCTCCTCTGAGGTGACTTCAACTACTACAATCTTCTCGATATCCAACCATTTATGATCAGAATTAATCTTTTGTTTGTCATCTGAACTGATAATTCTTTTACGCATCAGGATGCCTTCTATATTTAAAGCTCGATAAATACTATTAATTGCCTAACTTGTTATTAACGAGAATAAAAAATTCTCTGTAATTCCTATACCTATAAGGACTTTAATTCTTTGTAAGTGGATAACCAAGGCCAAACAGAGAATTATTATCCCCGTGCGTAACGTGCAACCATCTGATCTAATGGTATTGCTTTAATCTTGCTTGCATGACCGGCACTACCAAAGGCTTCATAACGCGCCTGACAAATGACTTGCATGGCTTCTAATGCCACTTTATAGAACTTACGAGGGTCAAAGTCAGATGCATTCTCTGGTTGGTCTAAGTAACGACGAATAGAGCCGGTTGATGCCATGCGTAGGTCGGTATCAATATTTACTTTGCGTACACCATATTTGATGCCTTCGACTATTTCATCAACAGGTACGCCATAAGTTTGGGTGATATCACCACCATGATCGTTAATGATTTTTAACCAGTCTTGCGGTACGGAGCTGGAGCCATGCATAACAAAGTGGGTGTTCGGTAGCCGTTGTTGTAATGTTTTTAAACGGCTTATTGCTAACACGTCACCAGTAGGCGGTTTAGAAAACTTATAGGCACCGTGGCTGGTACCAATGGCTACAGCTAAGGCATCTATTTGAGTTTGTTTAACGAATTCTACGGCTTCATCAGGATCGGTTAATAATTGGCTAATATCTAATTTTTCCAAGGAACCATGCCCATCTTCTTCGCCCATCATGCCAGTTTCTAATGAACCGAGGCAGCCGATTTCACCTTCAACTGATACGCCACAAGCATGTGCCATATCAACTACTTTGCGAGTGACGTCGACATTGTATTCAAATGAAGAAGGGGTTTGCATATCGGCTAATAATGAGCCATCCATCATCACGGAGCTAAAACCAGATTGAATGGAACGGGCACAAATATCGGGTGAAGCACCATGATCTTGATGCATCACCACGGGAATATGTGGATATTCTTCAATTGCAGCTAGGATTAGATGGCGTAAAAAAGCTTCACCTGCATATTTTCTAGCGCCTGCCGAGCCTTGCATAATAACGGGGCTATTGCAGGCATCAGCGGCTTGCATAATGGATTGAACTTGCTCCATATTGCTAACATTAAATGCGGGTATAGCAAAGGTATGCTCTGCGGCGTAATCTAAAAGTTGTCTTAATGAAATTAAAGCCATAACAGCTCTCCTTAATTATGAAGCAGCTATTAAATGTACTTGCTACTTTTAGTTGTTCTTAGGTTCTACCATATCACCAACACGAACTAATTTCAGCGCATTAGTACTTCCTTGAACCTCTAAATCACCTTTGGTAATGATAACAAGATCACCATCACGCACCACTCCTCGCCGCTTTAACTCATCGACTGCCTCTTTATTTAACGATGCATGATCATCATGATCAACGGTAAAACTGACTGGATAAACACCACGATATAAGGTTACCTTTCTCCGTGTTTCTACGTGGGGTGTCAGTGCAAAGATAGGAATGCCAGAACTAATTCGTGACATCCATAATGGTGTTGTACCTGTTTCGGTTAATGCAGCAATCGCTTTCACATCAAGGTGATTCGCCATATACATTGCGCCCATGGCAATCGCTTCATCCATGCGTTCAAACTGTGAATCCATACGGTGACGTGACACCCTAATTTCTCTCTGTTGTTCAGCTTCAAGACAAATACGATCTACAGCTTCAATGACTTTAACAGGGTATTTACCAACAGCGGTTTCGCCTGACAACATTACAGCATCAGTACCGTCTAACACGGCATTGGCGACATCAAACACTTCTGCTCGTGTCGGAATAGCATTGGTAATCATGGATTCCATCATTTGAGTGGCCGTAATAACCACCTTATTCTGTCGACGAGCACGAATAATAATATCTTTCTGGATAGGCGGTAATGCGGCATCCCCCACCTCAACACCCAAATCTCCACGAGCCACCATAACGGCATCAGATGCAGCAATGATTTCATCAATAACATCTAAGGCTTCAGCACGTTCAATCTTAGCAATAATGCCACCATAACCACCAGCATCACGTAATAGCTTTCGCGCGAGGTGAATGTCTTCTGCTGATCGTGGGAATGAAATGGCAACATAATCTGCCTGCATTTTTGCGGCAGTAATAATGTCTGCTTTGTCTTTCTCTGTTAGAGCTTCTGCTGATAAACCACCTCCTTGGCGGTTAATCCCCTTGTTATTTGATAGGTCACCACCAATAATAACTTTACAGATAATTCGCTGATCTTCAACTTTTTCAACCCAGAATACAATACGACCATCATCAAGTAGTAACGTATCGCCACGTTTTACATCTTGTGGTAATTGCTTGTAGTCAATACCAACGTGTTCAACGTTTCCTGCATCGATATCAAGCTCCGCATCTAAAATAAACTGTGCACCGTCTTCAAGAAAAACAGTACCAGTGATAAATCGTGCAATTCGGATCTTAGGCCCCTGCATATCGGCTAAAATTCCCACTTGGCGACCATAAGCACGCGCTCTATTTCGCACCGTTTCCGCAAGTGCAATATGTTCCTCTGAAGAGCCATGAGAAAAGTTAAGCCGTACAACATCGACGCCAGCTTCTATTAACGCATCGAGTACTTCAGGTGTATTACTTGCTGGCCCTAAGGTTGCAACAATCTTTGTTCTTCTTTTTACTGCCACTTATTAAGTCCTATAGTCTAGTTTACGCGTGATTCAAGCATTGCAACCGCCGGTAATTCTTTTCCTTCAAGGAATTCAAGAAAAGCCCCACCACCTGTTGAGATATATGAGATGTCATCACTAATATTATATTTGGCTACTGCTGCAAGCGTATCACCACCACCGGCAATTGAAAATGCTTTTGATTCTGCAATCGCCATTGCAATCGCTTTAGTACCTTCACCGAATTGATCAAATTCAAATACGCCCAACGGGCCATTCCACACAATTGTGCCGGCATTTTTGATAATTTCAGCAAGTTCAGCCGCTGAATTAGGACCAATATCAAAGATCATGTCATCATCTTGCACATCGCCTGTTGCCATTAATGTTGCATCGGCCGTTTCAGCAAACTCTTTTGCACACACAACATCTGTTGGTACTGGGATACTTCGACCATCAGCCTGAGCATCTGCCGTTAATTTATTACATATATCAATTAAATCTGGCTCGTATAAAGATTTGCCAACATTGTGTCCCGCTGCTGCAATAAAGGTATTAGCGATACCGCCACCCACTATCAATTGATCAACAATTTTTGATAATGATTCCAGAACCGTTAATTTTGTTGATACTTTTGAGCCACCCACAATAGCGACCATAGGGCGAGCTGGATTATCTAATGCTTTACCTAATGCTTCTAATTCACCCGATAATAATGGTCCAGCACAAGCAATAGGTGCATATTTAGCGACACCATGTGTTGAAGCATGTGCACGATGTGCTGTGCCAAAAGCATCCATTACATAGATGTCACATAAAGATGCCATTTGTTGTGATAGGGCATCATCATCTTTCTTTTCGCCTATATTAAAACGAACATTTTCACATAAAACAACTTCACCAGCACCCACATTAACACCATCAAGCCAGTTCCTTTCTAGGCGCACATCTTTACCTAATAATGCAGCTAAATGACGGGCAACCGGGGCTAAAGAAAATTCCTCATTATATTCACCTTCCGTTGGACGACCAAGGTGAGACATCAATATCACTTTAGCTCCGGCTTCTAACGCTAATTTAATTGTTGGAAGTGATGCACGAATACGCGTGTCATCAGCAACCGCACCATTTTTAAGTGGCACATTTAAATCTTGACGAATTAATACACGTTTACCGGCTAGATCTAGGTCAGCCATTTTAATTACAGACATCTTGTTCCCCATTACTTAAATTTTTTATGGACACTCATCCCCTGTCCATAAAACAAAAAAGGCCTCCCCAAGAAGAGGAAGCCTTTTCATATTTATTTATATTGCACCTTGCAACTACTTACCAACTAACTCCACTAAACGCATCATATTACAGGTATAACCATATTCATTATCATACCAAGCAACGACTTTAACGAAGGTACCATCTAATGCGATACCTGCGCCAACATCAAAGTTTGACGGTGCTGAATGACCACGAAAATCGGTTGATACAACACTGTCAGTTGTATAACCTAAAACACCTTTCATTGAGCCTTCAGATGCTTTTTTCATTGCGGCACAAATCTCATCGTATGTTGTGTCTTTAGCTAACTGAACTGTTAAATCAACTACAGATACATCAGATGTTGGCACACGGAAAGCCATGCCGGTTAACTTACCGTCTAATTCTGGTAATACTTTACCAACAGCTTTAGCTGCACCGGTTGAAGATGGGATGATATTTTCTAAAATACCACGACCACCGCGCCAGTCTTTCATTGAAGGACCATCTACTGTTTTTTGGGTTGCAGTGGCAGCATGTATTGTTGTCATTAAGCCTTTAACAATACCGAAGTTATCGTTTAATACTTTAGCCACTGGAGCCAACGCATTGGTTGTACAAGATGCGGCTGAAACAATATCTTCGCCATTGTATTTTTCATCATTAACACCAAATACGAACATTGGCGTGTCATCTTTAGACGGTGCAGATTGCACTACTTTCTTCGCGCCGGCATCTAAATGCGCTTGGCAAGACTCTTTCGTTAAGAAGAAGCCAGTACAGTCAATAATAGTATCAGCACCTACTTCATTCCATTTTAAATCTGCTGGATCGCGTTCAGATGTAATGCGGATTGTTTTACCATTTACGACTAAGTTGCCATCGACAACCGATACATCACCATCAAAACGGCCATGAACAGAGTCATATTGCAGCATGTATGCTAAATATTCAGGTTCTAATAAATCATTGATTGCAACGACTTCAATATTTTTAAAGTCTTTTGCAGCAGCACGAAATGCCATACGGCCAATACGACCAAAACCGTTAATACCTACTTTAATTGTCATTCTTTCATTCCTTAAAAAACTATTTAGACATACCCCTAAAAACTAAGATCTTATTCTTTTCGTCATTCTCATGAAAAATGGGAATTCAACGATAGTGGCTCCTTGAAGCAACCCATGACTCCTCACATACGCGAGGATGACAAACAAAAACCGTAGTTTTTAAAGGTATAAGTATGATGCTTAGCAAGTAATAATGGTCAGCGAGCTAATACCCACTGACCACCATATTTACTGTGCTATTTAAAGCATGTAAAAAAACTTAAACTGTTTCTTTAACTACTTTAACAACATTTTCAACTGTGAAGCCGAAGTGTTCCATCAATACACCACCTGGTGCAGACTCACCAAATGTATCGATACCAACAACGCCGCCTTCTAGGCCAACATATTTGCGCCAAAAGTCAGTGACACCCGCTTCGACTGCAACACGTTTAACACCAGGTGTTAAAACGCTATCTTTATATGCTTGGTCTTGACGATCAAACACGTTAGTAGATGGCATAGAAACAACGCGAGCACTGATTCCATCAGTAGCTAATACGTCAACAGCCTGAACCGCTAAATCAACTTCAGAACCTGTAGCGATAATGATTACATCAGCATTGCCTTTAGCTTCTACTAAGACATAAGCACCTTTACGCATACCATCAAAATCAGCAGTATCATGTGTGCGACCAGCGATACCTTGACGGCTTAAAATTAAGCTTGAAGGACCATCTTTACGTTCAACAGCACATGTCCATGCAACAGCAACTTCAGTTGCATCTGAAGGGCGCCATACATCCATATTAGGGATCAAACGCATTGCAGATGTGTTTTCGATTGGTTGATGAGTTGGACCATCTTCACCTTGACCGATAGAGTCATGGGTAAGAACAGCGATAGAACGAACTTTCATCAATGCAGCCATACGGAATGCACTTTTCGCGTAATCAGAGAACATGTGGAATGTGCCACCGAATGGGATTAAACCACCGTGTAAAGACATACCGTTCATGATTGCATACATACCAAACTCACGTACACCGTAAGAGATGTAGTTACCAGGCTCTTTGCCCGATACGTGTTTGAAGCTATCACAGCTAGTTAAGTTAGAACCTGTTAAGTCAGCAGAGCCGCCTAAGAATTCAGGTAATAACGGTGCGTAAGCAGCGATTGTTTTTTGTGATGCTTGACGAGAAGCTAATGTAGCGCCTGCTTCGTTCGTTTCAGCAATAAATGCATCCGTTGCTTCTTTCCAGTTTGCAGGTAAATCACCAGCCATGCGGCGTGTGAATTCAGCAGCTAACTCTGGGAATTCTTTAGCATAAGCTTCGAATTTAGCATCCCAAGCAGCTTCTTTAGAAGCGCCAGAAGCTTTAGCATCCCAACCTTCATAAACGTCAGCAGGAATTTCAAACGGTGCAGCATCCCAGTTTAATTCTTTACGAACTAATGCAATTTCTTCATCACCTAATGCAGCACCATGACAGTCATGTGTACCAGATTTGTTTGGTGAACCAAAACCAATGATTGTTTTACAACAGATCATTGAAGGCTTGTCTTTAACTGCTTTCGCTTCTTCGATTGCTTTGTTGATTGCATCAGCATCGTGACCATCAACAGATACAACATGCCAGCCGTAAGCTTCAAAACGCTTAACAGTGTCATCTGTGTACCAGCCTTCGATTTCGCCATCGATAGAGATATTGTTGTCATCCCAGAATGCGATCAAGTTACCAAGACCCCATGTGCCAGCAAGTGCACATGCTTCATGAGAGATACCTTCCATCAAACAACCGTCGCCCAAGAACACATATGTGTTGTGGTTAACAATGTCATGGCCAGGTTTGTTGAATTGATCAGCCATTAACTTTTCAGCCATCGCAAAACCAACACCGTTGGTGATACCTTGACCTAAAGGACCAGTCGTTGTTTCAATACCAGGAGCATAACCGTATTCAGGGTGACCCGCACATTGCGAGTGGAGCTGACGGAAAGAAGACAATGAAGACATTGGCAACTCGTAACCTGATAAATGTAACAATGAATAAATCAACATAGAACCATGACCATTCGATAATACGAAACGATCGCGATCAGCCCATTGTGGGTTTGTTGGGTTGTGGTTCATGTGGTCATTCCACAATACTTCAGCGATATCCGCCATTCCCATTGGTGCACCAGGGTGCCCAGATTTTGCTTTTTGAACTGCATCCATAGTTAAAGCGCGGATAGCATTTGCTAAATGTCTGCGTGTAGCCATTTACATTCTCCTGTTAAAAAATCAAAAAAGCACCAAACAAAGTAGGAATCTTTGGATGATGCACTTATTTTACGTTAAGCTGAGCGCCATTTAATTGAGCAACCCATACTTGGTATTTGTTGTTGCGGCCCCTTGCCTGTTTCAGTAACGATTTTCATCGCCTCAAATAAATCTCGTCGGGCATCGCTAGCCGCCGATTCTTTTCGACTTGCATCTAAGCGACCACGATACTGCAATTGAAGGTCTTTGTTATATCCAAAGAAATCGGGGGTACACACTGCGCCATAGGCTTGGGCAGTTTTTTGTGTTTCATCATATAAATACGGAAAAGAAAAACCATTGTCTTGAGCAATAATCGTCATATTCTCAAAGGAGTCTTCTTCATAGTCGGCAACATCATTAGACATGATTGCGACGGTATTAATACCTATTTGTTTTAATTCGTTGGTATCACGAACAAGGCGATCAAGGATCGCTTTTACATAAGGACAATGATTGCAAATAAACATGACTAATAAGCCATTTTCACCACGACAATCTTCAAGCGTCCAGATCTTGCCATCTGTGCCAGGCAACGAAAAATCAATTGCCGGCAAGTCAAAATCACATACTGGTGTTTCTAAACTAACCATAGGCTCCCTATAAGGTGGCGCAACCACTTTTAGTGATTTCCATCATTAAAAATAGTGTTATTTATAACTATAATTTGAGCTAATAATTATAGCAGAGAGTAGATAATAAAGCGAAATGGGTACTAATATGATTAAACATGCAACGACTAGTTACACTATATAAGCGGTAGATAAAAGAACAGTTTGTACTCCAACTAATTTAAAGGCTTGTTTTTGCAAAAAAACTATCTCAATCACGTACAATATCTAACAAATTTATAGATGTAATAATGGCTACAAAAATATTACACCCTACATTTAAAAATAGATTGGATATATCTTAAGGACAGTTCTAATGAAACTAAAAGTATCATCCCTACTAATCTGCGGCCTTTTATTTGCGGCTATAGCAATCCCTGCTCACGCTAATAATGAAGCCATGATGACGTTATTTAAAGTGCTGTATAACAACGGCGACATCACTGAAGAAAATTATCAATTACTCATTAATGCAGCAAAAATTGATCAACAAAAATTTGATATTTTATCCGAGAAATTAAGTGCTGTTGAAGAAAAAGTCGCTATTAACAACAAAAAATCAGCCAGTGTCAGCTTGAAAGGTGGCCACTTAAAAATAAAATCCGCCGACAACTCGGCTAGTATCAAAATTGGCGGCCGTATTATGGCCGATTATGCCTTTATGGATGACAATGATTTAGGCAATACAGGGAACGCCTCTGAATTCCGTCGGGCTCGTTTATTTGTAGCAGGTTCGGTATCTAACGATTTTGCATACAAATTAAATGTCGACTTTGCCGGTAATGGCACCACAATTAAAGATGCATATATCAAATATAATGGCTGGAAACCAGTATCATTCACTTTAGGCCATCATAATGTACCCTTTAGTTTAAATACCTTTACTAGCTCTAAATACATTACGTTTATTGAACGTAGTGCAGCAACAGAAGCCTTCACAATCAATCGTAAAAATGGTTTAAGTGCACTTAGTCACGGTTCAAATTGGTCATTAAAGGCGATGGTGCATTTAGAAGGCATTGATAATGAAAATGATGGTCAAGATGAAGACTATGGTTATGGTCTACGTGCCACATTTGCACCGCTTCTCAGAAAAAATAAAGTGCTTCATTTTGGGGTAGCAGCCCATCATCAAGAACTGGAAGCTTCAGGTGGCTCTGCAAAACAAATAGCACTGAGACCTGAAGTGCATACGGCAAAGGCAATTTTCAAATCACATGAAGATATATTTAAAGACTACAACACCTTTGGTGTAGAAACCGCAATAACATCCGGTCCATTCTCAGTCCAAGCTGAATACTTTTACCGCAACTATAACAGTGCAAGTGGCATCAAAGATCAAAGCCTAAACTCATGGTATGTCTACGGTAGCTACTTCTTAACAGGCGAATCTCGTCCATACAGCGCGTCATCCGGTGCATTTGGTCGCATAAAACCGAAAAGTGTCGTCGGTCAAGGTGGTCATGGCGCATGGGAAATTGGCTTACGTTACACAGATATTGACTTGGACGATCATGGCTTTGGCGATAAAGGCGACATCACCACAATTGGCGTAAACTGGTATGCGACACCAACTATCCGCTTTATGGCAAACTACACCTTAGCAAATGTTGATGGCCAGCATGATGATTTCGATGCTGTACATTTCCGTAGTCAAATTGACTTCTAATCTTGACTAAATTACTCAGTCTTGGATAATGGTCTACATTAATTGTTTTTGGAGTCACTATTATGAGTGAAATACCTAGTCCTGTTAATTTTACTGATGCTGCAGCTGATAAAGTTCGTGATCTAATTATTGAAGAAGGTGATGATAATTTAAAGCTACGCGTATTTATTACCGGTGGAGGATGTTCAGGCTTTCAATACGGTTTCACCTTTGAAGATGAAGTGTCAGAAGGTGATACTGAAGTCGAAAATGGTGGTGTTACTTTATTGATTGATCCTACGAGCTACCAATATCTTGTTGGTGCTGAAATTGATTACTCAGATGGCATCGAAGGTTCACAATTTGTAATTCGCAATCCGAATGCGACCACAACCTGTGGTTGTGGCTCTTCGTTTTCACCTTAAAATTAGACGATCAAATATCTTCCCAGCATGTGTTGGGAAGATAATGCATCACTTGCCGATACAGAAACTCGAGAAAATCTGATCTAAAAGATCTTCATTGGTGAATGTGCCTGTTATTTCACCAAGAGCATGTTGAGCCTGTCTCAGCTCTTCTGCAAGCAACTCTCCTGCGCCCATACCCGTCAAACAGTTATATCCTGCTTCAATAGCCTCATGCGTTCGTTCAAGCGCGTCTAAATGCCGACGACGAGCAATGAAGACACCTTCATCTTGCGGATGATAGCCAACCGAGTCACAAAGGTGTTTTTCCAATAACACCATACCATCACCTGTTTTTGCAGAAAGATATAAATGCGTATCGCCATTTTTCTCTTCTATGACGGCTTGATGCCCGCTTTGATCAATCTTATTATGAATAATCGTTAATGGAATATGCGTTGGCAACGCTAAACAAATTTGAGTATCACTTTCTGTCATACCCTGATTATCATCAATCACCAATAGGATATGATCGGCTTGAGCGAGCTCACTTTGGGTACGACGTATGCCTTCTTGCTCAACAATATCATCTGAATCATGCAAGCCTGCCGTATCAGAAATACGTAATGGCAAACCACCCAGATGAATTTGTTCACGAAGAACATCTCGGGTTGTGCCAGCAACTTCGGTAACAATTGCCGCATCGTGACCTGCTAATTGATTATGTAAACTTGATTTACCCGCATTCGGTTGCCCAGCGAGTACAACGCTCATACCTTCACGTAATAATCGTCCTTGCTGCGCACTGCTAGTAATTGCATCAACGGTTTCTAATAAAACTAGTAACTGTTTATCTACCGCCGCATCGGCTAAAAAATCAATTTCCTCATCACTAAAGTCTATCGATGCTTCAACAAATTTTCGTAACTCTGTCAGTTGTAATAACAGTTTGTTGATTCGATCAGAAAAGACACCTTGCAATGATCGCATAGCACTACGAGCGGCTTGTTCGGTAGAGCTATCAATTAAATCGGCAACCGCTTCAGCTTGTGCCAGATCCATTTTATTATTGAGAAATGCACGTTCTGAGAATTCGCCTGGTTTGGCCATCCTTGCACCAAGACTAATCGCACGTTGGCATAATAAATCTAAGACTAATGGACTACCGTGCCCTTGTAGCTCAATGACATCTTCACCGGTAAATGATGCCGGATTGGGAAAAAACAGGGCAATACCACTATCGATGATTTCACCATCAGCATCTTTAAAATGACTAAATTGTGCATGACGGGCTTGCGGCAGTTTTCCACAGATCGCGGTGGCTATAACGGTGCTTTTATCACCGGATAATCTAACGACTCCCACTCCGCCACGACCTGGTGCCGTGGCTATTGCAACAATCGTATCCATCAGACTTTAAAGTGCACCCATCTTACGAGTAATATGCCATTGTTGTGCAATTGATAAAATATTATTCACCACCCAGTAAAGTACTAGGCCAGATGGGAAGAAGGCAAAGAATACGGTAAAGACAATTGGAAATGCTTTCATCACCATGGCTTGTGCAGGATCTTGTGGTGCAGGATTTAGTTTCTGTTGGAAAAACATACTTAAACCAAACAGCACTGGCAAAATGAAATAAGGATCCATTGCTGTTAAATCTTGTAGCCACCACATAAATGGCGCTTGGCGTAATTCAATACTTTCAACCAACACCCAATAGAATGAAAGGAATACCGGCATTTGTACCAATATGGGTAAACAGCCACCTAATGGATTGATTTTTTCTGTCTTGTACAGCTTCATCATTTCTTGATTAAACTGTTGCTTATCATCACCAAAACGCTCTTTTAAGATGGCTAGTTTCGGTGTTAGCTTACGCATAGCCGCCATTGAGCGATAACTTGCCGCTGACAATTTGTAAAATGCTAATTTAATTAGAACGGTCAAAAATACAATGGACCAACCCCAGTTATTTGTCACTTTATGGATCCACTCCATAACCGTAAATAACGGTTGAGAAATAATGGTAAACTTGCCGTAATCAACGGTTAGATCAAGGTTCTCAGCAACTTTCTCTAAGCGATGAGATTCTTTAGGGCCTAAGTAAATCTGATAATTTGCTTGTGCAAAATCACCACTGGCTACGCTTAATGTCGGCATTTTTATACCGGCAGTATAAGTACGCTCATTAATTGATTTACCATAAAGCCCTATTTCTTGCTCAGAATCACCCGGAATAAGCGCTGCCACAAAATAATGTTGCAACATCGCTGTCCAACCGCCATTGGCTGTTCGGCTAAAAGTAGCATCATCTAAATCATCAAAGTCGACTTTCTCGTATTCATTACCTTTTGATGAAAATACAGCACCTGTATATGTATAAATGAAGCCTGAATCTTCTTGCGGACGATTTCGATTAAATTGTGCATAAGGATATGCGGTAAATTGCTCACCGCTATTATTTTCAATAACATAATCGATATCGACCACATAACTATCACGTTTAAAGTGGTAGTTTTTTGTTACTTTCAAACCGTTTGCTGATTGCCAATGCAATGGAACTGTCAAAGAGTCTTGGCCATCCGCCAGTTCATATTGATTGTTTTCAGCCGTATATTGCTCATAGTGAGTTGGCGCTTCACTATCAGATCGCAATCCTGATTGAACAATAAAGAAATGTTCATTTGTGTTATTTAAGAACTGCACGGAAATATCAGGTGCACTTGAATCTACCGGGTATTTTAGTAACGCCAAATCATGAATATCACCACCTTGTGTCGCAATATGCAAGTCCATCACATCTGTTTTCACATGGATATTGTTTGCTGAAACGGTGGATTTCTGCAGTGAGAGTTCTGGTAGGCTGTCCAATGACCTTGCTACTGGCATATCAGGCAAGTCATTTTTCGCTGGATCAATCGCAGGTAAGGAATCATCATAAACAATCGCTGTTGCTTGCGCAGCTTGTTGCGGGCGAACATAGTCATTTTGCCATGCTTCCCACAATAGTAATGACACGATCAAAAGACCAAAAATAAGGAATGTTCTAAAATTATCCATTGTGTGTATGTTTCTTTAGTTCAGGAACAGGATCTAAACCACCCTCATGCCAAGGGTGACAACGTGAAATTCTTCGCAAGCCAAGCCAAATACCTTTCAAAATACCAAAACGCTCGATTGCATCTATCATATAGTGAGAACAAGTAGGCTGGAAGCGGCAACTTGCACCGAATAGTGGACTAATTAAAAGCTGATAAGCTCGAACGAGCCCGATTAAGATTTTTCCCATTGTGCTACCACCGTTATCCAATGTTTCGCCAATGCCGCTCTTATTTTTGAGATATCTCGCTGTTTAACATCTTGTCGTGATAACACCACGATATCAATATTGGCAAAAGACGCTTGATGGTGTCGAAATGATTCACGAACAAGTCGCTTCAAACGATTGCGCTGCGTTGCCAGTTTAAGATGTTTTTTTGCTATCGCCAGGCCCAATCGCGGATGGCCAACTTGGTTTTCAACTGACAATATCGTCAAACCACCACCACCAGTATGCTTAGCTTGGCGAAATACCCGAGAATAATCTCTCGGGTTGTTCATTCTCATGTCTCGGCTAAACGATACCAAGTCATGCTCCTATTTTAATAGAAGTGATTATGCTGTTAAACGTGAGCGACCTTTAGCGCGACGTGCATTAACTATGCGACGACCACCAACTGTTGCCATGCGAACACGGAAACCGTGTGTACGTTTACGTTTGATATTACTCGGTTGAAAAGTTCTTTTCATTTTACCAACTCCACTAAAACTAAATTATGTATTTGCCCCGAAAACAAGTCCATCAAGAGCAAAAGGGCTGGAATTATAGTGTTTTTCACTAGCACAAGTCAAACGTCATGTCATAAAACGCACTAATAACTTTAGCTTTCTAATTTTTAGCAATAAAGATAACTTTAGCTGGCAGGCTATGAACGTTATACTATACCACAACCTGCCGTAGGCCAGTAGCAAAAAACGGGCCTAATTAACTGATAACAAAGGAGTTCATGTGTCTTCACCCTTATGGGAAAAATGCTTAGCCCATCTTGAAGGTGATCTGTCAGCACAACAGCTGAACACGTGGTTACGCCCGTTACAAGCCATTCAATCGGACAGCACACTTCGTTTATTAGCGCCAAATCCTTATGTGCAAGCATGGGTGCAAGAACAACTTGAAACAAAAATCGTTGAACTGGTTCATGCGCTAAGCCAAGGTACTGTTAACGTTGTAAGTATCGAGGTCGGCACTAATCAAACTGAAATAAAAGAAGCGCCAGTGTTGGCTCGCGCATCTAAAGCAAGAATAACAAAGCCCGCAGAAGGCACGCCCATAAATCCTGCATTTACTTTTGATTCTTTTGTCGAAGGTAAATCAAACCAAATTGCGCGAGCTGCATCCATGCATGTCGCAGAGTCACCAGGAACCAGCGGTTATAACCCGCTATTCCTATACGGCGGAACAGGTTTAGGCAAAACGCATTTAATGCTGGCCGTTGGCAATCAAATTAAAAAAGACAATCCAAATGCCAATGTAATGTATTTGTCTTCTGAACGATTTGTGCAAGATATGATCACGGCTCTGCGCAATAATGTGATTGAAAAATTCAAAGCGCACTATCGCAGTGCGGATGCCTTACTGATTGATGATATTCAGTTTTTCGCAAAAAAAGAACGGTCGCAGGAAGAGTTTTTCTATACCTTTAATAGTCTGCTTGAAGGTCAAAAACAAATTATTCTAACTTGTGATCGTTTCCCTAAAGAAGTCGAAAACTTAGATGAACGATTACAATCTCGTCTTGGCTGGGGGCTGACCATTGCCATCGAACCACCCGAGCTTGAAACACGCGTCGCTATTTTAATTAAGAAAGCACAACAAAACTTAGTCACCCTGCCTGAAGATGTCGCCTTTTTTATTGCTAAACGTATTCGTTCTAATGTGCGTGACCTTGAAGGTGCATTACAACGCATTCTTGCTTTTTCACGCTTCACTAATCAGCCTCTGTCTATTGACCTTGCGCAAGAAGCATTAAAAGATTTATTAGCATTGCATCAAAAACTAGTGACGCTAGAGAGTATTCAAAAAACAGTGGCCGAATATTTTAAAATTCGTGTTTCGGATTTATTATCAAAAAAACGAACCCGCTCTATTGCTCGTCCACGCCAATTTGCAATGGCATTATCAAAAGAGCTAACCAATCATAGTTTGCCTGAAATAGGTGATGCTTTTGGCGGTCGCGATCACACAACCGTATTACATGGCTGCCGTAGGATTGCTGAATTGAAAGAAACAGACAGCCGTATTGCTGAAGATTACCGTAATTTATTTCGAACCTTATCAAGTTAATTGAGAGTATAAATATGCAGTTTACCGTTAGCCAAGAAACGATCGTTCGTCCACTACAATTGGTCTGTAGTATTGTTGAACGTCGCGCTACTCTGCCCATATTATCCACCATATTATTACGTGCTCATGGCAACCAATTATCTATGACCAGTACCGATATGGAGCTGGAAATGATTGCAACCTTACCCGTTGCTGTTGAGCAAGAAGGTAAAACAACCGTTTCAGCACGTAAGTTTCTTGATATATGTCGTGCATTTCCTAATGACGCAACTATCAGCTTTAAAGCACAAGATAATAAAGCCGTTGTTCGTGCTGGAAAAAGTCGATTTTCACTATCCACATTACCGAGTGAAGACTTCCCTGATAGCGAGGGCGCAAATTATATTGACGAAATCACCTTACCTCAATCTGCATTAAAATCATTATTAGATGAAACGAGCTTTGCAATGGCGAGCCAAGATGTTCGTTATTATCTCAACGGTTTATTGCTAGAGCGCGAAGATAATATTCTAAGAGCCGTAGCCACAGATGGTCATCGCCTAGCATTAGGCAGTCTGACAACAACAAGTACAGTGACTGAAAAGAATAATATTATCGTACCCCGTAAAGCGATTTTAGAACTAGGTCGTTTGCTTAATGATAGTGATGATAATGTGACTCTCGCTTTTAGTAATCAACAAATTAAGGTTGAATTACCTGATCTTCATTTCACATCAAAGTTAATAGACGGTCAATTTCCTAACTATGAACGTGTTTTACCTTTTGGTGGTGACAAAATCGTTATTGCTGATCGTGAGTTATTGAAACAAGCACTATCACGTGCCGCTATTTTATCCAGTGACAAACACCGTAGCGTTCGTATTAATCTTGAGCCTGGCCTCTTTAAAGCAACCGTTATCAACCAAGAACAAGAATCTGCCGAAGAAGAAATTAGTGTTAATTATGATGGCCCTGCATTAGAAATTGCCTTCAATAATGCCTATTTACTTGATCTACTCAATGCCATTCCTGATGATAACGTAAAAATGGTCTTCAGCGATGACAATAGCAGTGTATTAATCACACCCGAAAGTGAGCAACTGCAACGTCAATACGTTGTTATGCCCATGCGACTATAGCAATGGCAGGCGGTTGGTCTAAAGATGGTGCCGTGCAAGAACAAATCGATGCGAGTGTCGATGATGCGATTAAACGTGCCCGAAGCCAATTGCCGACAGGTGATAGTCTTAAGCAGTGTGAAGAATGTGGTACTGATATTCCAGAAGCTAGACGTAAGGCCATCGTAGGAGTTCATCTTTGTGTAACGTGCCAAAGTGAATTTGATGCACAACAAGTAAGCCTTCACGGTTATAACCGTGGTGGAAGTAAAGGCAGTCAATTAAGATAATTTAATGTCTTAACTCACCCATAACAACTGATTTCTCAGCTACTTTGTTCACAACATCCAAGTAATAATCATCACGAAACTCTTCAATAACTCGTTTTACATTATCCTTATCAACGCCACTTCCTAGCAGCACCTCTTCTGTTAGTCGTAGACTTGTTTCTAACGTTTCAGATACCGTTGTTGTTGCACCATGAATAATCAAATTTGCACAATGCTGACGATCTCGAGCTCGAGCATGAATGGGCATTTCTGCATAAGAGTGACGAACCTGAGCGACCAAAACTTCTACTTTATCAGGGTCTTCTAAAGCAATAACAAGCATTTTGGCACGATCAGCACCCGCCGCCTGTAACACTTTAACCTTACTTGCATCACCAAAGAATACGGGAAACCCCTGCTCTCGAGCTGTTTTTACACGTTCATGCTTTAAGTCTAAAGCAATATAAGGAACACCAGCAGAACCTAATAACGCACCGACCCTTGCGCCTACTCGTCCAAAACCAGCCAAAATGACATGTTCTTCAGTATCATCAATAAATTCTGCATACTGGTCTTCTACTGTTAATTCAGGTTTATAAAACGTCAATAACCAAACATTAGTAAGCTTAACAACAAAAGGAGTAAAGACCATTGTTAGGGTAATAATTAATATCATCATCTGACTTAATGTTTCATCCAGAACTCCCGATAAAGCAGCAAATCCCAACATAACAAAACCAAACTCACCACTTTGTGATAACAAAGCACCTGTTTGCAGAGCAATATCATGCCGGGCGCCACTTATCCTACTCAAACCATAGACCACTAAGGCTTTAATAATCATAAGTCCCATCGCTAATAAAACAATAAGACCTAACTGCTCCCACAACAGACCAAAATCGATTCCCATACCGACCGTCATAAAGAAGAGACCAAGCAATATTCCCCTAAAGGGTAAAATGTCTGCTTCGATTTGATGTCTAAAATGTGATTCAGCCAACATCATCCCAGCAAGAAAGGCGCCTAATGCCATAGATAGGCCTACAGACTCCATAATCCAAGCGACGCCTAATACCAACAATAAGGCAACCGCGATAAAAACTTCTGGATCTTGACTAGCAACAATTCGACCCAATAATGGATTAAGTAAATACCGTCCAGCCAGCAATAAAGCAATAATAACGCTAAAGGCATATATATAATTATGCTCTGTGGTAGCCACTCCCCCACCATCACTCCTTGCCAAAAAAGAAACCAAAGCTAATAACGGAACAACAGCCAAATCTTGTAACAATAAGATGGAAAAAGACATTCGGCCCATAACCGTAGAAATACCTCCACGCTCAGATAACAACTTCAAACAGAATGCAGTGGAGGATAAGGTAAGCGCAAAACTCACAACAATGGCTTCACTTGATGAAAGTCCACAGCTCATTGCAATGGCAAAAAGTATGGCTGCAGTAATTAATAGTTGCCCCAGTCCTAGGCCAATAACCATCTTCCACATTTGTAATAACTTATCAGGCTTGAGTTCTATTCCTAGAATAAATAATAAGAAAATAACGCCAAATTCAGCTAAATGACGAATTTCATCAAGCTCAGTAATAATTCCTAAACCCCAAGGACCAAGAATTGCTCCAGCCGTTAAGTAACCTAAAATAGCACCTAAACGAATAGCATGAAAAAATGGCACAATGATAACGGTGGCTAATAATAATGCCAATATATCAAAAAGGTAGTTAGTTCCTGCTCCGCTCATATTGATTACTTTTTAATTATTTCGAACAGATAATTGTTCTTGTTGCAGCATAATATCTAAGCCTTGCTTATATATATCCGCAACTAATTCATGCCTACCATCAGCAACTAATACGTCAGCCAACACCTGATACGTTTCTCCCCTAGGTCCATTATCAAGGCTAGATCGTAAATATTCTTCAGACTTTGCCCACAGTTTATTTACCAGAGCTAAGCGACCTAATGTTAATAAGAGCCATGGATTGTTTTCACGATTTTTTAACCATTTTTCAGCGGTAGCTAAATTCTTAAGAAGGTTATCACCATGTAAAATAACACCATATTGATACACTAAAGAATCACTCCACTGCTTAGATAAATACCCTTCAATCAAGCTAGTCGCAGGTCCTAGCTCTCCTTGTTGAATCAAACCTAAAATATAAAGATTAAGTAATTCTTCTGTTTGTCGTGCTTTATTGGATAACTTCTGCCAAATAGACTCTATATCAGCCCAATCACGACGATCTAATGCTATTTGTAATTGCCCCACTGTCGCATCTGTTGATAATGCTTTCACATCCGATGGTGGCAATACATGTTGTTTTCGTAAATCCGGCAACACATCTTGCACCGCCTGCCATTGATTCATATCCGAATAAAGTTGCTGCAATAACTGCAACACATAAGGATGCTTCGGAGAAACCTCTCGTAAATGCTGTAGCGTCGCTAAAGCCTGCTCTTTTTGATTAGCCGCTAACTGCAACTCAGCTTGCACCACGCCTACTGCAATATCAGCACCGGCGGTTGTCTCATGCGCCAATCGAAGATAATTATCACGCCGATCAGAAGCTTTTTGTTTTTGTGCCGCTCTCGCCGCCGCCAAATAATGCAATAACGGTGTTTCACTATTACCAACATAACGGATTAATATGCGCTCGGCCTCTGCCCATCGCCCTTCTTCCAAGGTAATAAGACCGCGTGTTAATGCTTCTCCCGCACGATGTTGTCGTCTCGCTAATTGCCAAACAGCTAATTTTTTCGGTGCTTGCTGAATGAATATGAAACTTCTTAAAAATAAATAGCTTGCGACCACCAGCAATAAAAATGCCACTGAAAATACGATAAGCGATGTTTCCAAACTCCAACTACCATACTGTAACAAGACAAAACCAGGTTCAAAATCAGCCAGCCATATTAAGCCCGCACTAGCTATTAACCCAATTGCAATGACAACCAACATTTTCATTATTGATTACCTTTTTGCTGAATCCAAACTAATGATGCCGAAATATCAGGTATTTCAACCGTGATCGATTCCATTTGCAAGCCCGTCACTATCACGATCATCGCATCACGATCATCCCCCACAAAATACTGTTGTAACCATTGTTCTGCTGATGCTAAATTCGCTTTAAATACCAATGTATTGCCTGATAATAATGCAAGCTGGGCACTTTCTAACTTTAATTTCAGATTTTGATACAAGAAATAACGCTGTTCTGGCACCAACACCGCCGCCGCACCATTTTGTTGATGACGAATCACTACCAATGATTTAACTTCATTCCAAGCTTGTGATGCTGCTGACTGCCAGCCTTCTGGCAATATGGTTTCGGTATCACTCACATCATCCGCTGCTAATTCTGCCGCCATCAACACCGTTAAGTCATCAACATTATCCAGCGCACTTTGTAACTGAATAGACATGCCTTCAATATCGACTTTAGCAACAGAAGCTAGAGCAAGCTGCTCATCGGCAATCAATCCACGTAATTGATACATTCTAGGATCAGCCAATTCTTTTAGCTCATGATCAGCAAGAACCAATGCCGTTCTAGCATTTTCAATATCTGCCGCCAGCAATACTTGTTGATTTGCCGCTTGTAATAAAAATTCAACCTTCGCCAAGCGCCATGTGCGTAAAACATCATCATTGGTTAATTGATGACTTTTCACCAAACTATCTATTTTATTATCAAAGTTCTCGTCGGCTGTATTCATCTCATCCAAGCGGCTATTAGCCGTAGCAATTTCCTGGCTTAATGATTGCTTAAGTTGAGCTAGATCTTGATTAAATTGTGCCGAATGATCTGATTGTTGGATCAATGCCGTTGTTTGTATTTGTTGCTGTTGCACAAACCAAAACAAACTCGCCAGCAGAGCAACTAATACGATGATTGCCAGCCATAATAATGTCTGTGTCGCAGCTTTGTTTGTTTTTACAGCATCATCTTGTGCGATTACTTCTTTCGCCACATCCTGCTTTTTATCATTCGCACTCATCATTTCGCTCCATCTCTTACTTTTTGCATTATGGCATTGTCACTTGCATCATTAGCAACGCTAATTGTCTGAAAGCCCAACTCTAGCGCACGTTGCTTAATTCGCTCACTGATCACAATCAATCGTTTATATTTTAATCCATCGCCGTCTATTAACTGACACAGATTTTCTAAACTTGCCACACTGGTTACAATACTGAAATCCGCTTGTTTTGCTTGCTCAATCTTATCATTATTTGGGCTAGAAAGCTGTCGTTGATAGACCTCAATATACTGAATATTCGCACCTCTAGCAGTTAAGGTGTCTGCCAATAACTCGCGCCCGCCCTGCCCACGAATAATCACTATCTCTTTGCCTGCCACATTCTGTAATTCAGCCATGGCTAATAAACTTTCACTACCCGCCGGACTTGGCGCTTGAATATCAACCGACAAACCACATTCTTTCATGGCGGTCGCTGTTGCAGAACCCACTGCCACCATCTGAATTTCGTCACGCAATGTCGTATGAAAATTAGCCACAAAATGAATGACTGCATTTCGACTAATAAAAATAAGCATCGCTTGTTTTGAAAGCGACACATCATTCCACTGCTCAACAGGTAGCGCTTTAATATCAATCACTGGAAAAGCAACGGGCTCACCACCGTCAGCAGCAATCAAATCACATAAGTTTCTAGCCTGAGATTCGGGTCGTGTCACCAATACCTTCAAACCATTAAGAGAAGGTTTAGCTGCCATAAACATCTGCAAGGATTTTATCTGCCCCTTGCGATAATAAATCTTCAGCCAACGCGATACCTAGTGCTTCTGCATCCTCCGCCTTGCCACGCACTTCTGCACGCAACATTTCACTGCCATCAGGCCGTCCAACTAATCCGCGTAACCAAATCTCACCATCATTTAATAATGCATAGCCTGCAATAGGCACTTGGCAACCACCAGCAAGACGCTTGTTTAAGGCTCGTTCAGCACTCAGTCTGATCCAAGTGTCAGGACAACGTAGCGGTGCAATCAAAGCATTTACTTCATCATCATCAATCCGAGTTTCAATACCTACGGCACCTTGACCAATTGCAGGCAGACTTTGCTCGGGTGTTAATGCCGATTTAATACGCTCTTCAAAACCTAATCGCTTCAGCCCTGCTGAGGCGAGAATAATGGCATCATAATCACCTGCATCTAATTTGGCTAAACGCGTATTAACATTGCCCCGAAGTGGTATCACATTCAAATCTGGACGATCGGTACGCAATTGGCATTCACGACGTAAGCTTGATGTACCAACTTTCGCTCCCTGCGGTAAATCTTCTAATGATTGATAGGTATTTGATACAAAGGCATCACGTGGATCTTCACGCTCACAGACCACAGGCAAATGTAAGCCTTCAGGAAATTCTACCGGCACATCTTTCATAGAATGCACGGCGATATCAGCATCTCCCGCCAATATGCCTTGCTCTAGCTCTTTAACAAATAAACCCTTGCCGCCGACTTTAGCTAATGGCACATCCAAGATCTTGTCGCCCTGTGTACTCATTTTTACTAACTCAACTTGCAATCCTGGATGCAGTTTTATTAATTCATCACGCACAAACTCCGCTTGCCAAAGCGCTAATGGGCTTTTACGAGTAGCAATTTTGATCACTCTATTTGTCATTTTATTTCCATTTTAATTTTTACCACAGAGACACAAAGAATACTAAGAGATAACTGAAAACGGTGTGTCTCTGTGGTTTTTATCGCTATTTTAGATAGAATTCTATCATTTCTATGATAACGGGTATAATTCTCTCTTTATTCTGTTATTCAAGATACGAATTATGACCGCGCCTAAGAAAAAACTATCCTCTGCCCGTCTAACCCAACCAACAAATGCCTTTGTTGAAGAGTTCACTGCCTCAGTGCAATTTGACCAACGAATGTATCGTCAAGATATTCAAGGCTCAGTTGCACACGCAACCATGTTGGCCAGTGTTGATGTATTAACAGACGATGAACGCGATCAAATTCTTACTGGCTTAGACACCATTCAAACTGAAATCGAAAATGGTGAATTTGAATGGTCTATTGCCCAAGAAGATGTGCATATGAATATTGAAGCTCGTCTTATTGCGCTTATTGGTGATGTCGGCAAGAAATTGCATACTGGCCGTTCACGTAATGACCAGGTTGCAACCGATGTACGGCTTTACTTGCGCGATATGATTGAGCCTATCAAATCTGAGTTATTTAGACTACAAGATGCCTTATTAATGGTTGCCGAACGTGAAGCGAAAACAATCTTACCTGGTTTTACGCATTTACAAGTCGCCCAACCTATTACCTTTGGTCATCACATGATGGCGTGGTATGAAATGCTCGTACGTGATGCCGAACGCCTAGAAGACTGTGCAAAACGTGTTAACTCATCACCTTTAGGTTCTGCGGCATTAGCGGGAACAACCTTTCCGATTGATCGCGAATTGACGGCTAAATTATTAGGCTTTGAACGTATCTGTTTAAATTCATTAGATGCAGTAAGTGATCGTGATTTTGCCATTGAGTTTACTAGCTTCGCTTCAATTTTGATGATGCATTTATCACGTTTTTCAGAAGAGCTGATTATCTGGTCATCAGCACAGTTTAACTTCGTTGATTTAGGTGATTCATTCTGCACTGGCTCATCGATCATGCCGCAAAAGAAAAATCCTGATGTGCCTGAATTAATCCGTGGCAAAACCAGCCGCGTTTACGGCAATATGTTCAACTTGTTTACCTTAATGAAAAACCAACCATTAGCGTATAACAAAGATAATCAAGAAGACAAAGAGCCGTTATTCGACACGATCGATACATTAGTCGGCTCATTACGTGTTTATGCCGACATGATGTCAGCCATTACCGTTAAACCAGAGAATATGCGTAATGCCGCCTTGCGTGGTTATGCAACAGCAACCGATTTAGCCGATTACTTAGTACGCAAAGGCGTTGCCTTCCGTGATGCCCATGAAGTCGTTGGTCTATCCGTTGCTTACGGTATTGAGCACAATTTAGATTTATCTGAAATGAGCTTAGAAACATTACAAGGCTTCTCAGAGCAAATTACCGATGATGTATTTGATGTACTTACGCTAGAAGGATCCGTCGCTGCTCGTGACCATTTAGGTGGCACAGCGCCTAATCAAGTACGCTCTGCAATTCGTTATGCCAAATCGCAACGTGACGATTAACAAACCATCATAATAGTGAGTAAACAATATGCCTTTAGTTAATATCTCAATCTTAAAAGGAAAGTCGCCAGACTACATCAAAGCCATTGCTGATGGCGTTAACTCAGCGGTGATTGAAACAATGGGCTTTCCTGAAGATGATCGCTATCAAATCATTCATGAAGTTGAGCCACATTGCTTGCAGTTTCAACAACGAACAGGCGATCGCGTAATGATGCACTTGGTCATGCGCGCAGGACGATCTAATAAATCGAAGCAAGAATTTTACGCTAAAGCTGTTAAAAACCTTAAAGAAAACCCAGGAATTGAACCTAATAATGTATTAATTACAATTACTGAAAACCATGATATTGATTGGTCTTTTGGTGATGGTGTGGCACAGTTTGTCGTTTAAAACATAATCCAATAACAAAAAGGCGGTGATAATTTGCATTATCACCGCCTTTTTTTATCTTAGCTTTTAAACTATAAACTTAGAAGCTATAACTTGCACCTACATGTAGAGCTCTTTCCTCACCAACAAAATACCGCTGATCGCCACGGTTAGTATCCGCTCGTTCTGCATATTCTGTATTGGTTAAGTTTGTTACTCGACCATATACATTCAGTGAGTTGTTAATACTATGATTCACTCGAAGGTTTAATAAGTCATGTCCCTCATAGCTATTCTGATTACCATTGTCAGTGTAATAACGACCTACATGTACCCACTCTAATTCAGCTCGGCTTTGAGAGGCATAGTTCCAACCTAGACGAACATTGGCCAAATGACGTGGTGCAGTATCCATATCATCACCGCTCGAAATTGAGCTTGATGCATCAGGACCACCAAATCCGACAATGGCATTATCAAAATCATACTGATGGCGAGCATAAGTAAAGCTACCGCCTAAATCAAATTGCTCACCCATCGGTACAAATGCACTTAACTCAACACCATAATGTTTTGTTTTACCATCAGGTACATTGTTATCACTTGAATCACGGAAGAAATAATCTTTTTTCTTCATATAATATGTTGTTACTTCATACTGGATTCCGGCACCTACTTTTCTCACACCAATCTCAATGCTATCCATAGTTTCTGAATCTGCAGTCAGTGTATTATTGGTATCTTTACGCATTCTGTATAAATCAGTCGTTTGTGGTGCACGGTTACCACGAGCCAAGTTAATAAATGCACTCGTATCGTCTGTAAGACTTTGAACTAAACCTAGTTTAGGGCTAAATTCATTAAAGGTATCATCACGATCACTTGGTCGATACAATGTTGAACTGCCCGGCATCAAGCCATCTGATAATTTATTATCGTATTCATAACGTGTATGTTCAAAACGAGCACCTACTGTTACACGTGTTTTTTCTGCTACTTGCCATTCAGTATGAACATAAGGTGCAATAACGGTTGCATCCACATCGAAATCATAATGAACACCTGGCGCATACTTACCAAAATAAGTGGCTGGATCCGTTTGTGTTTCAGATAACTCACCTTGAGTATATTCAAAGTCAGTACCGACAATCACTTTATGACCACCCTCTAATTCACGATAGTATGTCGCCAATAAACCGATACTGTCATGCTCATTTTGTTCTAATGATTTTCCTGGTAGGAAATGCATTAAAAAATCCATCTCTGTATGACGAAGATAAGGTGTCAAACTAAAATAAGAACTATCACTTAACTCATGTTCCCAGCGAGTAGCCAAACGTACTGATTTCACATTACGGTAGGCCTCGGGATCATCATTTATTTTTGATGCTGAAGTATCTTTATATATTTCATCACCAACTTTATAACCTGCAGTTTCTTGGTTTAAGTTTGCAGCAGAAAAGGTTGTCTGGAAACTATTTACATCTCCCAAATAATCATGGCGGAATGTTAGTTTTTGTTGATCAAAACCAGAATCGTCAATCCAGCCACCATCATGTGTGCCATTGACACTTAAACGATAACCATGAGCACCTTCAGTATTACTTACCGTTCCCTTAACCTTATAAAGGTCATGGGGACCAACCGATACATCAATTGAACGTTCAAGCTCCAATGATGGCGCACGCGTTAAAACATTAACTAAACCATGGACAGCATTAGAACCATATAAAGCACTACCCGGACCACGCACAACTTCAATACTGCCGGCTTGCTCAGCACTGACTTCAAACAAACCATTTACATTGGCAAACCCAGCCGCACGGAGCGGAATACCATCTTGCATAAATAAGAATGAACCCGCGCCGGCGCCGCCATTAAATACTGGCGAACGAATTGATGTTAGATGTTCTTGACCATTACCCCGCTGAATCATTACACCAGGTAATCGGTTTAATATTTCTTCAATATGATCGGCACGTACAAGATCAATTTCTTCTTCAGAAATTTTAGCCGTATTTCCCGCTAAATCTAATAATAAAGTTTCCGATCGTGTTCCTGTAACAATAAGCTCATCTAAACTTAGGTCGCCATCAGCGAAAGTGATTGGTGATGCAGAAGCGGTTGCTAATGCAATGAGAAGTGAAATTTTACGTATAGAAAACATCTTAATTATCGTCCAGAATTAAATAGTAATTAAAAATACATGACTATTTTCTCACAGCTTGAGGGTGAGAACATCAGTAATTTCCTTACTCTCTATTGAAATAAGATAATACCACCCCCATTTGTTGATCGAAATCAACTTTAGGCAATAAAATAATCGGTATGGAATATAAAGACTATTACAAAATCTTGGGTGTATCTCGTGATGTATCAAAAGAGGATCTCAAAAAAGCATATCGTAAACTTGCCCGTAAATATCATCCTGATGTAAGTAAAGAGGCAAATGCTGAAGCTAAATTTAAAGAAGTCGGCGAAGCATACGAAGCATTAAAAGATCCTGAAAAACGTGCTCAATACGATCAGTTTGGCTCTAACTATCAAAATGGTCAGTCATTCAATCCACCTCCTGGCTGGGGTCAACAAGGAGGTGCTGGCGCGGGTAACTTTAGTAGCTTCTTTGATAATATGTTTGGCGGTGGTGGTATGGGTGGAGGGCAGGAGAACTTCTACGCACCCGGTGAAGATGTAAACGCTAAAATCACTATTTCTTTAGAAGATGCGTTTACGGGCACTAAAAAAACAATTCGTCGCCCTGCAGGATCAAAACAAGCAGGCACTCTTAACGTTAAAGTTCCTGCTGGCATTACTTCGGGTAAAAAGATCCGGCTTTCTGGTCAGGGTAAAGTGGGAATGGGCGATCAATCTGGTGATTTATACCTTGAGATCAGTATCGCTCCTCATGCTCACTACCGTTTAGAAGATAAAAATATCTTCCTTGATTTACCCATTGCACCTTGGGAAGCCGCATTAGGTGCTAAAGTGACTGTGCCCACCTTAGCGGGTAAGATTAATCTAAAGATTCCGGCTGGTGCAAAAAGTGGTCAAAAGATGCGTTTGAAAGGTCGTGGTTTGCCGGGAAAAGAACAGGGCGACCAATTTGTTATTTTACAAATCATGACGCCACCGGCTGATAGTGATCTTGCAAAACAACTTTATCAACAAATGGCAGAAGAATTGAATTTTAATCCTCGTGAAACATTAGAAAACCTTTAATTATATAATCAATCGTAGGAGCGGCTGAAGCCGCTCCTACAAGACATGTATTGGGGACAAATCTATGACGGTATTTAAAACCTCTCTTGTTTGGATTGCAGGTATTAGCCTGCTCATTCAAGTTGCAATGGCCGCATTACCATTCAATTGGTTTGGTGATGATGACCCAATGCCAACGCTGGCACCCATGCTCGAACAGTCTCAACCAGCCGTGGTGAATATTGCCACTAAAAGTCATGTCCGTGTACGAGATAATCCCTTACTCAATGATCCGTTTTTTCGTCGATTTTTTAATATTCCACAGCAACAGCCTCGCCACCGTACCAAGCAAAGTTTAGGATCGGGTGTTATTTTTGATGCTAAACACGGTTTAGTGCTCACTAATAATCATGTTATCCATCGAGCTGATGAAATCACTGTGTCATTAACGGATGGTCGTAGCTTTCAAGCAGAGTTAGTTGGAACCGATCCCGCTACGGATGTGGCATTAATTAAAATTCCTGCTGAACATCTTACTGCATTACCTTTAGCGGATTCTGATAAGTTACGTGTTGGCGATTTTGTTGTTGCTATTGGTAATCCTTTCGGTCTTGGTCAAACAGTCACATCGGGCATTGTAAGTGCGCTAGGACGCAGTGGCTTGGGTATAGAGGGCTATGAAAACTTTATCCAAACTGATGCATCGATTAACCCCGGTAACTCAGGTGGTGCCTTAGTTAATCTTCGCGGCGAATTAGTCGGTATTAATACTGCAATATTCTCACCCGGACAAAAGGTAGGCAATATCGGTATTGGTTTTGCGATTCCAAGTAATATGGTCAAACAAATTACCGACCAATTACTTAAATATGGTGAAGTTCATCGTGCTAATTTAGGCGTACAAATGCAGGATATTACTGCTGAATTAGCCAATGCCTTTAATATTGACTCCGATAAGGGCGCTGTCGTTACTCGCGTACAACAAGGCTCTGCGGCGGATGAAGCGGGCGTTCAAGTCGGTGATGTTATTACCGCCATTGATGGCAAAAAACTGATGAATGCTTATAGCCTTCGTAATACCATCGGCTTATTAATGGTTGGGCAAACAATCAACATTGATATTGTGCGAGAGGGTAAAGCCAAAACACTAAAAGCAACCGTTACAAAAACTAAAAAACAAGTCAATCAGAAGCCGACACACCCTAAACTATTAGGTGCCACATTTGGTGATATTGAACAATCGTCACCTTATTATGGCAATGTAAATGGCGTGATGATTTACGAGCTTAAACGTGGCAGCCCTGCATGGGCATCCGGTTTGCGTAAAAACGACATTATTACCTCAGTGAATAGGCAAACTATTACAAATTTAGAAGATTTTAAGTCTCTTGTTCAACATAATAATGCCTTATTACTCAATATCACCCGTAATGGGCGAGCAATGTTTTTACTGCTGAGCTGATAACGCATATATATTAATTTGTAGTTTGGATTTTAACCCAACATATTGGACTAAAGTCCAACCTACTTTTTAATCGGGCGCTTCCAGCTTTGAACTGTTTTTTGTACACTTTTCGTTAAGGTTAAGGCATCTGCTGCCGCATTTTTACGTAAGGTTGTACCTGCTCCTATGGTCGCCCCATCTGCCACAGTGATCGGCGCTATCAACTGGCTATCTGAACCAATAAAGACATTATCACCGATAGTCGTGCGATGTTTATTAGCACCATCATAATTACAGGTAATGGTACCCGCGCCGATATTTACGTTTTTACCCATATCCGTGTCGCCGATATAGCTCAGATGATTTACTTTTGAGCCTGCTCCGATATTGGCATTTTTAGTTTCAACAAAGTTACCTATTTTGGCATTATTTGCGAGTACAGTTCCAGGTCTTAAGCGAGCAAAAGGACCTATATTGACATTGTCCCCGACTAGACTGAGATCAATCATGCTATTAGCTAAGATAACCGTGCCTTTACCAATTGTGGCATCTTTAATAATACAGTTAGCACCAATCTCAACATTATCAGCCAATGTCACATTGCCTTCAAAGATCACATTCACATCTATCGTAATGTCTGACCCTGTTTTGAGCGTACCTCGAATATCTATTCGTGCTGGATCGGCTAATGAAACACCATTGATCATCAACTTGTTTGCTTGTAATTTCTGAAAATGACGTTCTAATTCAGCAAGTTGTTGTCGAGTGTTAACACCTGCCACTTCTGCATTATCTTGACAGCAAACCGTATTAATCGCCAAACCATCTTTGACTGCCAAAGCCACCATATCTGTTAGATAATATTCGCCCTGTGCATTGTTGTTGCTGAGTTTGTCCAGTGATTCCGTTAACCACTTCACTGGTAGCACCATAATGCCACTATTCACTTCTTGTATTGCCAGCGTCTTTTCATCCGCATCCTTTTGCTCTGTAATACAAATCACATCACCGATATCATTGCGTACAATTCGACCGTAACCGGTTGGATTATCAAGTTTAGTCGTTAATATTCTTAAACTTTGCTCATCACCACAATTAATAAGGCTGCTTAGCGTTTCAAGCTTAGTAAGCGGTACATCGCCATACAAGACTAAGACCTGTTCATCATGCTCAAATATCGGCAAGGCCTGCATTACCGCGTGACCTGTTCCATGCTGCTCGTGCTGCATTACAGAGCTAATAGCTTTACTTTCTAATAAAGGTAAAACTTGCTCCACACCATTACCACAGACAGCACCTAATGTTTGAGGAGATAATAATTGGGCAGTATCAATCACATGCTCAAGCAATGGTCTTCCTGCTAATTTATGCATAACCTTGGTAGTTGCTGACTTCATTCTAGTGCCTTTACCCGCGGCAAGGATGATGATACTTAATGACATAAAATACTCTTCCAAATTCTGTTTAAAACGTAATAATCTGTAGAATTTTATTCCGTCCTCTTGGCGTGGGCGGGATCCATGAGAATAACAAATCACAATTATTGTTGGATTCCTGACTACGCGAGAATGACGATATTTATATTCCAGATTACTTTTTTAAGACATTCTAACAAATAATAGGCAAAAAAAAGGCTGTCATTAAGACAGCCTTTCAATTTTAACGTTTGGCAAAACCTAATTAGTGGCCTTGACCTTTACGCATACGATCAACAGTTCGCAATTGAGCCAATGCTTCAGCCAATTTTGCTTGGGCTTCTGCATAGTCCACTTTTGCATCTGTATCTTTCAATGTACGTTCTGCATCTTCTTTTGCCGCTAATGCCGCTGCTTCATCAACATCATCAGCACGCATTGCAGTATCCGCTAATACAGTAACAACATGAGGTTGAACCTCAAGCATGCCGCCTGACACGTAGAATTGCTCTTCTTTACCATTCACTAATACGCGAATTTCACCCGGTTTTAAGCGAGTTAATAATGGTGTGTGTCGAGGATATATACCCAACTCACCCATTATTGCAGAAGCAAAAACCGCTTCACAAGCACCTGAAAATATTTCCTTTTCAGCACTTACGATATCAACATGTATAGTCATCGCCATAACATTTCTCCCGAAAGCTTAAAGTGTTTTCGCTTTCTCTACAGCTTCTTCAATCACACCCACCATGTAGAACGCTTGTTCTGGTAGTGCATCGTATTCGCCGTTTAAGATGCCTTTGAAACCCGCCAATGTATCTTTCAGTGCAACGTATTTGCCTGGGCTACCAGTAAATACTTCAGCAACGAAGAACGGTTGTGACAAGAAACGCTGAATCTTACGAGCGCGAGTTACAGTCAATTTATCTTCTTCCGATAATTCGTCCATACCCAAAATCGCAATGATATCTTTTAATTCTTTATAACGTTGTAATGTGCCTTGAACGCTACGAGCGATTTCGTAATGCTCGTTACCAACAACTAAAGGATCTAATTGACGACTGGTAGAATCAAGTGGGTCAATCGCAGGGTAAATACCTAATTCAGCAATTGAACGAGACAATACAACGGTTGCATCCAAATGGGCAAATGTTGTTGCTGGTGATGGATCAGTCAAATCATCGGCAGGTACGTATACCGCTTGGATAGAAGTGATAGAACCCACTTTAGTAGAGGTAATACGCTCTTGTAAGGCACCCATTTCTTCAGCTAATGTCGGTTGGTAACCTACCGCTGATGGCATACGACCTAATAAAGCAGATACTTCTGTTCCAGCTAATGTGTAACGGTAGATATTATCAACGAAGAATAGTACGTCACGACCTTCATCACGGAAGTTTTCAGCCATTGTAAGACCCGTCAAAGCAACACGTAAACGGTTACCTGGAGGCTCATTCATTTGACCGTAAACAAGCGATACTTTATCGATTACGTTTGAATCTGTCATTTCGTGGTAGAAATCATTACCTTCACGAGTACGCTCACCTACACCAGCGAATACAGAGAAACCATCATGCTCTGTCGCGATGTTACGGATAAGCTCCATCATGTTGACCGTTTTACCTACACCGGCACCACCGAACAGACCTACTTTACCACCCTTAGCGAATGGGCAAATCAAGTCGATTACTTTGATACCTGATTCTAGTAATTCGTTACTAGCTGACAATTCATCAAAAGCAGGTGCTTTACGGTGAATAGACATTCTAACTTCTTCACCGATAGGGCCTTTCTCATCAATTGGGTTACCCAATACGTCCATGATTCGACCCAATGTTTTTTGGCCGACTGGAACTTGAATTGATTCGCCAGTGTTTGAAACAGCAGAGTCACGTTTAAGACCATCTGTAACACCCATCGCAATCGCACGAACAACGCCGTCACCTAATTGTTGTTGAACTTCAAGCGTTAAGCCTGTTTCTTCAACGGTTAAGGCATCATATATTTTTGGTAGGCTGTCACGTGGAAATTCCACATCAACAACAGCACCGATAATTTGTACAATCTTTCCAGAGCTCATCTTGCTTCCTCTTTCAATACGTTTGGGTATTAAACCCTAATTTTATTTACGTTATACCGCAGCTGCGCCGGCAACAATCTCGGATATCTCTTGTGTGATAGCCGCTTGGCGCGCTTTGTTGTAAACCAATTGCAAGTCATCAATAAGGTCACCCGCATTATCGGATGCGCTTTTCATTGCAACCATACGCGACGCTTGTTCACAGGCAATATTTTCAACAACACCTTGATAGACTATCGATTCAATATATCTCACTAACAAGTGATCTAATACATCTTTTGCATCAGGCTCATAGATATAATCCCAGTGATGAGTTAACTCTTCATCTGGCTCTTCTGGTGAAGCTGGCAACAACTTCATAGTCTTGTTTTTCTGAGTCATGGTGTTCACAAACTCATTAAACACAAGGTACAAACTATCAATTTGACCACTTTCAAAGGCATCTAGCATGATTTTCACCGCACCCACTAATTCATGCGGATGAGGTGCATCACCTAACTGTACAGCTTGCCCTACATGATTTACTGGGAGTCGAGCAAAAAACGTTGCCGCTTTTTGACCGATAGTACAGACATCAACTTCTAAACCTTTTTGAGTTTTTTCAGCTATTTCGCCTAATACTGATTTAAACAAGTTATTGTTCAAGCCACCACATAATCCACGATCAGATGAAACGATAATGTAACCAACACGTTTTTCTTCAACACGATCTTGTAAATACACATGTTTGTATTCAGGATGTGCAAAAGCCAAATGCTTTATTACATTATGGATTTTATCTGAGTAAGGACGCGTTGCCGCCATGCGCTCTTGAGCCTTACGCATTTTACTCGCAGCAACCATCTCCATTGCACGCGTGATCTTTTGCGTGTTTTTGATGCTTGCTATCTGAGTCCGTATCTCTTTGCCGCTAGCCATTGCTTACGCTCCGATTACCAACTGCCAGTTGTTTTGAAAGATTCAATCGCAGATGTAATTGCACCTGAAATATCTTTATCAAAACCACCTGTTGAATTAATTTTGTCCATCAATGCAGACTCATTAGATTTCATATAAGACAATAATGCCGCTTCGAAAGAACCTACTTTCTCAACGTCAACATCATCAATAAAACCTTCATTCGCCGCGAATAATGACACAGCCATTTCAGCAATTGATAACGGCTGATATTGTGCTTGCTTCATTAATTCAGTCACGCGTTGGCCACGTTGAATTTGGTTACGTGTTGCTTCATCTAAATCAGATGCAAACTGAGCAAACGCTGCTAATTCACGATACTGAGCTAAATCAAGACGAGTACCACCACCCAACTTCTTAATAATCTTAGTTTGAGCAGCACCACCTACACGTGACACTGATAAACCCGCATTAATCGCAGGACGAATACCCGCGTTAAACAAATCAGTTTCTAAAAAGATCTGACCATCTGTAATCGAAATTACGTTAGTTGGTACGAATGCAGATACGTCACCGGCTTGTGTTTCGATGATTGGCAATGCAGTTAACGAACCTGTTTTACCTTTCACTTTACCGTCTGTCATTTTTTCTACATAGTCAACACTTACACG
Source organism: Piscirickettsiaceae bacterium (assembly GCA_013215825.1). Classification (GTDB taxonomy): domain Bacteria; phylum Pseudomonadota; class Gammaproteobacteria; order Nitrosococcales; family Methylophagaceae. Next base: position 42,616 of record JABSQN010000001.1, on the reverse strand, counting down.
TGATGCACGCTCTAATAAACGAGAGTGAATGTAGAAAACGTCACCTGGATATGCTTCACGACCCGGTGGTCGACGTAACAATAATGATACTTGACGGTAAGCCCAAGCTTGTTTGGTCAAATCATCATAAACAATTAATGCGTCTTCACCCTTATCACGGTAATACTCACCCATTGAACAACCTGCATAAGGTGCAATGAATTGTAATGCCGCAGTATCTGATGCAGAAGCTGCAACAATTGTTGTGTATTCTAATGCGCCATGCTCTTCTAGTTTACGAACAACGTTGGCAATAGAAGATGCTTTTTGACCAATCGCAACATAGATACATTTAACGCCTGTACCTTTTTGGTTGATGATTGCATCAATAGCAATGGCAGTTTTACCTGTTTGTCTATCACCGATGATTAACTCACGTTGACCACGGCCAATTGGAATCATCGCATCAACAGATTTCAAACCTGTTTGAAGAGGCTCATCAACTGATTGACGATCAATTACGCCTGGAGCGACTTTTTCGATAGGTGCTGTACCTGACGCTTTAATCTCGCCTTTACCATCGATTGGTTGACCTAAAGCGTCAACAACACGACCTAGAAGCGCTTCACCAACCGGCACTTCTAAGATACGGCCAGTACACTTAACACTATCACCTTCAGTGATATGTTGATATGGGCCTAATACTACAGCACCGACAGAGTCACGTTCTAAGTTCAAAGCCATACCAAATGTATTACCTGGGAACTCTAGCATCTCCCCTGCCATAACATCTGCCAAACCATGAATACGCACGATACCATCGGTTACACCGACAACAGTACCTTCTGTTCGTGCTTCAGTTGCCCCATCAAAGCTCTCAATACGCTTTTTGATTAGGTCACTGATTTCTGCTGAATTCAGTTGCATCTTTGTTTCCTCTATAAACCGGCTGCTAAGTAATAGCGTTGGCCAGTCTGTTCAGTTTTCCCAAGGCAGATCCATCAATAACCAGATCTCCTGCTCGAATAATTGCGCCGCCTAACAAGCTTTCATCAACAGTGGTATTCAACGTTACATCACGTCCTAAACGTTTTTTCAACGCGTCAGAAATGCTTTCCGTTTGAGCTACTGTTAATTTTTGCGCTGTTGTTACATCAGCGGTGATCACTTGTTCTGCTTCTGCTCGTAACTCTTCAAAAATTACAGCAATATCACCTAACAATTGTAAACGGTTATTTTCAGCCAATAATGCCAATGTGCTACGAGCATCAACGCTCATTAACTCACCTGCAATATCCGCTATCAAAGTAATAACCTGCTCATCACTCACTGCTGGGCTTGAAATTATGGACTGCATTTTTGGATCTGCTACACATTGCGCGAATACCGCAAGTAAGTCAGACCATGTTTTCAACTCGCCTTTTTCATTAGCAATTGAAAACACTGCATTTGCATAAGGTCGGGCGATAGTAATTGCTTCAGCCATTCTAAATTGCCTCTAGATCTGACTTACCAATTCATCTAACAAATCGGTATGTGCTTTCGTATCAATTTCACGGTCAAGAATTTTTGCCGCGCCCGCTATTGCAATGCTGCCTACTTGTAACCGAAGCTCATCTTTTGCACGATTTGCTTCTTGTTCAATCTCTGCTTTTGCAGACACTAAAATACGGTCACCTTCAACACGTGCTGAATCTTTCGACTCATCAACAATTTCATTACCACGACGTTGCGCTTGCGAAATAATTTCGTTCGCTTGCTCTTTCGCTGCATGAATAACTTGTTTTGCGCGTTTTTCAGCTAACTCTTGCTCGTGTCTACCACGTTCTGCTGCTGCAAGACCGTCCGCAATTTTCTTCGTACGTTCTTCTAGTGCAGCCATGATTGGTGGCCAGACATACTTCATGCAAAATGCGACAAAGATAGCAAAAGCTATCATCTGTCCAATAATGGTTGCATTAAGATTCATGTTTGTACCTCTTAGGTTTCAAAAAAATAGTCGTAAACTAAAACGATCTATTCTTATGCAACCGCAAACAAAATGTACATTGCTAAACCTACAGCAATCATAGGTACCGCATCAACAAGACCCATAACGATGAAGAATTGTGTCCGAAGCATTGGGATAAGCTCTGGTTGACGTGCCGCACCTTCTAAGAAGCGACCACCTAAGATACCGATACCTACAGCGGCACCCAAAGCACCTAAACCCATCATTAATGCGCCTGCAATATAAAGTAATGCTGATTCCATCGTTTTTCCCCTACAAAGTAAAAATTAAAATAAAAATTTTAGTGGTGTTCTTGATGTGCCATATCTAAATACACAATGGTCAAGGTCATAAATATAAACGCTTGCAATGTAATAATTAAGATATGGAAAATTGCCCAACCCACTTGCAACACAATACCTAGCGATGCCATAACAGCGCCAGCACTAAACATGATTGCAATCAGGATGAAAATCATTTCGCCCGCATACATGTTACCGAATAACCGTAATGCCAAAGAAATAGGTTTAGAAATTAAGTTAACACCTTCTAATAGGAAGTTAGCAGGAATTGCCCACTTACCAAAAGGTTGTAATGTAAGTTCACCAATGAAACCGCCTAGGCCTTTCATTTTTATGCTGTAGAACAATACCAGTGCGAACACACCGAATGCCATACCAAAGGTGATATTAGGATCAGTTGATGGTACAACTTTGAAGAATACTGCGTGAGGATCCATGCCGAAGACATTGGCGCCAATAAATTTAGCAATTTCAGGAACAAGATCGATAGGTAATAAATCCATAAGATTCATTAAGAAGATCCAAAGAAAGATAGTGAATGCTAATGGCGCGACCATTGCATTTCGGCCTGAAAACGAACCGCGAACACTGTCATTGATAAAATCAATCACCATTTCAGCAAAGTTCTGTGCGCCGGAGGGAACTCCTGCTTGAACTTTTTTGGCTACACTGCGAAAAAACCACATTAGCAAGCCACCTAATAGAAGGGTCATACCCATGCTATCTACGTTGACTGCCCAAAAACCCATATCAGCAGCTTCTGCTGCATCATGTGCCAAGCCCCATGAGCCATCATGGTGCTGACCAAATGTCAGGTTTTGTAAATGATGTCGAATATACTCTGTAGAAGTAAGCGTTTCACTAGCCATGTTTTAGTTAAGCCCTACTCTTATGTCCAAATAATAAAGCAAACTGTATTATGATAAAGCCTGTCATTAAGGGCAGTGGTAAAAACTTTAACACTGCAAATCCAACAACAAACATGACGACAGTTACTATCCATCGCTCAATAATACAACGATACGCTTTGCGTAAATTCATTCCAGCATCCGACTTGGCTTGTGTTGCTGCACCAATCAAATGCCACCTTTGTAATAGGGTGTTTATAACTGCGATGCTGCCACCATACAAACTGGCTACTGCTTCACTTGCACCCTGCCACCAAAGGACAGTTAAAACTATTATCCCCAATAACACCAGCTGTTTTTTTAAAAGCTGATTAATAGGTTGAACCCGTATTCTGCTGTCCATCCTGATCTCACTGGATTTTTATTCGCTATCTAGCAAAACGCGACATTATATAGAACAAGCAGTTCCTTGGTCAATGAAATTATCGAATACTTATCGTAGAGCGGGTAATCGTGCACGAATAAAATCAGGATAATGAACAATAATCGCTTGTCGGCAACGATGCCAAAAGGCGGACAGCAGCAACAACCCTGAACCGATGGCAAATGCTGTAAAGGCAAAACCAAGGCTCACAACTCCGTACAGCTCAAGTATACTGTTAAATGCATACAATACATAAGCCAGAGCCGATACCATAAGTGCCCGACGATCTATTGAAATAGAAACAAGTGCAATCATTAAATATAACGCTGCGACAATAAGCGCTGAAAATACACTCACCTCATCATTAGACGTCATCAATGCAGAAAAAATGGGGTGAACAATTAATGGTGCGGCAATAAGGTGCAACCAAAAAGCGACATCGGAACGTCCTGTTTGTCGCTTGGTGTCTGACGAATCCCAACGCATTGCAAATAAAAATACTAAAATTCCTGTCACAAACATTATTGGTCGAATATAGGTTCTGCTCTCAGGAACAAACCAAAACAGCAAAAACATAAGGGCCGCAACCAATATCCCCACGCCAGCAGCAATGGTGATTGGCACTTTAAAGCGCTGCCAGTGTAACCATGCGGCGAATGCGGTAACAAGACCAAGGACGCCTTTCATTAAATCATCACTCATGCTGAAACTGGCTAACAATGCAAGGCCAGTGATAAACACTCCAATAACAAACGATAATAGCAAGACAATTGACGGCAAGGCCATGCGACGTTGTCGAGTAAAGTATTCAGCCAATCCCCATGCGGTTATCACCTGTAAAAATGCACCTGTCGCAGGGGATATCGAACTACCGATCCATGACACAGATGCAAGCAATAACAAACTGGCAATAACAACAAAAATATCATTAAAACCGGTTATTAATTGAAAGTGTTCCTCATCAACGGCAGGAACATTACGAACTGATGCCACGTGCTCTCGAAATGCAGTGGCGGTCTCTTCCGTCATAACACCTACATTTACTGCAGACGCTAACTCTTCATCACTATACATAGTCGACATTATTTAAACTTAGTAATCAATGCTTTTAAATCATCCATATTACTGTAATCAATAACCAGTTTCCCTTTGCCCTCAGCGGTATGCTTAAGGGAAAACTTGCTACTTATCTTCGAGCTAATTAGCGTTTCAATTTTATCTAACTCGTCTAATAAAGCATCCGAGGGCAATTCTTTTTCTTTAGCTGGCTTTAATAAACGTCGAATTAATTGCTCTGTTTCACGCACCGACATGCCTTTTTCAACAATATTCTTAGCGGCTTCAGATTGCATACCACCCTCTAAAGCCAACAAAGCTCGAGCATGACCCATTTCAAGATCGCCATTTTCTACCAAACGTTTCACACCATCGTTCAAATTACGCAAGCGTAATAAATTAGAGACAGCCGCTCGAGAACGGCCTACAGCATCTGCCGCTTCTTGATGAGTCATAGAAAACTCTTCACGTAGACGATGTAAGGCATTGGCCTCTTCCATCGGGTTTAAATTTTCACGCTGAATGTTTTCAATCAATGACATTGCAATGGCACTGCGATCAGATACATCTCGCACCAATACCGGTATTGTCTCTAAACCCGCTATTTTTGATGCCCGCCAGCGGCGTTCTCCCGCAATAATCTCATAGCGACCACCGTCAACAGGACGAACAACAATCGGCTGCACAAGCCCTTGCACCCGTATCGAATCGGCCAATTCATCTAAAGAGTCTTCTGACATATCTATTCGAGGCTGATATTTTCCCGGCTGCATCATATCCAAAGGAAAATGTTGCAAGCTATCATCCAGGTTCACATCATCATGCTGAATATCTGCCAGCAATGCATCCAATCCTCTGCCTAGACCTCTTTTCTTACTTGTCATCTCAGTCCCTACTTAATTATTTCTCACGACGCATAAATTCACTTGCCAATGCCATATACGCAATTGAACCTCGTGAAGATCGATCGTAATTTATTACTGGAATGCCGTGGCTAGGCGCTTCTGCCAATCTTACATTTCGAGGAATAATCGAATGAAATACTTTTTTCTCAAAATGAGTAATTAATTGTCGTGATACTTGATTCGCCAAGTTATTTCGGGCATCAAACATCGTTCGTAGCAAGCCCGTTACTTCTAAAGCTGGGTTGGTTCGCTGCTTAATACGTTCAATTGTTTTTAATAATGACGACAAACCTTCCAAAGCATAATATTCGCATTGAATTGGAATCACAACGCCTTTGGCTGCCACTAACGCATTAATCGTCAACATACTCAATGATGGCGGACAATCAATAAAGATATAGTCATATTTCTCTCGACTAGACTCCAGCGCAAGACGTAATCGATGCTCACGTAAGTTAACATCTAGCAATTCCACCTCGGCCGCAGTTAAGTCTGAGTTGGTTGGCATAACATCAAATGTTGCACCTTCCGGCCTCACAATAGCATCTGCTGCCTTTGCTTTTGCCATAATAACGTCATAACTACTTATCTCAATTGTCGCCTTATCAACGCCACAACCGGTACTTGCATTGCCTTGAGGGTCTAAATCAATCAATAATACTTTTTTACCGCTTTCAGCCAGTGATGCCGCCAAATTAACGGTAGTTGTGGTTTTACCCACGCCGCCTTTTTGATTTGTCACTGCAAAAATATTACCCATTTAACTTAGCCTTTATTCTTAACGATTCGTACAATATGTCGCTGACCATCACAATCAGGAATGGTTAATGATACAACATCTTGCACTTCATATTCACCCGTAACATCATCCAACTCTTGTTGTGGGAATATACCTTTCATCAACAATAAATAGCCTGCATCATCGCAATGCCTCCCCGCCAGCTCAATAATATCCTGAATGGTTGAAAATGCACGGGCCGTTACTATCGAAAATAACGGTAAATCAGCCTGCTCAATACGAGCATGGACAACCGTGACATTATCTAATGCCAGTTCTGCTTTCGCTTGTTGTAAAAATCGCGTTTTCTTAGAATTACTATCTAATAAAGTAACTGCCAGTTCAGGCTTAACAATAGCAATAGGAATGCCTGGCAAACCACCACCAGAACCGACATCAAGCAAAGTATCACCCGTTAAATACGGCAAGATCGCTAAACTATCCAATAAATGACGGCTGATCATTTCTTCTGGGTCTCGTACCGAGGTTAGGTTATATACTTTATTCCACTTATCCAACAGTCCGATATAAGAAGCTAACTTTTCACATTGTTCATCACTTAAAGATAAACCTAAGGCATCACTACCTTGTTGAATTTTTTCTTGAAACTTTTTAATCATTTAACTGTTCACTCGCCATCGTTTTACGCTTTAAATGTACCAATAATAATGAGATCGCCGCCGGTGTTACGCCTGATATTCTTGCTGCTTGACCTAAGCTGTTCGGTTTGGCTTGCTGTAGTTTTTCACAGACTTCATTGGATAATCCTCGTACATCTTTATAATCAAGATCGTCAGGTAAAACGGTCATTTCATGTCGTTGTAAACGCTCGATTTCACTCTTCTGACGCGTAATATAACCGGCATATTTAGTTGAAATAACCACTTGTTCAGACACATCATGAGGTAATTGTGTTTGCTCACCCATTAATTTAAGTAGTCCTGCATAATCAACCGTTGGACGGCGCAATAATTCAATAGCGGTATTCACCTTATTTAATGGCTCACCTAACACCTGCTCTGCTACGGTTTGATCGACCTTTTGAGGGCTAAACTTATACGCTTCTAAACGCTTGGTTTCTTTTTCTATTGCTTCCCTTTTAGCCGTAAATGATGTCCATCGCTCATCATCCACCAGCCCTAATTCACGGCCCTTTGGTGTTAAACGTAAATCGGCATTATCTTCACGCAATAACAAGCGATATTCCGCCCGACTAGTAAACATTCGATAAGGTTCTTTTGTGCCAGACGTGATCAAATCATCAATCATTACGCCAATATAAGCTTCATCACGACGCGGGAACCATGGCGCCATTTCACGTGCGTGCAAGCCGGCATTCAAACCAGCGATTAGGCCTTGTGCCGCCGCTTCTTCATAACCTGTTGTACCGTTAATCTGCCCGGCAAAATACAAGCCTGCCATATGTTTGGTTTCTAACCACGGTTGTAAATCACGTGGATCAAAGAAGTCATATTCAATGGCATAACCTGGACGAGTAATGTGTGCATTTTCCAAGCCTTTCATTGATCGAACAATGTCATATTGCACATCAAATGGCAGGCTGGTTGAAATACCATTGGGATAGACTTCACCGCAATTTAGGCCTTCTGGTTCAAGGAAGATTTGATGTGAATTACGATCGGCAAAGCGTACCACTTTATCTTCAATCGATGGACAATAACGCGGGCCAATGCCTTCAATCTCACCGGCATACATCGGTGATCGATCTAAATTGTTACGGATCACATCATGCGTTTTTTCATTGGTATGGGTGATGTAACACGATATTTGTTCTGGATGATCAGACCGCTTACCTAAGAACGAAAATACTGGTGTTGGCGTATCGCCTGGCTGTTCTTCTAACACAGAAAAATCAATACTATTGGTGGCAATTCGTGGTGGTGTGCCTGTTTTTAAGCGATCCACTCTAAATGGCAAAGCCCGTAATCGTTGTGCTAACGAAATTGATGCGGGATCACCTGCTCGTCCACCTTGATGACTTTTCATTCCAATATGGATTAAACCACCAAGGAATGTGCCTACCGTTAATACAACCGATTTAGCAGAAAAACGTAAGCCTGTCTGAGTTTCCACACCGACAACACGATCATTCTCAACAATTAAATCATCAACGGTTTGCTGGAATAAATACAGGTTTTCTTGTGATTCTAAATAGCCCCGAACCGCTGCTTTATAACGCACCCGATCGGCTTGAGCACGCGTAGCACGAACAGCAGGACCTTTACTGGCATTCAAAATACGAAATTGAATACCACCCCGATCGGCTGCCTTAGCCATAATACCGCCAAGTGCATCCACCTCTTTAACCAAATGGCCTTTGCCTATGCCACCAATTGCCGGATTGCAGCTCATTTGACCTAAGGTTTCAATGTTTTGTGTCAGCAATAAAGTTCTAACACCCTGACGTGCTGATGCTAATGCCGCCTCTGTGCCTGCATGCCCACCGCCAACAATAATGACATCATAATGATCTTGATAACTCATAAAAACAGCTCATTCACTCATAATTCTAAAATACAGGCAAGATATTAACATGTACTTATAATTTTTGAGCTTATCTCACACAAATGTTTTAATCACATTTTTCGATAAGCACGCACCATAACGATGACACCTAAAACAATCATTGGTAACGAAAGAATTTGTCCCATAGTTAACCAATCTAAGGCTAGATAACCATATTGTGAATCAGGAATCCGGACAAATTCGACGATAAATCTAAATGTGCCATAGCCTAATAAGAATAAGCCTGATACCGCACCTGCAGGTTTTGGCTTGGCGGAATACCACCATAAAATAATAAATAACACTAAACCTTCCAACACCGCTTCGTAAAGCATGGAAGGATGTCGTGCTAATGGGCCACCATTCGGAAACACCATTGCCCACGGAACATCGCTAACCTTACCCCATAGTTCTGCATTAATAAAGTTGCCAATTCGCCCAAAGAACAAGCCAATAGGCACCATTGGAGCAATAAAATCACTGATACTGGCATAGGATTTTCCTGTTTTACGAGAAAACAGCCAAAAAGCCGTTAATACACCCAATAGACCACCATGAAATGACATGCCACCTTGCCATACCTTTAATACATTGAGCGGGTGAGCCAGATTGTTCGGTAAGTCATAGAATAAAGTGTAGCCTAATCGCCCACCGACAATAACACCTATAGCGCCATAAAATAATAAGTCTTCAACTTGCTCTACTGTCCAGCCATAGCGCTCGGCACGGGCACGACCCAATAGCCATGCGCCAACAAAGCCAGCTAAATACATTAAGCCATACCAATGAATTTGTAATGGTCCCAATGACAAAGCAACCGGATCAATCTGTGGATAAATCATTATTGAAAGAAACCTTTGTAAAATATCCTACCATCATAACAATTCATCATAAAAACCCCAATTTATTGTTGTTATTTTGCATGCACCGCTATCGCTCATCGACAATCAGATCCGCACCAACATGATCCAATAACAACACCACGCAAATAGTAACTCATTGTTTTACAAGTTGTTATTTATTGGCACTGCTATTGCTCTATCTCTATTATCTGAATGCACAGTGTTTGTTCTTAGACACTCAATTCATACAGAGAATAATCATTCTAAATTTTTAAGGAATAAATAATGAAACTGAAGACAATAACAACATTATGCCTAGCGGCGAGCACATTGCTTGCAGCATCAACAGCAATGGCTTGGGAAAGTGAAGATGGCGCACACTCAACAAGTGCAAGTGTTGCTTTAAGTTCTGACTACATGTGGCGTGGTTATTCTCAAACTGATAATGAAATGGCTATCTCTGGCAGCTTTGATTATGGCCATAGCTCTGGTTTATACGTTGGCGTATGGGGCTCAAATGTTGATTTTGGTGATGGCGATGATGCTAGTACAGAAATTGATGTCTATGCTGGTTACGCAAGTGAATTTGGTGACACTGGCATTGGCTATGATATCGGTGCATTACGTTACATCTACCCAGGTGAAGATTACAGCTGGAATGAAGTTTACGCCTCTTTAAGCTATAGCTTCTTCAGTATTGGTGTTGCTCACACATCTGATGTTTATGGTGGCGACGAAGATGCAACTTATTACTCAGCAGGTTTCGACTATAACCTACCATTCGATGTTGCATTAAGTGCTGGCATTGGTTACTACGATTACGATGAAACTGGTGTTGAAGAACAAACGGATTACCGTCTAGGTATCTCTAAAGAAATCATTGGTTTTGGTTTCGATCTTACCTATATCGGTATGGATAACGATGGTGAAGATGCAAACGGTAATCTTGCTGATGACCGCGTAGTTTTCACAATTTCTAAATCAATGTAATGCTTCTTGGCCGCCCACTCTCTCGGGCGGCCTCTTTATTTAGAAGGAATATTTTATGAAACAAGTCGTAGCGATAATCAAGCCGTTTAAGCTTGATGATGTCCGTGAAGCACTGTCTGATCTTGGTGTGCAAGGTTTAACCGTATCCGAAGTGAAAGGTTTTGGTCGTCAAAAAGGGCATACCGAATTATATCGTGGTGCTGAATATGTAGTGGACTTCTTACCTAAGCTTAAGCTGGATATTGCGATTGATGATGACATGGTTGAGCCAGTGATCGAAGCCATTATCAAAGGCGCTAACACCGGAAAAATTGGTGATGGCAAAATCTTTGTTTACCCATTAGAGCAAGTCATCCGTATTCGCACAGGCGAAACCGGCTCTGAAGCAATCTAAGTTTGAGGAGACTTTAAAATGGAAACTGTAACAAATCAAATTTTCGAACTGCAATATGCACTTGATACTTTTTACTTCCTAATGATGGGTGCATTGGTTATGTGGATGGCGGCAGGCTTCTCAATGTTAGAAGCAGGTCTAGTTCGAGCAAAAAACACCACAGAAATTTTAACTAAAAACATCTTATTATTTGCTATCGCCTGTACCGCGTATATGGTTGTAGGTTATGACATTATGTACGATGGCGGCATCTTCTTAGAAGGTATTGCTGGCGGCGATAACTTAACTGCAGATGCATTAGCGGCGTCGGCTGAAGCTGGCTTTAATGGCGGCTCTGTTTATTCATCTGCTTCTGATTTCTTCTTCCAAGTTGTGTTTGTAGCAACCGCGATGTCGATTGTGTCTGGTGCAGTTGCTGAGCGTATGAAGTTATGGGCATTTGCTGCTTTTGCTATCGTTATGACAGCATTCATCTACCCAATGGAAGGTGCATGGACATGGGGTGGTAAAGATGTATTTGGCCTATTCAATCTTGGCGACCTTGGTTTCCTTGATTTTGCAGGTTCAGGTATCGTGCATATGGCAGGTGGCGCAGCGGCATTAGCTGGCGTTATTCTATTGGGTGCACGTAAAGGTAAATATGGTCCTAACGGCTCAGTTCGCCCAATTCAAGGTGCTAACTTGCCAATGGCAACATTAGGTACATTCATCTTATGGCTAGGTTGGTTCGGCTTTAACGGTGGTTCAGTATTGAAACTAGGTGATATGGCAAGTTCTAACGCCGTTGCAATGGTATTCCTAAACACCAATGCAGCAGCAGCTGGTGGTGTTATTGCGGCACTACTCGTTGCTAAAATGATGTTTGGTAAAGCTGATTTAACCATGATTTTGAATGGTGCCTTAGCGGGTCTAGTTGCAATCACAGCCGGACCTGATACACCAACACCATTAATGGCAACCATGATTGGTGCTGTCGGTGGTGTCTTAGTTGTATTCTCAATCGTCACTTTAGATAAGTTCAAACTGGATGATCCAGTAGGTGCTATCTCTGTTCATGGTGTGGTTGGTTTATGGGGTCTGCTTGCAGTGCCATTAACTAACTCAGATGCAAGCTTCGCCGGTCAATTGGCAGGTGCAGCAACTATCTTCATCTGGGTATTTGGTACCAGCTTTGCGACTTGGTATGTACTTAAAATGGTAATGGGTATCCGCGTCACTGAGCAAGAAGAGTATGACGGTGTTGATTTAAGTGAATGTGGTATGGAAGCTTATCCAGAGTTCACAACCAACGTTAAGTAAACATCTACAAAAGTTCCGTAAACAAGCAAGGCGATCTCATCATTGAGATCGCCTTTTTTGTTTTAACGTAGTGAAATGTTTATTTAGTTAGTAATGCACCAGCGCGTTCAATATTCCGCCTCATTTTGGTGCAAAATAAGCGTCAAAATCCAGCCGCTTTCATTGAATCATCTATAAATCAATGACTTATAACAATGGCATAGGCTGTGCACTATCCTAATTATTATTGAGTATTATTTGGGATCCACATGAGTAACAAACAAACACTTATCGTTATTGGTAACGGAATGGTTGGCCAAAACTTTCTTGTCAGTTTGATGGCAAATGACATTAAGGACAACTATACGGTTGTTACCTTTTGTGAAGAAGCTATTCCTGCCTATGACCGTGTTCATTTAAGTGAATATTTTGCAGGCAAATCAGCCGATGATTTATCGTTAGTAGAAGATGGTTTTTTCGACGATAACAATATCACTATTCATATGGGTGATAAGGCATCATCTATTGACCGTACAAATAAAACAGTTACCTCTGAAAAAGGTCTAGTAATTGCCTACGATAAGCTAGTTCTAGCAACAGGTTCTAGCGCCTTCGTCCCACCTATTCCCGGTCATGATCGTGAGGGCTGTATTGCTTATCGAACCATTGAAGATCTGGATGAAATGATGACGGCGGCTAAAACATCTAAAGTCGGTGCGGTGGTCGGTGGTGGCTTATTAGGGCTTGAGGCAGCAAAAGCATTACAAGATCTAAAACTCGAAACTCATGTTGTACAATTTGGTCCTCGCTTGATGGGCGCACAGCTAGATGATGGTGGCGCTGGCTTACTCAAGCAAAAAATTGAAGAATTAAACGTCAATGTATTAGTTAATAAAAACACAATTAAAATTGTTGATGGTGATAGCTGCAAACATAAAATGGTATTTGCTGATGGCAGTGAACTTGAAACCGATATGATTTTGTATTCAGCCGGTATTCGTCCACGAGATGAAATTGCTAATGCCTGTGGTTTGCAAATTGCTGATCGCGGTGGGATTGTTATTAATGATAACTGCCTGACTTCTGATAATGATATTTATGCCATTGGTGAATGTGCATCGTGGAATGACCAAACTTTTGGTTTAGTTGCACCCGGTTATGCCATGGCGCGTACCGTCGTTAATCAGCTTGCTGGTGGTTCAGCGGCATTCACCGGTGCCGATATGAGCACTAAATTAAAACTCAATGGGGTGGATGTAGCTAGTATTGGTGATCCTCATGCGACAACGAAAGGGTCACTTGTCTATACCTATCAAAATGGTGTTGATGGTATTTATAAACGTCTTGTTGTTAGCCAAGATAATAAAAAATTATTAGGGGCTGTTTTAGTTGGTGATGCATCCGGTTATTCAACCTTACAACAATATTACTCTGGCGATATTGATTTGCCCGAACATCCTGACTCATTAATATTGCCTTCACGTAGCGATGAATCTGTTGGTTTAGGCCCGGATGCCTTACCGGAATCAGCCCAAATATGTTCATGTTTTGATGTCACCAAGGGTGATATTTGTTCTTCCATTGAATCTGGTTGCACGACATTAGGCGCATTAAAAGACGATACCAAAGCGGCAACAGGCTGTGGCGGTTGTGCGGCATTATTAAAATCAGTACTTGATTGTGAATTAGAGAAAGCAGGCGTTGAGGTTAATACCGATCTTTGTGAACATTTCGCTTATACCCGCCAAGATCTCTACAACTTAATCATGGTCGAAGAGATCAAAACCTTTGGTGAATTATTAGAAAAACATGGCTCAGGAAAAGGCTGTGAGATTTGTAAACAAGCAATCGGTTCTATTCTGGCCTCTTACTGGAATGATTATGTGTTGGACAATGATCATGTCGGCTTACAAGACACCAATGATTCCTTCCTTGCCAATACTCAAAAAGATGGAACCTACTCTGTTGTACCGCGTATGACTGGGGGGGAAGTTACTCCTGACGGCCTTATTGCCGTTGGTAGTATCGCTAAAAAATATGGTTTATATACGAAGATAACAGGTGGTCAGCGTGTCGATTTATTTGGGGCACGAGTGGATCAACTTCCCCCTATTTGGCAAGAATTGATTGATGCTGGTTTTGAAAGTGGTCATGCCTACGGTAAATCATTACGTACCGTTAAATCGTGTGTAGGTAGTACATGGTGTCGCTTTGGTGTTGACGATAGTGTGGGTCTTGCTGTTGAATTAGAAAATCGTTATAAAGGCTTACGAGCACCACACAAATTTAAATTTGGAGTATCGGGTTGTACGCGTGAGTGTGCTGAAGCACAAAGTAAAGACTTCGGTATTATTGCAGTAGAAGGCGGTTGGAACCTTTACGTCTGTGGTAATGGTGGAATGAAACCTCGCCATGGTGATTTATTTGCTACCAATCTTGATAAAGAAACACTGATCAAATACATCGATCGTGTATTGACCTTCTATGTGCAAACTGCTGACAGACTTCAGCGTACATCGGTGTGGATGGAAAATATGGAAGGTGGCCTTGATTACTTGAAATCAGTTATTATCGATGATAAGTTAGGAATCAATGAGCAGTTAGAAGCGCAGATGCAACATGTTGTCGACACATACCAATGTGAGTGGAAAACAACCATCGCAGATGAAAATAAACTACGTCGCTTCCGTCACTTTGTGAACAGTGACAAACACGATGAAAACATCATTTTTGTAGAAGAGCGGGGGCAAGTCCGTCCTGCAAATATTGAAGAACGTGCCTTAGCATTAGCGGGAGAAGAATAATGAACCCTAATTCAAACACGTGGTTAGATGTATGCAGTGTTGATGATTTAGTAGCCAACTCCGGTGTATGTGCCTTAGTTGAAGGTACGCAAGTCGCCCTATTTTATATGCCAGAAGATAAAGCAATATATGCCATCAATAATTACGACCCTTTTAGCCTAATCAATATCCTGTCACGTGGTTTGATCGGCGATATTCAGGGTGAACCTATGGTGTCATCGCCTATTTATAAACAACACTTCAGCCTTAGAACCGGTGTTTGTTTTGAAGATGAAACCGTTAACGTAGATTCATACGGTGTACGTATTCAGGCTGGCCGCGTTGAAGTTGACACCCATACCATTACGCCAAAAGGAACTGCATAATGAAACTTAATTATTACATTGCTGATGTATTTACAGATCAAATGTTTGCTGGCGCTCAAGTCGCTGTTTTTCCTAATGCCGATGATTTAGATTCTGGACAAATGGCCTTAGTGGCCAATGAAATCAACTTACCTGAAGCCGTGTTTGTTTCTAATCCTGACAATAGCGACACATCACGAAAAATGCGTATTTTCTCACCATTAGGGGAAATTGATTTTGCAGGTCATCCTATTATTGCTACGGCATTTATCTTAGGTGAATGTGGCGCACTTCAACTTACCGACGGTGTGACATCATTACGCTTCACTCAAAATACCGGCGATATTGAGGTCAATGTATCTGCCAAGGGCGGGAAAGTAAGTTTTGTACAATTTACCAATAAAATATCCTCAATAATCGACCGTTTTACACCCTCAGATGCTGAATTAGCTGAGTTATTATCTATTAAAGTATCAGAAATAGATCATAAGAAATATGCAACACGTCTTGTCTCTTGTGGCTTCCCCTATTTAATTGTGCCTGTGTGGAATTACGACACCGTTAGAAATGCTACGTTTAATTTTGCAGCATGGAGTCAATCTTCTGCCCCGCAAACAGCAGCCCAAGAGATTTTATTATTCTCTCCCAAAACAGCCCATATGGATTCAAACTTTAACGCCCGATTATTAGGCCCAAATATTGGTGTACATGATGATCCTGCGGTGGGTAGTGCCATCCCCGCTTTTTCCTCTTATTTGTGTTCTTTCGATTTTACTCAAGAAGGTACCCATACCTTTGCCGTTGATCGTGGTGATGCGAATAGTCGTCGCAGTGTCATTAGCGTTGAAATGGATCACAAAGCAGGCGCAGAACTCAATTTACGAATTGGTGGCCAAGCTGTTTTGGTTGCTGAAGGAAAAATGTACATTCCAGATTCCCCCGTATAAAACGTTGAAAAAAAGCAGTGACCCATCTAATTAGATGAATAGATAGATTTAGCATACTGGCCCGTTGCTAATGCTATCTATTTATTCTAAGCAGATTGGTCTTGTTAAACAGAATATCCCACTGTCATGGTGGGATCATTCTTATCACACATAATTCTGAGAATCATTAGATCTAAGATGAAAGAAAAATTAGTGCTTATCGGTAACGGTATGGCGGGCATGAGAACTGTTGATGAGTTATTAAAGCTTGCACCCAATAAATTTGATATTACGGTGTTTGGTGCAGAGCCTCATGGTAACTATAACCGTATCATGCTATCCCCTGTTCTTGCTGGCGATAAAGATCTCAGTGAAATCATCATCAATGATTTGCAATGGTATAAAGACAATAATATCACCCTGCACACAGGAAAAACCGTCATTAATATCGACCGCATTAAGCGTCAAGTTATTACTGATGACGGCATTCATGCAGATTATAACCGCTTAATCTTAGCTACGGGTTCGTTGCCAGTCATCCTCGACATTCCTGGCAAAGACTTAGAAGGCGTGATCAGTTTTCGTGACATTAATGATGTCAATATCATGATAGAAACAGCTAAAACCCATAAAAAAGCAATTGTGATTGGTGGTGGTCTGTTGGGTTTAGAAGCTGCCAATGGCTTGATGATACAAGGTATGGATGTTTCCATTGTCCATAGAAATAATACTCTAATGAGCCAACAACTCGACCAAACTGCAGCCGACCTGATGCGTGATGAGCTTGAACAAAAAGGCATGAATTTTTTGATGAATCATCATACCGAAGCTTTGCTGGGTGATGAGCGAGTCGAGAAAGTTCGCTTTAAAGACGGTTCTGAAGTTGAAGCCGATCTGGTTATTATGGCCATTGGTGTTCGTCCTAATATTGCGCTTGCACAAGCATCAGGCATTCAATGCGATCGTGGAATTTTGGTGGATGACACACTGCAAACCTACACCCCGAATACCTACGCTGTCGGCGAGTGTGTGCAACATCGTAAAAAGACCTTTGGCCTAGTCGCTCCACTGTTTGAACAAGCCAAAGTGTGTGCTAATCATTTGGTCGATATGGGCATTGCCAGTTATGTAAGCCGTGCGACATCAACCAAATTAAAAGTAACGGGAATCAACCTTTTCTCAGCGGGTAATTATCTCGGTGATGATGAATCAGAAGACATTGTCTTTCAAGATCCTGCACGTCATATCTACAAGAAACTCGTGATTAAAGACAATAAAATTGTGGGCATCGTACTTTATGGTGACATAATTGATGGTAATTGGTATTTCTCATTACTAACGAATGGTAACGACATTTCTGAAATTCGTGAAAATATTTTATTTGGCCAACACCAAATAGAACAAGAGCAGGACTAAACATATGACAACGTCACGAACAACTCAAACAACCTGTGCTTATTGTGGTGTCGGCTGTGGCATTGTTGCTAAGCAACATGACGATGGCACGATATCTATCGAAGGTGATAAATCTCATCCGTCTAACTTTGGTCGTTTATGCTCAAAAGGTTCAGCCCTCGCGGATACTCTTGGTCTAGAAGATCGCTTACTCCACCCTCAGATCAATGGTGAACAAGTCTCATGGGATACCGCATTAGATGCCGTATCTAATGGTTTGAAACAAATTATTGATGAGCATGGTCCCGATGCCGTCGCTTTTTATGTTTCAGGTCAATTATTGACTGAAGACTATTATGTTGCCAATAAATTAATGAAAGGCTTTATTGGCTCAGGAAACATCGACACTAATTCTCGCCTCTGTATGTCATCAGCTGTTGCAGGCTATAAACGTGCCTTTGGTAGCGATTCCGTACCGTGTAATTATGAAGATCTTGAACACGCTAATCTGATTGTTATCGAAGGTTCTAATACAGCATGGTGTCATCCCATTGTTTTTCAACGAATTAGTCAGGCTAAACAAGATAATCCTCAGTTAAAAATTGTTGTTATTGATCCTCGAAAAACAGCAACCTGTGAGATTGCAGATCTTCATTTACCGATTAAACCGGGCTCCGACACGGTGTTATTTAATGGCCTTTTGCAGTATCTAAATCAAAATGACGCCATTGATTGGGATTTTGTTAATCAACATACTGACGGCTTCACCGATGCGTTGTCAGCAACACAAGCATCGTCAAAAGATATTTTTCAAGTAGCACAAAACTGTGGTTTATCCTCTCACGATGTGGCTGAATTTTTCCAGCTATTTGCGGATACCGAAAAGGTCATCACGCTTTACTCACAAGGCGTCAACCAATCGTCATCTGGCACTGATAACTCAAACAGCATTATCAATTGCCATTTAGCCACCGGACGAATTGGTAAACCCGCTATGGGACCCTTTTCAATAACAGGTCAACCCAATGCAATGGGCGGGCGAGAAGTGGGTGCATTATGCAACCAACTGGCTGCTCATATGGAATTAGATAATCCTGAACATCACGATTTAGTATCACGTTTTTGGCAAACTGATAATCTCAGCACGACAGCAGGCGCCAAAGCAGTGGACATGTTTGACGATGTTGCCACTGGAAAAATTAAAGCAATCTGGATCATGGCAACCAACCCTGTTGATACTCTGCCCAATGCCGATAAAGTGCGACAAGCAATCGAAGATTGTGAATTAGTTATCGTATCCGAAACCGACCTTAATACTGGCACAGGAGCTCGAGCAAACATTTTATTACCCGCATTAGCATGGGGTGAGAAATGTGGCACGGTGACCAATTCTGAACGTCGAATTTCTCATCAACGTAACTTCTTACCTCATCCGGGTGTGGCGAAAGAAGATTGGTGGATACTCTCTCAAGTTGCACAACGTATGGGCTTTGAACAGGCATTTAATTATCAATCTTCTGCCGATATATTCAGAGAACATGCCGCTTTATCGGGCTTTGAAAATAACGGCAAGCGTGACTTTGATATTAGTGGCTTAGCCACAATAACAGATACGCAATATGACGAATTTGAGCCTATTCAATGGCCTGTTACCGCAGACAAACCGGATGGCACCGCGCGGCTGTTTGAAGATAAACACTTCTTCACACCCTCAGGTAAAGCACAGTTAATTGCGATTACGCCTCGGCCACCGGGAAACGCCGTTAATGAAGAATATCCCCTTGTTCTCAATACTGGGCGAATACGCGATCAGTGGCATACCATGACACGAACCGCTCGTTCTGCACGATTAAACAATCATATCTCTGAACCCTTTGTGCAAATTCATCCTGATAATGCAACACACCACCAGCTTAAAAATGGCGATATTGCTCGACTTGCTAGCCCGTGGGGAGAGATGTTGGCTCGCATCGTTATCACTGCAGAACAACGTGTTGGCAGCCTATTTGTCCCCATGCATTGGAATGACTTTTTAGCCGCCAAAGGACGTGTTAATGCCTTAGTTAATCCTGTTGTTGACCCCATCTCAGGACAACCGGAATTCAAACATACACCGGTAAAAATATCACCCTATAATCCAGCTTGGTACGGCTTTATTCTATCTCGAAGCCCTGTCACTATTAATGATGCTCAATATTGGGTCAAAGTAAAAGGACAGCAATTCTATCGCTATGAATTAGCGGGGGAAACAGCCATTGAAGAAGCCTTTTCCTGGGCAAAAGAACAACTTGGTAATAGCAGTGAATGGCTTACGTTTGCTGATGAAAAATTACAAAGTTTTAGAGCCGCTAAAATACACAACAACCAGCTTGAGAGTATTGTATTTATAAGCCCAAATAATAACTTACCCACTCGCTCATGGCTGAGCCAACTGTTTTTAGAACCCAGCTTAAGCGATGAAGCACGCCAAAATCTACTAGCAGGAAAACCGGGGGCCGGCATTCCTGATACCGGAGCCATGATCTGTGCTTGTTTCGGCGTGGGAGAAAATACCATCAAAGAAGCCATTAGCTGTGGCAAAGCCAAGTCTGTTGCTGATATTGGCCTACAACTGAAAGCAGGTACTAACTGTGGCTCGTGTATTCCTGAGATTAAGAAACTGCTGGGTTAAGAAACTGCTGGGGTAAATCCCTCTTTTAAATCTATGGCATACTCCGTACACAAGGATATATACCTGAAATTCTCTGTTTTGGCTTTACTATCATCTTACTACGAATTTTAGTCTGTCTATGTGTAGGAATTGCAGAGAGTTTTTATTCTCGTTAATAACGCGTTAGTTTTTAGGAGTTATCAATGCAGCATGCTGCGGCACTAATAGAATATTTGGTTACAGGAATTATTTCATTGCTATGGATAGGCTTGTTATCAAGTCAATATATTGATGTATCTGAGCTAAACATAAAAGATTATAAGGAGATAATAGTCATCTCTATATTTCCGATTGCTTATGTCTTGGGTATATATGTTGACGTTACTTCGTCGTATCTATTAAAGCGATTCAGCAATATTGCAAAGTTTATTGAGGGTTTTTGTACATTTCCTAATTGGTTGCTTGTAGCTTCAAACTTTATCTTAGGTAAATCAAAGCCCGAACCGTATAAGCGTAGTGCAGAGATTTTATCGCATTCTCCATCTGATACTATCAAAACAATGGAGGCTTACATTAGCCGAGATCGTATCGCCAGGGGAATGGCATTGAACTCTTTTATGTCTGGCTTGGTATCTTACTTAGTACTATCAGATAGTATTCGTTGTATGGCAATCGCTTACTGCTTAGTGTTTTTCGTTATTTCAATTTTGGCGTGGTTTAGATTGAGAAGGTTATCTAAAGCATTTAAAACGCAAGCTTTGAAGCAATTGCGTGCTCGTGAAGAAAAAACTAACAATTAGCTGCACTTGCGGCATTTTTTTGTTTTGGACATTTAAGTGGCAATAAATCTGTTTCAGTTTTTGGCTAAACAGCTTTTCGCCAATGTAGGGTAGGTGATAAACGTCACTTTTATTTAGTGGCTAAAAATTCACGGTTTAGAGTGTCGCGCTCCGTGGAAGTATTTTAATTCTACGGTTGGGCTATCAATACCGTTAGTGTAAATGGTGTTGTTTGTACCAAGTCGCAACCAGCGCATAACAAGCTAATCAATAGGACAAAAATCAGTTGGCTGTTTTCGTCCCTCAACATTTTAGCCAACTAATTTTTGCCCATTATTAGGGCGTTAGAGGTAAACATGGAAGATCGACCCCTAGATAAATGCATCAACGGTAAAAGCCTTCAAGTATTCTTAGTGAATCCACCATCGGAGAATCCATGGGCCTCCAGAGAGGACTACCTTAATGACCAAAAGCGTATAACTACTGCACAACGCTGGACTATTGGCACAGCTATGGCTTCAATAGTTACTGCGGCATGCACTGTGTTACTGCTTGCCATGACATATAAGGATTTACACCAAGCAGAGTTATCACTAGAGCCAACGCAAGCAACCCCGTCGCTACAGTTAGAAATCGAAAGCACCACTCAGAAAAGTGATCAAAAATAATACCTAGATTCATGATCTGTGCTTGTTTCGGTGTTGAAGAAAATGCCATTAAAGAATAAATTTCCTGTGACAACGCCAAATTTGTTGCTGATATTGGCCTGAAACTGAAAGTAGGTACTAACTATGGCTCGTGTATTCCTGAGATTAAGACGCTGTTTGCTTAGGCCTCTCTTTGCACCATGGTAATCCCCAACCGCACAAAAACAGTGCTACCTGAGTAATTATTGATATCTAACCTCGATCTAAAAACAGACTTAATACATATATAACAAAGAGATAGAGTAAGACTTCTGCTCTGGCATAGTTATTGTACTAGTTCTAGTGCATATACGAATACGTGTATTAACGTTTGATTAAGAGAGAAAAATAATGTCTTATTTAGAACCGACAGAATTTGTCACCAAAATGGTCGACGCAGGCGAATCTAAAGTCTTTATGTCAACTAAAGACACCTTAATTCGTGCCTTTATGGCGGGTGCGATTTTGGCATTGGCTGCTGTTTTTGCTATTACTGTTGCCGTAAAAACAGGTTCGCCATTACTAGGTGCCGTACTTTTCCCTGTTGGTTTTATTATGTTATATCTAATGAAATTTGATTTGTTAACGGGGGTATTTACGCTGGTACCACTCGCTCTGCTTGATAAAAGACCAGGGGTTGATGTTAATCAAGTGTTGCGTAACTGGGGCTTAGTCTTCTTGGGTAACTTAGGAGGCGCTTTGATGGTTGCTTTTATGATGTCTTTTGTCTTTACCTACGGCTTTAATGTTGATGGGGGTGCAATTGCAGCAAAAGTAGCCAGTATCGGTGAATCGAGAACCTTGGGCTATAAAGAGCATGGCTTAGATGGTTGGATCACTATCTTTATCCGTGGCATGTTGTGTAACTGGATGGTATCAATGGGCGTAGTTGGCGCCATGATTTCTACCTCAGCAACCGGCAAAATGGCTGCAATGTGGATGCCAATCATGTTGTTCTTCTTCATGGGCTTTGAGCATTCAATTGTCAATATGTTCTTATTCCCATTCTCAATGATTATGGGTGGTGACTTTACCGTTGTAGATTATTTGCTTTGGAATGAGTTACCAACGGTATTGGGTAATCTTGTCGGTGGTTTTGTACTTGTTGGCTTACCGTTATATTACACACATGTAAGAACTAGCCCTGAACGTAAGTTAGGCTAGCACGAGTCGTCTTTTCTGCCTTGTTATGACAAAATGAAAATATCTTATTTCACCACAGAGACACAACGCGCACAGAGTTTAATGGATTTATCTGTGAACTCCGTGTCTCTGTGGTGAATGCTTGTCTTAATAATTGCAGGTATCAATGTCACAGTCATTAAGAATTACCATTGGGCAATATTCTGATAAAGGTCGGAAGGACATCAATCAGGATTTTTATGGTGTTTATAGTCCTGACGATCACCTGCTAGACTCAAAAGGAATTGCTATTGCCCTATCCGATGGCATTAGCAGTAGTAAGGTGAGTCAAATTGCCAGTGAAGCCACCATTCGAGGCTTCCTAATGGATTATTTCTGCACATCTGAAGCATGGTCAGTCAAAAAATCTGCTCAACAAGTCTTATCAGCCACAAACTCATGGTTACACTCGCAATCAAAAAAAAGCCAATATCGTTATGATATGAATAAAGGCTATGTCTGTACCTTAAGTGCGTTGATTCTTAAGTCTACAACAGCACACATTTTCCATGTCGGTGACTCACGAATTTATCGTTTACGAAACCATGAATTAGAACTATTAACAGAAGATCACCGGCATTGGATAAGCAAGGATGATAGTTATCTTAGCCGTGCCATGGGGATCCAGCCTCAACTTGAAATTGATTATCAATCACTTGCTATAGAAAAAGACGATACCTTTATTCTAACGACTGACGGTGTTTATGAATTTGTCGATTCATCTTTTATTATTCATACGATTAAAGAACAGTCTGATGATTTAGATGCGGCAGCAAAAACCATTGTTGATGAGGCATTTAAACAAGACAGTGATGATAATCTGACGATTCAAATCATCAGAATTGACGAGTTACCCAATCAAAATTCAGATGAGTTATATCAACAGTTAACCTCTTTACCCTTCCCGCCAGTATTAGAAGCCAGGGAACGCTTTGATGGTTATAAAATTATTCGAAGTCTTCATGCAAGTAGCCGAAGTCATGTTTATTTAGCCGTGGATGAAAAAACAGGCGAGCAAATTGTTATAAAAACACCCTCCATTGATTGTCAGGGTGATCCGGCCTATCTGGAACGATTTCTGATGGAAGAATGGATTGCAAAACGCATTAACAGTCCCTATGTATTAAAGCCATGCACACAATCCCGCAAACGAAATTATCTTTATATTGTGATGGAGTTTATTGAGGGTCAGACGCTCACGCAGTGGATGCGAGATAATCCTAAACCTGATATAGCAACGGTACGCAATATTATTGAACAAATTGCTAAAGGACTACAAGCATTCCACCGTTTGGAAATGGTGCATCAAGATCTTCGTCCTGAAAATATTATGATCGACACTACCGCAACATTAAAAATCATAGATTTTGGGGCAACAAAAGTGGCAGGGCTAAATGAGATCTCTAGCCCTCTAGAGCGGACTAATTTGTTAGGCACTGCTCAATATACAGCACCAGAATATTTTCTAGGAGAAGCAGGATCATCTCGTTCAGATCTCTATTCTTTAGCTGTCATTAGCTATCAAATGCTCACCGGCAAGTTTCCTTATGGTGTTCAAGTAGCAAAAACGAGAACACGCTCGGCCCAAAATAAATTAATGTATCAATCGGCATTACATGATGATCGTGATATTCCTGCTTGGGTCGATGAAACATTGAAAATGGCGTTACATCCTAATCCATATAAACGCTATATGGAATTATCCGAATTTATCTTTGATTTAAGTCAGCCCAATAAAGCATTTGCAAATAAAACAGCACCGCCTTTAATGGAGCGTAATCCGGTACTCTTCTGGAAAAGTGTTTCATTTATTCTTACGGTTATCATTGTTGTGATATTAACTAATCCGGTCTAAACTACCTTTAACCATGTCGCACCATACCGGTGCGTAAATTAATGATTGCGTTTCATCTCAGTGCCGACTCTCACCAAGAATAAATAAATTTACCTTTTGTATCATTAGCTTACACCTTGGCACGATTCCCGCAACAAACTTAATACCAATATTGGTGTTCTAAAGAGAATTGTTTTCCATGTCTGCACAAAGCCTAAAGCTATTATCCTTCAGCGGTAATACTCGCATCCTACATCTCAGTTGGATGGCATTTTTTATTAGTTTTTTAGTCTGGTTTAATCATGCCCCTTTGCTCATTTCAATTCAAGCATCGTTTGGGCTGACGGATCAACAAATAAAAACAATTTTAATCCTAAATGTGGCATTGACGATTCCTGCTCGAATCGTGGTGGGAATGCTGGTCGATAAATATGGTCCTAGAATCACCTTTCCTTTGTTATTAGGTATTTCAAGTTTTATTTGTTTCTTTTTTGCTCTTGCACAAAGTTTTGAACAATTAGCCGCGGCACGATTTATGTTAGGTTTTGTTGGTGCGGGCTTTGTTATCGGCGTGCGTATGATTTCGGAGTGGTATCCCGCCAAACAAGTTGGCTTAGCAACAGGTATTTATGGTGGTTTAGGCAATTTTGGTGCAGCTGGTGCAGCCATTAGTTTACCGGCTATTGCATTGTTATTTGGCGGCGAAGATGGCTGGCGCTATGCCGTTGCCTTTACTGGCGTTATCGCTTTAATTTACGCATTTATTTATTACTTTAGTGTGTCGGACACACCTAAAGGCTCAACCTATTTTAAACCTAAAAAATCAGGTGGCTTGGAAGTGACGAGCAAAGGCGATCTCTATTTTTATTTACTGATGAATATTCCAATGTATGCCGCATTGGCCGTTTTATCTTGGAAGCTTTCTCCAAGTGGTGTTGATTTATTAACGGCTTCAACAGTACAAGCTATCTATATTGGCTTGTTTGTTCTCTATTTTTATCAGGCGTACCATATTTACCAAGTCAATAAAGACATCTTTATTAAGCCTGTACCTGAAATTCATCGCTATAAATTCAAGCAAGTTGCCGTATTGGATTTAGCCTATATGGTCGCATTTGGTTCTGAATTAGCCGTTATCTCAATGTTGCCGTTATTCTTTTATACTACCTTTGACATTAGTGCCGTGCAGGCAGGATTATTAGGCTCAGGATTTGCTTTTATGAATCTAGTATCACGTCCTACTGGCGGTTTATTAAGTGATCGCTTTGGTCGTAAGATGGCATTGAGTTTTTGTATTGCGGGCTTATCCGTAGGATATTATGTTATGAGTCAAATCACTTCCGAATGGCCCATTGCATTGGCAGTACTGGCATCAATGGCCTGTGCCTTCTTTGTCAATGCAGGTTGCGGTGCTGTTTTTGCTGTTGTACCATTAATTCAACGTCGATTAACAGGACAAATCGCAGGTATGGCCGGCGCTTACGGCAATATTGGTGCTTTGATATTCTTAACAATATTATCCCTCGTTGCCACAGAAACATTCTTCCTTATTATTGCAGCAACGGCTGTAGTGACATTATTTGCAGTACAATTCATGGATGAACCTAAAGGACACATGGCTGAAATTCTGCCTGATGGAACGGTGCAAATGATTGATGTTAATTAATAATGACGACTAAATTAAAACTACAGGTTGGTTTCTGTTCCGAGAAAGGTTTGAAGGAAGAGAACCAAGATTATATCGGCCACTTCATTCCTGTTAATACCGCCTTATTGACAGGTAAAGGTGCCGCCTTTGCCTTAGCCGATGGTGTCAGCAGCAGCTCAGAAGCGAAACAAGCAAGTCAGGCCTGTGTCACAGGCTTTATGGAAGACTATTTCAGTACTCCCGATTCATGGTCGGTCAAAAAATCAGGCGGCAAGGTTCTCACTGCCATTAATAACTGGTTATTTAGCCAAAGCAATCAATACCAAGATATTTCTCGCGGTTTAGCTACTACCTTTTGCGGACTGGTGATTAAATCAACAACGGCTCATTTATTCCATGTCGGTGATTCTCGTATTTATCTGTTTCGTAATAATAATCTAGAACAATTAACAACCGATCATCGTATTCACATGCCTGGAAAACAAGAATATCTAGGCCGTGCAATGGGCATAGATTATCGTTTAGATATTGATTACAAATCATTAGCCATTGAAATCGGTGATCTGTTCTTTATTTCCACCGATGGTATTCATGATTATCTGTCTGACAAGCTTATTATTAATACTATCAAATCGGAACAACACGATTTAACGGTTTTATGTGAACAGTTAGTCGCACAATCTCTAAAAAATGGCAGTCTTGATAATGTCAGTTGCCAGGCTATAAAAATTACCGAATTACCCTCGCAAGATGTTGATGAAGTCTATTCACAACTAACTAAACTCCCCTTTCCGCCTGAATTATATGAAGGTGTCATTTTAGATGGTTACCGGGTGACTAGAGAGTTACACGCCAGCTCAACCAGCCAACTTTATCTTGCTATTGATACCGATACCAATGAAAAAGTGGTGCTGAAAACACCCTCCATTAATTTTGAAGATGATCCTGCTTATCTTGAACGTTTTCAAATGGAAGAATGGATCGGCAGGCGTATAAATAGTCCCCACGTTATAAGAACCATAGAGCAAACTCGTCCTCGTCGTTTTCTTTATTATGTGATGGAATATATTGAAGGGAAAACACTGGATCAATGGATGAGCGATCAAACTGAACCAGACCTAACCGCCATTAGAAATATTGTGTCTCAAGCGGTATCAGGGCTTCGTGCTTTTCATCGCTTAGATATGCTACATCAAGATATTAAGCCTGGTAATCTTATGATTACAGCAGAAGGATTAGTCAAAATAGTTGATTTTGGTTCAACAAAGATTGCGGGAATGGCAGATGTATCCACCCCCATTGAACGAAAAGAATTACTCGGCACAAAACACTATACGGCTCCCGAATACCTGATCAATGGCATCGGTACAACACAGTCAGATCTGTTTGCTCTGGGCACTATCACCTATGAAATGATCACTGGAAAACTACCCTATGGCGATAAGCTTTCTCGCTTATCAGATCGCGCATCACTTCGCCGCTTACAGTACAGGCCTATTAGTAGCTATGTAAGTAATATCCCGCATTGGGTTGATAAAGCCATTAGGAAAGCAGTACTTGTTGATCCTACAAATCGCTATGAAATAATGTCAGAATTTGAAAGTGATCTACGAAAACCTAATCCACAATTTCTAAAAGAAGAGCAATTGCCGTTACTTGAACGCAATCCTTTAAGGTTCTGGAAATCCATGTCTGTTCTCTTGTTTGCCGCCAACCTAATATTAGTTTATTTGATGATAACGTAAAGATAGAAATTTAGTTGATTGCCACTGCAAACATATTAATTTCATTAACTTAACTTTACAGATTCAACAAAATCCTATCAAATAGCTAAGGGAAATTAAAAACAAGCAGGGGTTCTAAATGTTGTGGAGGGATAAATAACATGTCTTCTAATGCGACTAAGTTAGTCTGGCTCAAAGATCTGTATCCGGGTTATTTTGGCCTAACCATGGCGACAGGGATCATTGCAATTGCATTGAAGATGCTTGAAATGGCGATACTATCTGAAGTGATGTATGTAATCGCTGTAATTTCCTGGCTTACACTATTAGTCATCTATATTTGGCGGCTTATTCGTTTTCCCAAGATCGTATGGGCTGAGTTAACCAACCCCTCAACGACCTTTATCTTCTTTACCTTTGTTGCTGCGACAAATGTCGTAGGCATATTATTCGATCTACATGAGCTAAATCAGCTCGCTCTTTTATGCTGGGTCTTCGCATTATTGGGTTGGTTGTCACTGCTTCACTGTAGCTTTAGTATTCTGACCATTCACCGTGCAAAGCGTAATTTAAATATCGTTCATGGTGGATGGTTGATCTGTATTGTAGGAACTCAATCACTCGTTATACTTGGCATCAATATTGTCGACCAAGTGGGTATATATGCCGAATATATGATGGTTGGGCTTTATATGCTGTGGGGGATTGGTTTGATTCTTTACACCATATTTGTCACTTTGTTTTGCTATCGAATTTTCTTTCTGAATATGGAAGATGAAGACTACACACCACTTATGTGGGTAATTATGGGTGCGGCCGCTATCAGTGCTAATGCCGGTAGTACTTTATCCTTATCTGATCCGATAATGCCCGTTCTCATTGCTTTGCATTCCGTCGTTGATGCTGTCTCTCTTCTTGCATGGACATGGGCTACTTGGTGGATCCCGTTATTAGTTGTAATTGGATATTGGAAACGTTTCATTCGTCATATTCCTTTATGCTATAACCCAATGCAGTGGAATATTGTTTTTCCACTTGGCATGTATGCCGTCACCAGTTATCAGCTTTCACTTGCAGCAGATTTTGAACCTATGAGCTGGATTGCTCAAATTATGGTTTGGGTTGCTATTATTGTGTGGGCGTTGGTGATGTTCGGTCTAATCCGTCATGTTTTTAAACACAACACAACAGAAAAATACCACTTATAGCAAATGACTAAATAAGATAGACTACCATCCATACTATTTTTTTCTGGAAATAGCGATCCAATAATGAAGCTTTCTAACCTTACTATTCAACAAAAGATTACGACATTATTACTTGTCTATTTTATTATTGCGTTTATCGCTATTGCCTCGACCTTATATGCATCGAGACGTTTAGCAGGTGGGGCCGCCGCTATTAATGATGCAGGTAGTGAACGTATGCGTTCTTACCAGATTGCTTTTCTATTAACACAATACACCGATCATCCCTCAATAGCGTTACACACTGAAATTGAGCAGATCATTACGACTTTTGAACAAACGTTAATACTGCTAGAAAAAGGCGATCCTTCTCGGCCATTAGTCTTACCGAAAGATAAAGATATTCACTTAACCTTAGCAGATATACAGCAACGCTGGTATCAACAAAATAAACATCTCATTAGGGCTGTTCTAAATGAAGTTGATAAAGAAAAGGCAAATTTATTAATAAGAGATTACAACAATATCTTAAAGGAATTTGTTGCCCAGATTGATCATTTGGTCGTGATGATAGAGTTAAGTCAGGCTGAAGCAACTCAGTTATTGCGTGGCTTTCAGAATGGCTTACTGGGTTTAGCCTTTATCGGCTCTTTATTACTACTTTCATTATTTACCAGAATGATAATAGTGCCGGTACAACAGCTAAAAAAAGGCTTAGATACAATGGGACATGGCGATTTTAGTATCCGACTCCCTGTTACCAGCCACGATGAATTTGGTGATTTGGCTAGCGGTTTTAATCATATGGTTAAACAGTTACAAGAAATTTACGCCACGCTTGAAGAACGGATCCAAACAAAAACAAATACCTTAGAAGTAAAAAGTCGTGAATTAGCCGCACTCTATGATACTGCTGCATTTATAAATACAGCCCCTGTCACCGACGAATTATGTGATGTTGTGCTCAATAAAATGATTGAATTATTTAGTGCCCAAGCAGGTATTATTAGACTTATTGACCCCAAAGGCATCGGCATTCCCATTGTTGCTTGTGCCGGTGTTTCTGAACAATTTCTTCACAGTGAACATCAGGTACAGTGTGGCGATTGTTTATGTGGCGACACGATCAATAGCGAAATAGCCATTAGCTGCAGTATCTCTCCCGTCGAATATGGTGTGTTTTCCAAACAAGCCTGTAAAAATGAAGGCTTTGAAGGCGTTGTTTCCGTGCCCATTAAAACGAGACAAGGTGTTATCGGCGTATTTAACTTATTCTTCCATCAACCACGTATCCTGCCGCCATCAGAAGTGAAATTACTCGAAACAGTCAGTCAACATTTAGGAGCGGCCATTGAAAACCAACTGTTTGTTGATCGTGAAAAAGAAATGGCTATCTCCGAAGAACGCAATTTATTGGCACAAGAACTACACGATAGCATTGCCCAATCACTTGCTTTTTTGAATATTCAAGTACAACTATTACAAGATGGTTTACGTAAAGGACGCGCCGAACAAGTCGACAAAACATTAACTCAAATTAAAGAAGGCATTCAAGAAAGTTATGATGATGTGCGTGAGTTACTGGTGTATTTCCGCACTCGGATAAAACATGATGATATTGATGTTGCTATTCGTGATGCACTGGAAAAATTTGAAGGGCAAACGGGTATTAGTAGCCACTATGAATTTGACGGCAATGCGGTCAGCTTGCAACCAGAGATAATATTGCAATTCTTACATATTCTGCATGAATGCTTATCTAATATTCGTAAACACTCTAGGGCGACACAGGTTGATGTTCATTTATCACATGGTACCGAATGCCAACTCATTATTCATGATGACGGTCTCGGCTTTGATAGCAGTAAAGATGCAGGAGAAACTCATGTTGGTTTGCAAATCATGAAAGAAAGAACGCATCGTATTGGCGGCACTTTAACCATTGACTCCTCTCCTAATGAAGGCACAACAATTTGCTTAACGCTACCACTTACAAGCAATATTCTACCGAAGGAAATCACAAAGGCATGAGCAATATTCGCATTTTATTAGTCGATGATCACAGTCTCTTCCGTAGCGGCATTAAGTCATTGCTTGAAAGTCAGGATGATTTCGACGTAGTCGGTGAAGCCAATGATGGGCTTGAAGGCGTTAAACGTGCCAAACAGCTTATGCCCGATATTGTATTACTTGATCTACACATGCCTGGTACCAGTGGCTTAGAAGCATTGCAAATGCTTACGGAAGATATGCCTGAAATTGCCGTGTTAATGTTAACCGTCTCTGAAGATGGTCAAGACCTAATGCAAGCCTTACAAAATGGTGCACGAGGCTATTTACTAAAAAATATTGAAATAGATTTTTTAGTGGATTCCATACGCCGTGCCGTCGATGGTGAATCAGTGATGTCTCTCCAAATGTCCTCAGTATTACTTGAGGCTGTTCGCAAACCTATCATTGAAAAGAAATTTAAAAAAGAGAATATTCACTTAACACCGCGTGAAAGTGAAATCATCATTATGCTGGCTCAAGGAGAAAGCAATAAAAGCATTGCCCGGATTCTTGGTTTAGCTGAATCAACAGTCAAAATTCACGTACAAGGCATCTTACGGAAACTCAAAATTACTAGCCGAGTGCAAGCTGCGGTTTATGCTGTTGAGCATGGGTTAATACCTAATTCTAAATAAATATACCAACCACTT
Source organism: Piscirickettsiaceae bacterium (assembly GCA_013215825.1). GTDB lineage: Bacteria > Pseudomonadota > Gammaproteobacteria > Nitrosococcales > Methylophagaceae. The sequence goes on along the minus strand of JABSQN010000001.1, from coordinate 10,443 downwards.
GTAGTTATAGCTTTGCACTTCGATTGTGAATATAGTCACAATCGCTAGGTCCCTATTTTCACGGGAATGATGGGCTTTATTAAAAGGCTCTACAACGTGAATGATAATAAATATAAATCACAATTAATGTGTAATTTATATCCGACCCTACCCAAAAGAACTAGTTCTTTTCCCTTCACAACCTACGTCTTCTGGAGAATAGGTTGCTGTAAACAATGAGCCTATCCTAACACTATGTAAATTTAGTACTTTTAGGGGGGACAAAAATGCCTACACAAAAATCAATGGCATGGTCAGTTACAGCAGCAAGCACCTTCTCTTTCACTGTCTGTTTTATGGTGTGGATGATGTTTGCTGTAATCGGTATTCCAATTAAAGAAACGCTGGGGTTAAATGAAACCCAATTCGGTATTTTGATTGCAATGCCCGTATTAACGGGTTCATTATTTAGACTGCCCATTGGCATTTTGACTGATATCTATGGTGGTCGCATTGTATTTATGTGTTTGATGCTTTCCACTATCTTCCCAATTTGGATGGTGTCATACGGTACAGAATATTGGCATTATCTAGTGCTAGGATTATTTGTTGGTCTTACTGGCGCATCATTTACTGTCGGTATTGCCTATGTTGCTCGCTGGTTTCCTAAAAACCAACAAGGTACTGCAATGGGTATATTTGGTGCCGGTAATGTAGGGGCGGCAATCACTAAATTAGTGGCTCCTAGTATTGTGGTGGCTTATGGCTGGGCAATGGTGCCTAAAGTTTATGCCGTGATTATGACGGTAATGGCTATTGCTTTTTGGCTCTTTACTTATGATGATCCTGCTCATAAATCGGATAAAAAGTTCAGTATTGCTGACGAGTTAAAAGCATTAAAAGATCCTGTGGTCTGGAAGCTTTGCCAATACTACTCAATCGTATTTGGTGGTTATGTTGCTCTGGCACTATGGATGACCAAATACTATATCGCTGAATATGGCTTCGATCTTAAAACAGCGGCCTTATTAGCGGCCTGCTTCTCATTACCCGGCGGTATTTTACGTGCTATGGGTGGTTATTTTTCAGACAAGCATGGCGCTCACACAGTCACATGGTGGGTATTGTGGGTTTCCTTAGCGGCTTTATTCTTCCTGTCTTATCCACAAACTCAATTAAGCATTATGACGGTGGACGGTCAAATGGACTTTCATGTCGGCCTAAGTGCAACTGTATTCACCATTTTGATGTTTACCATTGGTGTTGCTTTCGCGATTGGTAAAGCATCTGTTTTCAAATATATCTCAGATGACTATACCCATAATATTGGTGTTATCTCAGGCATCGTTGGTCTAGCTGGCGGCATGGGAGGCTTCTTCTTACCTGTTATGTTCGGCGCTCTGGTTGACCTTACTGGCGTACGGTCATCTGTGTTTATGTTGATGTTCGGTGTGGTTTGGGTTTCTCTAGTCTGGATGTATTGGACTGAAGTTCGACCAATGAAAAAAGAACGCCATCAACAATATTTAGCCGCACGCAAACAAGATGAGCCAACAGATAACTTAGAATAATCAACGAGGGAATTTTTATGTCACATGATTTAAAAAAATGGGATGTCGAGGATAAGCAGTTCTGGGAATCTGAGGGTAAGAAAATTGCCACTAGAAACCTTTGGATCTCTATACCTAGTCTATTAAGTGGTTTTGCCGTCTGGTTAATGTGGGGCATTATTACGGTACAAATGCTCAATCTTGGCTATGGTGACTTTGAAAAATCACAACTATTTACGTTAGCCGCTATTGCGGGTCTGTCGGGAGCAACGCTACGAATTCCATCAACCTTTTTTATCCGCTTAGCAGGTGGTAGAAATACCATTTTCTTAACAACAACATTGTTGATTTTGCCGGCTCTCGGTGTAGGGATTGCATTATCTAGCCCTGATACCCCTTTCTGGCATTTCCAAATCCTAGCCTTATTATCAGGTTTTGGTGGCGGTAACTTTGCCTCTTCAATGTCAAATATCTCGTTCTTCTATCCTAAGAAAGTACAAGGTTATTCATTGGGCATGAACGCGGGTTTAGGTAACTTTGGTGTGACCACCATGCAAATTCTAATTCCTTTGGCAATGACACTCGCCGTCGGTTTTACCGGCGGTTCAATGGCGTTAGAAATTTCCTCTGGCACTTTGATTGGTAAAATTCCAGCGGGCACAGAAACCTATATTCAAAATGCCGGTTACATCTGGTTAATTGTCTTGATTCCACTTTCCATTGCAACATGGATGGGTATGAACAATATTACGGCTGAGCATGTATCACCTCGTATAGGCTCAACGATGAGCGCGTTCGTAAAAATCATTGTTATGTTGGTTTTAGGGCTTTCAACAGCGACCTTTGGTTTGTGGTTGATGTTGCCAGAAGCGGTAAGCGGTTCAGGGATCATGCTGAGCAAATGGGTCACATTGCCTATTATTATCGCTCTCACCGTATTTTTATTGAAAATGCTACCTTTAGGTGATGATTATAAAGAAGGTTTAAACCGTCAATATAAAATCTTCAATAATAAACACACATGGGCAATGACCGTTATTTATGTAATGACTTTTGGTTCATTTATTGGTTACGCGGCAACATTAGCCTTATCAATTAAAGTCGTATTTGGTTATCAACATCTATTAGTCAATGGCGTAATGACACATGACGTTGTTAATCCAAATGGTCCTTCTGCTCTAACCTATGCATGGATGGGTGCCTTTGTAGGCGCATTGATTCGTCCATTGGGCGGCATGCTTGCCGATAAAATGGGCGGAGCAAAAGTTACCCAATATATTTCCGCCGTCATGGTTATTTCAGCCTTGGGTGTCGCTTACTTTATGAAGCAAGCTTATGCATCAGCAACTCCTGAAGAGTTTTTCTGGCCTTTCTTAATTTTGTTTGTGCTTTTGTTTGCAATGACGGGCATTGGTAACGGCTCAACATTCCGTACTATTTCTCAAGTGTTTAATAAAGAACAGGCTGGCCCAGTATTAGGTTGGACTTCAGCAGTAGCGGCTTATGGTGCATTCATTATCCCTAAAGTGTTCGGTGAACAAATTAAAGCAACAACACCTGAAAATGCATTATATGGTTTTGCCATTTTCTATATCGTATGTATGGTCATAAATTGGTGGTTCTACTTGCGTAAAAATGTCGAATTTTATAACCCTTAAACTGAATATAAGGTCGTTAGATATTCTGGCGACCTTAATTTTAACCAGTAAGAAGTAAACGTAAATCGGAGAGATAGATGAGTCATTTTTTAGATAGACTAAATTTTTTCAATAAGGTTAAAGACACCTTCTCAGACGAACATGGCATTGTGACCAATGAAGACCGTCAATGGGAAGAAGGTTATCGTAATCGCTGGAGACACGATAAAATCGTACGTTCCACCCATGGGGTGAACTGTACCGGTGGTTGTTCTTGGAAGATCTTTGTTAAAGGCGGCTTGGTTGCCTTTGAAATGCAGCAAACAGATTATCCACGTACCCGTGAAGACATGCCAAATCATGAACCTCGAGGCTGCCAACGTGGTGCCAGCTTCTCTTGGTATCTATACAGTCCACATCGTATTAAATATCCACTTATTCGTGGTCGTTTACTTGAGTTGTACCGTGCTGAACGTAAAACAGGTAAAAAACCTGTCGATGCTTGGGCCGCTATTCAAGCTGACGAAGAAAAACGTAAAAAATATACCTCGGTACGTGGCCTAGGTGGCTTTGTTCGTGCAACATGGGATGAAGTAACTGAAATCACCGTAGCCGCTAATGTTTATACCATCGACAAATGGGGGCCGGATCGTATTTATGGTTTCTCGCCTATCCCTGCTATGTCGATGATTTCGTATGCCGCCGGCTCTCGATATCTCTCTCTTATCGGTGCAGCTGTCGGCTCTTTTTATGATTGGTATTGTGATTTACCTGCGGCAAGCCCTCAAACATGGGGCGAACAAACAGATGTACCAGAATCAGCAGATTGGTATAACTCAACCTATTTGATCATCACGGGTGCTAACTTGCCAATGACTCGAACACCTGATGCTCACTTTATGACGGAATCACGTTATAAAGGAACAAAAGTTGTGTCAATGGCGCCTGATTATGCCGAATATGTAAAGTTTGCTGATCTCTGGATGCCAGTTAAACAAGGTACTGATGCAGCCGCCTTTATGGCAATGGGTCATGTGGCTTTGAAAGAATTCTACATCGACAATCAAATACCTTATTTTATTAGTTATGCCCGTCAAAATACGGATCTACCGATTCAAGTTATCTTACGAAAATATGAAGATGGTTATGTCTCTGATCGTTGTTTAAGAGCCTCAGATTTTGCTGAAAATTTAGGTGAAGACAATAATCCAGAATGGAAAACCATCGTCTTTGATGAAACAAGCAAAAACTTTGTTGCTCCAAATGGCTCAATTGGTTTCCGCTGGGGTGAAGATGGTAAATGGAACCTACTTCCTAAGGCTAACGATAACGATATTGTTGAAGAGTTATCTTGTCTTGGCAATCATGATGAAGTGGTTTCTGTTGGTTTTCCTCACTTCACACCCGATGAACCAGGATTGTTATGGCGTAATATGCCAGTTAGAAAACTAACGCTAGCCAATGGTGACGAAGTCTTTGTCACTAGCGTATTTGATTTGCAATTGTCTAACTACAGCCTAGATCGTGGCCTTGGTGGTGACAATGTTGCTAAATCTTATTCTGATGCCAATATCGCTTATACACCTGCTTGGGCAGAAAAAGTAACGGGCGTTAAAGCGGCTGATATTGAACGTACTGGTCGTGAATTTGCTGATAATGCAGCTAAAACAACCGGTAAATCTATGATTATTATGGGCGCGGCGATTAATCATTGGTATCACAATGATTTAAGCTATCGTTCAATTATGAACTTGCTTCATATGTGTGGTTGTGTCGGTCAATCCGGTGGTGGTTGGGCGCATTATGTCGGACAAGAAAAATTACGTCCACAAGCAGGTTGGGCACCCATTGCCTTTGCATTAGATTGGCAGCGTCCACCTCGTCATCAAAATTCAACATCATATTGGTATTTCCATACCGATCAATGGCGTTATGACACCATTAATCCAGATGAATTGCATCATCCTGCAGCAAAAGCTAAATATAAAGGCTATACCATTGCCGATTACAATATCGTTGCAACACGTTTAGGTTGGTTACCTTCTGCTCCGCATTGGAATAAAAACCCAATAGAACTTGCAAAAGAAGCCAAAGCCGCTGGTAAGGATGACGAAGCAAGCATTGGCGGATTTATTGCCGATAAATTGAAGTCTGGCGAGTTAGATGTCGCTTTTGCCGATGTCGATGCACCTGAGAACTGGCCTCGAAATCTATTTGTTTGGCGTGCTAACTTAATTGGTACTTCAGCTAAAGGGCATGAGTATTTCCTTAAACATCTGCTTGGTGCACAAAATGGTGTTCTGCAAGAAGGTGGGGCTGGCAAAGGCTCTAAAGAAGTTAAATGGCATGAAGAAGCACCGATTGCTAAGTTAGATTTGATGGTTGATATTAACTTCCGCCTGAACTCGACAGGCGCTTATTCAGATATCGTGTTGCCAACAGCAACCTGGTATGAGAAAAATGATTTAAATACTACGGATATGCATCCCTTTGTTCACCCATTATCAGAAGCAGTATCACCGGGTTGGGAATCTAAATCAGATTGGCAGATTTTCCAAGCATTGGCTAAGAAATTCAGTGAATTAGGTGGCGAACATCTAGGTATAAGAAAAGATGTAGTCGCATTACCGATGCAACATGATACCCCTGGTGAATTGGCACAACCATTTGGTGAAGTTAAAGACTGGAAAAAAGGTGAATGTGAACCTATTCCAGGCAAAACAATGCCAATCATTAAAATCGTTGAACGTGATTTTGGTAGTGTCTATAACAAATATATTGCGCTTGGCCCATTAATGACCAAGCTTGGTAACAATATTAAAGGTATTGATTGGAACACGGATCAAGAATACGAAGAACTTAAAAAAATTAACTACACGGTGAAAGTACCGGGTGTTTCATTTGGTATGCCATCACTAGAAGAAGATATTTATGTGTGTGATTCCGTATTGCGAATGGCACCCGAAACCAATGGTGAAGTAGCGCATAAATCATGGACTGCATTATCAGTGAAAACAGGTATCGACCACAGTCATCTTTATGCTGGTCGTCATGAAGAAAAAATTACCTTCCGTGATATTCAAGCTCAACCACGTAAGATCATTACAGCACCTACTTGGTCTGGTATTGAATCAGAGCATGTGTCATACACAGCCGGTTATACCAATGTGCATGAACATATTCCGTTTAGAACACTAACGGGGCGTGCTCACTTCTATCAAGATCATGAATGGATGTTGGACTTTGGTGAAGGGTCTTGTACTTATCGTCCGCCAATTGATACCAAAGCGCATGAAACATTACCCGATAGCGTGCGTAAAAAACCGCATCTAACTTTAAGCTGGATAACACCGCATTCAAAATGGGGTATTCATTCAACCTATCAAGATAACTTGCGTATGTTGCAGTTATTCCGTGGTGGTCCATACACATGGATCTCTGAAGTGGATGCCAAAGTCATTGGCTTGGTTGATAACGATTGGATTGAAATTATCAATGCCAATGGTGCAACCATTACTCGGGCGGTTATTTCGCAGCGGATCCCAAGCGGGATGGCAATGATGTATCACGCTCAAGAGAAAAATGTGAATGTCCCAGGTTCACCGTCAACCGGTAAACGTGGTGGTATTTTAAACTCAGTAACTCGTATTGCGATGAAACCAACCAATATGATTGGTGGTTATGCCCAATTATCGTATGCCTTTAATTACTATGGCACCGTCGGTAGCCAACGTGATGAAATGGTCGTAATACATAAACTCGAAGACCAAGATATTGACTGGTTAGAACGGCCGCTCACTGATGAACGTGAAGCGCAATTAAACCCCGTTGGCATTGGCAAAAAATAGGAGAAGATTATGAAAGTACGTGCTCAATTTGCCCTTGTCTTTAATTTAGACAAATGTATTGGTTGTCATACCTGTTCTGTAACGTGTAAAAATGTTTGGACTAACCGTGAAGGTATGGAATACGCTTGGTTTAATAATGTTGAATCCAAACCTGGTGTTGGTTTCCCTAAAAACTGGGAAGACCAAGAAAAATGGAATGGTGGCTGGGAACTTAAAAATGGTAAGTTACAGCTAAAATCAGGTAGTAAAATCAAACGATTACTGAATATCTTCGCTAATCCTGATATGCCTGAAATTGATGATTATTACGAACCATTTACTTTTAACTATGCACATTTACAAAACGCACCGTTATTAGAAGCAACACCAACCGCTCGTCCGATCTCTCAGATCACCGGTGAAGTGATGGACAAAATCACTTGGGGTCCTAACTGGGAAGACGATTTAGCCGGTGAGTTCAAACATCGTTCAAAAGATAAAAATATGGATATCGCTCAAAAGGAAATGTATGGTGAGTTTGAAAATACTTTCCATATGTATCTACCGCGTATCTGTAACCATTGTTTGAATGCATCCTGTATTGCTTCATGTCCATCTGGTTCAATTTATAAACGTGAAGAAGACGGTATTGTTCTAGTTGACCAAGATAAGTGCCGCGGCTGGCGCATGTGTATTTCAGCCTGCCCATACAAAAAGGTCTTCTATAACTGGGAATCGGGTAAAGCTGAAAAATGTACCGGTTGTTACCCACGTGTTGAATCAGGCATGCCAACCGTATGTTCTGAATCCTGTGTAGGTCGTATTCGTTATAACGGTATTATGCTTTACGATGCTGACCGTATCGAAGAAGTTGCCAGCATGGATGACACGCAAGATCTGTATGAAGCACAATGCAGTATCTTCCTTGATCCCAATGATCCAGAAGTCATTGCGGCAGCGCGTCGAGATGGCATTAATGATGATATGTTGAAAGCAGCACAAAACTCACCTATCTGGAAAATGGCTATGGATTGGAAAATTGCTTTCCCAATGCATCCAGAATATAGAACATTACCCATGGTTTGGTATGTGCCACCGCTATCACCCGTTCAATCTAAAATTGATCAAGGGCGCCTACCAACAGGGCCTGATGGTGCTATTCCTCTTGCTGAAGCAATGCGTTTACCAGTTCAATATTTGGCAAACTTATTAACGGCGGGTGAAGAAGCCCCCGTTTCATCGGCATTAAACAAATTAATAGCGATGCGTTCTTATATGCGTAGCATTCATGTTGATGGTGTTATTGATACCACCGCATTGGATGCGGCAGGTTTAAGCGAAGATCAAGCGAAGGATATGTATCGCTACCTTGCCATTGCCAATTATGAAGACCGCTTTGTTATTCCAACCGGTCATGAAGAGATGGTGCTGGATGATGTCTATGCAAACCAAGGTCAAAATGGCTTTAGTTTTGGCAATGATAGTTCTTCAGGTGTATCAAAAATCACCTTATTCCCTCGCCGTCGCAAGACAACTAAAGAGCCGAAAGACCTAGCCCCTTCTGGCGACGACATTTAGGAGAAGATAATGAAAATTTATAAAATATTATCCGTTTTATTACAATATCCAGAGCAAGAATTGCTTGATAACTTAGAAGAAATCAAAGATTGGGTCAATGACACCTCTGATATTAACAAACAAGAACGGTCACTTTTACAAGGCTACCTTAAGAAAATGGAAAGCAATTCATTAATTGAATTGCAAGCAAACTATGTCTCCACCTTTGACATGGTTCCTGAACATAGCCTTCATCTGACTCATCATTTATTTGGTGATGATAAAAACCGTGGCCCAGCATTGATTGATCTAGGTGAGCTCTATAAAGATTATGGCATTGAAGTTTCAGAGTCTGCCAAGGAGCTACCTGATTATTTACCATTAATTTTAGAATTTGCCGCCTATCTGGATGGCAATGAATCGACCGTGTTTTTAGCCGATGCTAAGAAGGTCTTTGGCGTATTAATGGATAATTTGAAAAAAGCGGCAAGTCCCTATGCGGATTTGATTTCCATTATTGACGGTCGTGCTAGTTTGACCCGCATTGAAGCGTCATAAGGAGCAATAAAATGAGATTAGAAAATTTTCTTTTCGGCGTCTATCCATATATCGCATTAAGTTTGTTTTTTATTGGTAGTTGGTTACGCTTTGATCGAGAGCAATACACTTGGAAAAGCGACTCAAGCCAATTATTATCAAAAAAAGGACTACGCTTAGGTAGCAACTTATTCCACATTGGTATTCTTGCCGTATTTGGTGGGCATTTTGTGGGTCTATTGACTCCCCATGCTGTCTTTACAGGATTAGGCGTATCCGATATGGCACATCAAATGATTGCTATCTGGGCAGGCACCATTTTTGGAGGCATGTGCTTAATTGGTGCAGTTGTTCTTTGGATTAGACGTTTCTTTAATCCTCGTATATCTGCAACAAGCCGAGGATCAGATAAATTTATCCTTAGCTGGATAATAGTAACCTTATTATTAGGATTATCTACCATACCTGTCTCTCTTGGCCATGCAAGCCATAACGATCCTAGCGTGATGATTGCATTAGCAGAGTGGGCACAAAGTATTGCTTATTTAAGACCTGAGCCAGCATTGCTTGCTAATGTCGATACTATATTTAAAACCCATCTATTTTTTGGTATGACCGTATTTTTATTATTTCCCTTTACTCGTCTAGTGCATGTATGGAGCGCACCGTTTAGTTATGCATGGCGCCCATACCAAATCGTACGTACTAAACGAAAACTCTAATTTTATATTTGTAAGGAATTAAAAACATGAAAAAACTAACCTGGCTCGCCGCCACCATTGGCGCATTAATGACGGCACCAATAACAGCTGTTCATGCTGAAGATGCTTTCTTTGAAGCATTAAGTGGTGGGGATGTCAGTTTCTCAGCACGAGCACGTTATGAATCTGTTGATCAAGATGGCAAAAAAGATGCCGATGCCTTTACTCTCCGTACTACGCTTGGCTATAAAACAGGGGCTTTCCATGGCTTTAAGTTATTTGCAGAAGTCGAAGATATTTCTGACTTAGGTCAAGATGATTATAACGATACTATTCATGGGAAGACGGAATATGCTGTTATTGCCGATCCGGAAAATACAGAAATAAACCAAGCCTATTTACAATACAATGGCTTTGACACGGAATTTAAACTAGGTCGCCAAGATTTAACCTATCGTAAAGCACCCTTTCATCGCTTTATAGGTAATGTCTTATGGCGCCAAAACCTTCAATCCTTTGATGCCTTTAGTCTTGTAAATACCTCGTTTGAAAACACAAAAATTAGTTACGCCTATATTAATACGCAAAATACTATTTTTGGTGATGATAAAAACGTCGGTACTTTCATTAAAGATGGCCAAATTGATATGGATAC